>NZ_JBIYED010000018.1:0-1301 GCF_044909335.1 Curtobacterium sp. AB7 | reverse complement strand
GGCGAAGCTCTGAATTTAAGCCCCAGTAAACGGCGGTGGTAACTATAACCATCCTAAGGTAGCGAAATTCCTTGTCGGGTAAGTTCCGACCTGCACGAATGGCGTAACGACTTCCCAGCTGTCTCAACCGCGAACTCGGCGAAATTGCACTACGAGTAAAGATGCTCGTTACGCGCAGCAGGACGGAAAGACCCCGTGACCTTTACTACAGTTTGGTATTGGTGTTCGGTGTGGCTTGTGTAGGATAGGTGGGAGACTGTGAAGCGGGCACGCTAGTGTTCGTGGAGTCATTGTTGAAATACCACTCTGGTCACTCTGGATGTCTAACGTAGGACCCTGATCGGGTTCATGGACAGTGCCTGATGGGTAGTTTAACTGGGGCGGTTGCCTCCCAAAGAGTAACGGAGGCGCCCAAAGGTTCCCTCAACCTGGTTGGCAATCAGGTGGCGAGTGTAAGTGCACAAGGGAGCTTGACTGTGAGACTGACAGGTCGAGCAGGGACGAAAGTCGGGACTAGTGATCCGGCAGTGGCTTGTGGAAGCGCTGTCGCTCAACGGATAAAAGGTACCTCGGGGATAACAGGCTGATCTTGCCCAAGAGTCCATATCGACGGCATGGTTTGGCACCTCGATGTCGGCTCGTCGCATCCTGGGGCTGGAGTAGGTCCCAAGGGTTGGGCTGTTCGCCCATTAAAGCGGTACGCGAGCTGGGTTTAGAACGTCGTGAGACAGTTCGGTCCCTATCCGCTGCGCGCGTTGGAAATTTGAGAAGATCTATCCCTAGTACGAGAGGACCGGGATGGACGAACCTCTGGTGTGTCAGTTGTTCTGCCAAGGGCACCGCTGATTAGCTACGTTCGGACCGGATAACCGCTGAAAGCATCTAAGCGGGAAGCCGACTTCGAGATGAGATTTCCATGCACCTTGAGTGTGAGAGGCTCCCAGCAGACTACTGGGTTGATAGGCCGGATGTGGAAGCGGGGACTAACGACCCGTGGAGCTGACCGGTACTAATAAGCCGAAGACTTGATAACACACTGATTTCCCGCACCTTTGCGTGTGGGGCTCGCGTCCACTTTGTGGTTCCCGACAGACGATCGGGAATCAAACTGAATACACCGCTCTGCCCATTCGTGGGCAGCAGCCGGAACATGTTTGAGACCAGATCATGGTCGATAGTGTTCCGGTGGTCATAGCGAGAGGGAAACGCCCGGTCACATTCCGAACCCGGAAGCTAAGCCTCTCAGCGCCGATGGTACTGCAAGGGGGACCTTGTGGGAGAGTAGGACGCCGCCGGACTTA
>NZ_JBIYED010000017.1:0-1535 GCF_044909335.1 Curtobacterium sp. AB7 | reverse complement strand
GGACCTTGTGGGAGAGTAGGACGCCGCCGGACTTACCGTAGTAACACCAGGGAACCCCTGACCAGCACTGGTCAGGGGTTTTCTGCGTTCACGGGGGTCTTTGCAGTGGGTGTCCGTTTCGGCGCTCGTTCGTGAGCAGAAATGGTCGAGTATCGGTGTGCGACCCGACCATTTCTGCTCACAAAACGCCCGCCAGCTCTGAGCCCCTGTCGCTCCTCGCTGCGCCGCTGAGCAGCGGTCTGGCGCCGGCCTCTTTCGATGACGAGCTCGATGGTCCCTCGCGAGTGGCGCTGACTCTTCGTGAGCAGAAGCGGTCGATTCCTGCCGATTCCACCCGACCATGTCTGCTCACCAAGCGTCTCGCTCGGTTCCGAGGCCCTGCTGCTCGTCGCTGCGCGGCTCAGCCATGATCTGGTACCGGCCTCTTTCGATGACGAGCTCGAAGTTCCCTCGTAAAGGCGCTGACTCTTCGTGAGCAGAAGCGGTCGAGTTCTGCCGATTCCACCTGACCATTCCTGCTCACGAAGCGGAGCGCGTGCGCCGCTGGCGCGGGAGGGTCCGCCAGCCGCGCCATCGGTGGCGCCCAGAGTCGAGCCTCGACTCGAAGGTGGCGCGGGCCCAGGCGGGGTTGCGCCCTTGGACCGGCGGCTGTGAAGGCCTTCCCGTCTGTGACTCGGTTCGGCACGAAGTGGTTCGCGTGCGGTGGACCACTTCTCGAGCCGGACTCCGGACTCGAGGCAGCTTGACGAGCCGGC
This sequence comes from Curtobacterium sp. AB7, assembly GCF_044909335.1. Classification (NCBI taxonomy): domain Bacteria; kingdom Bacillati; phylum Actinomycetota; class Actinomycetes; order Micrococcales; family Microbacteriaceae; genus Curtobacterium; species Curtobacterium sp. AB7. Next base: position 780 of record NZ_JBIYED010000017.1, on the reverse strand, counting down.
GGAGCGCACCGCGAGGTGGATCCCTCATGCGGACTCCGGTCGCTGATCCAGAGGGCGCTGTTCGTGTGACGAGTGGTTGCGCCTTGCCCTGAGAGCGATTGCTCGATGTGGCCGCGTCGTGGTGGTCACACTGTGTGGGAGAGTTCGCACGGGGCCAACCCTCGGCAGCCGGCTGCTGGGGAGGATGCTAGTCCCGGAGTCCCGGAGTCCCGGAGTCCCGGAGTCCCGGAGTCCCGGAGTCGCGGAGTCGCGGAGTCGCGGAGTCGCGGAGTCGCGGAGTCGCGGAGTCGCGGAGTCCCGGAGTCCCGGAGTCGCGGAGTCGCGGAGTCGCGGAGTCGCGGAGTCGCGGAGTCCCGGAGTCGCGGAGTCCCGGAGTCCCGGTCTCACGGTGGGGTTATGACGTCGAACTGTCCGGGCCCGCACGTCGACGCGCGTGGCTCCCCGCCTGCGACACGCCCGGGAAGTGGCCCGGCTGGCGCTCCCGTTCACCTCCCCGTAATGTTGTCACTCGTTGCCGCTGAGGCGGAGAACGGAACGGCCGAGACGGTCACCAGGTGGAACCACTTGGTGATGCAGTCCGGACGGGGTCCCGCTCAGGCAACCGATACCCAAGAGTTCACGGTCTCGATCGTGGTGCTCGGGGGTGTTGCGAGACGAATGCCTCTCTGACGAAGCCCGACGGGTGGAGTGGGGAGTGCGTCTGGTCCTTGAGAACTCAACAGCGTGCACATTGTCAATGCCAATTTATTGATTGACCTCGTGCCTGGTCGGCTTGCTGAC
>NZ_JBIYED010000016.1:0-4063 GCF_044909335.1 Curtobacterium sp. AB7 | reverse complement strand
GGGTGTTGGGTCTGTATTTTTTTACGGAGAGTTTGATCCTGGCTCAGGACGAACGCTGGCGGCGTGCTTAACACATGCAAGTCGAACGATGATGCCCAGCTTGCTGGGTGGATTAGTGGCGAACGGGTGAGTAACACGTGAGTAACCTGCCCCTGACTCTGGGATAAGCGTTGGAAACGACGTCTAATACTGGATATGATCACTGGCCGCATGGTCTGGTGGTGGAAAGATTTTTTGGTTGGGGATGGACTCGCGGCCTATCAGCTTGTTGGTGAGGTAATGGCTCACCAAGGCGACGACGGGTAGCCGGCCTGAGAGGGTGACCGGCCACACTGGGACTGAGACACGGCCCAGACTCCTACGGGAGGCAGCAGTGGGGAATATTGCACAATGGGCGAAAGCCTGATGCAGCAACGCCGCGTGAGGGATGACGGCCTTCGGGTTGTAAACCTCTTTTAGTAGGGAAGAAGCGAAAGTGACGGTACCTGCAGAAAAAGCACCGGCTAACTACGTGCCAGCAGCCGCGGTAATACGTAGGGTGCAAGCGTTGTCCGGAATTATTGGGCGTAAAGAGCTCGTAGGCGGTTTGTCGCGTCTGCTGTGAAATCCCGAGGCTCAACCTCGGGCTTGCAGTGGGTACGGGCAGACTAGAGTGCGGTAGGGGAGATTGGAATTCCTGGTGTAGCGGTGGAATGCGCAGATATCAGGAGGAACACCGATGGCGAAGGCAGATCTCTGGGCCGTAACTGACGCTGAGGAGCGAAAGCATGGGGAGCGAACAGGATTAGATACCCTGGTAGTCCATGCCGTAAACGTTGGGCGCTAGATGTAGGGACCTTTCCACGGTTTCTGTGTCGTAGCTAACGCATTAAGCGCCCCGCCTGGGGAGTACGGCCGCAAGGCTAAAACTCAAAGGAATTGACGGGGGCCCGCACAAGCGGCGGAGCATGCGGATTAATTCGATGCAACGCGAAGAACCTTACCAAGGCTTGACATACACCGGAAACGGCCAGAGATGGTCGCCCCCTTGTGGTCGGTGTACAGGTGGTGCATGGTTGTCGTCAGCTCGTGTCGTGAGATGTTGGGTTAAGTCCCGCAACGAGCGCAACCCTCGTTCTATGTTGCCAGCGGGTTATGCCGGGGACTCATAGGAGACTGCCGGGGTCAACTCGGAGGAAGGTGGGGATGACGTCAAATCATCATGCCCCTTATGTCTTGGGCTTCACGCATGCTACAATGGCCGGTACAAAGGGCTGCGATACCGTAAGGTGGAGCGAATCCCAAAAAGCCGGTCTCAGTTCGGATTGAGGTCTGCAACTCGACCTCATGAAGTCGGAGTCGCTAGTAATCGCAGATCAGCAACGCTGCGGTGAATACGTTCCCGGGCCTTGTACACACCGCCCGTCAAGTCATGAAAGTCGGTAACACCCGAAGCCGGTGGCCTAACCCTTGTGGAAGGAGCCGTCGAAGGTGGGATCGGTGATTAGGACTAAGTCGTAACAAGGTAGCCGTACCGGAAGGTGCGGCTGGATCACCTCCTTTCTAAGGAGCATCTGGCCTCGTGTGCCCTTCGGGGTGGGCGTGGTCCAGGCGCCGAGTAACCCGAACGTGGTTGCCGGTAGCTCATGGGTGGAACATTGACAGTGCAGTTGGGAGTGATGCTTCCGACCTCAGTACGCTCTGCTTGCAGGGTTGGGACGGGTTGGGGTGGAGCTTCCTGCTGGTGCACGTTGTTGGGTCCTGAGGGACCAGGCTTCCTGCTGACATGAGAGTGTCTGGTGGGGGTTGGGCCTGCGGGTCCTTCGTTGGGCTGCATGAAGCATCGTCGTTGGATGGTGGGGAGTGTGGTGCCGATCGTATGTTGAGAACTACACAGTGGACGCGAGCATCTTTGATTCGCGTCATCCAATCGACCGGGGTCTTCGGACTGATGGTTGTGGGTGATGACGGATCGCAATTTTAATCTTTGTGGTCAAGTTTCTAAGAGCAAACGGTGGATGCCTTGGCATCTGGAGCCGAAGAAGGACGTAGAAATCTGCGATAAGCCTCGGGGAGCTGATAATCGAGCCCTGATCCGAGGATTTCCGAATGGGGAAACCCCGCTGGGCGCTTTTGTGACCTGGTGACTCCCGCCTGAATATATAGGGCGGGTAGAGGGAACGTGGGGAAGTGAAACATCTCAGTACCCACAGGAAGAGAAAACAACATGTGATTCCGTGAGTAGTGGCGAGCGAAAGCGGATGAGGCTAAACCGATCATGTGTGATAGCCGGCGGGCGTTGCATGGTCGGGGTTGTGGGACACGTCACTCAGTTCTGCCGGACTGGGGCGGTTACAGCGCATCATAGTCGAACCGGTTTGAAAGCCGGGCCGTAGTGGGTGCCAGCCCCGTAGACGAAATGGTGTTATGGCCGGATGTGTATCCCAAGTAGCACGGGGCCCGAGAAATCCCGTGTGAATCTGTCAGGACCACCTGATAAGCCTAAATACTCCCAGATGACCGATAGCGGACAAGTACCGTGAGGGAAAGGTGAAAAGTACCCCGGGAGGGGAGTGAAATAGTACCTGAAACCGTTTGCTTACAAACCGTCGGAGCCTCCTTAGTAGGGGTGACGGCGTGCCTTTTGAAGAATGAGCCTGCGAGTTAGTGATATGTGGCGAGGTTAACCCGTGTGGGGCAGCCGTAGCGAAAGCGAGTCTGAATAGGGCGTTTGAGTCGCATGTTCTAGACCCGAAGCGAAGTGATCTATCCATGGCCAGGTTGAAGCGACGGTAAGACGTCGTGGAGGACCGAACCCACTTCAGTTGAAAATGGAGGGGATGAGCTGTGGATAGGGGTGAAAGGCCAATCAAACTTCGTGATAGCTGGTTCTCTCCGAAATGCATTTAGGTGCAGCGTTGCGTGTTTCTCGCCGGAGGTAGAGCTACTGGATGGCCGATGGGCCTCAACAGGTTACTGACGTCAGCCAAACTCCGAATGCCGGTGAGTGAGAGCGCAGCAGTGAGACGGTGGGGGATAAGCTTCATCGTCGAGAGGGAAACAACCCAGACTACCAACTAAGGTCCCTAAGCGTGTGCTAAGTGGGAAAGGATGTGGAGTTGCATAGACAACCAGGAGGTTGGCTTAGAAGCAGCCACCCTTGAAAGAGTGCGTAATAGCTCACTGGTCAAGTGATTCCGCGCCGACAATGTAACGGGGCTCAAGCACACCACCGAAGTTGTAGATTTCGCACATTGACAAGCCTTCGTGGTTCAGTCGTGCGGAGTGGTAGGAGAGCGTCGTGTGGCGAGTGAAGCGGCGGAGTGATCCAGCCGTGGACGCTACACGAGTGAGAATGCAGGCATGAGTAGCGAAAGACGGGTGAGAAACCCGTCCTCCGAAAGACCAAGGGTTCCAGGGCCAGGTTAATCCGCCCTGGGTAAGTCGGGACCTAAGGCGAGGCCGACAGGCGTAGTCGATGGACAACGGGTTGATATTCCCGTACCGGTGAACAACCGCCCAAGCTAATCCAGTGGTGCTAAGAGTCCTAACCCGGACGACCGGATCCCTTCGGGGTGATGGTGGCCGGTCTAACGCTCGACCCCATGCTGGTGCGGTTAGCGTATGAACAGGTGTGACGCAGGAAGGTAGCTGAGCCAGGCGATGGTATCCGTAAGGTGAACCTGGTGTAAGGATGTAGGGCTGACGATAGGCAAATCCGTCGTCTGTGTGCCTGAGATCCGACGCGTACCCGTAAGGGGAAATCAGTGATCCTATGCTGCCGAGAAAAGCATCGACGCGAGGTTGCAGCCGCCCGTACCCGAAACCGACTCAGGTGGTCAGGTAGAGAATACCAAGGAGATCGAGAGAATCGTGGTTAAGGAACTCGGCAAAATGCCCCCGTAACTTCGGGAGAAGGGGGGCCGGACACGTGACCGGATTTACTCCGTGAGCGTTGAAGGCCGCAGAGACCAGTGGGAAGCGACTGTTTACTAAAAACACAGGTCCGTGCGAAGTCGCAAGACGATGTATACGGACTGACGCCTGCCCGGTGCTGGAAGGTTAAGAGGAAGGGTTAGCCTTT
>NZ_JBIYED010000015.1:0-39708 GCF_044909335.1 Curtobacterium sp. AB7 | reverse complement strand
GTGCGCGCCGAACACACCCTGGTGCAGGGTGGAGAACCAGCAATGTGCGGCTGGTGAGCGCTCCGGGTGGTTCCCGGTCTGTGCAGGTGATTCGGCGCCCTGCCCCAAGTCGATTGGAATCCGTTCGGACGAGTTTCGCCGACGGCTGTCTGTCCTACGCTCGGTCCATGCAGGGGATCACGATCCGACCGACGACCGAGGCTGACTGGGAAGCCGTCCGAGCGCTCCGCCTGGAGATGCTCCAGGACACCCCGATGGCTTACGCGGAGCACTTGGCGGATGCCGAGCAGCTCGACGAGACCGAGTGGCGTGCGCGGGGTCGCCGGGGTCAGGACGCCGGCGGGACCGCGCTCGTGGCGATCGACGCCGACGGCCGCTGGGTCGGTGCGATGGGGTCGTTCATCCCGGACGCCGCTGCCGGGCCGTTGCTGGTCGGGGCGTACGTCGCGCCGTCGCACCGCGGCCGTGCGGCCGGCGTGACCGATGCGCTGCTCAACGCGATCGAGGCGTGGGCTTCCGGCCACGGGACCACGCTCCGTCTCCACGTGCACGAGCGCAACCTGCGGGCGCAGGCCTTCTACTCGCGACGTGGGTACGAGCTGACCGGGGTGAGCGAGCCGTACGTCCTCGCGCTCGACGAGCGGGAGCTCGAGATGATCCGCCGACTCGACGAGGTCTCCGCGTGACCGGCGGAGGGGTGCGGTGGCTGCTGCTCGACGTCGGTGGCGTGCTCGAGATGGTCGACGACGCGGCATGGCCGGGGCAGTTCCGCACGAGGTGGGCGGCTGCGTTCGGCTTGACGGACGAGGAGTTCTCCTCGCGGTTGTCGGACGCTGACCTGCCCGACGCTGCGCGACGGACCGGGGTCGACGACGAGTACTGGGGGAAGATCGGCGCCGCACTCGGCGCCTCGGCCGAGGTGCTCGCGTCGATGCGAGCCGACTTCTGGGACGCGTACTGCGGCTCCTTGAACGAGCCGCTCTTCGACTTCGTCGCCGGTCTGCGCGGGACGGTCGGGCTCGCGATCCTGTCCAACTCGGGCGATGGCGCCCGTCAGGAGGAGGAGCGACGGTTCGGGTTCTCAGCCGTGTTCGACCCGATCTGCTACAGCCACGAGATCGGGGTCACGAAGCCGGAGCCAGAGGCCTTCCGGATCGCACTCGACCAGCTCGCTGCCGCGCCCGAGGACGTCCTCTTCGTCGACGACGTGCCGGAGAACATCGAGGCTGCACGGGCGATGGGGATCCGGGCGCACCTGCACGTCGAGACTGCGGACACGATCGCAGCGATCCGCGCGGCGATGCCGGAGGATCGGGAGCAGTGACGGAGCCGGTGCGCGGCATCGTCTTCTTCGACGTCGACGGGACGCTCGTGTCGACCGGTTCGAGCAGCAGTCATCTCGCGGAGCGATTCGGGCACCGGGACGCGCTGGACGAGGCCGAGCGTCGGTACGCCGACGGCTCGCTCACGAATCGACAGGTGAGCGAGATCGATGCCGCGGGCTGGCGCGGCGCATCGACGACGACCGTGGACCGCTGGCTCGACGACCTACCGGTGCTCCCCGGTGTGGAGCTCGTGGTGGCGTGGTGCCGCACGCACCAGGTCGTCCCCGTGTTGGCGTCGCTCGCGTGGCAGCCGGTCACTCGGTCGCTCGCGCGGCGGTTCGGATTCGTCGCGCACGGCGGACCGCGGGTCGGGGTCACGGGTGGCACCTACGACGGGGCGGTGGCGGAGCACTTCGACGAGTTCGACAAGCGAGACCGTGCGCTCCGGTACGCGCTGGCCCGTGGCGTGCCGATCGAGCGGTGCTGTGCGATCGGGGACAGTCGGTCGGACATCCCACTCTTCGAGGTGGTCCCCGCGGCGCTGGCTCTCAATGCGACCGGAGCGGCCAGGGCGACAGCATCGACCGCGATCGACACGGCGGACCTGTCGGACGTCGTGCCGTGGCTCGAGGGGTGGCTGAACAGTCTGGGCGGACCCGGCTCAGCGAGTGGGTGACCCGGCCTCCGTCGTGAGCGATTCCACCCAGCCCTGCGCCGCGCGGAGCAGGTCGTCACGTGACGCGCCGTCGAAGGCGCTGAGGCGCAGGAAGTGCTGCGTGATCGTGATGCCGAGGATGCCGCTCACGGTCAGCAACGCCCGCAGCCGGGCGTCGTCGCCGTCCAGTGAGCGCGCCAGGTTCTCGACCCGCTCGTCGAGGTAGCCACGCATGGTGTCCGCCGCCTCGGGCACCGTCAGCATCGACCGGACGAGCGCGGCCGTCTCGGCGGGGAGCGCGTCGAACCGGATGCCCAGGACGTCGAGCAGGTGGTCGGCGGCCGCGCGCTCGCTCCCACCGTCCGACGTGGTCGGCAGCTGCACGGCGGTCGCGAACAGCGCTGCCTTCGACCCGAAGTGCTGCATGACGAGCGACGGATCGATGCCGGCAGCTGCGGCGATGCTCCGGATCGTCGTGCCCTCGTACCCGTTCGCACCGAACTGCTGCCGAGCGGCTGCGCGGATGCGCTCGGCGGTCTGTGCGCGTTTCGCGTCGCGTGAGGTCTCGGCCATGCGTCTGACTCTACGGCGTTGAGCGAGGTGTACGGTTCACTCAACGCCGATGAGCGAGAACGTCGGTACACGACCTGACGGAGGAACCCGATGACCCTGATCGCGATCGAAGAGCACTGGAACCACCCGGCCCTGACCGACGCCGTCAACGCCCTGCCCGAGGACCGCCGCGACCCGAGCACGGCGCTGGACGAACTCGGCGACAACGGCGAGCTGCTCCGTGACCTCGGCGACGCCCGGCTCGCCGCGATGGACGCACAGGGGATCGACGTCCAGGTGCTGTCCCTCGCGCCGCCCGGAGCGCAGCCGCTCGATGCCGCGGACGCGATCCCGCTCAGTCGGCAGGCGAACGACATCGCGATCGCCGCGGTCGCGGACCACCCGGACCGGTTCCGCGCGTTCTCGACCCTGCCGATGGCCGACCCGGGCGCTGCCGTCGCCGAACTGGAGCGCACCGCCGGCCTCGGCTGCGTGGGGGCGATGGTCTACGGGCGGACCGGCGAGGTGCCGCTCGACGATCGCCGGTACGACGACCTCTTCGCCGCCGCAGCGTCGCTGGGTCAGCCGGTCTTCATCCACCCGCAGGTCCCGTCGAAGCGTTTGCGCGAAGCGGCGTACGAGGGGTTCGACCCGATGGTCGAGCTCGGCTTGGCGACCTTCGGGTGGGGGTGGCACCTCGAGGCGGCACGCGCGGCACTTCGCCTCATCGTCGGGGGCACCTTCGACCGACACCCGGACCTGCAGGTCGTGCTCGGCCACTGGGGCGAGCTCCTGCTCTTCTGGCTCGACCGTGCGGACAGCCTGTCGCGGGTCGCCGGACTCGAGCGGACGGTGTCCGACACGGTCCGCTCGAACCTCCACATCACCAGCTCGGGGATGCTCAGCCCCACGCTGCTCCGGCACGCGCTCGACGTCACGACGCCCGACCGGCTGCTGTTCTCCACCGACCACCCGTTCCAGCGACCCTCCGCGGACGAGATCGAGACGTTCCTGCGGGAGTTCCCCTCGGACACGGCCCGCGAGGCGTTCACGTCGGGGAACGCACGCCGGCTGTTCGGGATCGACGACCAGACGGATGCGGCATGATCGGTCCGTGCCCAACCCGAACGTGACCACCGCGTACCGCGCTGCCCGTGACCAGTTGCTCTCCGCAGAGTCCGCCGATGCCGCCCGCGCCGCCTTCCGGTGGCCGGACCTCGGCGACACCTTCAACTGGGCGAACGACTGGTTCGACGTCATCGCGGCCGGCAACGACCGCATCGCGCTCTGGATCGTCGACGCGGCCGGCTCGGAACAGCGGCTCAGCTACGCGGAGATGGCCGCCCGGTCCGACCGCTTGGCCGTGCGCCTGCACGAGCACGGCGTCCGGAAGAGCGACCACGTGCTGGTCATGCTCGGCAACCAGCTCGAGCTGTGGGAGACGATGCTCGCGGTGATCAAGCTCGGGGCCGTGATCCTGCCGACGTCGACGATGCTCGACACCGCAGACCTGCAGGACCGCGTCGACCGCGGAGCCGTCGCACACGTCGTCACGAACCGCAGCGAGACCGCGAAGTACGACCACGTCCGCGGGGACTTCTCCCGCATCGTGATCGGCGGCGCTGCGGACGGCTGGACGGAGTACCCGTCGGACCTCGGCGAACCAGCGCCCGCGGGGGAGTCACGACCGGTCGTCGTCACCAAGACCGCCGACCCCTGCCTCGTCTACTTCACGTCGGGCACGACCTCGAAGCCGAAGATGGTCGTGCACACCCAGACGTCGTACCCCGTCGGACACCTCAGCACGATGCACTGGCTCGGCCTACGGCCTGGGGACGTGCACCTGGCGATCAGCTCGCCCGGCTGGGGCAAGCACGCCTGGAGCTGCTTCTTCGCGCCGTGGATCGCCGAAGCGACCGTCTTCGTCCACGACACCCCGCGGTTCGATCCGGCCGCGCTCCTCGCGCAGCTGGACGCCGCCGAGGTGAGCACGTTCTGCGCACCGCCCACCGCCTGGCGGATGATGCTCCAGTCCGACCTCGGTGCGCGCCCACGGGCACTGCGCGAGGTCGTGTCGGCCGGAGAACCACTGAACCCCGAGGTCATCGACCGGGTCGAACGCGCGTGGGGTCTGACCATCCGCGACGGCTACGGGCAGACCGAGACCACGGCGATCATCGGCAACGCCCCGGGCAGTACCGTCACCCCCGGTGCGATGGGCCGCGCGTTGCCCGGTGTCACCGTGACGCTGTTGGACCCGGTCACCGGGCAGCCCGGCGACGAGGGCGAGGTCTGCCTCGACCTCGACGAGCGGCCGGTCAACCTGATGGCCGAGTACCTCGGTGACCCCGACCGGACTGCGGCATCGATGCGCGACGGCTTCTTCCACACCGGCGACATCGCGGTCCGAGACACCGACGGGGAGTTGACGTTCATCGGCCGGACCGACGACGTGTTCAAGTCGTCCGACTACAAGGTGTCACCGTTCGAGGTCGAGAGCGCCCTACTGCAGCACCCTGCCGTGGCCGAGAGCGCCGTCGTGCCCGCCCCGGACGACGCCCGGCTCAACGTCGTCAAGGCGTACGTGACGCTCGCCGCCGGGTTCGAGGCGACGGCGGACACCGCCGAACAGGTACTCGCGTACGCGCGGACCGCGCTCCCGGCCTACGCACGCGTGCGTCGGGTCGAATTCGCGGAGCTGCCGAAGACCATCTCGGGCAAGATCCGACGCGTGGAGCTGCGGGAGCGCGAAGAACGTGCGGCCGTGAGCGGCGTGCCCGTCGACGGTGAGTGGCGCGACGAGCAGTTCCCGGCACTGCGCGCGTCCCGTCCGCGGCCGCCCGCCGTCGGCTGATCACATGGTGGTCGCCCTGCGCCCGTGGTCGGTCGACGACGCACCCGCGCTGCTCCTCGCCCGGCGGACGACGCCGGACCTGGAAACGCAGTTCCCCGACGCCGATCTGCGCGACGAGGCGCAGTCGCGCGAGCACATCAGCCGTTCCCTCGGATTCGGCGACCGCGCAAAGAACTGGGCGGTCGTGGACGACGGTGTCGTGATCGGGAACGTCGGGCTCACCGCGATCGAGTTCCGGCACGGGACGGCTTGGGCGTCCTACTGGCTGGCGCGTGGCGGACGCGGACGCGGACTGGCGACGGCGGCGCTGGCGAGTGTCTCGTCCTGGGCGTTCGGCGTCGGGCTGTTCCGCCTGGAGCTCGGGCACCGGGTGAACAACCCCGCGTCCTGCCGGGTCGCCAGTGCCGCCGGGTTCGCCGCGGAGGGCACCGAGCGACAGAAGCTGCGGTACGGCGTCGAACGCTTCGACGTGGAGACCCACGCTCGGCTCGCGACGGATCCGGCCCCGGCTCTGCCGACGCTGCTGGTGCACGCGGACGGTGTCGGTCGGGGCTCGTCCTAGGCTCGGCACGTGGAACTGATCACCGACGTGTCCCGCGGCGCCTGGCTGCTCGCCCGGGCGGGAACGTTCGGCACCGTGGGCGGGACAGCCGGAACCGGGTTCGAGGCCTCCGCGCGCATCCTCCACCCGGTGTCGGCGGACCGCGAGGACCGTTCGACCGTCGACGAACGGGATGACCACCCCGTCCTCGAGTCCGGCCGGTGGCGGTGGTCCGACGTCGCATCGCGAACGGGCGGCATCGTGCACCCACTCGTCCAGTGGCGGAGCCTGACCGGCCGGACCGACGAGTCCGACCTGGTGTTCGAGGACGGCTGGCGCGTCCACCCGCCCGAGGAAGGCTGGTTCGAGCCGATCCTGCTTGCTGCGCTCACCGAGCACCTCGCGGCATCGACCTCGACACCGGACGACCTGGTCGCGGCGATCTGGAGAGGGTGGAGCGAACTGAGCGGGGGGTCGACGCTTGCTGTCGGGTGGCAGGGCGCCGATCAGGCCACCGCGGAGGAGATCGAGGCGATGCGCCGCTACGCGCTCGAGATCCAGGCGCAGCACGACGATGCGCAGGCCGCGATCCGTGCCGCCCTCGCCGTCGAGTTCTTCCCATGGCCGCACCGCGAGTGCTTCCTCCTCTCGATGACCCTGCCGCAGCTCGCCGACCCGACGTGGCCGGACCGCGCTCGGATCGGGACGGTGGTCGACCTCGCCCACACCCCGCAGATGCTCTGGCCGGAAGACCACTCCTGGGTGCTCGCGTCGGAGATCGACTGGGACTCGACGATCGTCGCCGGGTCACGTGCCATGGTCGACGCGGTCCTGGCCGACGACCGGTTCGAGGCCTTCCCGGTCGACGAGGACAGCGACCTGACGTGGGGCGGCGATCCCGTCAACGGGTGAAACGTGGCGGTGCCGGCGGCCTCGACCGCTGCTACAGGTCTCCGACTAGAGACGCGCGGGGAACGCCGATCGCCGACCGACCAAGGTGAGCACCGCCGCGATCGCCCCGAAGACGATCATCACCACCGCCAGGACCAGTCCGTCGAACACGGTCAACAGCGCGGCTCCGAAGACCCCGGCGACGAAGATCGCGATGTTGAACGCGACGGGCAGGAACGCGCTGGCGACGTCGGCGTTCTCCCCACCGGCCGTGGTGAGCGCCGCCTGCAGCTGCGTCGAGGCACCACCGAAGCTGACACCCCACAGGACGGCGGCGACCAGGACGGCGACCGGCGACGCGTGACCCACGAGCAGGACGACGCCGGTGACGACGAACAGTCCGACGCTCAGGTGCAGCAGGGGCCGGGGATGCCGGTCGAGGAGCGCGCCCGTGATCACGACGCCGAGGATCGCCGCGATGCCGTAGACGAGGAGGACGAGTCCGGCGCTGAGGTCGGTGCCGGTCACCCGCAGGTACGGCGAGATGTAGGTGTAGATCGTGTTGTGCGCGACCATCCACGTGGCGATGACGGCGAGGATGATCGCGATCCCACGGATGCGGAACACCTTGACCACGGAGAGCTTCGCAGCGCCGGTCTGGCCGGGTGCGTCCGGCACGAACGCCGCGATCAGCGCGAGGATGACGACCCCGACGAGGCTGAGGCCGATGAACGACCAGCGCCAGTCCAGAGCGGTGCCGATGAACGACCCGAGCGGCGTGCCGAGCGCGAAGCCGACGGGCGCGCCCGTGGAGACGATGGCGAGCGAGACGCCTGCGAACCGCGCGGGACTGATGCGCCGCGCGTAGGTGGCGAACATGCCCCAGATGATCCCGGACACCGCGCCGGCGACGAACCGCGTGACGAGCGCGATGGTCACGTTCGGGGCGAACGCGGTGAGGGTGTTCGCGACGATGAGCACGGCGATGGCCGTCGTGATCAACGGCTTGCGGTGCAGGCCCCGCGTGAGTGCGATCGCCGGCACCGTGACGATGACCGTGCCGATCGCGTAGGCGCTGACGAACAGTCCGACCGTGCCCTCGGACGTCCCCATGCCGTCCGCGATGACCGGCAGGAGCCCCGCGGGCATGGTCTCCATGGCGACGAGCACGAACCCGATCGCCGCGAGCAGTGCGAGCGGGAACCACGGCAGCCGGTCGCCGGCAACCGGAGTGGTCGGCGGAGCCGACGGAGCCGACGGGGTCGTGGTCACGAGGGGGTCCATGTCCCTGACGCTAGGGCGGCTCGAGCGTCGGAAGGGAGGTTCTGCTCGACCCCGTTTCGGCAGAGCCTCACTCTCTGCACGAAAGTGGTCTTCGCTGGGGGCATGACCGAACCCCAGACCTTCTTCATCACCGGGACCAGCCGCGGCATGGGCACCGAGTTCGCGCGCGCCGCCCTGGACGCCGGACACCACGTCGTCGCGACCGGGCGGGACCCGGAACGTGTCGTCGCAGCGGTGGGCACGCACGATGAGCTGCTCGCCGTCGCGCTGGACGTCACGGACGAGCGCACCGTCCGGAGCGCGGTCGACGCAGCGATCGAGCGGTTCGGCCGCATCGACGTCCTGGTGAACAACGCCGGGAGTTTCCAGGGCGGGTTCTTCGAAGAGGTCTCCCCGGAGCAGTTCCGTGCGCAGATGGAGACGAACTTCTTCGGTGCGATGAACGTCACCCGCGCGGTGCTCCCCGTCATGCGGGCGCAGGGCTCCGGTCGGGTCATCAGCATCAGCTCGACCGCCGGCATCGTCGCCGGTGCCGGTGGGAGCGCGTACGCCGCGTCGAAGTTCGCGCTCGAGGGGTGGATGGAAGCGCTGCACGACGAGGTCCTGCCGTTCGGCATCCACACCACGGTCGTCGAGCCCGGCTTCTTCCGGACCGACCTGCTCGCGGAGGGCAGCTCCACGTTCTGGGGCGACGTCCACCTCGACGACTACCGGTCCTCGTCGGACCAGACCAAGGAGTTCTTCCGCGGCATGGAGGGCAAGCAGAGCGGCGATCCGGCGAAGCTCGCCCGGACGCTCCTCGCCCTGACGGAGATGTCCGCACCACCGGTGCGCCTCGTCGCCGGTGCGGACAGCGTCGAGGGGGTCGTGCGGAAGGCGCAGCAGCTCATCGAGCAGGCGCGGGCGTTCCCGGAACTGACCTCCTCGCTCGACCTGGACGACCAGCAGCGCTGAGCCGAGACTCCGCACACGACCAAACCCCTCGAACGGGGGGCTCCGAATGAGTCCGGTCGTTCATGACCCGTTACAGGACGCGCCCTCGTCGTCGACCCGAACTTCGACGTGGGCGCGTTCGTACGCTGGAGCAATCGATCCCGGGCCCGGTTCCGAACAACCCGCAGTAACGGGATCAGGAGTTGTCCGTCCGGCCCTGTTCGGGTCAGGCACCGGACGGGCAGCTCTCTCGTCGTCAGAGGAGCGCCGGGTAGCACCCGGGACACAGCGCGCCCGTCCGGCTCCGGCGTGCAGCACGCGGCAGGGAGACTGGGTCGGTGCGCTCTCGTCTCGTCATCGGACTCCTCGTCGCCCTGGCCTGCACCGTGCCGCTCACGGCGTGCTCGGCCGCCGAAGGACTGGCACGCGACGCGCTGCGGTCCGGTGGATCGAGCGGCTCCGAGACAGCGGTGTGTCCGAGCGACGAAGCGCCGGCACCGGAGGCGGCGAATCCGAACCCGAACCCGACACCGGACCGGACCCCGGCGCCGACGCTCGACCCCGCCGTCGCGAGCCAGGTGCGCACCGCCCTCCGGCAGGTCCGTGCGCTCCCGGCCGTCGCTGAGGCGACGCAGACGACCACCAACACCCCCAGTTCCGCCCCGGACCCGACCTGCTCCACCCGGTGGGTCACGTCGAACCACTTCGCATCGCGGTTCACGGTCACGATGGACGCCGGCGCGACCCCGGCTCAGGCCGGAGCCGTCCCGACGACGATGGCCACCGAGCTGGCGTGGACCGGCGTCTCCCTGACGCTGACCGTGCCGGCGGACGAGGGGCACATCGCCAGCACCGTCCACTACGACGGCACGTTCGACCAGCAGATCCCGACGTCGACGTCCACTGTGGTGGCGCAGGGACTGGCGACCCTCGCCGCGACCCCGCACGTGACCGGGCTCGAGGCCTCGATCCCGTACACGATGCGCGTCGACTACGGCTCGCTCGTCATCGGCGTGGACTCGGAGGACCAGGGCGTCCTCGACCGCGTCCGCGCCGTGATCGACGCGACGGCCTTCGCGGACACGACCCTGCACGGCTCGTTCGGCAACGGCGCCAAACCGTGACCCGCGGCGGCGGAGCGCGCCGGTAGCGTCGAACGGTGATCTCCACACCTCGCCCCGGTGTCCGCCCGTCCGTGTCCGAAGAGGGGCCACAGCGTCAGCTCACTGACCGCGCGACCCCGGAGCAGTGGGGACGACTCGTCGCGGACGCACTGGCACTGCCGGACGTGGTCGAGGGGCACAGTCAGGTCTCGCCGGCGTCGTCGCGCGCACTGTTCCTCCGCGACCGTGCCGACCACGTCGTGCCGTGGACGTCGCTCGCTCCCGATGGGCGTCTCGAACCCGTGCACCTGCACGGTGTCGACGACACCTCGGTGCACCTGTGCCTGCCGGCGGCTCGCGGCGTCGAGCTCACCGCTCTCGGGTGGGCGACCCCGCACCAGTACGAGGACCACGGCACCGAGTTCCTCGTCTACGGGCCGCGCGACGACCACGAGGTGGACGTCGTGCTCTCGATCATCGCGGAGAGCCTCGCCTTCGCCCGCGATCCCGGCGACGAACAGCCCGGACACGGCCCGGCCTGGAGCCCGCCGCCCGCCATACTGAACCGATGACCCGCGCGCTGCTCCTCGTCGACATCCAGCTGGACTACTTCCCGGGTGGGGCGTTCCCCCTCGTCGAACCCGAGGCCGCTGCCGCCGCAGCCCGCACGGTGCTCGAGTCCTTCCGCGCCGCCGGCGACCTGGTGGTGCACGTCTTCCACGTGTCCACCGACCCCGGCGCCACGTTCTTCGTACCGGGCACGCCGGGCCTCGACTTCCACCCGGCGGTCGCGCCCGTCGACGGCGAGCCGGTCCTCGAGAAGCACGAGCCGAACAGCTTCATCGGCACCGGGCTCCAGGAACTGCTGACCGACGCCGGAGTCGACGAGGTCACGATCGTCGGGATGATGAGCAGCATGTGCATCGACTCGACGACCCGGGCCGCGCACGAGCTCGGCTTCACCGCGACCGTGGTCGCCGACGCGTGTGCCGCCCCGGACCTGACGCTCGGGGGCGTCACCGTCCCGGGTGCGAGCGTCCACGCCGCCTTCATGGCGGCGCTCGACGGCAGCTTCGCGACCGTCACGACGAGCGACGCGCTCAGCCGCTGACGTCCGCAGGGCACGTTCGGGGCACTGAGACCAGGGCGAAGCGGACGGGAGGCCCGTGGCGGCCCCGCCCCGCGCCTCCCGTCCGCCAGCCGGCTCAGTTGATGATCTCGCCGCGCTCGTCCGCGCGCAGCGCGGCCAGGCGCTCGCGCCAGAGGCGCAGCGCGTCGGGCGTGAGTCGGGGCCAGTCGGTGACCTCGCGGACGATCCGCACCGGTTCGGTGCTGCGGTAGGACCGGGTCGGGTTGCCGGGGAACTTCTCGTCGGTGACGTTGGGGTCGTCCTCGTACGGACCGGTCGGCGCGAACTCGTAGACCCGCGGTTCGGCGTCACCGGCGGCGAGCTCGGCCGCGAGCCCGGCGCCGTCGGAGACCGCCGTGAAGGAGACGTGGTTCACGACCACCTCGGGGCGGTGATTCGACCGGAAGCCCGCGGTGAGCAGGTCGCCCGGTACGAGGTCGGCCTTCGTGTCGTGGAAGAACGGTCCGTCGTCCTGTGCCTGCTCCACGGCTTCAGGCTAGGCCGAACGGCTTCGGCCCCCGCGCGCCTGACACATCCCCCTTCCGACGGACGCGCCGCCGGACACCCCTGCAATAGCGTGGCCGCCGTGATCGAAGTCAGCCACCTCACCAAACAGTACGGTCCGAAGACCGCCGTGGACGACGTCTCGTTCGTCGTCCGACCCGGCAGTGTGACCGGCTTCCTGGGGCCGAACGGCGCCGGGAAGTCCACCACGATGCGCATGATCATGGGCCTCGACCGGCCCACCGCGGGGAGCGCGACGGTGAACGGCCAGCCGTACACGACGTTCCGCGACCCGCTCCGACAGGTCGGCGCCCTGCTCGAGGCGAAGGCGGTCCACTCGGGCCGCAGCGCCTACAACCACCTGCTCTCGCTCGCGGCGACCCACGGCATCCCGAAGGCCCGCGTGCACGAGGTCATCGACATGACCGGCCTCGAGTCCGTGGCGAAGAAGCGCGTCGGCGGGTTCTCGCTCGGCATGGGGCAGCGTCTGGGAATCGCTGCCGCACTGCTCGGCGACCCGAAGACCCTGATCCTCGACGAGCCCGTCAACGGTCTCGACCCCGACGGCGTGCTGTGGGTCCGGCAGCTCGCCCGCCGGATGGCCGCCGACGGTCGCACCGTGTTCCTGTCCAGCCACCTGATGAGCGAGATGGCGCAGACCGCCGACCGCGTGGTCGTGCTCGGCCGCGGTAAGGTCCTGGCCGACGCCCCGATCGCCGAGTTCGTCGCCGGTGGGGGAACCGCACCGGGCGCCGCCGGCGGTGGCAGCCGGGTCATCGTCCGGACGCCGTCGCCCGACCAGCTGTTCCAGGCCATCGGCCCGAACGCGACGGTCACCCCGCGCGAAGACGGCACCTTCCTGGTCGTCGGTCCCGACGCACCGACGGTCGGCAACATCGCCGCCCAGGCCGGCGTCGCACTGCACGAACTCACCCCGACCGGCGCGAGCCTGGAGGAGGCCTACATGGCCCTCACCCGCGACGACGTCGAGTACCGATCGGAGGGCACCCGATGAGCGCCACCACCTCGCCCACCACGCCGTCGACCCGCATGCACGGTGCGACCCGCCTGTCGTTCCCGCACCTGGTGCGGAGCGAGTGGATCAAGCTGCGCAGCATCCGGTCCACGTTCTGGTGCTACGCGATCCTGGTGCTCGTGACGATCGGCATGGCCGCACTCGTCGGTGCGAACACCAACAGCGGTGGCGACCAGATGCCGACGGACATCGCCAACGGCACCCTCGTGAACGTCAACACCGTGGGCGTCCTGCTCTCGTCGCTCGTCGTGGGCGTGCTCGGCGTGCTCATCATCACCGGCGAGTACGGCACCGGTCAGGTCCGCTCGACGTTCACGGCCGACCCCCGGCGCACCGGTGTGATCCTCGCGAAGGCCGTGGTCCTGGCGGTCACGACGTTCGTGGTCAGTGCCGTCGCGACCTGGATCGGTGTGCTCATCTCGCTGCCGCTGCTGGCCGGCAACGGTGTGGAGCCGGAGATCGGCAACCCGGCGGTGTTCCTGCCCATCCTCGGGTCGTCCGTCTACCTGACGTTGCTCGCCCTGCTCGCCTACGGGATCGGGCTGCTGGTCCGGTCGAGCGCCGGCGGCATCGCGATCACGCTCGGCATCCTGCTGGTCCTGCCGGTGGTCCTGTCGCTGATGGCGGGGCTGATGAACCTCGAGTGGCCGGTCAACATCATGAAGTTCCTGCCCGACCAGGCCGGCAGTCAGCTCTTCGCGTACTCCTACGACGGACAGGAAGCCAGCCAGGACGACATCGTACTGAATGGCTGGGGCGGCTTCGGTGTCCTGGCGGCCGAGGTGCTCGTCGTGGGTGCACTCGCGCTGACGGTCGCTCGTCGACGCGACGTCTGACCCGAGCGAGCGCGCACGCGTTCTGCGACGTCCCACCTGTCGATCGACGGGTGGGACGTCGTTCGTTGTGCCTGCATCGACTGGCCCCTGGCCTCGCTAGGCTCACGGCGTGCGACACCTCCCCGCCCTGGTCCTGCCGGCGCTCGCCGTCGTGGCCCTGCTCGCCGGCTGCACCTCGGCGCCGCCCGTCGACGAAGAGGCCCTCGGCAAGTGGAAGACGCAGCAGGAGGCGAGGACCGAGACCGATGACGCGGTCCTCGGGGTGCTGAGCGCCGACACGAGCCCCGGCGACGAGGACCCGGCCCACCTCGAGCCAGGCGTCCGCGTGCAGTTCCCGGACTCGCGGACGATCGACCACCTCGAGTTCTCCTGCTACGGCAACGGGCACATGCGTGGCATCGTGCGGACGGTGCTGCCGGGCGGATCGCAGAGCATCGAACTCGATCCGATGGACTGCCGCGACAGCCCGCACCAGATCGAGCTGTCATCGAGCAAGGCCGTCGACAGCGTCGCGTTCAACGACTTCGACAGCGACCGGCCGAGTGCCTGGCGCCTGGTCATCATCGGTCCAGGCCCCTCGGGGGAGTGACTACCGCAGCACCTGGTAGCGGTGCAGCGTGACCCCGTTGTGGTACTCCCGCTGCTCGAGCAGGTCCAGCAGCACCGGCGGTCGCACGCCCGTCTCCGGCGGGTCGAACAGCGGCCGACCGGCACCGAGCACGGCTGGGTGCGTGTAGAGCAACAGCTCGTCGAGCAGCCCCGCATCGAGCAGCTGTGTCGCGAGGTTCGGGCCGCCGACGCCGATGTCGCCCTCGGACTCCTCGCGCAGGATGGCGAGCTGCGCGATCGCGTCGTCGCCCCCGATGATCCGGGTGTTGTGGTCAGCGCTGGTCCGGGTGCGCGACACCAGGACCTTCGGCTGTTCGGTCCAGACCTCGCCGTACTCGCGCATGAACGCCGGCATCGACTCGTCGGTGCGGGCATCCGGCCAGAACGGGTCCATCATGTCGCGGACGACCCGTCCCTCGACGGACAGGGTCATCGCCGCGGCGCGGGCGTTGAACTCGCGGTGCAGCGGCTCGTCGATCCGCATCCACTCGGGCCCTTCGACGTCGCCGAGTTCTCCGGCGTCGCGCTCGACGAAACCGTCGATCGACACGTTCATCCAGTACACGAACCTCGCGGGCATCGCTGACTCCTTCGTCGCGCGGAACCCGACGGAACCGGCCCGGTCCGCTGCCCGCGAGCGTACCCTCGCGCACACAGCCCTTCCTCGACGATGAGAGCAGGACCCCGTGCGCCGAACAGTCGCAACCATCCTCGCCGTCGCGACGCTCACGGCGGTCGCGACCACGGGCCTCCCGGTCGGCCCCGCCGCAGCGTCCGCGCCCGTGGCGGACCGGACCACCGGACACAGCAGTACGGGACACGGCGCGGCGGTGCCGACCCACCGGAACCCGGTCGCGCTCAGCCTGCCCGACGGCGAGACGGCGGCGAGCTGCGCCGACCCGACCGCGATCCGCGGCGTCGGGCGCGACCGCAACTGGTACCTGTACTGCACCACCGACGCGCTGACGGCGACGGAGCAGAACGCCGACGGGTCGCTCGTGCAGCACGGCGTGCCGACCTACCGGTCGACCGACCTGACGCACTGGACGTACGTGAACGACGCGTTCCCGACGCGACCGGCGTGGGTGGGGGCCGCCAACGGGATCTGGGCGCCGGACGTCGTGTACCGGGCCGGGGACCGCGGTCGCGCGGGCACCTGGTACCTGTACTACGCCGCGTCGGACACGCCCTCGGCGACCGCGCCGACCGGTGGCGGCTCGGCAGTGGGCGTCGCGACGAGCTCGAGCCCGACCGGTCCGTGGAAGGACTCCGGCGGCCCGGTCGTGGCACCGCAGACCGCCGCGAACGGCACCGGGGCGCGCTGGGCGTTCGACCCCGAGGTCATCTCCGACAAGGGCACCACGTACCTGTACTTCGGCAGCTACTTCGGCGGCGTCAACGTCCGCACGCTCAGCGCCGACGGACTCCGCTCCGACCCCGCGAGCGAGCGGCAGATCGCGATCGACAACCGGTACGAGGGCGCCTACCTGATGCGCCACGACGGCTGGTGGTACTTCATGGGCTCCGCCACGAACTGCTGCAACGGCGCCCTGACCGGGTACGGCGTCTTCGTCGCCCGGTCGCGCAGCCCCCTCGGACCCTTCACCGACCAGGACGGTGTCGCGATCACGAGCACACGGGTCGGCGGGACACCCCTGCTCGCGCAGAACGGCAACCGCTGGGTCGGCGCCGGGCACAACACGGTGGTCACCGACCTCGCCGGCCAGGACTGGATCATCTACCACGCGGTCGACCGCCGCGACCCGTACTACGCGGGGCAGCCGACGTACACGAAGCGGCCGGCGCTCATCGACCCGCTCGACTGGCGGCACGGCTGGCCCGTCGTGCGGGGCGGAGCGGGACCGTCCGACACGGTGCAGCCGGGGCCGGTCGCACAGCCGGGACAGCGTGCGACCTACCGGGCGACCACCGCACCCGTCGACGTGCCCGGACGGACCATCCGCGCGCTGTCGACGTCGTTCGACGGGAGCACGCTCCCCACGGCGCTCCGCTGGACCCGTGAACCCGACCGCTCGACCTGGACCGTCGGCGGCGGCACGTTTCGCTGGCAGACGCAGGACGCCGACATCCACCCACCGGCGACGCCACTCGCCTCGGTGCTGTCCGAACCGGCACCGCGAGGCGACTACGTGGTGCAGACGACCGTCGCGGTGGACACCCCTGCCACCGGCGACGGCGTGAACTACGTGCAGGGCGGACTGATCGTGTGGGGCGACGACGGCAACTACGTCCGTCTGACGTCGAACTCGATCTTCAACACCCGGCAGACGGAGTTCGGCAAGCAGGTCTCCGGGCAGCCGGCCGGAGCCCCGAGCTACGGCAACACGGTCGTCGGACCGGTCGGGGACTCCACCACGCTCCGGATCGTGCACCGGGTCGTCGGCGGGGAGCACCGGTACACCGCCTGGACGAGCGTCGACGGGCGGCACTTCGCCCGTGGTGGGACGTGGACGGCGGACCTCGGGAGCGCGCCGAGGATCGGGCTCATCTCGCTCGGCGGTGCCGGGTTCACGAGCACGTTCGAGGACCTGCGGGTGAGCACGGTGGCGACGCACCGGTGGTGACGGTCCGGCTCAGCGCACCTGCGGCTCGTCGATCGCCCAGTACCAGTCGTTGTCGGCGTTGGTCAGCGCCCACTGGACGCGGACCTGCTCCGCACCGGACGGCACCGTGACGGGGACCGACGCGACCTGCGCGATCTGGTCGGTCGTGTACGACGCGACCTGCCGGAACGCGCCTCCGTCGAAGGAGACGAGGACGGTGGCCTGCTGCCCGCCCTCCTGGCGGTAGTGGTTGCCGAACGAGATGGTCGCGCGGGTCTTGCCCACGACCGAGTACGGCTGCGAGGTGATGCGGCTCGAGAACGTGCCGGTGTGGGTCTTGTCCGCCCACTCGTCGGAGTCGGCGACGGCGACGACGCCGCGTTCGCGGACGTTGGCCTCGCGGGTCTGGTCGCGCTGCGACTGCGTCCAGAAGTCGTCGTCGGTCAGGGTCCAGCCGGCCCACTCGGTGACGCCGCCGGTGCCCATGCCGGTGTTGTCGACGCTCCAGCCGGTCGGCATGCTCTTCGTCCAGCCGAGCGTCGAGGCCGGGATCCCGGTCTCGTCGACGCGGGGCTCCAGGGCGCCGACCATCGTGTCGAACGGGTCGGTCGACGCGGTCGCGAGCGGACGGCCGTCGAGCTCGGTGGGGCGGGCGACGCCGAAGGTGGCGAGGACGTCGGCGGCGATGTCGACGTTCTTCGGGCGGATCGCCGGGGTCTGCTTCGTGATGCCGGGGCCGGTCTTGATGATGAACGCCGAGCGCTCGGCCGGGGTGCTGCCGCCGTGGCCGCCGGCGTCGGTGTGCCCGTGGTCGGCGGTCACGATGAACGACCACTGCTCCGACGAGTACGTGGTGCGCGCCTGCACCGCAGTCTGCAGCTGCCCGACGTACCCGTCGACCTCGCTGATGGCGTCGAGGTACTGCTGCGACGCGGCACCGTACGAGTGGCCGGCGTGTCCATCCGGAGAACGCCGCGGGCCACCACGATCCCCGTCGGGATGGGAAGATGCACCGAAGCCTGCCCGCACCGAGAACGAGGTTCGATGAGTCCGACCGAGGACCCCCAGTCCGCGGCCCCACTGCTCGACGGGCGCTACCGACTCGAACACGCCATCGGCCAGGGCGGCATGTCCGTCGTGTACCGCGGCATCGACGAGAGCCTGCACCGCCCCGTCGCCGTCAAGGTCTTCCACGCCGGCACGGTCGACATCGCCCGGCAAGAAGCCGAGCTCGGGGTGCTCGCCTCGCTCGAGCACCACAACCTGGTCAGCCTGCTCGACACCGGCGTCGTCACCGGCCACGACGGCACCCACCAGCGCTACCTCGTGATGGCGCTCGTCGTCGGCCAGGACCTCGAGGAACGACTGTCCGTCGGTCCGCTCGCCTCCCGCCACATCGCCGAGATCGGCTACGACATGGCCGAGGCGCTGCACTACATCCACAGCCACGGCGTGGTGCACCGCGACATCAAGCCGTCGAACATCCTGCTCGTCGACTACGGGAACGACTCCGACCGTGCCCGCGCACGGCTCACCGACTTCGGCATCGCGCTCGCCGCGGGCGTCGAACGATTGACCGCCGACGGCGTCACCACCGGCACGGCCGCGTACCTCAGCCCCGAGCAGGCCCGCGGCGGCGACGTCGGGAGCCCGAGCGACGTCTACTCGCTCGGCCTCGTGCTGCTGCAGTGCTTCACCCGTCGCCGGGAGTTCCCCGGTTCGCTCGTCGAGTCCGCCGTCGCCCGGCTGTCCCGCGACCCGGTCGTGCCCGAGCCCCTGCCCGAGCACTGGAAGCAGCTGCTCCGCGCGATGACCGCGCAGGACCCGGCCGCGCGCCCCGCCGGCGCCGAGCTCGTGACGCTGCTGCGCGACGTCGTCATCGCCGAGACCGCCGGCACCGACCACGTCGTGGACACCACGGCGGCGGCTCCGGCCGCTGCTGCCGGTGCACCTCGAGCCGACGCCGACACGGCCCGACCGGCGACGCTCGACACCCTGCCCGACGAGGCCCTGCACCGCACCACCGCGATGGCCGCCCGCCTGTTCGACGCGCCCATCGCCCTGGTCGAGGTGCTCGACGAGGACCGCGCCTGGTCGCAGTCGTACATCGCCGAGGGCGTCGACGAAGCGGCGCGCAACATCAACTTCGGCAACGGCTTCGCGCCCGTCGCGGTCCCCGTGGTGATCCCGGACGGGTCGATCCACCCGGACATGCAGCACAGCCCGCTCGTCACCGGCGCGCTCGGCATCCGGTTCTACGTGAGCGTTCCGCTCGTACGGCACGACGGCGTCCCGATCGGCACCCTCGCGGTGCTCGACACGAAGCCGCGGCAGGCGACCGAGGCCGACCTCGCCAACCTGCACGACCTGGCTGCCCTCGCCGTGACGCAGCTCGAGATCCGGCAGGAGTCGCTCCGCACGACGAGCGACTCGCTGCCCGTCGCGCAGGTGACGGGGCAGCAGGAGGGCGCGCGGCCCTAGACGGTCGCCGCTGGCAGACGGGAGGCCCGGTGCGGGCCCGCCCCGCGCCTCCCGTCCGCCCTGCGTCGCGCCCCGAGCGTCGATCCCGCCCGAAGGCGGCCGCCTGCCCGCGCGTTCGCGCGCCCGGGTGCCCGTGCGCCCGCGTGCGGGCGGCGGGAGTGGGTGCCGGCGGGCGCGGTGGCGGGATCGACGGGGCGTGAAGTCGATCCCGGCTGATCGGGCACTGCCCCTGTCGGTTCAGGCGAAGTACGCTCGGCCCGTGGGGAGGGAGCGCCTCACTGGGCGTCAGTCGACCTGTCCTGTTCCGGGGCCCGTGCGCGTCTCCGCGAGCCGGGCCGTCACCGCCGCCCGGCTCGTGCAACTCACTCGGTGAGGGCGGCTGCGTAGGCGCGGACCGAGCGGTGGTAGCGGGGGAGCGTCGGCTCGACGGCCTCGATCGCGACACGCAGTGCCTCGTCGTGACGGCCCGCGCTGTGCAGCGCGAGCGCGAGGAACACCTTCGGCGCGGCACCCGTGGACGGGTGTTCCGGGGCGTCGCGGAGCATCGCGATGGCCTCGTCGACGCGGTCGAGGTTCCGCAGGGTCGAGGCGTGCTGCACGACCATCTGCGCAGCACGGGCGGGATCGACGTCGGCGAGTCCCGCGGCGGTGGCAGCTGCGTAGTGGACGTCGGCCTCGGCCTCGTGGCCGCCGGAGTCGTTCGCGCCGCCGAGTTCGAACGCGCCGAGGGCCGGGTGCGGCGCAGTGCCGGCGAGTTCGCGCATGCGGTCGATGCGCTGCTGGTCGTCGATCGTGTCGTCGGCCCAGAGTGCGGCGACGCGGGCTTCCCAGTCTGCGGTGCTCATCGGTCCAGCGTATTGCCGCCCGGCGTCGTACCGCCGGTGCTCGTCGTACCGTCGGTGATGGTCGCGCGGAAGGAGCGGACGAGCGGGACACCGGGGTGCACGAGCGCCGGCTCGCGCCAGGCGAGGGCCGAACCGATCGCCGGGTACTCGGCGGCACGGACGAACCAGGGATCGCGGTGGTCGAGCGCTTCGAGTCGGATCGTCGCCGGCGCTCCCTCGAACACCGCGGACCACTCGACCCAGGGCGCGACCGAGCCGTGCACCGCCGCTTCGCCCTGCGCGTCAGCGGTCCGGACGACCACGTCGGTGCAGTCGGCGAAGCGCCAGAAGAACCCGCCGTACCCGGCGCCGACCCGGCCGTTGCTGCCCGGACCGCCGAGGTGCACCACCGCATCACCGGGAGTGCGCAACGACGACGACCAGGTCAGTTCCCACCCGGAGTCGACGGCGCGCCAGGCGAGTGTGCGGTCCTCGTGCAGGACGACTGCGTGGTCGGGGCCGCGCCAGACGAGTTCCTGGGTCGTGCTGCTGCCGTACTGAGCGGGGCGCTGCTCGGCGCGTACGACGTCGACACGGCCGTGGTCGTCGCGCCACACGTAGCCCCGACCGTGCACGTAGGTGCGACCGCCCCAGCAGTTCACGCCGTCGACGTCCGGGATCGCGACCCCGACACCGCAGTGCCAGTCGTGGTCGGCCGGGTGGTGGGCGCTCAGCACGGTGCCGCCGAGGGTCCGTACCGGGTGCAGGTACGGGCGAGGGGACGAGGTGTCGGTGGTGCCGGCGCCGTCGCGCTCGACCGCGACCTCGACGGTGCCCACCTCGATCGTGCGGACGCGGTCGTCGGTGCTCACCGCTCCGACGCTACCCGTGCAGACGGCGGACCATCACCACGCTGTCGAGCACCTCGTGTGGATCGCCGTCGGGCGTCGTCGCGGTGCGCGGCCGCAGTTCGGCGGCGACGACGTCCCACGAGCCGTCGAGCTGCAGGGCCGTCAGGTCCTCGTCGGGCGTCGGGAACCGGTACTCCCGCATCGCTGCCGGCAGGTCGTCGTGCGGTGGGGCAGCGTGCGCGGTGACGAGCAGGTGCCCGCCGGGTGCGACGAACCCGGTGGCCCGCGCAGGATCTCCGCGCGGGGGATCTCCACCGGCCACGACTGCAGGAACGACGCCGTCACCAGGTCGAAGCGCGCAGCCGTCTCCCACGTGGCGAGGTCGGCGGCGACGAACGCGGTCTGTTCCTCGACCCCGGCCGACACGGATGCCCGCGAACCGCGCTCGATCGCCGTCACCGACAGGTCGACTCCCAGTGTGTCCCAGCCGTGCTCGGCGAGCCAGACGACGTCACCGCACTCACCGCAGCCGAGGTCGAGCGCGCGCCCGACCGGCAGCGCCGCAGCGACGTCGGCCAGCACCGCGTTCACCCGGCCCGACCAGATCCCGTCGCGCTCGGCGTACCGCTGCTCCCACCAGTCGCGGGCCGAGCCGACGCCATCGATGGTGGTTTCGTGTGCATGCATCTGCCCAGTCGAGCGCACCTGCCGGGCCGAACCCAAGCCCTGTTGCCGCCCCGGCAAGGTCGCACGGTGCGAGGCGGACCCGCACCGGGCCTCCCGGCCGCCCGATCGTGAGCGGAAGATGTCGGGTCGCCGTCACGGACCCGACCATTTCTGCTCACGAAGCGCACGCGCACGCGCACGCGCCGCGCGCACGCGCACGCGCCCGCGTCACTCGGCGGGAGGGATGGGCTCCGCGTTCTCGATGCGGGCACTCGCCGTGGCCATGTGCTCGTCCATCGCCCGCTGCACGGCCGGCACGTCGCCGGCCCGGAGTGCCTCGTAGATCGCACGGTGTTCGTCGTAGGCCGCCTCGGTGGCCTGGCGGGTCTGGACGCGGCGGCCGACCCACACGCTGAGCATCGAGCGCAGGCTCTGCAGCAGGTCGCCGAGCACGTCGTTCCCTGCGGCCCGGGCGAGCAGGACGTGGAAGCGCACGTCGGCGTCGATGAAGGCCTCGGGGTCGTCGAGGGTCGCCTCTTGCCGGACGAGGTACTCGCCGAGCTCCGCGACCTGCTCGGGCGTGGCGCGCTGCGCGGCGAGGATCGCGACCGTGCGCTCGAGCGACGACCGGACCTCGAGCAGCTCGCGGGTGCGGTTCGAGGCGAGCATGAGGCCCCACGACAGCGTCGTCGGCAGCAGGTCCGAGGTGCCACCCTGCAGGTACGTGCCCGAGCCGGGCCGGATCTGCACGATGCCCAGGATCTCGAGGGCGGCCAGCGCCTCACGCACGGCGGAGCGGCCGACACCGAGCCGTTCGGCCAGGATCCGCTCGGACGGCAGCCGCGAACCAGGGGCCAGCTCGCCCGCGGTGAGCAGGGACACGAGCTGTCGGGCGACCTCGGAGGCGGGCGACCCCGCGGGCACGGACTCGAGTTCGAGTCGGATGTTGAGGGGGTCGTCCGGGCTGAACGCGGGCATGCAGCGAGCGTACCGTTCGGTCAACCGGTTGGGCTTCGAGGGGCTTGGGTTGGTTTGGTCAACCGGTTGACAAGTCGAATTCGAATCCGCACACTGGACCAGGCGCACCGATGCGCCCGCTCCATCCGGGCGCAGCAGCACGGGTCGGAGTCGTACCACCCCCACCGAGCAGGAGTCATCGTGGACATCCCCGCCACGCGAGGCATCCCCACCTCGGTCGTCGAGAAGACGGCCATCCGCAAGATCGCGATCCGCATCGTGCCGTTCGTGGCACTGATGTTCTTCATCAACTTCCTCGACCGCACCGCGATCTCCTTCGCGGCCCCGAACGGCATGGAGGCGGACCTCGGTCTGACCGCCGCCCAGTTCGGGTTCGCCTCCGGCGTGTTCTTCATCGGCTACCTCGTGCTCGAGGTGCCCTCCAACCTGGCGCTGCACAAGTTCGGCGCGCGCATCTGGCTCGCGCGCATCATGATCACGTGGGGCATCGTCTCGCTGCTCTTCACGTGGGTGCAGAACTACCCGCAGCTCGTCGGGCTGCGCTTCCTGCTCGGCATCGCCGAAGCCGGGTTCTTCCCCGGCGCGATCCTGTTCCTGTCGACGTGGGTGCCCGCCCGGCACCGCGGCAAGATGCTCGCGCTGTTCTACCTGGCCCAGCCCCTGACGAGCGTCATCGGCTCCCCGCTCGCCGGCTGGCTGATGACCCACGAGGGCATGCTCGGCGGCCTGGCCGGCTGGCGCTTCATGTTCCTGTGCGTCTCGATCCCGGCGATCATCGTCGGCATCCTGTGCCTCTTCGTGCTCAAGGACAAGCCGTCGCAGGCGAAGTGGCTCGACGAGGACGAGAAGCTGTGGCTCGAGGGAGCCCTCGCAGCCGAGAACAAGGCCAAGGGCGGGGGAGACGGGCACGCCAAGGGCGGTCTCCGTGCAGCCTTCGGTTCCGGCCGCGTCTGGATGCTCGCCGCGGTCTACTTCGGCTTCATCTACGGCCTGTACGCACTGAGCTTCTTCCTGCCGACCATCATCGACGGCTTCCAGGAGCAGTTCGGCACCACGTTCGACCTGTTCCAGAAGGGCATGATCACGGCGATCCCGTACGTCCCCGCCGCGGTCGTCCTGTACTTCTGGTCGCGTGACGCCTTCCGCCGTGGCGTCCGGGTCTGGCACATCGCCGTCCCCGCGCTCGTCGGTGGCCTGAGCATCCCGGTCGCGCTCTACATGAACAGCCCGGCCGCCACGATCGCCGTCATCGCGGTCACCGCCTGCGCGATCTTCGCCGCGCTGCCGAACTTCTGGACCGTGCCGACGCAGTTCCTGACCGGTGCCGCCGCGGCCGCGGGGGTCGCGCTCATCAACACGATCGGCAACCTCGGCGGGTTCGCCGCCCCGTACATCACGGGCGTCGTCAGCGGGTGGACCGGCGGCTACCAGGTCCCGATGTTCATCGTCGGCTTCTTCATGGTGCTGTCGAGCGTGCTGATGTTCGTGCTCGGTCGGAACACCAAGCGGAACGAACGACGGGACGCCGACGCTGCGGCGCAGGCCACGCCGACCGCGACGACCGCGCAGGCCGAGACGACCGCGCAGGCCACGACGACCACCACCCAGGAGCGCCACGCATGACCCGCCTGTTCAACGACCCGGCCGACTTCGCCGACGAGATGGTCGACGGTTTCGTGGCCGCGAACCAGGCCCGGGTCCGCAAGGTCCACGGCGGCGTCGCCCGCTCGACCACCAGCCCCGAGGGGACCGTCGCGCTCGTCGTCGGCGGCGGCTCCGGCCACTACCCGGCCTTCGGCGGACTCGTCGGGCACGGCCTCGCCGCCGGCGCTGCGATGGGCAACCTGTTCGCCAGCCCGAGCGCCCAGCAGGTCGCGGCGGTCGCGAAGGCCTCCGAGCACGGCGGCGGGGTGCTGCTGAGCTACGGCAACTACGCCGGCGACGTGCTCAACTTCGACGCCGCGGCGCGAGCACTGGCCGACAGCGGGATCGACGTCCGCACGGTCCGCGTGACCGACGACGTCGCCTCCGCCCCGAGCGCCGAAGCCCACAAGCGCCGCGGCATCGCCGGTGACCTCTGCGTCTTCAAGGTCGCCGGTGCCGCCGCGGAACGCGGGGACGACCTCGACACGGTCACCGCGATCGCGACCCGTGCCAACGACCGCACCCGCAGCTTCGGCGTCGCGTTCTCCGGCTGCTCGCTCCCCGGCGCGGACGAGCCGCTCTTCACCGTCCCCGAGGGTCGGATGGCCATCGGGATGGGCATCCACGGCGAACGCGGCATCGCCGAAGCCGACGTCCCCACCGCGTCCGGACTGGCCGACCTGCTCGTCGACAAGCTGCTGACCGAGCTGCCGGAGGGGGTGGAAGCGCACGCCGGCCAGCGCGTCGTCCCGATCCTGAACGGCCTCGGTTCCGTCAAGTACGAGGAGCTCTTCGTCGTCTTCGGTGCTGTGCAGCGGAAGCTCACCGACGCGGGCGTCGTGGTCGTCGAGCCCGAGGTCGGCGAACTCGTCACGAGCTTCGACATGGCCGGCGTCTCGCTGACGCTCTTCTGGCTCGACGACGAACTCGAACAGCTCTGGGCCGCGCCCGCCGACAGCCCCGCGTACCGCAAGGGCGGTGCCGTCCCGCAGCAGCCGGTCGCCGCCGACGTCCTCGCGGCCGACGTCCAGGCGCTCGTCACGGTCGGTTCCGAGGCGTCGCAGGCGTCCGCCGTCCGGGTCGCCGCGGCGATCGCGGCCATCCGCACCACCATCGACGACCACGCCGACGAACTCGGTCGCATCGACGCCGTCGCCGGCGACGGCGACCACGGGATCGGCATGCAGCGCGGCGCCACCGCGGCGGACCGCGCCGCCGCGGACGCGGTGACGCGCGGCGCCGGTGCCGGCAGCGTCCTGGCGATCGCCGGGGACGCGTGGTCCGACAAGGCCGGTGGAACGTCCGGTGCGATCTGGGGAGCCGCCCTGGAGGCACTGGGTCGCGTCGTCGGAGACGACGAGCGTCCGTCAGCTGCCACGGTCCAGAGCGCGGTGCACGCCGCCACCGAGGCGGTCCTCGCCTTCGGCGCCGTCCCCGGTGACAAGACCATGGTCGACGCGATCGTCCCGTTCGACCAGGTCCTCACCGACTGCGTCGCGGCCGGCGACGACCTAATCCGTGCCTGGGCGGCCGCGTCCGCCGCGGCGACTGCTGCCGCCGATGCGACCGCCGAGCTGCTGCCGAAGATGGGCCGCGCCCGCACCCACGGCGAGGACGCGGTCGGCACCCCCGACGCCGGTGCGGTCTCGTTCGCCCTGATCACCGCGGCGGTCCTGTCGACCGTGTCCGTCCCCGCCTGACCCACACCACCACGAAAGGCACCCGCATGAGTGACCAGCAGTTCCGCATCGTCGTCGGCTCGGACGATGCCGGGTTCGACTACAAGGAGATCATCAAGCAGGACCTGCAGGCCGACCCGCGGGTGGCGTCGGTCGTCGATGTCGGCGTCGACGCGGACGGGCACACCGCGTACCCGCACGTTGCCGTCGACGCAGCGCGACTCGTCGCGTCGGGTGAGGCGGACCGCGCGATCCTGATCTGCGGCACCGGACTCGGTGTCGCGATCGCGGCGAACAAGGTCCCCGGCATCCGGGCCGTCACGGCGCACGACTCGTTCAGTGTCGAGCGTTCGGTCCTGTCGAACGACGCCCAGGTCCTCTGCATGGGCCAGCGCGTCGTCGGCGTCGAGGTCGCCCGCCGGATGGCGAAGGAGTGGTTGGGCTACGAGTTCGACCGCTCCAGCGCCAGCGCGTCGAAGGTCCAGGCCATCTGCGAGTACGACGGCTCGGCCCCGGTCGGGACCGACGCCTGATGCCGGCGACCACGGCGGCGGCCTCGATCACGATCGGGGTGTCGCTCAAGATGTACTTCGGGCACGCCCGGACGCTCGAGTGGGCGGCCGCCGTGGCCGACATCGCCCGGACCCACCCTGCGGTGCAGTCCGGCGCCGTCGAACTCTTCGTCATCCCGACGTTCCCGTCGCTCGTACCGGTGCACGCCGTGCTCGAGCGCACCCCGGTGCTCCTCGGCGCGCAGGACCTGGCATGGGCCGACGAGGGTGCCTTCACGGGCGAGGTGTCCGGCCGCGAACTCCGCGAGGTCGGGGTCGATCTGGTCGAGATCGCGCACGCCGAGCGTCGCTCCCTGTTCCACGAGTCCGACCAGGACATCGCCGGCAAGGTGCACGCCGCCTTCCGCAACGGCCTGCGTCCCCTCATCTGCATCGGTGAGACCGACCGGGCGGCCGACGGCGACCCGTCCGCTGCCGTCGCCGAGGTCACCGCGCAGCTCGACCGCTTCGTCGCGACGGCCGTCGCCGACGGGCTCGCCGGGCCGGTCATCGCCGCCTACGAGCCGGTCTGGGCCATCGGCGCACCGCAGCCCGCTCCCGACGAGCACATCGTCGCGGTGCTCGCGGGCATCGAGCAGCACCTGGCGAACCGGTCGGAGCTCGCCGGGTCGGTCGTCATCTACGGCGGCAGCGCCGGGCCGGGCCTGCTCACCCGGGGACAGGGCCGTATCGGTGGCCTGTTCCTCGGCCGCTTCGCCCACGACCCCGAGGCGATCCGCACCATCCTCGACGAAGCCGAGGCGCTGGCCGCGACGCAGGACGGAGCACCGGCGTGACGTCCCTGCTCGGCCTCTCCACCTACGCCTACTCCTGGCGCATGTCCGACCGTGTGCCGGCGCCGCTGTCCCTCGACGACGCCCTGCGCGACGCCGCCAACCACGACGGCGTCGACCTGTTCCAGATCTGCGACCACCAGCCGCTCGACACCGCGTCGGACGACCGGCTGGCCGCGATCCGGACGCTGGCCGACGACCTCGGGCTCACACTCGAGGTCGGCACCCGCGGCACCGACCCGGCGCACCTCGCCCGGTACCTGCACATCGCGCAGGTGCTCGGCGCGACGCTCGTCCGGTCGATGTGGACGAGCGGCGACGACCAGCCGGACGCCGCCGAGACCGAACGCCGTCTGCGCCAGGCGCTCCCCGCCTACGAAGCGGCGGGGGTGACGCTCGCCCTCGAAACCTACGAGGTCGTCGCCACCGCCGACCTCGTCGCGGTCGTGCAGGCGATCGGTTCCGACCACCTCGGCATCTGCCTGGACCCGGCGAACACCGTCGCACGGCTCGAACACCCCGCCGACGTCGTCGCGATGACCGCCCCGCACGTCGTCAACTGGCACGTCAAGGACTCCGGGTTCACCCGGTCGCCGGGGTGGGTCGGGTTCCAGTACACCGGCGTCCCGATGGGCTCCGGGGTCATCGACCACGACGCCGTCCGCGCCGCGATCGACCCCGACGCCCGGGGGATCAACCGCGTCATCGAGTTCTGGCTGCCCTGGCAGGACGAGCACGCGGGTGCCGACCCACGACCGGGCGAGACGCCCGCACAGACCACCACCCGCATCGAGGCGGCGTGGACCGAACACACCATCGAGCACATCAGGAGCAAGGAATCATGACCGACACCGTCACCACCCCCCACACCGTCGCTGCCGGATCCGGTACGGCCGACGTCACCGTCGCCGTGATCGGTGCCGGCGGCAAGATGGGCACCCGCGTCTCGAACAACTTCGCGAAGAGCGAGTACACGACGCTCTACAGCGAGGCCTCGCCCGCCGGGCAGGAGCGCATCCAGGCGCTCGGCCGGTCACTCACCGACGGCGTCGAGGCCGCCAAGGTCGCCGACGTGGTCATCCTCGCCGTGCCGGACGTCCTGCTCGGCACCATCTCGGAGCAGCTCGTCCCGGTCATGAAGTCGGGTGCCAGCATCCTGACGCTCGACCCGGCCGCCGCCTACGCCGGCCTGCTGGCCAAGCGCGAGGACATCCACTACGCCGTCGCGCACCCGTGCCACCCGTCGGTGTTCCTCGAGCGCACCACCAAGGCCGAGTGGGACGACACCTTCGGGGGCATCGCCGCCCCGCAGGAGGTCATCGCGGCCTTCGACGCGTCCGAGTCCCTCGGCGACCAGGACGAGCGCGCCAAGGCGATCGCCGAGGCCGTCATCACCACCATGTACGCGCCCGTCATCCAGGTGCACTGGGTCACGGTGAAGCAGCTCGCCGTGCTCGAGCCGACCCTGGTCGAGACCATCGCCTGCATGATCGGCGACTTCCTCAACGACGCCCTCGAGGAGACCGTCACCGGCGTCGGCGTGCCCCGCGAGGCCGCCCGCGCCATGCTCTACGGCCACACCTGGATCGCGCTGACCAACGGCCTGCGCGGCTCGAACCCGTTCTCGGACGCGTGCCACATCGCGATGGGCTACGGCCGCGAGAAGCTCATCAAGGAGGACTGGAAGCAGGTCTTCGACGACAGCGAGCTCGACAGCGTCATCGCCAAGATGCTCAAGATCGACGCCGTCCGTCGCTGACGATCGTCTGATCCGCCGAAGCGACAGATTTCCTCCGACCATCGGCGGGAATCTGTCGCTTTCGCGGCACTCACCGCCCGCCGCGCACTCACCGCCCGCCGCGCACTCACCGCCCGCCGCGCGGTCCCCAAGCCTCGGCGAGGGTGATGGAGGCGACCCCCGGCACCGTCAGCGCCTCCACCGACGCCGCGAACCAGGCTGCGGCCGCCGCCGAGTGCTGCTCAGGATCCGTCGCGTCCGGCACGAACTGCGGCCCGTACCCGGCGTCGATCGACGCATCGGTCACCAGCGGGCGCGCGGACGTCGCCACCGCGTTGAACCGTGGCCGCAGCGTCACCGGTCCGACGTGGAGCGCCCTGCCGGCGGCCAGCCTGGAGGCGCTCATCACCACCCAGCGCTGCATCCGGATCGACTCGGTCACCTGTTCGTGCGACCGGTCGTGCATCTGCGGCGTCACGCTGAAGGTCAGGGGGCCGTCCCAGTCGCGGAACAGGTCGACGGTCCGGTTCAGCTCCGTGAAGTGCGCGCGCGTGCCCGCGACGACCTCGAGGTCGCCGGCTGCAGCCGCAGCATCGAGGAGGGCCTGCTGCAGCGCCGGGGTCGTCACGTGTGTGGTCGGGTCGAACGCGCCGATCCGCACGACCGTGCCCGAGTCGAGCACGTCGTCGATCGCGGCGCGCAGCCGGACCGGGTCATCGGTGACGAACCGGACGTCGAGCGGCCCGCCACCCGCATCGCGTCGAGCGGACGCCAGGACGGCCTCGACGTTCGGATCGCCGAGCACGGGCTCCACCAAGACCGGCACGTCGAGCGGCACCGCGGACGGGCGCACGTCGGCCGGGCGCGCAGCCGCCGGGGCCGAGGCGGCGAGCAGCTGGAGCGTCGGCGGCGGGGCGACCGCGGCGGTGGGAGCCGGCCCGTCCAGGAACGCGAGGTCCGGGGCGGGGGAGGCCGTGCCTCCCGGTCGACCGTTCGGCGTCGCGCGCAACGTGAGCGACTGGTGGACCACGGAGCCGGCGTCGAGCGCGACGGGGAACGGCTCGGACAACGGCGTCGAGTAGGTCTTGAACGAGGCGTCGGTCCAGTTCCGTTGGTCCTCCGTCTCGAACACGTCGCCGGCCAGGTCGAGCGTCAGCGCGACCCGACCCGTCGACCAGTCCAGCCCCGACAGGTCGGCGGCCGGCTGGTGCGGCGCGATCCAGGTCGGGAACGCGGCCTGGGTGACGGTGCCGGACGGGTGCCGCGCGGTGACGGGCACGCCGGCCAGCGCCGGCGGATGGAGCACGACCAAGCCGATGCGGTTGCGGCGGAACGGCGTCGTCGTGGTGCCGACCGCGTCGACGTGCAGGGTGGGACCGTCGACCGTGACCTCGACGGTGTACCGGAGCACCTCGGTGCCGTCGTAACGGGCGCTTGCCTCGATGCCGACCCGCCCGCTCGTGCGGTCGGTGTCGGCGTCGGTCGTCCGGGTGAGCACGGTGTCGTCGGCGGTGCGCCAGTCGTGGTCACGCGTCACGAACCGGATCGCCCGCAGCACCGGTCCGCCGTCGTACGCGAGGTCGGCGAGCTCGGCACCGCGCAGCGTGAACCGCCATGCGCCGATCGACACCGCAGTCATGGCTCATGACTACCACCGGTCAACCGGTTGGGCAATGATGGGTCCGTGGAGCGACGACGCTCCCAGGACGGAGCTCCCGCATGACCGCACGACTCGACCACACGACCGCACTCGTCACGGGGGCGGGCTCCGGCATCGGCCGTGCGATCGCGGACCGGTTCGTCGCCGAGGGCGCGCGCGTGGTCTACGCCGACCGGGACGCGACGGCGGCGGGCGCCGCAGCAGCGGCGGCCGGGGCGCTCGCGTTGCCACTCACCATGGACATCGCCGACGAGGCCAGCGTCGCAGCCGGGTTCGCCGCCCTCGCGGAGCGCGACCTGACGCCCGACGTGGTCGTCGCGAACGCCGGCGTGCAGTTGTTCGGCCACGACGCCGCGGTCGCCGACGTGTCGCTCGACACCTGGAACCGCACGGTCGCGGTGAACCTGACGGGCACGTTCCTCACCGTGAAGCACGCCGTCCGGGCGATGCTCGCGGCCGGCGGCGGCGGGTCGATCATCGCGACGGGATCACCCACCGGGCTGAACGGCGAGGGGGCGGACTTCGCGGCCTACTCGTCGACCAAGGGCGGCATCCACGCGCTCGTCCGCGCGACCGCGATGGCCTACGCGCGGGACGGCATCCGGGTGAACACCGTCGTGCCGGGCTACACCGAGACCGGCCTCGTCCAGGCGATCTCGGGCGACCCCTCGGCGCGGGCCGCGATCGTCTCCCGCACGCCCCTCGGCCGCCCCGGGACCCCCGACGACGTCACCGGCATCATGGTCTACCTGGCCAGCGCGGAGTCGTCCTACGCGACGGGCGCCGAGTTCCGCGTCGACGGCGGCATGACGAGCCTCTGACCGCCTGCAGCGCGCGCTCGCCCACGAGTCTCGGGCTGAGCGGCACCTCTCGGGCTCCGCAGCGCGAGGACTGTCGCCTCACCCGAGACTCGTGGCGTCACCACCCCGACCGGGAGGCCCGGCGCAGCCCCGTCAGGCCGGCGTGCGGTGGGCGAGCAGTGCGCCCAGGGCCGCGGCCCCGCCCGCAGCGTCCGGCACCGTCACCATCCGCGCCTGCCCGCCGCGGAGCCGTGCCACGAGGCCCGGCCCGGACCGCACCACGTAGGCGACCCCACGGCCGGAGAACCGGTAGCCCCAGCCGCCCCACTGTCCGGGCGAGACGTCCTCCCACCCGCAGGACTCGATCCGCTCGAGCGGGACGCGCATGAGCGGGATGCGGGTCCAGGTCGAGGTCAGGCGCATCCCGCGACGGTCCACGGTGAGCTCCACCCGGGCGAGCACCAGCACGGCGAGCCCAGCGACGACCAACACCGCTCCGGACGCGACGGCCGTGCCGAGGCTCGCCGGGGCCGTCGCGAGCCCCGTGCCGATGCCGAGTCCTACGACGACGGCCCCGAGCGCCGCGAACCACCGGCTACCGATGCGCGCACGCCACGCGACCCGCGTGTCCGACCCGATGCGCAGCGGTTCGACGTCGTGCGCCGGCACCGGGCGAGCCGTCCGGACGAGCGCGACGACCGGGACCGTGGCGATGACCGCGCTGACGGCCAGGAACGGCACGGCCCACCAGCCGGACAGCGTCCCGTCGCCGACGGTGTTCGTCGCGGCGAGCACGATCCAGGCGGTGCCCAGGCTGCCGGCGAACAGGTTGGCGACGAGCACCAGGGTGGCGCCGGTCCGGCGGTCGGGCATCCGCAGCGCCGCGAACGCCAGGGCCACGGCGCCGGCGGTCACCGCGAGCGTGAGCCAGAACACCGGCCAGGGCGAACTCCAGCCGTCCGCGGTGCCGTCGGCCCCGAAGTGGACGGCCATGCGGTCCGGCAGGCTCGGTGCGGCGACGAGGGCCGCGACCACCAGGGCCAGCAACACCCCCATCCCGGGTGCCACCACAGCCAGGCGGGTCCTCGCGTGCATCGGTCGGTTCGTCATCGTGCCCCCTTGATCATCGTGAACAGGTCGTCGAGCGGGACCCCGAGCGTGTCGGCCTGGTCGCGCAACTCGTCCACGAGCGTGCGCAGCCGGTCGAACGACGCGTTGCCCGATCGCAAGACCGTTGCTCCGCGACCCCGCCGCAGTTCGATCAGTCCGTCGTCCTGCAGCTGTGCGTAGGCGCGCAGCACCGTGTGCATGTTGACGTCGACCGCGGCGGCGAGGTCGCGCGCCGACGGCAGGCGTTCCCCGCTCGCGAGGTCTCCGCGTGCGATCGCGTGCCGGATCTGCGACGCGACCTGTTCGGCGAGGGTGGCCCGCGCGGTCGGGTCGACGGTGATCAACATGTTTGCATTGTATGCGAACAATCCCGCTGGCGCGAGGGTCCTGGTGGCGCGCTCTCCGGCCTTTGGCCATGGAACGCAGGCCCCCGTCCGGGGGTACGGCGTCCGGGTACTTTCGGCTGCAGCGAACCACTCGCGATTCAGGGAGAAAACCACGATGACGAACTACGAATCCGCCGACGGGGTGGAGCCCGTCCAGGTCACCACCTACCGTCTCGTCCGCAAGGCCGCCCGACGTGGTTGGGCCGTGCCCACCGACGAGGCCGAACCGTCCCTCGCCGACCTCGTGAGCACCCGCGGCTCCGCGCGCCCCGAGGCCCGCTGACCCCTCCGCCGACACCGCACGGTCGCGCGCAGTATCGTCGGGCAATGCCCCCTTCGACCCGAGCGGTCACCCGTGGCGTCGAGGTCGGGACCCGAGGCTCCGACACCGGCGTCCCCGTGCTCGTCCTGCACGGCAGTCCCGGCGGGATCGACGTCGCCGAGCTGATGGCCGGCTTCCTGCCGTCCGAGGACTTCCGGGTGGTCACGGTGTCGCGGCCCGGCTACCTCGGCACCCGGCTCGACGCCGAGCGCCCCACCATCGACGACGAGGCCGACCAGCTCGCCGGTGTCCTCGACGGACTCGGCATCGACCGCGTCGGTGTGCTGGCGTGGTCGGGTGGAGCCCCGGCCGCGTACCGCCTGGCGGTCCGACACCCGGACCGGGTCGGGGCGCTCGCCGTCGCCTCCGGGGTGTCGAGTCGCTGGGTCCCCGGGCCGGCCGGACCCGCCGAACGGCTCGTGAGCGGCACCCCGTTCGGTGCGGGTCTGGCAGCCGTCGCAGCACGCATCGCCCCGGCTGCCGCGGCACGCGCTGCGGTGGCCGGCGTGAGCACCCTGCGTGGCGGAGCCCTGCAGGAACACGTCGCCGGCGTCATGGCCGACCCGGAGCGGCGGGCGTTCCTGCTCGGCCTCGCCCGGACGGGCAACTCTTCCGGGCCCCGACGCGTCGGCTGGGACAACGACGTGCGCCAGCTCGCGGCCGTCGAGTCGCTCGACCTCGGCGCCGTCCGGACCCCGACGCTCCTGGTGCACGGGGACGCCGACGCCGAGGTCGTGCACGACGACAGCGCCCGTGCGGCCGCAGCGATCCCCGGCGCGGAGCTCGTCACGCTGCCGGGTGGCACGCACTTCGCGCTCTGGGACCACCGCGACGCCGCCGCCGTGCAAGCACGGGTGCGCGCACACCTGCAGCAGCACTGACCACCGGCTCGCCCCGCCTGCTCACGATCCGGTATCGACGAGGTCTCGATCGCGACACGACGCCCCGTGCGTGACCACGGCGCTGCCACGATGGCGGGTATGGCTTCCCTCCGACTCGCCCTGCCCGTCGTCGTCGGTGCGCTGCTCGCGTCCCTCGCCCTGTCCGGTTGCTCCGCCGACGCCTCGTCGACACCGACGCCGACCTCGTCGAGCGCCCGGTCGGCGGACGCAGCGGTGGGCGCGCCGGCGGCGTCCCCCACGGTGGACCCGGTGGAGGAGGACCTGAGCGCTGCGGCTGTCTGCGGGCAGATCAGCGCGCTGTCGACGATCGCCCTGAACGCCTCGGACGGTCGTTCCCGCGGTGCCCTGACCGAGGCGCAGTACGAGGCGCTGATCGCGGCAGAGCGCTTCGGGTACGAGCACCTGTCGAGCAGCGACGACCGGCTCGACAACGCCATCGACTACGCGCACGAGTACCTCGACGCCCACCCGGCACCCACGTCGGGGCCGGCGCTCGAGGGCAGCCCCGAGTGGGAGCTCGTCGGGCGCACCCTGAACACCGCGTGCCAGCAGGCCGGATCGAACGTGGTCGCGACCGCGCAGTCCGGCGGCTGATCGCGACTCGTCCGGCGGCCCGAGCGCACCCGGGCCCCCGGGAGCACCGAACCGCCTAGGCCCGCTCGACCGCCCCGATCACCGCGTCCAGCGCCCGGTCCAGCTCCGGCGCCGTCACCGCCCCGTACCCCAGCACGACCCCGGCCGGCGTGCTACCCGGAGCCAGCCCGTACTCCTCGAGCGTCGAGACGAGCACGCCGGCACCGGCCATCCGCGCGGCGACCTCCTGCCCGGTCGCCGGACCCGACCAGACGACCACGGCGTGCAGTCCGCCGGTCAGGGCACGGGCCTCCAGTCCGGCGACGCCGTCGAGCCGGGCCGCGATCCGGGCGCGACGGTGCGTGTAGTCCCGCCGGACCCGGCCGAGGTGCCGGCGGAGCGCACCGGTCCGGAGCAGGTGGGCGAGTGCGACCTGCACGGGCTCGGCGACGACCGCGCCGCGGGCTCGGCGGGCAGCGAGCACCGCGTCGGCGACCCCGGCCCCGGCCCCGGACACGGACCCGGACCCGGCCCCGGACCCGGCCCCGACCGGCCCGCCTGCCGCCCCGGGCAGCACGACGTAGGAGCAGCGCAGCCGCGGGTCGAGCGTCTTCGAGAACCCGCCGACGTGCAGCACCACCCCCTCGGCGTCGAGCGCCGCGAGGGCGGGCACCGGGCTGCCGCGGTGCCGGAACTCCGAGTCGTAGTCGTCCTCGACCACGAGCGTGCCCGTCGCCGCAGCCCAGGCGAGCAACCGCTGCCGTCGTGCCACCGGCACCACCGAGCCGAGCGGGTACTGGTGCGTCGGCGTGACGAGCACGACGTCGACCGGCGGTGCGGCGGTCAGGGCGTCGAGGTCCATCCCGTCGTCGTCGAGCGGGATGCCGACCACGGTCCCGCCCGCGCTGAGCACCGCACGCTGACCGGTCCGGTACCCCGGGTCCTCGACCGCGAACACGGGTGCGCGACCGAGGTGCACGCGGAGCGCCTCGGTGACGAGCGACAACGCCTCGGAGGTCCCTGCGGTCAGCAGCACCCGGTCGACCGACGAGGCGAACCCGCGGCTCAGGCCGAGCTGTGCGACCACCTGCGCTCGGAGCTCCACCGTGCCGAGGGGGTCCGCGACCGCGTTCCGCAGTGGGGCGTCGGCCGCCGCCCGCCACGCCGCACGCCAGTCCCGCTGCGCGATCGCGGTGACGGCGGGGACGCCGGGGCGGCAGTCGATGAGCCGGGCTGCGGTGGCTGACGCTGACGCCGCCGTCGCACCCGGGCCGGTTGCTCCACCCGCGGCGCCGGCCGCGGCGACCACCCGCGCCACCGCACCGTGCCGCGTCCGGATCCAGCCCTCGCCGTCGAGCTGCTCGTAGGCGGCGACGACCGTGCCGCGTGCGACGCCGAGCTCGGCGGCCAACGCCCGGGTCGAGGGCAGCGGATCGCCCTCGCGCAGCGTGCCGTCGTGGACCATCCGGCGGATGCGCGCGACGACCCCAGCGGTCTTGCCGGACTGGTCCACCACGATCACCTCGATCTGGTCCATGCACTGGACCACTACCGAACCTAGCGTGGCCCGCATGAGCACCCCGAACCCCGCCGACGGCCCCGACCTGCGCGTCCGACGCATCCGCGAGCGCCAGTCCGACGACCCCGCCGTCCTGCGGGCGATCCTCGACGAGGCACACCTCGCCCACGTCGGGTTCATCCGCGGCGGCCACCCGATCGTCCTGCCCTTCCTGTGCGGCGTCGGCGACCTCGGCGACGGCCCGGTCCTGCTGCTGCACGGCTCGACCGGCGGCGGCCTCTTCCTCGAAGCAGGTGCCACCGGCGTCCAGGTCGCAGCGACGGTGACGCACCTGGACGGCCTCGTGTTCGCCCGTTCGACCTTCGACAGCTCCGCGAACTACCGCAGCGCGATGATCGCGGGCGCCGCGACGGTCGTGCCGCCCGAGCTCCGCACCGAGGCGCTCTGGCAGGTCTCCGACCACCTGATGCCCGGCCGCCGCGACGAGGTCCGCGAGATGACCCCGAAGGAGGTCCGCGCCACCCAGGTCCTGCAGCTGCCCCTCGACCGCGCGAGCGTGAAGGTCCGGTTCCAGGGCAACGGCGAGGCCGCGGACGACGGCGAGGACCACACGGTCTGGGCCGGCGTGCTGCCGCTCGCGGTCCGCGCCGGCGTCCCGGTGTCGGGGGACGTCTCGGGGGACGCCCCGGTCGACGCGTCCGTCGTGGCGCTGGCGGCTCGCCTCGACCGCCTGTCGTCCGACCGGGAGGCCCGGATCGCCGCCGTCATGCGGGTCGCGCCCGTCTGAGGCCGGGTCCTCGGGCCCCTGACCGCTGATCCGCCGCATCTGAGCGACCTGCGAGGATCGTCCGTTCCTGTGACGAGCCGCAGGAACACTCCGGGACTGCCCAGCCTCGGTCCGCCCCGTGACCAATACGTTACTTTCCGGATCGACCAGCGGTCCCGACCCGGAAGGACCCATGGGACGCCACGCCCTGCCTGCAGCAGCCGATGACCGAGAGCCCTCGCGAGCGACCCCGCTCCCCGCGGTGGAACCCGCTCCGGCGTCGCCGCAACCGCAGCTGTCCCGCCCGCGTGGTCGTCGCTCGGCCCTCGGTCCCGCTGCTGCCCGGGCCACGTTCGTGGAGCACCCGAAGCCGACCCGCACCGTCCGGATGCAGCCGCGTCCGCGACCAGTCGCTTCGAGCGCCGGTGCGGCCGTGCTGAGTCGGAAGGCCGTCCTGCGTGCCGAGCGGGCCGTCGACCCGCGGCACATCCGCCGCACCGCGAACGCCAAGCGTGCCGCGATCCTGCTCGCTCCGGCGATCGCGGTGACCTCGAGCCTGACGCTGGCCGTGCCGGCGAACGCGGCGACCCCGGCCGAGACGCAGCAGGGCACGACGACCTCGCAGGCCGCGCAGACCTTCACCGTGGCGCACGACGTCAAGGTCCCCGTCGTCACCACCGACGGCATGACGACCACGACCACGGTCGTCTCGTACCCGACGCTCGACCTGCGCTTCGGGGTGACCACGGCCCAGGCGCAGTCGGCCCTGTCGGCGGCGCTGTCCGCCGGCGGCGACCGCGCCACCATCGTCGAGACCGCTCTGCAGTACATGGG
This sequence comes from Curtobacterium sp. AB7, assembly GCF_044909335.1. Taxonomy (NCBI): domain Bacteria; kingdom Bacillati; phylum Actinomycetota; class Actinomycetes; order Micrococcales; family Microbacteriaceae; genus Curtobacterium; species Curtobacterium sp. AB7. Next base: position 1,814 of record NZ_JBIYED010000015.1, on the reverse strand, counting down.
GGACCCGTACGTCGAGGGCGGCGCGAGCCACGAGGGCATCGACTGCTCCGGCCTGACGATGGTCGCGTACGCGGCCGTCGGCATCCCGCTCGTGCACTACGTCCCGACGCAGGACGCCGCGGCGACGACGATCCCCGAGTCCGAGGCGCTGCCCGGTGACCTGGTCGTGTACGACGACGAGGACCACGTCGGGCTGTACCTCGGCCAGGGACTCGTGCTGCAGGCACCGCACCCGGGCGAGGTCGTCGACATCGTGCCGATGTACTCGGCCGCGCACCACTTCGCGCGCCTGCTGCCCGCCGGCAGCTGATCCGACGCAGGCGGGGCCGTCGACGGTGACCATCCCGGCCACCGGAGGGTCCGGCACCGACGTGTCACGGGCCTCCCGTATCCTGGCCTGATGGCTTCCGACACCCGTACCCCGTTCGAACAGCAGCAGTCTGCTCGTCCGCAGGTGCGCCCGCGCACCGAGGGCTGGAAGCAGGCGACCGACACCGACGGCCGTCCGCTGCTGCAGTTCGCGTCGCAGAAGCGCGGCAAGCCGCCCGTCCACCTCGCCGACCTGACGGCCGAGGAGCGCGAGGCACGCGTCAAGGAACTCGGGCTGCCGGGCTTCCGCGCGAAGCAGCTCGCGACCCACTACTTCACGCACTACACGTCCGACCCGGACAAGATGACCGACCTGCCGGCAGCCCAGCGCGAGCAGCTCGTCGCCGGGATGCTGCCGCCCCTGCTGACCGAGACCCGGCGCCTGGCGACGGACAACGGCGACACGATCAAGTTCCTGTGGAAGCTGCACGACGGCGCCCTGGTCGAGTCGGTGCTCATGCGGTACCCGGGCCGCATCACGCTCTGCGTCTCGTCGCAGGCCGGCTGCGGCATGAACTGCCCGTTCTGCGCCACCGGCCAGGCAGGGCTGACCCGCAACATGTCGACCGCCGAGATCATCGAGCAGATCGTGCGGGCCAACGCGGCCATCGCCGCGGGGGAGCTCGGGGGCGATCCCCGCAAGGGCGGCAAGGACCGCGTCGACGCCGAGCGCGTGACGAACATCGTGTTCATGGGCATGGGGGAGCCGCTCGCCAACTACAAGCGGGTGATGGACGCCGTCCGACTCATGGTCGCGCCGCAGCCGAACGGCCTCGGCATGAGCGCCCGCGGCATCACGATCTCGACCGTCGGACTGGTTCCCGCGATCCTCAAGCTGGCGGACGAGAACATCCCGGTGACCTTCGCGCTGTCGCTGCACGCTCCCGACGACGAACTCCGCGACGAGCTCATCCCGGTGAACTCGCGCTGGAAGGCCGACGAGGCGATCGACGCTGCACACAACTACTACGTCAAGACCGGGCGCCGTGTCTCGATCGAGTACGCGCTCATCAAGGACATGAACGACCACGCCTGGCGTGCGGACCTGCTCGCCGAGAAGCTCAACAAGCGCGGCAAGGGCTGGGTGCACGTCAACCCGATCCCGCTCAACCCGACGCCGGGCTCCGTGTGGACCTCGTCCGAGGTGCACGTGCAGGACGAGTTCGTCCGCCGGCTCAACGCCGCGGGCATCCCGACGACCCTGCGCGACACCCGCGGCAAGGAGATCGACGGGGCCTGCGGGCAGCTCGCTGCAGCGGAGTAGCCCCGCCGCCGACGGGGGCTCCCGAGCCGACACGCCCGGGAGGAACCACGGTTGGCGAGGCCCCCGGAGCCTGTGTAGTGTTACCTCTCGTTGCCACGGCGGCGGAGAACGGAACGGCTGAGACGGTCACTGGGTTTACCCGGGGATCTTGTCCGCCACGGTTCTTCCCCGGGCAGCGGAT
>NZ_JBIYED010000014.1:0-74946 GCF_044909335.1 Curtobacterium sp. AB7 | reverse complement strand
CCGGCCTGCTGAACAAGACCTTCGGCACCGACGCCGTCAAGCGCGGCCTCCTCGTCGGCACCGCCACCATCACCGCACAGATCAAGTAACACCCCACGTACTCCGGCTGTGCATGGCAGACCGGAACGGCCAACGCCCCGTCGCACGCGACGGGGCGTTGCTCATGCGCCGACTTCCAGAGTCGTTCCGTCGATCGGAGTCAGATACGTCTGGTGGAACGTGCGGTCGGTCATCGGTCCGATCGTCTGATCATGTCGGTCGCTGTGGAGGAATGAACGAAGGGCACCGATCGTGTGATCGGTGCCCTTCACGTCATCGCTTCGAGATCAGGCGCGTTCACGTGCGCTGGATCGGGGCAGGACGATGCCGAGGATGATCATCGCGACGGCGAGGAAGGCGTGGAGCACGTTGTCAGCACTGTTGAGCGGAACGAAGTTCGCCGCGCCGGTCATGCTGGCAGTGAAGAGGCCGTAGATGAACAGCACCGCGTAGATGATGCCGCCGACCAGCAGGTAGAGCCGTGCGCCGCCGGCAGAACGGGCTGCGGCGACGCCGACGATGCCGAAGAGCAAGTGGACGATGTTGTGCAAGACGGATACCTGGAACAGGCCCAGGAGCAGCGCCATGGATCCGTGACCGGCCATCGACATGGACCCCATGTCCATCGTGAGTCCGGGGATGAAGCCGGCGATGCCGACGATCAGGAAGACCACGCCGAACAGAAGGGCGCCCTTCTGGGTGAGGGTGGCGGCGAAGCCGGTACGCGGAGCTGCTGCGTTGCTGGTCATGAGAAGTGCCTTTCGGTGAAGGGGGTAGTGCCGGAGTGCGTGAGCGGTCAGGCGGCTGCTGGGTCGGCCTGCAGGCGTTGACGGAGCGCGATGAGGCCGTCTCGGACGCGCGTTTTCGCCGTCCCGAGCGTGGTGTTGAGGTCGCTGGCGACTTCCGCGGTGCTGCGTTCGCCGAGGTACCGCAGCAGAACCGCGTCGCGTTGCTTGTCGGTCAGCTCAGACAAGGCCTCCCGGAGCTGAGCTCGTGAGAAGTGAGCGTCGAACTGGTCAAGGCTGTAGTCGGTGCTGTGGTGATCGCGGATCCCGAGGCGCAAGTCCCGCCGGCGGGACGCTTCACGGCTACGGATCCGATCAATGGCTCGTCGATGGGCGATGGTGCGCAGCCATGACTCGAGCGTGGCGCGAGTCGGGTCGTACCGGGCCGGATGCTGCCACCACTCGAGGAACGCTTCATGGACGACGTCTTCAGCGAGGTGACGGTCGATGATGATCGTTCCCACGAAACCACGCAACCCGGACGCGTGCTGCCGGTAGGCGGCCGTGAACGGGTCGATAGCTGTTGGTTGGTTGCCGGGCATGTGGGGCGTACCGATCTTTCTACTGGTGATGGGTTCACCGTAGGCGTTCGGATCACGACCGGTTTCCCCCAGTCCGGGGACCGCGTCGCACGTCGTCCAGGTACTCCGCGGTCGAACTGGAGCCCGACGCCTCTTCAGGCACCTGCCGTTCGCGCACTGCCCTGCACCGATCGATCTCTCAGCGAGGCGATGGCATCACGCGCCGCATGGCCACAACACTGTGTCAGGGGTGGCGGCGGATCGCGGTGAGGGTGGTGTCGTCGTCGAGGTCTGGGCCCGCGGCTTCGAGGAAGGCGGTGAGCGCAAGCTGCAGGTACGTCGCTGTTCGCAGTTCGATGGCGAGTTGCGTGAGTGTGTGCATGGACGCGTCGGGGAGCTCGAACAGGCCATCGGTGACGATCAGGAGCAGCTCCCCGGGGGCGAGATGGAGGAGACGGGGCAGGCGAGGTATCCCGGCGGGTTGCAGGCCGATCGGGAAGTCCGCCGATGGGATCCGTTCAACGGCACCGGTTGTGTGGGCGTGCGCGGTGAGGCCGTGGCCCGCGTCGACGAACTCGATCCGTCCATCCCGGAATCGCAGCCGGGCGTGGAACAAGGTCGCGAACGCGGATGCGCGTTCGAAGTGGTCTCGGGTCGCGGTCTCCGCAGCGTCGACGGCTTCGCCGGGTGGTTCCTGGCGGAACACCTCAAGGCTGCCGAGGAGGTTCGCAGCGAGCACCCCTGAGGCGAAGCCTTTGCCCATGACGTCGCCCACCGTGACCGTGGCGTACCCACGCTGGCTGTCCACAGTGACATCAGACAGGTCTCCGGAGATCCCTCGCGCAGACCGTGCCGTGGTCGCGATCGTGTACTCGTCGAGCACGGCGGGTGCAGGACGCATCGCTCGCTGGACCGCGTCGATCCAGGAGGAGTCAGCGCTGTCGAGTTCGTCGTCACCGTCCTCGCGTGGGGCGCGCGTGGCGGTCGTCATCTCACCCACGCGATGCGTCGTCTCATCTGCTTCCCCCTGCTCGATGGTATGCAACTCCCGACCCGCTGTCAGCGGCGCACAGCCCGCAGGGGTCCGGGATGGCGCCCCTGCGACACCATCCCGGCTGGACGCCGTTGCGTGCAGCAACAGGCACCCTGTTGACCCAGGAGCATGCTCAAACCGGGTTGCCCGAGACACTAACTCCGATTGATGCGACCGCGATGTCGGCATTTTCACCGACCACTGTCTGCTCCTGCACCGGTACTGTCCGTGATCCATCTGACGCAGCAACCAGTCGCGGGTTGCTGTTTCTTGGAAGCGTGGCCCAGTCTGGGCGAGTAAGACACGCGTGAAGGAAACAGGGGTCCCAGATGTTGTCACTGGTGTACGTGAGCACGATGGCCCGCCCGGTCACGGACGAGGAGCTCGCGGAGATCCTCGTGATCGCCCGGGAGAAGAACCTGCAGCTGGGAATCACCGGGATCCTGGCCCATCAAGGCAGCAACTGTCTCGGGATCATCGAAGGCGACGACGACGTCGTCCGGGAGCGGTTCGCCGGGATCCGGCAGGACCCACGCCACATCAACGTCCGTGAAGTGGCCGTCGATCACATCAGTGCGCGGGCATTCCCAGAATGGTCAATGGCATTCCAATCCGCCGACCCTCTCATCAAGGACATCCCGGGATTTCTCGACCTGTTCACCGACCATCCGGACCCCGTCCCGGGCGGCGGCAACACATCGCGGGCGAAAGCACTCCTGGAGTGGTTCCGGAAGCACCCCCTCGCACCATTGACCGACCAGGGCGTCGGCGATGCGATCGAGCCGCGTCTGCAGATCATTAGCGCCGCGATCATGGTGCTGCACGATGTCGGCGTGGAACGGGCCGACATGGACCAGATCGCCGACACCGCAGGGATCAGCGTCGACGCACTCCGACAGCACTTCCCGACCCGGCAGAGCCTGCTGACCGCCACCGTCGACCGGTGGTCCAGCACCCTGTCTCGGCCCTTGCTGCCCATCGCCGAGCAGTACGGCGCGGTCGCATACCTGCACGCGCTGATCGTCGCGTATGCCGAGGAACCCGCACTGATGCGGCTGCTCGCGTCAACCCTTGCAGCAAGCTCCGACCCAGCAAACGAGGGTGCGGACTACTACCGCACCCTGTACCTCCGGTTCCGGCAGACCATCCGCACCGCCCTCGAGCACGACATCCGTACTGGTCGAGAACCGAACACGATGGAGCCCGCCCGCGCCACGGAACAGCTCCTCGCCCTCTACGACGGCCTCCGCGTGCAAGCGCTCCTCGTCCCCGGATTCGACATCATCGAAGCCTTCGACCGTGCAGCATCACGCATGCGCCGAGGCTGGTCCGAGGACTACCGCCGTACTGACCTCTTCGAGATCCCACTCGACCGCACCCGCGAACACACTGCACGCCCCGACCTGTTCGGCTCCCAGTAGGTTCGCGCTCCCGTTGGAGGCGCGGGGCGGCCACCGGATAGGTGGCAGCCGCCCCGCTCGCAACGGGAACCACCCCGCTGCTGCTCCACAGTTTGCACCCACCCAGGCTCGTGCTTGCGGAAGTGTGCGGACTGTTCGGGTCATCCCGTACGTCCCCGGGGTAGTGCACACCGCTCAACTCTCCTCCGCGGAGAACGTGAACCGAGACGACGATGAGAGATCCGCGGCGTCGATGCCGCGGAGCGCACCGTCTGCATGGACCTGAGCGGGGTCAATTTCTAGGGGTGCGGGGTACCGGCCGATTCCTTGAAGCTCGGCGGTACCCCCGGTGCGTCGTGCGGACCCGAACTGCCCGGCGAACCTTCCACTAACCGACAGTTGTGGGTCTGTGACCAGTCCGCACCATCGCGGACCCATCAGAACCGGGTTACTGCGTGGGGGTGTCTTCTTCGGGGTTGAAGTGCGAGTCGGTATCGGAGTAACCGGCGGCGAGCCCGTCCGGGTGGTTCGGGATGGTGCTGTCGTCACCGAGACCAGCGGGCTTCACCGTGCCATCCGAGTCGGTGGTGGCCACTTCCACGTCGGGCCCCTCGAGGGCACCGTCATCGTTTGGGACGGAGGGTGGGGTGATGTTGCTCATCGTGTCTCCTTCACTGTTCCGGTGCTGGTGGTTGTGGTGGGGTGGAGGGCTGCGAGGTCGGTGAGGAACCGGGTGATGATCTCCGCGTCCGCTAGGGGAATGGCGGCACAGAGGGCGGCGATGTGCGCGGCAAGTGGGTCGGTGTCGTCTCGATCCGGTGTAGCCAGAGTCAGCTGCACATAGCTGGAGCGTCGATCGGTGGGGTTCGGCACTCGCGTGAGAAATCCGGACGCCTCCAACCGGTCTAGCAGGCTCGTCATCGACGGCGTGGTGATGCCGAGGTGCTCGCCGAGCTGCTTCGGCGTGGACGGCTCATCCCGCGCCGACGCAGCCCGGAGGTACCGGAGCGCCTCCCGCTCCGTGATCGACGTGTGTCCTGCGGCCGCCCGAGTGCGCTCAAGCCGCGCAGCCGCATACCGGCACCGCTCGACCGCATCGAGCAACGCGGCCACGGGTACAACAGGCGTCTCCGACATGCCCCCACCGTCCAAAATCGGCCGTTCCGCGGCGCTCGGGCGACGAATCACAACAGCCATCCCGCACCTCACAAACTACCTGACCGAACCCGGGTGGTGCTCGGTACCGTTTACGGGGCTGCGCCGCGGAACCCTAACCGCTGGCCGTCCGAGCTGCTGCTCGGGTTGGAATCGTCACGCGCACCAGCGGACGTCGTACCGCGAGGGCGCCTGCCCCCTGACCCGAACCACGGGCAGGCGCCCACACCTCACGTCCTACGCCGAGCAAACCTCACACGGTCACGGTTCTTGCGCAGTCCGGATACGTCGTCGTGGCGCGTGCTCCCTGCAGGGCGCGGGAAGCCCGGACGTCTGTCCGGGCCTCGGCTGGCACACTGACATGCGGACGGGCCGCCGCCATGCGGCCGGCAGCTGCAGGTTGGAGGGCCTGATGGGTGAGGACGGTGCGCACATTCCTGCAGGGGTGCTGCTACTGGAATCAGTGAACCGGCTTCGCGTCGCGGAGACGATGCTCCAGAACCGTGCACGCGCTCGGATGGGCCTGAAGGCAAATGATTTCCAGACGGTGCAGTTCCTCGCCGCGCGAGAAGCCGGCGGCTTCCCCGCGCGCGCAGCAGACCTCGCAGAGGCGCTCGGTGTCAGCAGTGCGGCGGCGACGATGACGATCGACCGGCTCGCTGCACGCGGCTTCGCCGCCCGTGAACCCGACCCAGACGACCGTCGATCCCGCATCGTACGACTCACTGCGGACGGCCAGCACAGCCTCATTGAGGCCTACGAAGGACTCCCCGCCGCCGTGCAGGAGCTGCTCGACGCGGTGCCGGCCGCGGAAGCCCAGCGGATCGCTGAGCTCGCTGCCGCCGTGCAGCAGGTTGTCGACCGCACCGCGACACACACCAGCACCTCGGCGCAGTAACCAAATAACGCTTCTAGTTAAGGAAGTTAGACGCCAAGGGTCCGGGTTCGTACCCTGATTGCTGTCAGGACTCCCGCGCCCCGGTCGCGACGACGCCGGCGCTTCTCGCCAGCAGCACGACGGAGGTGGTGCCTGACCAGTCACCGTGGCCAGCCTTGCCACGGGGAAGGCCGCTCGGCATGACGCACACCCTCGTTCCTCCCACTGCTACACCTGCGCCCGCGCCCCGCGCGGACCTCAGCTTCACCGCCCACTACGGCGCACAGCGATCACCGCTGACCGAAGTGCAGCACGCACGCTGGACCCGGCGCCTCGCCGTCGTCGCGGTCACGACCGGGCTTGTTTCGGTGACGGTCGCGACGGTGGCCATCGTCGTCGCGAGTGCCTGGTGAGCGCCGGGGCGGCGGCGACGCCGACTGAGCCGATCGACATGGGGCCGCTCCTGCAAGAACCCACGACGGCACCGCTCATGGAAGCAGGCCCCCGGGCGGATCCGCAACAGTGGCATCGCCGAGGTCTGCTGACGCCGGCTGAGGTCCACGCGATCGTCGTCGCCCGCATCAACGACCTCCCCACCATCGTCACAACCACCCCGGCAACAAGCGACGAGTTGATCTCCCCGACCGAGCCGACCTATGGCGACTTCCTCAGAAAGCCCCGCGCATGAGCATCCTGCTGCACCACCCCAAAACCTCTCCCGCCCTCACTGTCACCGTCTCATCCACCATGCTGCGGTGGGCTGCCGCCGACGCGGGCTTCTGGGTTGCCGACAACGGCGGCGCGTTCGCCGGCAGCATCGACCAGCACGGCCAGCACTTCTTCGTCCGCAATGGCTTCGGCGAGTACCTCGGCGACTACCGCACCCTGCCAGACGCGCAGACCGCACTCGACCGCCACGTCCAGACCGCCCCAATCGAGCCGCCATGCTGACCAACCCCGGCGGGCTCACAGACGCGCACCGAACCGTGTTCTACCGACTTGTCGAACTGGATACCGCGCTCCGGCAGCAACCGCTTGGCGGTCAACCCTCGGCGGCGGCCCGCAGCGCGTCGCCCGGAAGCTGGCCGAATTCTGCCTTGTAGGACGCCGCGAACCGGCCGAGGTGCGTCAGCCCGACGGACCGGGCTACCGCTGCCACCGACTCGGCTTCGCCGGACTCGAGCTGCTCCCGCGCCAGCAGCAGTCGGATGCCCTTCAAATAGAACAGCGGCGACATCCCGTGGATGCGTTGGAACGCGCCCTGCAGTCCCCGCACGCTCATGCCCGCGGCCTGAGCGACGTCGTCGACGGTGATCCGCTCCGCGATGTGATCCAGCAGGAACGCTTCGGCTTTCGTCAACCGGGTGCGCGCCGGTGCCTCACGGCCCTGCCCGACCGGCCAGTGCGGGACCGCGGTCAACAAGCCCGCGGCCGCGAATCGGACAAGCTCGCGCTCCCGCTCCAGCGACACCGGTCCGGTGCTGCCCAGGATCTCGGGAGCGATCGCACGCACAACCAGCCACCACGCCGCGAGCGGCGCCCCTTCCGGCACGTGATGGGGCTTGAACTCCAACGGTGCAGGATTCCAACCGCCCCGATCCGCGGCGACCAGCTCAACCGTCGCCCGATCGATGCGCATCACGTCTTTCTGGAACCCCTCCCACCTGAATGACTGCCGGCCTTCTCGGTAGAGCACCGGCCGACCCCGCAGCAACGATTCGCCATCGACGGACCCCCGCCCAGCCTTCAACCACGTCACGATCACGGCGTCACCAGACTCGACCTCCCCACGAACGATTCCCGTGCACCGCGTCGATTCCAACGACAACAGCTCCGTCCCCGACACGGTCTCCTCGAACACGAACGGCGCATCATCAACAGCGCCCACCTGCAACCCGTAGGTCAGATGGGTCCGCGCCACAGCATCACGCGCCGCCGCGATCTCCTTGGTCCGCACAGCCAAACGCGTGCGGTCCATCATCAATTCGTTCACATCGTCGATTGTGTCGAACACACCCTCAAAGACGCGGACACGGGAGCGAGCTTCCGGACGCCGCTTGCCTGGGCATGATTGATCCGTCCGAATCACGGTCCCCACCGACGTTGCGTCAACGCACGCCGCGAACCACAGGTCAACGAACTCGGGTGCGGTGCGGTGCGTTTCGCGAGCTTCTTGAGAGCTGGTACGACACACCGGACGGGCCGGAAGGGCACCTCGAGTGCCTGGCGCAAGACCCGGACTGGTACTTGATCAAGCCGGTGCAGGTCCTGTGACCGCCCGTGCGGCCCTTGCCAGGGTGTACGGGTGTGGCGGCGACAGCCGCGCTGGGCCTTTGAGGCCCTCCGGCGGGGGTCCTCCGCCGGGCGGTTTCCGGATGGGATTGGTGCCGGGGTGCTGTCCCTGAAACACCACCCCGGCCGGGCACCCAGTGTTGCCGAAAGGGGCCCGTGTGCCGTTCGAGAGCATGCTCTACCGGACGACATCTGCACCCTACTGCGTTCCCAGCTGCCACTGATCACACCGGCGGTCGCTCGTTCGGTGGGGTAAAGAAGTCGCAGTAACGAACAGGGCCGGCGATGAAGTAGCCATCACCGGGCACCGACCGCACCACACCGTCAACGATCAGTGCCCGATACGCATTCAGGATCGTGTGAATGCTCAACCCAGACGTCACCGCAGCGACCCGGTACGGCGGCAACTGATCACCCTCCAAAAGGACACCATCGGCGATGGCGTCTCGGATAAGCTGCTCGACCCGCTGCTGCAGGAACCCTCCCACTCGACGCGGGCCCGGTAGTACCAGGCAGAACACGCCAGGCAATGCCGGCGTCACGTCACCATCACTCATACGCCGGCCTCCCTTCGCCCCGCTGGTCGAACCGCGGGGTGGGATACCGGATCAGGTAGCAGCCCACCCCGCTAGCAACGGGAACCACCCAGCTGCTGCCACACAGTCTGCACGAACCGACGGCTCGTACCGTGCAACCGATGAACCACCCATCTTCTCGACGGCGGAAGCCCGCTCCCGTTCGCCGGCCGCGCGGGAGCCTGCGCATGCACTGGTGGCAATGGGCGCTCCTCGGCACCCTTGCCGCCGTCACGGCAACGCTTCTGGTGGCCGCGCTGACGCTCAAATAGGTCCGGCATGCCGCTACCAGCGAAAGTGGGTTCCCGGGAGCGGTGGAACGTTCGGGTCATCCCGCCACCCCCGGGATAGCGCACTCCCCCACCAGCCTCAAGGCAGGAACGGCAAGTCTCTCGAACGGGAAACGAGTGTCACGCAAGCATCACTGCCGCGGAGCGCTCCGCACAGCATAGGGCCGACCCATCACCGGCGGAACCCTCTGTCCAGTTCCCCGGAAGAGGTTCGGGATGTCGGCCACGCACCACACGCCACCGACATCCCGCACACGCCACATCCTGACCCGAACAGGGGGCGCACCATCAACGATGCGACCACGCGCATGTCCTGACAAGTCGGCACTACAGAGGACCCCGCTTCGGCGACGGACCGAACGGGGCATGCCTGGCCGCCACCCGAAGGCGGCCAGACATCCCGGAGCGACACCACACAAACGCGGTTTCAGCTGCGGAGCAGATACCCGAACCTGCTCATGAACAGAGTCAAACAGCCCTCACCACGCGCATCCATCCCCAAAACAGGGGGAACGGTCGTTCTCTCGCACCGGACTCGACGCGACACTGGTCTGCGTATCCGTCCCGGCAGCCCCAACTCCAGGGCACTCGCTGGAGCCATCAAGCCAGCAGTGAGGCGCGGGCGGCGTGTGCGGTCTCCGACGGTGTCTCACCGTACTGGCCCCGGTAGTAGGCGGAGAACCGGCCGAAGTGCGCAATCCCACTCGCCGCCGCAGCCGTTCCGACCGGCTGATACGGGTTCGCGAGGATCATCTGTCGTGCCCGGTGCAACCGCAGCACCCGGACTACGAGGGAGGGCGGCATCCCCAGATCCCGCTGGAACGCTTCCTGCAGGCCCCGTTTGCTGTAGCCGCTCGCCGCCGCGATCTCCGGCGCTGTCAGCCGCCCCCGATACCGCGACCCGATACATTCCAACGCTCGAGCCACCGCCGGCTTCTGCGCGCCAACATCGATCCCGATCGCTGCAAGCTCGTCTGACGACGTCGACATGAACCGACCGTAGACCCACGGTCACGGATCGAGGAAGCGTCCCCCGAGGACGGCCGCCGCAGCCGGCACGGTTTGCTCGAGGCGGTAGAACGCGCCGACCTCGGTTTCACCGTCGACATCGGTGAGGAAAAACGCTCCGTTCTCGAGAATCACCCGGCCGACGATCCGGTCCGTCAGGCTCTCGATGATGTCCCACTCCGTCTCCGACCGACCCCGCAACCTCAACGCGTTCACACCAACACCCCATCCCTGCCCAGCCGCGCTCTCGGGAACCGGAACAGCATGATGCTCACACACCGTCAACGCCCACCCCGACGGCCCCACCGCGTGCGGACGAAACGACACCGCAACCACGCCCGGAAGCCGGCAATCATGCCAAGCACACCGCACCTCCCAGAGCACTCCCGTGACCACCGACCCACCCACACTCCCCGTCACGTACGACATCGCACGTCCCTGACGGACCGTAACGCGCCGCGAGCACTCGGAGCCAACCCGGCAGCACCACACCGACCGAACCGGATACGCCACCACCACCCGTCCCCACCCTCGAGCAACACCGCCCGAAAGCCGATCCGCTACCGCACAGCCCACGGCCAAGTCGAGCTCCTGTGAGAATCCGGGGTTCCCTTCGTGAGACACCGCGGGGAGGCTTCTGGTGCACGCGCTCCTTATCAGGGATCGAGGGTGTCGGTCTCCGTCGTCAGTGCGGCTGCGAGGTCGGCTTCCGAAGGCAGAGCAGCCCGGACCGCGGGTGGGAGGAGGTCGTAGCTGGCGACACCGATCGGGGTCTGGTGCGCGCCGAGGGAGTACCGGACGACGGCGTCGTTCTTGTCCGCGACCAGCAGCAAGCCGACCGTGTCGGCGTGCTGGGGTCGGCGGAGCTTGTCGTCGACGAGCGCGACGTAGAAGCCGAGCTGGCCGAGGAACTCCGGCTTGAACTTCCCGGTCTTGAGTTCAATCACCACGTACCGGAGCTGCTCGACGTGGAAGAACAACAGGTCGACGTAGAAGTCGTCCCCGTCGACGTCGAAGTGCACCTGCCGGCCCACGAACGCAAAGCCCTCGCCGAGCTCGCGGAGGGTGTCGATGATCCGGTCGACAAGGGCCTGCTCGAGGTGGCGTTCCTTCGCATCGCCGTCGAGGGCGAGGAAGTCCAACACGTACGGGTCCTTCGTGATCTGCTGCGCCAGATCCGAGTCCCCCGGCGGGAGGACCTCGGCGAAGTTCGTCGGCGCCGCCTGCAGCCGCGTGTGTGCGTCAGAGCGGATCTGATGTTCGAGGACGTTCCGCGACCACCCGTGCGTGGCAGCCTGGGCGGCGTACCAGTTCCGGAGCTTGTGGTCGTCGAGCCGGTCGAGGAGGACGGTGATGTGCCCCCAGGGCAGTTGTCCAACAGGCTGTTGGACAACTGCATCCGCCGGCCACTCCCCCGCGAACCGGCGCATGTAGAACAGGTTCGCCCGCGAGAAGCCCTTCATCTCCGGGAACTCCGCGCGCAGATCCGTCGCGAGCCGGCCAATGACGTTGCTCCCCCACCCCTCGTCGCCTTGGCGCTGCAGGATCGTCGCACCGATCCCCCAGTAGAGGCGAATCAGTTCCGTGTTGACGCGGCGCTGTGCCGTGAAGCGGGCATCGCGCACTTGCTGCTTCAGCTCGGCAAGAGCAGCCGTATACCCGGACACAACCGGCAACGAATCAGACATCACCACCCAGTCTGCCCGACCTACCGCAGCAAGAACCACGAACAAAGCGTTCTACTGATCAGCTATGCCAGGGTGGAGATGACCCCAAGCGAAAGGCGACCTCATCATGGCTCAGAAAGTCACCACGCACCTCGTCGACGACCTCACCGGCGCCACCATCGAAGACGGCACCGGCAAAACCGTGCAGTTCTCGTTCGACGGTGCCCACTACGAGATCGACCTCTCCGACGACAACGCCGACGCGCTCCGCGAAGCGCTCTCCGACTATGTCGCCGCCGCACGCAAGGTGACGGGGCGCAGTGGGCGTGGCAGCTCGAGCAGCAAGCCGCGCAGCAACCCCGACGAGCTCGCCAAGATCCGCGAATGGGCCACCGCGAACGGCCACGACGTCTCCTCCCGTGGCCGGATCAGCCAAGCCGTCCGCGACGCCTACACCGCCGCCCACTAGCACCCTCAGCGCCCGCAACGGGTGGCACTTGTCCGACACCGCAGAAGGAACTCCTCGTATGACTCGCTCTCGCCGTCAACACGTCCGCACCGTTCGGAACATCGGCACCATCGGTATCCTCGCCGGCGGCATCCTCAGCACCACCGGCGCCGTCGTGTGGGGCCTGATCTCCGCCGAGCTCACCGCGCAGAAGATCACCGTCTCCCCCGACAGCAAGCTCCTCCCCGAACGCCCCGTTCGCGGCCCCCTCACCGCCTACGCGCAAGCCGAGATCATCAACACGCACGCAACCGCGATCAGCGACGGGAAAACCTTCGCCGAACTCCCCCAAAACGACCCGAACCGGCCCGTCATCATGAACGCATCGTTCCTGCGGGCATCCCTGTTCACCTCCGTGGTCTCGTTCGGCACCGCCGCATTCGCCATCGGCCTCGGCCTCGTCACCTCCCTGTTCGGCATCGCCCTCCGCCGCCTCGGGAAGTAACCCCTCCTCGGCACAGCCCACGGTCGGATCGTCATCCACGTGACGATCCGGCCCCATCATTTTCAATGCCGCTACGGCGCAGTTATGTCAATGTGCTCCCGGGCGGGCAGCTCCAAGCGCGATTCCATGCGTTGAGCTGCGTGACCCGGTCGGTAGCGATCCGGTGGTCCCGGTGAAGTTGACGCTGACGGATCAGCCACCGCCCGATCGCAATCCCGTCACTGTCGACAACGCGCGCAGCGGGCAGCTGTCCCGCGTGCTGCGTCGACCAGGCCTGGACACGGCGCAGCATCTGGGCGAAGTGCGCATCCTCGCGGCGCTGCCGCGCGGGGTCATCTGCCGGGAGGCGGAGCCGCCACACCATCCCGAGCCGTTCGAGCTGCTCCACCCGGGCCGCCAGCAGCGCACCCGTGCGGTATTCGACGCGGCGGGAGTCCACCCACCGCCCCAGCTGCAATCCGTCCGCGGTTGTGAACCAGTGCGGCACCGCCAGGTCCCCGTGATCACGGCTGTACTGCGTCAACGCTGCAACGCCGGCATCCCAAGCGGCGTCGCGGTCACGCACCTGCCAAACGAACCCGAGATCCACCAACTCCGGCCACAACCGAACCGTGTTCACCGGATCCTTCGCCCATTGCCGACGTCGGGACTGCACCCACGTCCCTAATGGGAACCCGTCCGCGGTCGTGAACACGTGCGGGACTAACCCATGTCCCTCTGTGCACTGGAATGCCGCGAACGCCGCGATACCAGTGGTGCGTTCCGACAACGACCAGCGCATCCCGACTGCCTCGAGTCGTTCTCGCCGGTCCGCCGGCAATTTGCCCGCGGCCGCCAACGACCGCTGCCGATGAACCCACGCTCCTAGAGACGCTCCCGCGCCGCGGCAGAACGACCGCGGGATGTCGACGTGCCCGTACTCATCACGGAACGACACCAGCGCCGCGAACATGCTCTCCCACCGCACCGCCAGCACGTCGACGCTCACGCTCACCATTGTGCCGACCCACGAACGCAAGCGACGATAGCCACATGCTCCAGCCTGCACCCGGTCGACGCTAGGCCTCCGCTGGAATCGGCAGCCTCTATGCCGGCAAGCACTACATCTACAACGCCGCCGACCTGCACCTGACCGTCACGAGCCTCGAGCCATACCGCGACAAGGTCGCGCAGACGACGATTGAGCACTACGTCGACGCGGTCGATCGAGCCCGGGATCTGCTGGAGGTCAACATTCGGCTGGTTGGGCTCGGTGGCTCGCCTTCCGGCGTTTTCGTTCGGGGCTTCGACGACGAAACGCTGCTTCCGATCCGACGAAAGATGCGTCAGGCAGCAGCGGACCTACACGACGGCGTCGCGCCGCCGATGGCGTTCGTTCGAGACACCGCACACATCTCCATCAGCGTCCACCGGGAAGAAGTCCCCGAACCCCGGGCGGCCGAATACGTCCAACGACACAGGCACACTGGGTTCGGCGACATCACCGAAGCCAAGGTTGCGCTCGCGCGATATCGAGCTACAAGTCACTCGATGAGCGTCGAAGTCGTTCACACCGTCCGATAGCCGATCCTCAACCGGGACAAGGGCCGGTCAGCCGACAGCGGTCAGATCGGATGACGCTCAGTCGCCCGCTGTCCATGAGCAGAGCCTGGTCATCGTTGAGTGGGGTCAGGGCGTAGGAGCCACGGTATGTGTCGAGGGTCTTCTGGATGAGTTCCGGTGGGTACAGGGGCAGGAGGCCGTCCGCGTGCGGGATGACCGTCTGGTCGATCAGCGCGAGTCCGGCGTAGTCGGTGAGCGCGGGCCCATCAGCAGGATCATCGATCAAGGATGCTGGGGTTACGTCGGGTCCGGCGATGATCGAGCCGGCGCTTGCACCGATGTACGGCAGACCGGCCCGAACGCGCTCGACCAGCGCGGCGGCGTTCCCACTCTCACGCAGCGCTTCCAGGAGGGCAAAGGTACTTCCGCTGGCCACATACACGGCGTCGACGTCCTCGAGGATCTGGTCGAACCGGTGGGTCACGGTTCCTCGTGCTGTGACGGGGACGATGTGGCCTGCAAGCTCCTCGAGGGCTGCACGTTCCGCTTCGACAAACGCAGCGCCCGCGAACGATTGCTGCGCGTCGTCGATATAGGCGATTCGAAACCCATCGAGCGGCGCCTTTGCGCGGTTCGATCCGATCAGGAAGGGCAGGATCGCCCCGGTGTTACGAGATAGCAGGAGGATCCTCACGGAACGTGACCCTAGAGAGGCCCACCGACACCGTTGCTTGCTGCGGAAGAGGGGCGCCCGTCTGCGAAGCGTGCCCAAGTGCTGCGGCCCTGTCTCAATAGCCGATCAGCTATCGAGGTGCGCCCCGTGTTCGTCGCACACGCTGACAGGTTGCCTCTGTCGGCGGCATGGGGAGATGCAACGGCCTTGAGGCCGACGGCTGGCGGTGCTGCCGCGTGTCAGTAGGAGATGTTGGGGAGCAGAAGCCCACCGGTTACAGCGGCGTAGCCGAGACCGATGAACGCGAGCACCAACAGCGCGTGCCCGGTGACCGCGACGACCTGCCGGAGACGCAGAGGCGCCCCACCCCCGGCAGCCCGCGCAGCGGGCGCACGCCGCACCCGCCAGAAGAGCACCACCGTCGCCGGCAACACCCCGGCCATGGCGACGGCCGTCAGGACCTGCGCTGATCGCACCACGAACGCAGCAGGTGGTCCGGCGTCGTTGAGCAAGGCGCCCGCGACCGAGGCCCAGAGCACGCCGGCGGCAACGAGGGCCACCAGCGAGACGGCGACTCCGGCTCGGCTAATCGTGTTCACGCGCGACGGGAGCGATCCAACCGGCCGGCGCCCGGACCACAGCCGACGTACGACCGCGACGACGGTGCCCACCAGCGCCAGCAGCAGCACGGCCAGGGATGCGAAGAGCACGAGGGGCAGCACCTGCCGCGTCATCGGCATCGGTTGCAGGGTGAAGGCGGGGTTCAGCCCGACGGCCTGGACGGCACCGTCGACCTGGTCGACGGCCACTCGCCGGTCGCCGTCGACCTCCTGCCAGACCCACGGCTCGACCTCAACGAACTCCACCGGGGCCCCGGACGTGTCCGTGAGGGCCGAGATCGACACGGAGTCGCCGCGACCACGGGAGATGTCCACCGCCGACAGGGCGTAGAAGAGCCGGAGGAAGGTCGTCTCCGCGCGCCGCGACACCTGGTAGCTGCCCACGAGGGCATCGGCGTGTTCTGCGGCGGTCTCCGTGGCAGTCACCGCCGTCGTCTCCGTGGTGTCGGCCGGGAACCACCGGTCGGCGAACCCCTGCACGAGGGCTTCGCGTACGGCGGTCGTGGCATCGCCTCGTGCCCCCGTGCTGTTGAGGGAGACGTAGATGCCGGCATCGTCGTCGGGCCAGAGGTCCATTTGGGCGTGGAACGCCGTGAGGTCGCCGCCGTGGCCGAGGACCCGATGTCCGTTCCGGTCCTCCTCGAATAGGCCGAGCGTCATGCGCGGCCCGGCAGCGAGCCCACCGAGGTCGTCGCGCCCGAGGGCAGGGGCGTGCATCTCCTCGAGGGTCTGCGGGGTCAGCATGTCGTCTGCGTGGCCGAGCTGGGCGAGCATGAACGCGCTCATGTCCGATGCCGTAGCCGACACGGCGCCGGCGGGTGCTGGCGAGACGATCTCGAAGGGCACCGCCGCAGCTCCGGCGGCGTCCCAGCCCCCGGAGACCACGGCGGCGTCGTCGGCGGTTAGGGGCTGGTCCAGCGTCGCTGACTTCATCTGGGCGGGGTCGAACACCCGCTCCTGCACGAGGTCGGCCCACGGGCGCCCGGTGACCTGCTCGGCGACGTAAGCCGCGACCCCGTTCGACCAGTTCGAGTACGCGGGGGTCGTGCCGGGTTCGAAGATCTGCTCGGGCGGGTCGACGGCCACCGCGTCCCGCAGCGACGTCGGGCCTTCCCCTGGGCCGGCGATCACGCCGGTCAGCTCGTCCTCGAAGCCCGCGGTGTGGGTCAGCAGGTGCCGCAGGGTCACGGGACGGTCGAACGACCGGGGCAGGGTGACGTCAATGCTGTCCTGCACGGGCTCGTCCAGGTCGAGAACCCCCTCCTCGACGAGCGACATGACGACGGTCGCCGTGACGACCTTTGAAACCGACCCGATGCGGAAGAGGGTGCGGTCAGGGTCGACAGGACGTCGCTCCGACCGATCGTCGCCGAGGTCGGACCAGCCCCAGCCACGTTCGGTGACGACCTCCCCGTCACTGACGACGGCGACGGTTGCGCCGACGATGCCCTCCCGCTCCAAAGCGGCCGGGACCAGACCGTCAAGCCACGCGTCCGCATCGGCGGTGGTGAGCTCGGAGTGCCGCCCACCGTCAGGTGGGACGACGGAGGCGCGTGGGGCGGTCGCGCAGGAGGCCATGAGGAGGCAGGAGACCAGTGACGAGACGACGCCCCCTACTGTCCGAAGGCGGGCAGACATCACGGGCGTCCTCCTGGGCGCGAGGTAGTGCGGACGGGGCGTCACACCTCGATGAGCCTATCGGTCTACGACGAAGCCTCAGGTACAGGACGGCACTCCAGCTGCACGCGAAACAGCCCTGCCCGTCTCGATAGCCGGTGGCGGTTTCAAGGGGTCGTTGCAACGGGTGGTTGTTTCGGGTCCGAGAGTAGCTGCTCGAAGGCTTCTGCTGGGGTCCGGTAGCCGAGCGTTTTGCGGGGTCGCCTGTTGAGTTCGGCGGCGACTTCGAGGAGCCGTTCCGGGCTGTGGACGCTGAGGATGTCTCCTCACGTGGCCGTATCAGTCAGGCCGTCCGTGACGCGTACGACGCCACACATTGACGCCACTCCCCCAGGCACAGAACGGCCGGCCACCACTCGGGTGGCCGGCTGTTCTCGTCCATGGCCGATACCGCGCTCTTATGTCAGCTGGCGTGGGCATGCCTCGCTGAATGCGCCTCAGCCAAGTCAGTCTTCGGCTGACGCGACGGATCCCACGTACGACAACGATCCGCCGCTCGGAGGCGCTGGTGTGAGAGTGTCAGCCGCCAGCTCGCTTGTCCGGAACTCTTCCGCGACGGGTTCCACGGTGTACTCGACCACCTCGACTGCATGGCTCTTGAGGGCGTCGAGCACTTCGGCCGGCGTGACGTAGAAGAACTCGCGTCGGAGGTTCACCTTGTTCACCCGCTGGTTCGCGAATGTCTGGTGCAGCATCGTCTCCACTCCGACGGCGTCGTCAGCGAAGAACAACGCGTGCACGTCGAAGCGGAACGGCACTGACGCGTCGCCGAGTTCGATGACCCGGTCCATTGGTTTCAGGCGCCGCGTCATGCCGATCTTCACCATGCGTTCCCCGAACGCCCCGACGTTGGAGATCACGTACACGTAGCCCGCTCGGACATTTGCTGCTCGATAGTCGACATCGGTGATGGCGCGGTCGACGTCCTCGAGCCGCGCTTGGACGCGAGCGGCACCTTCCGCGTCGCCGTTTGCCTGCAAGGCAGCGAGGGTGGAGAGGTAGTGCTGGCGTTCCTTCTCGAGCCGGTCGTGCTCGGCTTGCAGTTCAGCGGCGGCACGCTGCTGCTCGCGGAGTTCTGCTCGACGTTCTCGCTCGCGCTCCTTTTCCGCCTGCACCGTCTGGAGGTGCTCGTTGGCGAGGGCGATCTCCTCAAGTCGCATCTGGTGGTAGCTCGGTTCGATGCGAAGATCGATCATGGTGCCGCTCTTCGCGATCTGCTCCGCTGCCTTGCTGAGCCGCGTCTGCGCGACGTGCAAGTTGCCAGCTCGAGTGGCCTTGATGGCGTTCTCCGCTTCCGCGTTGTAGGCACGCAGCAGCACCTTCGCCATGTCCGTCATGAACTTCCGACCCTGTGCTTCGGAGTTGTTGAACGTGAACCGTGGCGCCGTCGTCACCGCGCGCTTGTCGCGAACCGCGTTCTTGATGCGGTAGCGCAGCGCCTCCAACTTCGACGCAAGCTCCGTCGACGACGCAGCTGGGTTCTCGAAGTCAAAGAGCCCGACCGCCTGGAGTTCAACCGCGGCGGTCAAGTCGACCAGCTCTGCTCTTCGGGCACTGATGCCCGCGTTGATCTCGTCGCTCGTCGCGCGTGCCGCCTGAGCTTGCTGTTCAGCGGCACGAACGCGGTCCTCAGCGGTCCGAACCGCTTGCTCGCTCTTGAGGCGCTCGGCCGCCTGCTCAGCGGCGAACCGTTCGCGCGCGTCGGCCTGTCCCTTCTCCCACAGCTCGCGCGCTTCCGATTGCTCAGCCTCGAACTCCGCTCGAAGGGCGGCGAGCTGACCCTCTTGCTCGGCACGGTACGCATCGACATCATCGAACGCGCGCATCTGGTAGCGGGCGACAACCGCCTCACCCGCCTCGATCCGGGCTTCGGCGGCACGCAAACGCTCTCGCGCCTCTCGCTTCGACAACTTCTCGACCGGCTTGTTCTGCGCCGCAGGGACGGCCGTGAGCGGCGGCTGCTCCGCTGCTCGGGCGGCACGTCGCGTTTGCGGAGCGGCCGCCCCGCGGACGTCCGAAGGTCGACCACCGCGATCAGCTGGCGCCGACTTCTTGAGCTGCACATGCTCGGTCCACCTCTGGCCATCCCAGTAGCGGACAAACCGCGGATCCTTATCGTCGTACCAACCGGCAGGTGCTGCTGACATTGCTTCAGCTTACGACCCGACCTCGCTTCGACACCCCTGTAGGCGCACGCGTCCCGACGCTGACGGGTGAGTTCGCCCGACCAGACAGCCGATACCGACCTCCCATGTCAGACCACGAGCACTCTCCCGCCGTCACGACCCTTCGAAAATATCCAGTGGCGTGCTTTCAGCAAGATCATTCTGGATGGTCTCATCTGGATCATCCCAAGGCCACGTGTGCTCGCCGTACTTTCTGAAAAACAGAAAGGAACGATCGACCAACTGAACCCGTTTGCCAACTCGATGGTAGGTCAACACGGGCGGGCTCACTTTAATCTTAACCTGCAGCTGATCCACACGTTCCAACGCCTGTGTTAGATCGCTACCTCGGATCCCCTGTCCGTCAGCTTTGATACTCGCGAGCAGTTCTCGGGAATCAATGCCGTCTCCCAGCAAGCTGACGTCATCACTTGCGGTGAATGCACGAAGCAGGTGGAGATAGACAACTAAGCCCTCGGGCATACGACGCATACCTCGAACAAAGTTGGCGGCGAACGTCTCGAACCGGCCTGCCATTTGTTCAGCAACAGAACGGCGCGCCTCAGTCAATGAGGAATCTACGCCGATGACTGCGCCATCGGGGAGGTTGTCAACGTCATTGATGGCACAAATTTGAGCAGCCAATCGGTGCACTAGCCCAACATTACCATAGGCATCCTTCACAATCGCGTCGATCAACTCCGACGTGAACTCGACTCGTAGCGCGGCCGACCCGCGCTGCAGCACCTCGGTGAGGTTCTCGTCACTCCACGACAAGTGAATGTCATCGACACGCCCATCCAGGTCGCCATTGAAGTACGTCAGGAGATGGCTCTGTGCCCAGACTCCAATGACGACCAAATGACAGCCGTACTCCCCGAGAGCCTTCATCCAATATGCAAAGACGTGCTGCTGATCCTCTGGGAGATAATGGAAGTCCTCGATGACAAAACGCTTACCGGACCGGTTTATAGCCTCGGCTACCCAATTTAAGTTTGCGACAGTTTGAGCCAGGAACTGTTCTTCGAGTTCCGAGGAGCGTTCTCCAGCACCTTTCGCCGCGAGTTGCCCTGTCGCTTCACCTTTACCGATCAACGGAATCCCGAGCGCCGCTTTGGCGGCCGCGGTGATTTGAACTTCCCCCGACAGAGCACCGGCAGTCGTCCGTGACAGCCGAGCAGTGACTCCTAGTTGCGAGAGAGCCTCTTCAAGCAGGGACTCTGCCGTCGACGTGATCGTGCTCTGCACAATCAAAGACTCTTCGAAGGCCAAGCCGCGTTTACGAAGCCACGTCTTACCTTGTTTGCTCCCGCCATGGACACTTACGTGCCTGTTTGCGTTTAGCCCGTCCTGAAACTTCTTATCCAGCTTACCGCGATCGACGTAAGCGGGCGTTTGGTTCCCGACGCCAATGCCGAACACTTCATTTACTTGGAAACGACGCACGCTTTCCCCCTTGGCCAACATCAAGCTAACAGGTCCTTTGGCGCTTCGCACGGGATGGCGCCACGAGTGTCGAAACGCCCTCAGATCAAGATGTGGGGCGCGGCGACGGGATGCGATGGGGTATGCCCTAACGCCGCACGGGGTCGTTGGGCTGTCCGCGTGGTTCTGGGGTGGGCTCCGGACCTTGAGCAACAGGTCTGTACACGGGTCTAAAGGTTCCGCATCAGTGCCCGCGCCATTCATGAGCCCAGATTCGGGAAGCCGCGGTTCGTTCAGCGGTATCGGTAGAACCCCTCACCGGATTCGACTCCGTACTTGCCCTTGTCGAGGTACTCCGACTGGAGGTACGCAGCCCACGCCTGAGCGCCCTCGTCCGGTGAGGCGCTAGCGATGGCGTGGGCTGTCCGCAGGCCGACGATGTCAAAGATCTGGAAGGGTCCGACCGGTGCGCCGGTGCCGATCCGCCAGGTCGTGTCCACGGTCTCCGGGTCGGCGACGCCGCGTGCAACAAGCTGGGATGCTGCGTCGAGGAGTGGGACGAGGAGGGAGTTGAGGACGTAGCCGGGCTGCTCTTTCCGGACTCGGATCGGCACCATGCCGATCTCTTCAGCGAAGGCCGCGACTCGCTCGTACACAGCAGGGTCGGTCTGCTCAGTTCCCATCACTTCGGCGGTGTTCTGCCGCCAGATGTGGTTGGCGAAGTGCAAGGCGAGGAACCGGTCCGGGCGCCCTGTTGCGTCGGCGATCGCGCTCGGCAGCAGCGTCGATGAGTTCGTGGCGAACACGGTCTTCTCGGGCGCGACTGCCGCGAGCTGCTGATACACCTCCCGTTTGAGGTCAACGCGCTCCGGGACAGCTTCGATCACCAGGCCCGCATGGGCGACCGCCGCCGCGAGATCCGTCGCGAACGCGATCCCTGCCGCAGCGTCCGTCGCGGCCGCGCGGTGGTCCTCACCGACGTCAGCGACGTACTGCTCAACGATCGCGTCCAAGCGCTGCCGTCCCGCGGCGACGGCATCATCATTGATGTCGTAAATGGTGACCGGGACGCCGTGCGTGGCGGTCTGGAACGCGATCTGGGATCCGAGGACACCGGCACCAAGGACGGTCACCGCACTGAAAGTCGTCATGTCAGCCAGTGTCGCACCGCAATCGGAGAACACCACCGGACGCGGGCAGCAAGATCACGGCACACAGAACCCGATTAGCGATCGAAGCACCGAACTCCGGCCACGGCCTTGGAGCATCCGACCGGCTCCGAAAGACCAGCCGACACCGCGCTCTTTTGTCAGCACCGCCACGCGTGCACACCTTGGCGTGAACTTTCGTCAACCGATATGTGAGTTACCCGCAGATCGACGGATCAGGGCACAGTAGGTACCGGTGGACCTGTTCGGGTCAGGGCCACCACCGAGGTGCCGGTGCACCCCAAGCGCACCGGCACCTCCCACCCACACAGCCCCGGCCCCCGTCAGACGGGACCGTCGACTGGTTCCTCCTACCGGCGATTTTCCATGTCCATCACCCCGTCCGTAGACCGTGATCCCGGAAGCGCAGCATTCCGCCCATCCGATCGGAACCATTGACAGGTCCTCGGACGCGGGCGCATGGTCCCCCTGGGAGCAAGATGGTGGTCGCGATCAGGCATCATCTTGCTTCTGCGAGATATTCCTCTTGCAGCGAGGGCGTCTACTTCGGGTTCGGGTCTGAGCAGACGCCCTCGCGCTACGACGCCGTCGGGTTCGACGCAATGGTCATGACGAGGCCAGCCCGGTAACAGGGGGTCGGGCTCCCGCAGCTAGGGACCACGGGGCAGCAAACGCGAGACTACGTCACCCGGTTACGGGCCACCAGGACCCCGCTGCAATCAGCCACCCTTCTGCGAGCACCGGTTATTTATCCGCCGACGCTGCAACCTGCGCTTGATGCCGATACAGCGTTGCCCGTGACCAACCGACCAGGTTCGCAGCGTCAGCCGCGGTGTGCCCGGCAGCGCGGGCCTCGTTCACGATTGACAGCTTCCGACCAATCACCGCAGGGTCCGACGGCGGCCGGCCGAACCTGGTCCCCGACTCACGTGCCGCCGCGATACCAGCGGTGACGCGCTCGACGATGAGCTCACGTTCGTACTCCGCCAACGTCGCCATCAGATTCAACATCAGCCGCCCCGTCGACGTCGCCGGATCAATCCCATCCGACACACTCCGCACACCGATACCCCGCTCCCCCAACATCGCCACCGTGCTCAACACGTCCACCAACGACCGACCGAGTCGATCGACCCGCCACACCACCACCGTGTCGCCGGCCGTCGCGTGCTCGAGCAGACGCCCCATCCCCGGACGCGCTGCAGCTTCCTTCCGACCTGACGTCACATCGGCGAAGATGTCCCGCTCCTGCACCCCAGCCGCAACCAACGCATCCACCTGCAACGTTGCATCCTGTGCTCCAGTACTGATACGCGTATACCCGAGAAGCCTCACCCGCCAAGTGTCTCAGAAAACCCCACAACCACCTACCGAATCACCATCAACGTCGAGACGACTTTCCGAGACAACCAGAACTCGCCGAAACACTGGACTCGCTCGAGCCGCCGACTGTCTCACCGTCGCGTCTCGAAAACCTATAGGTTTCCGAGCCTGGCGCTGGTGTGGGGCATCGACCGTCGCATCCGCGAGACCCGCTCCCTGGTCAAGGACCACCGGAAGCTGCCGTCCGTCCGCAAGAACTCCCATTCGTAGCCGACTTGATGCTTTGGGTTCGCGGCTGAACACTCGACCACTCGCCGACATCGCAGCCGGGGCTCGAATGTGACCTCCCATACGCTGGCGCGTGTGCATGCTGACGTGAAGCGAGACACTCGCGGAACGCCCGATGGGTCATCGCCGGTGGAGCCACCCTTATCGGCACGCTCATCACCCTGATCGCAATCACCCACCGCACGATCTGGCTGGATGAGACGGCGACCATCGCCGCGTCGACCCGGTCGTGGGACGCACTGCAGGATCTGATCGGCCGGATCGATCTGGTGCACGCCGTGTACTACGTCGGCATGCACGTCTGGTTCGACGTCGTCGGGTACAGCCCCTTCACTCTCCGCTTCCCTTCCGCGGTGGCGATAGGACTGGCAGGCGGGCTTGTCGTTCTCCTCGCCGAGCGGCTGTTCTCCCTCGCCACGGCAACGATCTCCGCGATCATCCTGCCGCTGCTGCCCGTCGTCGCCTCCGCCGGCACCTCCGGACGCTCCCCAGCGTTCGAGCTCCTGCTGGCGGTACTTACCACGGTGCTGCTTGTCCACGCCCTGGACTCCACCGACGCGCGGAAACCCCCGCTGCTCATCACGCTCTGGTGGCTGTTGTACGCGGTGTTCGCGTACCTGTCCGTGTTGGTGTTCCTGTGGGCGGCGCTCATCGTTGCCGCGCACGCTCTGACGGTCTTCGTCCGCTTCCTGTTCGCACCCAAGCGACGGTGGATAGGTCTCGCCGCCGCCGCGTGGACGATCGTCATCCTTGGTGTCGCGACGGTGCCGTTCGTGCGCGCAGCGATGCCGCAATCTCGACAGATCGGATGGCTGCAGGCCCCATCGCTGCACGGCGCCATCGAGAACGCATGGCGGCTTCAGTTCTTCGACTTCCCCCTCGTTGCCACCACCAAGTCCTTCGTGACCGCAGTCGCCCTCGTCTCGTGGCTCCTGGTCCTGCTCGGCGTCGCATTCGCGCTCCGACGCCGCACGGAAGCTTTGGTCGTGCTGTTGCCATGGCTGATCCTGCCCACCGTGGCGCTGCTCGCTGCGTCGTACTTCTACAAGCCGGTCTACGTCGGCCGCTACGTCACATACTCCGCGCCGGCACTCGCGATCCTCATCGCCGCCGGCATCGTTGCCCTCCTGCCCTACGCAAAGGGCATCATCAGCGGGCTGCTCCTGATCGCGTTTGTCCTCCCCGCCGGGCAGGTGTGGTGGAGCATCCGGTACGCGTCCCCGAAGACCACCGATCTCGCCACCGCCGCGCAGGAGCTCACCGACGCGCGGCAAGACGAGCGGGGACCAGCCGGGCTCATCCTCGGCAAGATGCGCCGCCCCGCCGACCAGCTGACAATCGCTTACCCGTCATCCGTAGAGAGGCTGAAGGACCTCTGGACAAAGACGAGCGCGGCCGACATGAACTACTTCTTCGCACGCATGCACGGCGCCGTGAACGCGGCGAAGGAGACCGACGGGCTGCGCACCGTCTGGTACGTCGGCGACAACCCCGCCGAACTCGACCAGGTCACGACGGTCCTCAACAAGGACGGCTTCAAGGCGCACAACCCGCTCACCTACGGGGGTGCCGGCGAACATAACTTCATCATCGAGTTCACGCGCTAACGCATCAAATCGGCTCCCGTCAGCGACGACCCAAGATGTCTAGGAGCTATTCGAGCAAAGCGAAAGGGCGAGAACCACTATGTGGATCTCGCCCTTTGCCAGATCTGTTCAGAAGAGCAGACCGGACAGCGCTTTGGTCATGTGCCGCTAGATGGTTGAACCTGCGCGAGCGCGGCGGAGGAGCGAAACGACCACCCAGCAAATGAACCACGCGACGGCGCCGAGGATTGGGAACAGAACCACCAGAGCAGTCCAAGCGATCTTGGCGAGAGCGCCAAAGCCGCTCCGCCAAACCTGAATCAGCGCGATGACATCAAGGATGATCACGACTGCGGTGATCCACCAGGTACTACCCGTCATGGTGTATTCGAACACTTGGTTCTCCTTCGTGAGCCCCCAGTGGAGGCATCCTTGCTGTACTTGGGAGGGGGCAGGGACGGCACAGGCCTGACCTGCCCCCTGCGGATTCTAGTAGGTCGTTGCGGTCTTCGTTACGCGGATACCGAAGGCTCCCTGCCCCACCTGACCGAGCTTGAGGATGTCAGCCTTGAAGCTAACCTCAGCCCAAGCGGGGCCAGCGGAACTCTGCGTCTTCCGCTTGATGCCACCCCAAACACTGCAGCCGCCAATCCAGTTGTGGCAGGTCTTCTGACGAACGTCGCGGACCTTTGCCTTGCCCTTCGAGCTCGTCTGGTAGTCAAGGATGAAGAACGCATTGCTGTACGGGTCTCGGATTTCGACCTTGCAGTTGACCTTCCAACCTGCCGAAGACTTGCATCCAGACAGGGCGGGCTTTGCGTAGCGGGCCTGCACCCCTTGGGGCGAGACTACTTCCGCAGAAGCCTCGGTGACAGAGGATCGCGAACCGTCAGCAAAGACCTTCGTCGTGGTCGTTTGGCCATCTTCGCTGGTCTCGGCGAGGGTCTGCACGGGTACGGCGTCCGGGTCGGATGAGTCGAGCGCCTGACCGGTGCTGATCTTCTGGATCAGGCTGTCCTGGTCGCTCGAGGCAATACCGAGCTGGGACATCTGGTCTCGGATGCCGTTGATCTGGTCGCTGGTGAGCGCAGCAGCCTGATCATTGATCGTGACTCGTTGCGCCCCGGTGACGACCGAAGCCTGGGTACCGAACCAGTCGGTCGAGCCCCGAACCGCAGCGGTCCAGTAGTAGGTTCCACCATCGACGAGAACGCCGTTAGGGACGGTGGTTCCAGTTGCGCTTTGTGAACTCGTCCAGAGGGGGCTGGACATATCAGCGTTAGAAGAGACTGTGTACACAACCGCAGCGTCATCGAAGAACGTGGCCCCATCACCGGGGAGCGCAAGCAGCGAAAGCGGCAACGTGGACGTAGCGGCAGGAGCCGGAGTCAGCGCGAGCGGGGTCTTTGACCAGTCACCGAATCCGAGCGAGTACGAGTTTTCGTTGACTACGTTTTCAGCCTGGTCGACCAGCGTGGCGTAGATGTCGTTCTCACCCGCCACAGGAGCGAACTTCACGGCGGTACGGGTCGAACTGGACGCCGAGAGTGGCACATCCTGGATACCAGCAGGAGTCGAGATCTCGACGTACTCGCCAGTGCCGGTGGCGGGCGGCGCAACCACGGTGCAGGTCACGCTAGCCGGAGTCGCACCAGTCCAGGAGCCATCGGTGTAGGGGGCGGGACAAGTGATCGCCGCAACACTCGGATCTGAGTACCACCCCTGGACATCAATGAGGTAATTAGTAGCGGATGCGACGTTGTTCAGGCTGATCTTGCCGTTGCTTCCAAGGGGGACGGTGACCGTGTTGGTACGGATCTCGCCAGCGCGGAAGTTGATCGAGGTGGTGTCGGGCTTGGCAGCGCCGTCCGCCCAGACGGCTGCACGGCCATCACTGCCGGCGTGATACGCCGTGAGGGTGAGGACAACAGCATTGATCCCGGACCCCATAACGGGAAGCCCCGCCTTGCCGCTGATCTGAATTGAACGCGTCTCGTTCGCGGCGAGGGCTGCTTCGCCACTTGCGGTCGAGTTGTACACGCGTCCGATACCAGGGGTGAAGGTGGCACCTGCGGTGCCTGCAGCGGTGAAGTATCCCTGCAGGTCGACTACGAGGTTCGCAGTGCCCGAGGGATTAGCGATCGTCATCTTGCCTGACGAAGACAGCTGCACCTGCGCCTGGATCGACGTGTTCGTCGACGGCGCGTAGTGCAGGGAATTCTTCGGGACGGTACCACCAGTTGGGTACGGGGTGAGGTAACCGTCGGTAGTACCGGTGCTGATCGGCACGAGGTTCACGACCGCTGCGGATGCATTCGCGGGGACGCCATTCTGTCCGGCAACCTGCACGTCGATGCTGCTGCCGGGCGTGAGGACGGCCTTGGGCGCGCCGAGTCCGCTTCGGGTGTCGACGATCCGTTTCCCTGCGACCGGAACGAACCCGCCTGCAGCGGTGCCGTCCTCCCCACTGGTGTAGTAACCCTGGACGTCGAGGATGAGTCGCGACGCGGTCTCGGTCGCGACCTGAATCGTGCCGTCCGAGTTCACCGCGACGATGGCCGAGTTTGAGACGTATTCGCCAGTGTTGTCGTTGTAGACCAGCATCATCGTCCGCGACGTGTCCGCGTTTGGTCGGCCGAACAGTGTGCCGTTGTCGGCGGTACCGCCGACCGTGGCGTTCAACGACACAGCGCCCACCGAGCCGTCGTCGGGGATCCCCGCGAGACCGGCGATCTTGATGGTGCGGTACTTCCCAGCTTCCATCGGCGTGCTGTAGCCGCCGACGCCGTTCTTGGTGTCGAGAACACGTCCAGTGGCCGGAACGAATACGCCGCCGGTTCCGGTGTCGTTGATGGCCTGCGCCGGTGTGGCGACAAGGAGTGATCCAACAAGTGCGAGCGCGCCGAGTGTCGCAGCAGCGATGCTGCGCTTCCTCGTGCGCGGAGCGTGCAGCAGTGTGCGCACAAAACCCCCTACGTGATCGACAGCACGGGTTGCTGTCAGCTCACGCAGCATATGAGGAAGCTGAGTGGTTGTACCCGACCCCCAAACGGGGCGGATAGGAAAAGCCCAGATGAGAGGGGCTCCACCCGCAATGGCCTTGATGGATACTCAGACAAGCGTCACGCCTACGCGACCCTCGACGGCCGGCGGCCGGCGGCCGCGTCAACGACGTGCGGCCTGATG
Source organism: Curtobacterium sp. AB7 (assembly GCF_044909335.1). NCBI lineage: Bacteria > Bacillati > Actinomycetota > Actinomycetes > Micrococcales > Microbacteriaceae > Curtobacterium > Curtobacterium sp. AB7. The sequence continues at coordinate 46,697 of NZ_JBIYED010000014.1, read as the reverse complement.
AGCGACCGATCATCACGCGAAGGCCAAGTGGATAGCCCTTCTAGAAGCGCGAACGCCGGCCCGATTGCCGGTCGGCTACCGAGGCGACCGGAGCTCGTCGAGCTGTTCGGCATCGGCCGCGCCACCGTGTATCGATCTCTTGACCGGCACCCCGTCACCACGGTTCCGCATCTCACCCTCCCCCGCGTCGACGAGTAGAACACGGCCCCTGCGCCGACATCATCAGGTCGTCGTCGGTCACATAGTCGACGACTCCGTCGCTTTCCACAGGTGAACGCTGCTCTTTACATGACCCGAGTGCACGTCCGGATCGGCATGTACATGCGGATCCGAACCTACGCCCCCTGCATCGACTGGGCGAAATCATCCTCGCGTGAACAAAAGTCCCCGCTGGACACGACGGCTGCCCGTAGAATGGGACAGTGCCCAGCCGGGTACATGAAACGGCCCCCCTGATTCAACGTGTTAGCGCACGTTGGGGAGGCCGGATCAATTCGCGTAATTTTATCAAGTAAAGGATTCCGAAGTGGGAAAACTTACCGGACATCTCAATCGTACAGCTGACTGTACGGGCCTGTCCAACGCCGGACGTAGCCGCGGCGCGTATGGGAGTGCCGTAGTCGTGTTCTCGTACGCGTGTCTCGTACACGAACTGCAACCAGTACTGCTCGCAGTCCTAAACGGTGTGGGCCTGGCGTAAGCAGACGGAGAACGGGCGGGACAACCACTGGTTATCCCGCCCGTTCTGTTGGATCACCGCTCGGAGGGCTCGCACTACTACCGGCCCGCAGGCAGGGTCCCGTACTGCTGGCCGTACTTCTCGCGGATCGCCTCTTCGACGACGTTGCGGATCGTCCCCTCACCGCTGTCGACCGCTGCGTCGATCAGGTCCTGCACGTCGAGGGCGAGGCGGGTACTGAACGGGACCGTCACCTCACGCCGAGGGCGACCGCGGCGCGGTGCCGGCGGAGCGCTGCTCGTTGGCAACGGTGCCGGACTGGGGGTCACCGTCGGAGCGGTATCAGGCTGACGGTAGTCGACCGGGTCGACACGTTCGTCTGCGGCAGCTTGAGGTCGGCGCCGGGTCCTGAGGTCGCCAGGACGCTCTGGTTTTTGGTCGCTCATCGAATCACCTGATCCACGATGGCGGTGTACGCGTCGAGCACTGGTGCACCCTTCCTATAGTTGCCGTACCACTCACCCGTGAGACGTACTTCCTGCACGATCGCTCGTTCTGGGACGAGGGGCACCAAGAGCATGCCTGTGTCGCGGAGCTCGTCGATGCTCGCCACGGCCGGTCGGGACATGATCGTCTCCCGGACCCCCCCGACGACGATGCCAGCCTCGGTCAACGTCACAGGAGCGCCGATGCGCTCTCGACTGTGTCGGAACTGTTGCACGGTCTTCCGGGCGCCGTTGAACCCATCGACGCCGTCGTTCGTCGCGGTAGCGGCGTAGACGACGGTGTCGGCAGCGTTGAGGGCCGCCAGGGTCAACGGGCCACCCTGGCGGTTGGGGCAGTCGATGACCACAAGATCAGCCTGCACGCCCTCGAGCGACATGCGAAGGCGGAGCTCGGCATGATCGGCCCGGTCAGCCTCGCGGTTCGACACGTTACGCGCGCTCGGCAGGACACGGAGGTTCGGCGACCAGGCGGTAGACACCGCCAGGTCTTCAGCCCACCCCTCCGGCTCCTCATTACCGAGGATCGCACCAACGTGCAGCCCCTCCCCCGATGGTTCAACGTCGAGCCACTTCGTCGAAGCCGCCCGCGGATCCAAGTCGACAAGGAGCGTCCTGAAACCTCGTTCTGCAGCGATCATCGCGATGGACACTGCGGTCGTCGTCTTCGACACACCACCGGACTCGCTGTAAACCATGACTGTCTGCACGAAAGAAATCATGTCAGCATGCAAGCTGTCTGTCAAGCAATATTGCATGCTTGCATTCATGCATGAACGAAAGATTGCATGCATGCATGCATGCATGCGATCATGCAGCCAACTCAAGGTCGCGGAGCTGCTGCAGGAGACCACGTTGGACGAACCGCATGGCCTCTTGGTGGTTGGCTTGGCCGTCGCTCGAGCATGGGTATGCCGGGTATGCCTCGGGGCCGCCGTGGTCATCGACGGATCGGAACATGACGACCTGCGTGGTGGGGGTGCGGTCGCGGCCACGTCGGCCCGCCTTGCGGATGAGGTGGTTCTGCCACCAGCCCCAGAGGTCGCGCTCGTCGACGTACTGCTGTTCCCGTCGCTGCAAGATCCCGTCGACCCCGAGCTGCTTCGCCACGTGTGTCCGGAAATCCTGGAGTCGCCGGCGCCACCCGGTAGGTGTCGCGATCGCGAGAGTCCAGCGACGCATGCGTGCAAAAGCAGCTCGTGCGCGGCCGCGGGGGAGTCCTGCACGGTCAGCGACGACCTCGGGCGCGTGCTCGTCGGTGGTCAGGCTCTCGTAGACGCGGCGGGCTGTGGGACCAAGCCCTGCGCGGGTGAAGACGTCGTGACGTCCGGCGTCAAGTCGGTCTTCTAGAGCATCCAGGAGGGTGACTCTCACGTCGAAGAGCTCGGCCGGGGGGCGGGCGGTCACATCGTGAAGTGGCCCGACGTGTACCGCAGGTGTGGAAAACCGGTCCGTGAGCCGCCAGACAGCCGCGTTGGGGCCGTCTGCCTGGCGTCGCCGGGTGATCCATCCGGCGACGTGGAGGCGGCGGAATGAGCGGTCGACGGTGCTCGAGGGGATCCCGGTGGCGACCGCCACGGACCGGAGAGCGGCGCCGACGTCGCGGGAGCCGGAGCGCAGGGACAGCCAGGCAAGGTAGGTCAGGACGGTGCTGTCGTGCAGGTCCGCCTCGGTGCGGGTCCAGCGGCCGGGGGAGGCGGTGAACGCCTGCAGCATGGCCTCGACGACGTCGACGATCCCGGTCAGCTGGGTGAGGTCGCGTTGTTGCCGTTCCTCGGGCGCGTACCGGTACAGCACCGCCCGCTCCTGCGCCTTCGCCCACTGCCGCTCGAGGCGTGCAGCCGCCTCCGCCGCCGTGCGGGGCTCACGGCCACCGGCGGGACGGTTGCGGCTCCGGTAGTGCTCCATGCCGGGTGCGGTCTTCGCGGCCTGCTCGACGTCGGCGAGGGTCCACCCGGACACCGCGGCCGCGAGCAGGCACAGGTACCCGGTACGCGACGGGTCGCGACCGCCGGCAACGGTTCCCATGTGCGCCTCACCCCACGGCGGCAGGGCACGGTGTGCGTGGTGCCGGGCGTCGACGGGGCCGGTGGGGAAGGAGTCTGCGGGATCCACGGCGGGGCGCAGCGCACGGAACGCGGCCGTGACGCGGAGGAGGTCGCCGGCGGTGACGGTCGGGGTGCGGAGCACGTCGACGTCGTCGGCCCCGGCCATTACCTCGGACGCGCCACCGCGTGCGTGCGGGGTCAGGGGCGGGCGGACGGCGCCCGTGCGGTCATTGCAGAGCAGCCCGTGGTCCAGCGACGGCAGCACGGCGCGGGCGGCGCCGGCGAGCTGCACCATCGTGGCCTTGTCGACGCCGGCAAGGGGCACCCACACATGGAACCCGCCTGTGGGGCTCGAGCGGCACACCACGTGCGGTGCCTCCGCGTCGCGGAGGATCCGGACCAGCACGCCGAGGTCCTCGGCCGCCTGGTCGAAGTCCTCCGGGGTCTTCGCGTCGAGGTCGAACGCGGCGAACCAGAACCGTCCGTCAAGGTCGGTGAGGTCGATCGTCCACGGCGTCGACGGGGGAGTGTGCCCCGCAGTCGGGAACTTCGACGGGTAGCTGTTCGACCGGATTGTCCCGTCCGCCTCCGCAATCATGCGGTTCACGTACCGACGAGGCGCAATTGAGCGCGTCAACGCCCAGGCGCTATCCGGAGAGGACACGCGGGCAGATTGATCTGTACCGGGCGCAGCAACGTGCGTTACGATGGCGACACCTCCTCCTCTCGGGGTGGCGGTACGACGAAGGCTCCCGGCTCCAACCGGGCTTCTTCTCTCGGAAGCTCACGACCTGATCTGTTTGGCGACGTAGCAGGTAGTGAGAAACATGACTTGGGGCCTAGCCCCGGACCCCCGCCTCTGGCGGGGGTTTTGTCGTTAAGCAGCCGGGATAGGCAACTCCACTCGGTTGAGTCGGCGCGGGTCCTCGACGAGCGGCATCGCGCCGTTCTCGGCGACAAGCGACCGCGCTAGCGCGTCGAGGTAGTAGGCGACTGAGACACCGCTCTCTTCGGCGGCATCCTTGAACGCCTGGCGGGTCTCAGGAAGCACACGGCCCTGCAGAAGAACCGTCGGGGCGTTCTGCGCTCGGCTAGCGCGTCGTCCAAAGTCGCTCATAGTGACACCTTGGCGGGAACATGCATGCGCGCGGTCTTCTGGGGCGGCGTGTCGTAGGACTGCATGGACGCTCCTTCTCCTTGCGGGTAGGCAACTCGAGCGAATGGCGAGGGCGGCTCCGTGGTGCTCGATGTCGCCGCCCGACCAAAGCGCTAGGTACTAGCAAAGTACCCTATTCGTGCACCCCAGCAGCCCCGGATAGGGCCGAAGTTGAGGAAAAAAAGCGCGCAATCGAGCGGTGGAACAGCTCGGGCTCGCGGTTGAGCTCCATGCCGTGCGGGCAAGGCGCGATCTCCACGAGGGTGGCCAACGCACCGGGTGAAGCGGCGAAGCGCTTGGACACTTCGAGGGGGACGTCGCGGTCTCCAGAGCTGTGAACGAGGAGGATCGGCAGTCCAGCTGGCGGGGTCGGACGCATCCAGCGCACGGGGATGGCCTTCCGGAGGCCGGCGAAGCGAGCGAGACCCGGGATCGTAAGCGTGAGGGCACCTAGGGACCCGAGGAACCCCGGGAATCCTGCCTTGGATGCGCCGGCGCGCAGGGCCGCGAACCAGTCGAGCGCTGGGCAGACCAGGATCATGGCGTCGATCCGGTTGCGGAGGGTGGAGCGCGCAGCCGCGTGTAGAGCGATCGTCGCGCCCATCGACCATCCGACAAGCACCAGGTGCTGTGCTCCGTGGTCGACGGCGTAGCGCATCGCTGCGTCCAGGTCGTGCCACTCGTCTGTGCCGAAGGTCGCTGGCAGGCCACGGCCGTCTTCGACGTCGCCGCGGTATCCGATGACGAGGGAACTCATCCCGGCAGAGAGGGTGTCGGGTACGGCGCGGAGGATGGCTTGCCGGCCCGAGTGGATCCCGTGCACGTGGATGGCCCAGGTGGTGGCGCCTTCGACAGGGAAGTACCAAGCCTTCCGGGTGTCACCGTCTGCGGCAATCGCGACCTCTTCGAAGGAGGCTGACACGGATGCTGGTGTGTCAAGGAGGTATCCGCTCCAGACAAGCTTGTCGTCCGCTGTGGGGACGGTCGCGGGTTCGCCCAAGATCGTCCGGCGGACGTGACGGCCGTCGTCATCGAGCACATCCCCGACGAGGATGCTGTGCTGGCCGTCGTGGAAGTAGACGCGGTACTCACCTGGGCACCGTGTCTGGTCATCCGAGGGGACAGTGATGCTGTCGACGTCGACGTCGACGACGGTGACGGTTCGCTTCGGGCGCGGGTGAATTGCCTTCTTCGCGACCACCACGCCTGCGGTGGTCGCGGCCGCGATGGCCGTCAGGGTGGCTGCCCCTGCTGCTACACCGATAACGCCCATGCGGTAACTCCCTTCGCGAGCCGTTCGTCCACTCGTTGTAAGTAGCGCTGCTCTTGTTCTGTGACCTCAAGGCGGCCAGCGACGATCTTGTCGCGGAGCTCGATGTACCGCTGCGCTGCGACAACCTCAGCGTTGCCCCGGAGGCGCAACGACAGCCTGCCGGCGCTCTGGTCGCGGGCTGACATGACGAGCAGGCGGAGCGAGATCAGCCGCCACCCGAGGACAGTGATGAGCCGGCGCAGGGTCCGCCATCCGTGTGCGACACCAATGGCGACGATGCCGGGGTAGAAGAGGCTGTTGAACACGACGAGCATCGCCCGCGAGAAGGGGGTTTGTTGTCCGTCGATGAACACTCTGGTGACGTCGACGAGCTCGGCGATGATCGCGAGCACCACAAGCGCAAAGCCGATGATGAACAGGATGTTCACGCCTCGGGGCTGGGGCAGGAGCACGCCGATGGAGTCGGCGGCGAACCAGCCCATCGCAACCATGTAGATGACGATATGCACCCACGTGGCCGGGTACTGCAGGTGCTCGTGGATGTAGGTCGTCGGTTCCCCGTTGTGATCGGGGATCGCGATAAAGGTGACCGTCTCCGCGACGAGCACGGCGATCAGGATGGGCAGGCGCGATCGGGCTTCCGAGCCAGCGTGAGCGCGTGTGGCGTCTCGCAGGAACCAGAACGCTGCAGTCGCTGCGAGTACCTGGATCAGGTCGATCGCGTTGACGTCACCCAAGAGCGTATCGATGTGCTCGACGGGCCAGACGACGCCCACCGTGGCGATGCCCACGACGGCCAGCGCTGCGGCGAGGAACGCCGGACGTCGCGCTGCGTTACCGATCGCATTGACGCGAAGCAGCAGGAGTCCAACGGCAGCCCAGAACGCAGCTGGGATCACGCGAAGGCTTCCTCGCTTGCAGACAGGGTGGACTTTTGGAGGCGTTCGAGCAGGAGCATCGCTCCGCGCTCCGCAACGAGCTCTTCGACGTCGACAGCGTCAGCGTCCTCGAGCGAGGTCCGCACCGGAACGCGTGCCCGCGCCGCGGTGATCTCCGCGGTCACGCCGGCATAGCCTCGCTCCATCACGTCGACGGGCACGTGGCACCCTCCGTGTCCGGCGGCGATGTGCATGAACTCGTGCAGGATCACGAACAGCTGGTAGAGGCGGGGATCGTCCGGGTGGAAATACACCCGTCCGGCGTCTGCAGTGTCGAGGTACAAGCCCGTCACGCTCGCGGGATGGTCACGCGGAGGGAGCGAGTTCAGCGGGTCGATGATGAGCGGCTTACCCAGCCAGGCCGCCACCGCTGTTCGTAGAGCCTCAAAGGTGAGCGGGCCGGCGGGCAGGGACAGCTTGGCGATGGCGTCCTCAGCAAGCTGGGTGGTGAGTCGTTGCGTTCGGATCTTCTTCATTCAGTACCTCCCCGCTCGGTCGGCGCCGCGGCGCGGATCGCCTCGGCGATCGCCAGGAGCTCAGCCGGGGACGCTGCGTTGACCGAGCGAGCTGCGATCCCCACACCAGTCTCTGCCAAGGCAATTTCCACTTCCAGCCGTGCGTCGACGAGATCGACGACACCAGGGAGTGCGATGCGCAGCAGGTACTCCGGCGGCACATCGAAGAAGTCCGCGATCGCGCGGAGGTCATCGCTGGTGACATCCGTCGGCTCGCCGGCGAGGAGGCGTTCCCAGTCGGCACCGGCGAGAAGCCGTCCGCGCTTCGCCAATGCTGCGCGAATCGCGCGGTCGAGCGGGGGAGTGGGGGTGCGAGCGACGTGCAGGGCGACAAGCTTCCGGAGCCGGTAGCCGAGGAGTGCGGGTTCGAGGCGTTCGTCCCGAGGAGCGTGCAGCCGTTCCATCTCGGTGATGGCCGGTTCCAGAAGCTCGCCGACTGAGACACCGAGCGCCTCCGCGATCGTCTGCACGTCGTTCGTGTTGAACGAGGTCTCGCCGCGGGTGCGCTTGTAGTAGTAGCCGCGGCTGAATCCAGCCTGCGCGATGAGGGCCGGCGTCGTGATACCGCGCTGGATGCGGAGGTCGTCGACCGCGTCGACGAACGCCCTCGAGAACTCGTTCGGTTCGCCGCTGCCCTGTCTGCCCACGCGATGACCCTATTGGCGTACTAAAGAAACTCTATAAGCCCCAAACAGAGCGTGCAGTAAACCCTACGGCTCTAAATAGGGCATACTGAGACGGAGGTTCTACCCCCGGAGGAGGGGCGGGCGACGAGATGGGGCAGCAAGCGCCGAGAGGGGATCGCGATGGTTCAGCACATGGGCTCCCGACGGCGAAAGCAGTTTGCTGCTCCGAACGTTGCGGGAGCCGGCCCTTGTGCTTGGTGGGGGCAGGGATGACGCGCGAGCGCCTGAGGGGCCCCCAGCTTCAGCAGGTGACGGAGGCGACTCGTGCGTACCGCCGGGCACGGGCGATCAGGGATGAGGCGATCGCCGAGGCAGCGGTGATCCACGGCGGGGATGACACGGCGTTCTATGCCGGGTTGAGCCCGACGCGGGTCCGGCAGATCGTTCGTGAGCTGCGTCGACAGGGCTGGACCTCGACAAGCGACTCTGAGAGTGAGACGTCGCGATGAGCGGGCCGATGGCAACAGAGCGTCAGCGCCGCCACGACCCGCGCGGCGTCGCAGCGCCGCACCTGAATCGCGGCCGTTCGGTGACGTTGCTCCGTTGGCGGCACACGGCTGATGGATGGGTGTACGAGACGCGAGTCGGCGTGTATCTCGGGTCCACCCCCGAGTTCCTTCTGCTCGAGGTTGATGGGGTCGAGCGGGCCTTCAACCGCGACCAGTGGATGGTGGTGTCCCGGTGAGCGGGCAGGGCGGCGGCGCCGGGGGGATTGTTGCCGCCGGTCTGGCGCTGGTGTTGCTTCTGCCAGTGGGGGTTGTGACGCTTCTCGGCGCCGACTCGGACTGCTCCGTGTCCAGCAGCACCGGTGTCGCGCAGACCGTGGCGAAGGGGACCATCCCCGACAAGCCCGTGGAGGGGTACGGCAAGGAGCAGCTGGCAAACGCGGCCGCGATCATGAACGCCGCGACGGCACTGCACCTGGACGGTAAGGCGCAGCTGGTCGGGGTGATGACCGCGATGGGGGAGTCAGGCCTGCGGGTGCTCGACTACGGCGACGCCGCGGGACCGGACAGTCGCGGCCTGTTCCAGCAGCGCGCCAACGGGGCGTGGGGGTCCTACGAGGACCGCATGGACCCGACGACCAGCGCCACGAACTTCTTCAAGAAGCTGCAGACCATCTCCGGATGGGAGCAGATGACGCCCTCGCGTGCCGCGAACAAGGTGCAGATCAACTCTGACCCCGACTACTACACGAAGTACGTCGCGGCCGCGACGAAGGTCGTCAACGCTCTCGCCGGCGTTGAGGTCGCCTCGAGCACCGCCGCGTGTGTGAAGGACGCCACCGGCAGCTACGCGGCCGCGAACGGCACGAAGCCGGGCAAGTGGGGCGGGTACGACAACGGGAGGATCCCGCAGGACCAGCTGCAGATCATCCCGTGGACGAAGGACCAGTCCTGGATCGGGTCGATGTACCTGCGCGCGGACGCGGCGCAGTCGCTGATCAAGATGAGCGCCGCGTTCAAGGAGGAGTTCGGCTACGACCTGCCCCTCAACGACGCGTACCGCAGCTTCGCGCGCCAGGAAGAGGCGAAGCAGCAGTACGGCGGCAACGCCGCGACGCCCGGAACGTCCAACCACGGCTGGGCGCTCGCGGTCGATTTCGGCACGACAGCGCACAACACCATCTCCTACAACGACGACACCTACACCTGGTTGAAGGAGCACGCCGGCACCTACGGATGGGTGCATCCGGCGTGGGCAGAACCCGGCGGGGTCGGGCCGCACGAGGCATGGCACTGGGAGTTCTACGGAGTGAAGAACGCATGAGCGAGCACAGCACAGCACCCGACACCTTCGACCCGGACACGGTGCCCCCGTTCCCCGTCATCACGCTGCACCGTGACGAGGAGAACCGCATCATCGTCAACGGCCGCGCCGTCGGTGTGGAGCCGGGCGAGAACTGGCACGCCGCCGGTGTCGAAGCGGTCGCGAAGCTCGCCGCGGACGACGGACTTCCCGCGGTGCGGGTCCGCGCGATCGACACCCCGGACGAGGACGCCGAGTCCGATGCTGGGACCGAACATCGGCTGATCATCACCGCGGAGGGCCGCGCTTACCCCGTCGACGAAGAGGTTGAGACGCCGGCGAAGCGGACCCTGCTGACCCGGAAGACACTGACCGCTGCAATCGCGGGCGGCGCCGTCGTGGCGATCGCCCTCGCCGGCGCGCTCACGTTCAAGCTCACCCACCAGCCGGAACCGGTGGCCACCGCATGGTCGGCACCGCGGCAGGGAGCGAACATCCCGGTGCCGGTGCCCGACGGGTACGGGCAGTCGGCCGCGTGGGCCAGGCTCGTCGACGACCGCAGCACGGCCGTGGCCACCGGACCGCACGAGGTCGTCGTGACCGGGCCCGATGAGAAGAACCTTCTCGGCATCGACACGCGCTCGGGCCGCACCGTGTGGCGCGGCAAGGGTGCCCCGTCCGGATCCGCGGGCCTGTATCCGACGACGATCGGAGACACCAAGGTCATCGCCACCTCGAGCAGCACCGCGATCACCGCGTGGGTGCTCGAGGGGACGGCAGGCGCGGCGGCGAAGGCACAGGAGGTCGCGCTGCCGTCGGGGTCCGACGTCACGTTCGACGGGTCGACGCCGCTGATCGACCTGGGCGACCAGACCGCGGCAACGATCACCGCGAAGGGCAAGCTGCACCAGGTCGACGTACCCGTGGGGGCCGAGCCGGTGCTCGCGACGAGCACCGCGGTGATCGCCTCCGATGGGGACTCCTGGTGGCGGATCGATCGCGACAACACCCGGACGAAGCAGCAGCTCCCACACCCTTCCGGGACGAAGGGCGCCGCAGCCCAGGTCTACGGGCTCGACAACACCCACCTACTGGCCGTGTGGAAAGCCGACCGGTCCGGAAGGAGCGACCGCGTCGGCGTCATCGACCTGCAGCGAGACGAGGTCATCGACTCTGCCGCTGTCGACTCGTCCGCGGTGCCGTCCTCAGCTGACGTGCTGCACACCGTCAGCGGCCGCACGGTCGCCGTCGGCGACGTCGTCGTGCAGCTGCACGACGACCGGGCGCACATCGCCACTACCGACGACTTCACGCCCAAAGCGATCAGCGACACCGCGGTGTACGGCACGGCGCAGTCCGCGCCCATCGCGGCCGCGCTCACCGGCAAGGACTCCCTGACCGGGGAGCCGTTCCCCGGAGCGGTCACGGGCACCGGGAAGACCAGCGGCACACCGGTTCTGCCCGCGGTCGTGAACGCCGATGGCGCGTTCGTGGTCGCGCCGAAGGTCGCCGCCACCTACCTCTACAAGGCCCCGAGCATTGGAGCGTCCGAATGAGCCTCCCTGACCCCCGCGTCACCATCACTGACACCGGCAGCGGCTCAGTGACGATCGGCGGCGTCGAGACGCCGCTCCAGGCGGCCACAGCCGGCGGCGCACGTGACAGCGCGATCCTGACCCTCCTGGGGCACGCACGGCAGCTGGGCCACCCGGTCCTCGCCGGCGTCGTCGACCCGGCAATGGACGCGCCGGTCGAGGTGTGGGGTGAGCTGAGCGTTCTGGTCGACCCGGACGGCACCGTCCGCGTGGGCGAGCACGGTGCCGCCCCGTACGTGCCCGCTGAGCCGTGGCTCGGCAGCGACGAGCCCGTCGAGGCCGCCCCCGCCGCTGACGACGTCGCGCCGGTCATCGAGACCAGTGGGGACGATGACGCGTGGTCGACGGTGCTGCGGACGCCGGCGACGCAGCAGCAGATCGTGCTCGAGGTCACCGGCGGCGACGTCGTCGCGGTGACGGGGACTGCGATCTGTGGCCGCCGGCCCGTGCGCGCCACGGCCGAGGACACCGCCGGGCTGCAGGTGCTCGACGACGTGACGTTGTCGCTGTCGAAGACGCACCTGCGGATCGAGTGGGCCGGTTCGCAGCCAACGGTCACCGACCTGCACTCGGGCAACGGCACCACGCTCACCCGCCCGGGTGGCGCCGGGGTGGCCCTGCATCCCGGCGTGGCCACGGCCATCGCCGACGGCGACGTGCTGACGGTGTGCGACTGGTCCGCCACCGTCCGGCTGCCCCGCTGACTGAACCGAATCGAAAGGAACGAACGATGAGCGCAGCAACACACCTGCCCGTGACGTACACGTGCGGACACACGGAGAACCGGGACCTGTCCGACAAGCCCGCGGGCCAGCGGGCGCGCAGTGCCCGCTGGTACGGCGAGCACCTGGTGTGCTCCCGCTGCTTCAAGAAGCAGCAGGGCGGCGACGCCGGCGACCGGGCCGCCCGCGACGCGAAGGAGCTCGCAGAAGCCACCGACGCTGCCGAACGCGACGGACTGCCGCCGGCACTGATCGGCACTGAGAAGCAAGCAGCGTGGGCGCTGCAGGTCCGGCACCGGATGATCCGGAACGGCTACGCGGAGCTCGTCGAAACCGGCACCCTCGATGACGCCGACTTCCAGGCGGACGTGCTCGAGCCCGCCGCGCGGATCGATCGGGCCCGGTGGTGGATCGACAACCGCGACCAGCCCGCGAAGGACCTGCCCGACCTCCTCGCCGACCCGGGCACCATCGACGCCGGCGCATCGACCGAGAACGTGGCGTAGCGCGATGGTGAACCGTTTCGTGGAGTCCACGGCCACGCCCGTGGCTCCCGTCGACGAGGTCCTCGGCGGTGAACCCGATGGGCTGTTCGGCGTCGACGCCGACGCCCTGTCGCTGCGCGGCCCAGCAGTCCCGACCGGCGAGCAGGTGCCGATCGCAGCCGACGGCCCGGAGCGACGCACGGTCGAGATCACGTCCGCGCCGGATCTGGTCGTCGTCGGCCTGCACGGGGGCGCCGGCACGTCGACGCTGGTGCGGCTTCTCACCGAAGCCAGCGACGGAACGGTGCTGGACGCCGGCACGCAGTGGCCGGTGTTCGCCGGTTGGCAGCGGCCAGCCCCGACGATCCCGGTCGTCGCCGTCGCCCGCACCCACTACGCCGGCCTCGATGAGGTAACCCGCCTCGCCGGGCAGTGGACCAGCGAAGCCCTGCCGGGCGGCCACCTGATCGGCGTCGTCCTCGTCGACGACGCCCCGAAACTCGCCACCGCGCAGCAGACCGCTGCACGGCGTGCGCTGCGCATGACACCCCACGGGTGGCATGTGCCCTGGCAGGAGACGTGGCGGCTTGCCGCACCGGCCCTGCCCTCGCTCCCACGCCGGGTCCGAGACATCATCCGCGACATCCGCCGCCAGGCGGAGCGCATCACCGAAGGAGCATCCGCATGAACGTCCTCTACACACTCACCGTCCTCGCCGCGAACTTCGACACCTCGGGCGAGCAGCCCCCGGGCGTCGACGGGATCAGCACCGTCATCCGGTGGATCGCGTGGGGCGTCGCCGGCGCGTGCGTCATTGGTGTGCTGTTCGGCCTCGGCTACCTCGGTAACCAGCGCCGCCGCGGTGAGACCCCGGAGCACCTGCAGGGCATCATCGTGTCGATGATCGCCGCCGGATCCACGGCAGCGGTCGGCGGCCTCATCGGCGCCCTGGCTGGGTGACCGGCATGGCTCAGCAGGATGACAACACCGTTCCCGACACCGCGGGCGGCAACTCCAGCCCGTTCACCCCCTGGTGGTTCATCGCCGCGGGGTTCGTGCTCCTCGTCATCGTCGGCCTCATCGTCGCGCTGTTCCTCCCACGCCAGACCCGGGACACGGCACCGGCAACGCCGACAGCTTCGGCGTCCGCCGGCGACGGTGCGCCCTCGAGCGCACCCGTCGCCGGCGGGACCGGCGAACCCGCTAGCGACACGTGCAACGTGCCTGTGAAGGACACCTCGATTCCGACGGAAGGGCCCAAGGCGGAGTGGGTGCCGGACGGGTACGTGCTGGTCCCGACGTCGACGACGTACGGGCCCGTCGCGAACGGCTCGAAGTGGGGCTGCTTCGCGCACTCGCCGACCGGAGCGCTGTTCGCCGCGGCGAACTTCATCGACGGGGTCTCCGGGCAGCAGTACGCCGCCTTCGCGAAGGAAGCCGCCGTCGACAACACCGCCCGGAGCGCGTGGATCGCGGGCGAGGATCCGGACTTGCACACCCAGACCGGCGGCGACGTCGCGCAGTTCTCCGGCTTCCAGTTCACCGGCACCGCCGATGACGCCGTGACGGTGCGGATCTCCGCGCAGCAGGGCAGCACCGTCGGGGCGTGGACGGTGGCGCTGGTGTGGGACGACAGCGCGCAGAACTGGAAGGTCGACTTCGGCACGAGCGATCTCACGGTGGCGGAAGTGACCAACCCGCAGGCGTTCACCGAGTGGTCGATGGACGACGGGGGAGGTGATCTGTAGTGGCGGACAAGTGCCATTTCTGGCAGGTCGGATGCAAGCTGCAGAACGCCGCTGAGGACCAGATCACGCAGTTCGTGAAGAGCCTCGCGGACGCCGGGCTGGAGTTCCTCAAGGTGATGAACACGTTCTGGCTGAACGCTCCGTCCCCGACGGTCCAGGACAACACCGTCATCGACACGCTGCACAACAACCTGCACTGGTTCACCGCAGCGTTCGCCGTCGTGGGGCTGCTGTTTGCGCTCGGGAAGATCGGCTTCACCCGGCAGATCCGCGCCGGCGGGAAGGGCCTGAAGATGGTGGTGCACCTGGTCCTCGTGCAAGGAGTGTCGGCGGCGTTGGTGACGACACTCATCAAGGCCACCGATGACTTCTCACCGTGGATCGTGAACAAGGTCACCGGGCAGGACCTCGACCTGTCGCAGGTGCTGTCGACGGAGCTGATCATGCTGCCCGGGATCGGGCCGGGCATGATGATGGCGCTGTTCGGGTTCATCGGGTCGATCGCGAACCTGGTGCTGATGATCGTGCGGGCCGTGATCATCTCGCTGATCTTCGTGTTCCTGCCCTCGCTGGCCGCCGCGTCCGAGAGCGAGATGGGCGACCAGGCGTACCGGAAGGCGCAAGGGTGGCTGTGGGCGTTCCTGCTGTACAAGCCCGTCGCCGCGGTCATCTACGCGTTCGGGTTGCTCGCGCTGCAGGGTGAGCCCATCAAGGACCTGAACACGGCTGGCTCCGCGCTGATGCAGACCACGGAAGGTGTCGCGACGCTCTGCATGGCAGGACTGGCCCTTCCCGCGATCATCAAGGCGATCGTCCCGGTCGCCGGGCAGGGCGTGTCTGGCATGTTCTCCGGCGGTGCGATCGCCGCGGGTGCCGTGGCCACCGGTGCCGCGATCGTCACCCTCGGCGGTTCCGCAGCCGCAGGTGGCGCGGCAGCAGCCGGTGGTGCCGCCTCGAGCGCGGCAGGCGCAGCCGGCTCCGCTGGTTCCGCTGGTTCCGCTGCTGCGGCGGCCGGTGCGACGCCGTCGCCCGCGGCCGCGGCGGGATCCGCCGGCAGTGCTGGAGGTTCCAGCAGCGGTGGCGGTTCTGCGGCGTCGGGGAGTCAGCCGACGACGGCCAACAGCAGCAGCAGCGGCAGCAGCGGGCAGGGTCAGCAGCCCGGCGGCAGCGCGTCCGCTGGTGGACAGTCCACCAGCGGTTCGTCGACGCCGAGCGGGTCGCCTGCGACGTCGAGCGGCGCCGGCCCGTCGGGGGCGTCTGGCAGGGACGGCAAGGACGGCTCCTCCGGCGGGAGCGGCGTCGATTTGGGCGCGCTGGCACAGGGCGCCAGCGGGGCAGCAGGCGCGATGAACAGCGCCGTGGAAGGAGAAGACCGATGAGTGATCAGACCTACCAGTCGCCGACGTACGGCAACATCACCCCGCCCGGCAAGCAGGGGTTCTGGGGCCTGTCGTTGGGGGTGCTCGGCATCGCCGGGTTCCTGCTGTTCATGGTGATGATCGCCACGATCGTCACCCAGTACATCGCCGCCGGCGTGCTGTTCCTGATGGCGATCGCCGTGGTGATCGCGTCGGTGTTCAAGGACAAGAGCGACCGCACGATCTACCAGAGAGGCGTCATCCGCATGTTCTTCCGCAGCCGCGAACGCCGCGGCGACACCATCCTCGTGCAGGGCCCCGCCGGCCGCGCACCCGACGGCCGGACCCGGCTGCCGGGGCTGCTGGCGCCGAGTGAGCTCAGCGAGCACGTCGACACCTACGGGCACCGGTTCGGGCTGATCCGGCTCCGCGGGGTGAAGCACTACACCGTGGTGCTCGAGGTGTTCCCCGACGGTGACGCCCTCGTCGACGCCGAACGGGTGGACTCGATGGTCGCGCACTGGGGTGCGTGGTTGGCGGCGCTGGGTGAGAGCGGCGACATCGTCGGTGCATCCGTCAGCGTCGAGACCTCCGAGGAGACCGGGCAACGCCTCGAGCGGATGGTCAACGGCAAGCTCGATGAGACCGCATCCGACTACGCCCGCGACGTCGCGACGTCGCTGCCGGAAGAGATCCGCGCGAACACGCCGATGGTGTCGACGCGCATCGCGATCACGTTCAGCGGCCGCGGGTTCGACAAGGAAGGCTCCGACCAGGGCCTGCAGGCGATGGCGGCGGAGATCGGTGCACGTCTCCCGATCCTGATGGTCGACCTCGGGTCCACCGGCGCCGGCAGCGGTGTTCGTGCCTGCACCGCGCAGGACATCGTCGACCACGCCCGCGCCGCGTACGACCCGATCGTGGCACCCGCGATCGAACAAGCCCGCGCAGACGGCGGCACCGGGCTGACGTGGGCGGACGCAGGCCCGGTGTTCCAGCGCGAACACATCGACCGGTACTACCACGACCGTGCCGTGTCGAAGACGTGGGAGATGCACGTTCCCCCGACGGGCACGTTCCGCTCGAGCTCGCTCGGCGCGGTCCTGCGCCCGGTGTCGGGTGTGCTCCGAAAGCGGGTGACGCTGCTGTACCGGCCCGTGTGGGACAAGGACGCCGTCGACGCCGTCGGTAAGGAAGGCAGCAACGCGGAGATGGTCAACAGCGCCAAGTCCACCGCTGCCCAGCGTCGCCGTCTCCGTGCCGCCCGGCAGAGCGAGGAGGAACTGCAGGACGGCGCCGGCCTGCTCCTGTTCGGGCTGCTCGTGACCGCGACCACCACCAACACTGCCGAGTTCGCCCGGCTCGACAAGGTCATTCCGGGGCTGACCTCTCGTGCCGGCCGACTGCGGATGCGAGAAGCACTGGGCAACCAGGCCGTCGCATTCCAGGCAGGTCTCCCACTGGGCGTCGTACCGATGGCCCACGCCCCGCTGGGCCAGTTCATTCAGGAGTGGATCTGATGACTACACGTACCCCGCTCGGGTTCCGAGCCACGCGAGAAGACGTGCAGGCGTCGTCGATGCAGCTGACGCGCCGTGAAGCACGACGGCTGGACCGGCAGGTGCGCCGCGTGTCTGCGAGCGTTACCGGTGTCGCCTCGGAGAAGCAGTCGCTGCGGGACCGGGTGCTCGGAGAAGCCAAGGACCAGGCGTCGACGTCGTCGACGCCTGGTCCGAAGGGGTGGATCGTGCCCGGTGCGGGCCGGGTGAACCACATCGAACCGCAGCCGGAAGGATTCGGCACCAGCGTGCACGTGTGCGGGCTATGGCCGTTCGCCCTCGGCGCCGGCGCACCGATCGTCGGTGTCCCGCTCGGCCGTCACCTGCTGAACAGCTCCACGGTGTGCGCTGACCCAATCTCCTGGTTCCTGACCAAACGGATCAACAACCCGTCGTGCTTCATCATCGGCCGGCCGCACCTGGGCAAGAGCGCCCTGACGAAGCGGATCATCACGGTGCTGCGGGCGTGGGGTGTGCTGCCGATGGTGCTCTCCGACACCAAGGGCGAGTACTCCGACCTCATCAAAGAGCTCGCCGGTCAGGTGCTCCGGCTCGGCCGTGGCCAGTCGGCGGTGAACCCGCTCGACTTCGTCGACATCATGACCGAGCTCCGGCAGATCGGTGACGGCATCGAGGACCCCACCGAACGCGCGCAGGCAGTGAAGCGACGTGAGGAAGCGCTCGAGGAGATGCGCGGCCGCCGCATGACGACGTTCATGGGGCTGCTCTCGATCGCCCGCAACGGCCGGTTGGAGAACCACGAGTCGAACGTCATCGCGGCGGCGCTGACGATGCTCGACGAACGCTTCACCGACACCGCCCCGCTGATCGACGACGTCGCCGCACTCATCCGGTCGCGGCCGGAACGGCTCGCAGAGATCGTGCAGGACCGCGGCGTCGAGGAACGGTACCGGGACCGCACAGAAGCGCTGCTGGACACCCTCGGCACCCTCACCGGTACCGGCACGTTCGGTGGCATGTTCGCCCGCCCCACCACGGAGCGGGTCAGCATGGGGCAGGCGTTCTCGTTCGACCTGTCCGCCATCCCGGAGTCCGAAGTGGAGCTCCTCGGCGCGGTGCAGTCGGTGTGCTGGAACTACGGGTCCGCGCTCGTGTCTGCGCAGAAGCACCTCTCCGAAGCGGGCCTGCGACGCTCGCAGCACTACTTCCTCGTCATGGACGAGCTGTGGTTGGCGCTGCGCGCGTCGAACGCGATCGTCTACTACCTCGACTCCCTCACCCGGCTGAACCGGCAGCGGGGCATCGGGCAGGCGATGATCACCCACACGATGGACGACCTCCGCTTGTCGACCGACGAGCTGACGAAAATCGCGTGGGGGTTCGTCAGCCGGTCCGCGATGGTGTTCCTCGGCGGCCTGTCCGAAGGGGAGATGGGCAACCTCGCCACCGTGTTCAGCATGACCAAGCGGGAGCGGGGCATGATCACCGACTGGTCCGGTGAGGGCTCCGACACCGGACCCGACGGCGTCACCGCGGAACCGCCCGGCCGCGGCAAGTTCCTGCTGAAGATCGGCAAGCGGCCGGGAACCCCGTTCAAGCTGCACCTCACCGCCAGGGAGATGGGCACGAACGACACCAACCGCAACTGGACCGACGACGACGCAGCCGGCTACGACACGGCGGGAGCGGCAGCATGAGCGTCAGTACCCGGCAGCCGAACCGGCGCCCACAGCCGGGCAACGACCTGGGTCCCACGATCGGATTGGCGTGCGTCGCCGGCGGCACGGTCGGCGTGGGGCTGATCGCATGGGCGGGATCGCTGGTCAACCCGTCCGTGCAGGCGATGGCCAACCACGGACCGTCGCAGGTACTCACCGGGTACCTCGGCGGAGATCTCGACGTCACCGTTCCGCAGGTGCTCGTCACCGGGCTGCTGCTCGGCGCCGGCGCCGGCATCGTCGGCTACAGCGTGTGGATGTTCCGCGGGTTCGCCAAGCAGGGCACCCGCGTCGACGGGAAGGCGCAGTACATGGCCGGCAGGGACGAGACGATCGAGTTCTACGAAGCGGCCGCGATCGCCGACAGTGAACGGCTCCGCGCGACCGGCGCCGGCATCGGCGTCACCCTCGGCACGCACGTGAACACGAAGGAGAAGCTCTACGCGTCGTGGGAGTGGGTGCAGATCTGGCTCATGGGTCCCCGAGCCGGGAAGACGAGCTGCGTGTGCGTTCCGCAGATCCTCGAGACCCGCGGGCCCGTGATCGCGACAAGCAACAAGCGCGACATCGTCGACATCACCCGCGGCCCCCGGTCCGAGAACGGCGTGGTGTGGGTACACGACGTGCAGGACATCATCGGCGAAGCACCCTCGTGGTGGTGGAACCCACTGACGTTCGTACGGGACATCCAGACCGCGGAGAAGCTGGCCGACATCTTCATCACCTCGTCAACGTCCGCAGGCGCCAAGCAGGACGCCTACTTCGAGTCCGCCGGTAAAGAGACCCTGTCCCGCCTGTTACTCGCCGCAGCACTCGACGAACGGCCGATCACGGACGTATTCAAGTGGGCGAACAACCCCGACGACCAGGACGACCCCGCCATGCTCCTCATCGAGCACGACGAAGCACACCTCGGCGAAGCACTCGGCAGCACGCAGGGCCTCACACCGAAACAGCGCGACGGCATCTACGGCACCCTGCGCCCCTGGATCGGTGTCCTCGGGATGCGCAGCGTCGCCCCATGGATCACCGACAACGGCACCGACCGCCCACACCTCGACACCGAAGCGTTCGTGACCTCGACAGACACCATGTACCTGATCTCCAAGGAAGGTGGCGGATCCGCTCGAGCGATCACCGGCGCCCTCACCATGGCGCTGCTCGAGGCGGCCGAGCGGGTCGGGTCGCGGCAAGTCGGTGGACGCCTGACGACACCGCTCATGGCGGTCCTCGACGAGGTCGCGAACGTCTGCCGATGGCGTGAGCTGCCGGACGTGTACTCGCACTACGGCTCCCGCGGCATCATCATGTCCGCGTTCTTCCAGTCCCGCCAGCAGGGCGTGGAAGCGTTCGGTGAGACCGGGATGGGCAAGCTCTGGTCCGCAGCGAACGTCCGCGTCGTCGGGTCCGGTCTGTCGGAGGACTTCCTCGAGTTCGTCTCATCGTCGATCGGCCCGTACGACGCGGTCTCCGTGTCACGGAGCACGCAAGTTGGCGGATCGTCGACAACCCGAACGCTGCACCAGGAACCGATCTTCACGAAGGCCGAGCTGACCGCGATGCCGAAGGCCCGCGCGGTCA
This sequence comes from Curtobacterium sp. AB7, assembly GCF_044909335.1. Classification (NCBI taxonomy): domain Bacteria; kingdom Bacillati; phylum Actinomycetota; class Actinomycetes; order Micrococcales; family Microbacteriaceae; genus Curtobacterium; species Curtobacterium sp. AB7. The sequence continues at coordinate 26,423 of NZ_JBIYED010000014.1, read as the reverse complement.
TGTTGGCGTCGCAGACACCGCCGGTTCTGGTGCAGCTCGACCACATCTCCAAGCGGCCCTACGCAGCAGCAGCGAAAGCGTCGCAGGAGTACTACGAGGCCCGCGCGGCGAAGCAGGGTAAGCCAGTGCGTCGAGCGACCGGCACGAGCGTGACGAGCGGAAAGTAGGCGAGACCGTGGAGGGATTCAACGACACTGACGCTGCCGAGCGCGAGGACATCGATGCTCCGGCCCAGACGATCGACCCCGTGTACGAGAACGTGTACGAGTTCGTCGACGGCTTCGTCAGGCCGATGTTCCGCCGGAACCCGAAGCGGTACCTGTGGGCGGAAAACTGGTATGACTACCCCGAGGTACTCGATCGGTTTGAAGCGATGTGGCGAGCGTGGGAGTGGGACCGTCTTCCGGACCAGGCAGGCATGACGGCAATGGCGGCGTTTTGGAAGGACACATTTGACCCTCTCATGGAAGTCATCACGAGCGAGGATGGGCCGTTTTGGCAGCTCTCCGCCGACAAGTACAAGAACACGCAAACGGACGTGCCAAAGATGTTCCCGGCGCAGCGCCCCCACTCTGCGGGCCGATGAACGGCAAGCGAGAAGGGGACTGCTGCAGGTCTAGTTGGGTTCGTTCGTTGACGAGTGCGGCCCAAGTTGTGGCGATTGCCCCTGTCCCGCCGTGGTCCGCGACGCGAAGCCGCGTTCCTGGTGGCGCGGTCGGAGGAGGCCGTACACGTTGCCGAGCCAGATGGTGCGCGTTCCTAACTACGCCAGGACTAGCCAAGAAGCACCGTCTGTGGAATGGATAGTGGTACTTGATCTGTACGAGATCTGGCGGGGCATCGCGCGCCGAGGTGACCTGGGCTACTCGTGTCGTCCGTGCAGGGTGCGGAGCGTGGTGGAGGGGAGTTCACCGAAGGTCGATGCATAACTGCCGGCAAATCGGCCGAGGTGGCGGAAGCCCCACCGGATGGCCACATCAGCGACCGATGTTGCTGTGGGATCGGCGGCGCGGAGTTCGGCGCGGACCCGGTGGAGCCGCACCTGTCGGAGGAAGGTGAGCGGACTCATGCCGGCGTGTTTCTGAAACGACGACTGGAGCGAGCGGACTGCTACTCCGGTCGCGGCAGCGACGTCGGAGATGCTGATGGGCTGCTGCGCGTTGGCGACCATCCATTCTTGCGCATGCCGCATGGTGGTAGGGCCGTCGGCGAGAGTCACGTCGATGTTCGGGGCAGCATGGAACGCGTTCACGAGCGCTTCGGCGAGGGTCGTGTTGAGGAGACTGCGATGCTGCCGGTCGGTGGCCGGGTTCAGGAGCTCTCCAGCGGCTCCGCGAATGACTTCCTGCAGCTGTTGCTGCGCGTGCGGGGCTACCTCGCTGGTGAACGTCAGCGGACCCGGGATCGTGCGGTAGGTGGCGGCGGCGACCGCCTCGAGGAACGATCCATCGAAGCGGATCAAGTGTTGCGTGGTGGGGAGAGCATCGAAGGTGAACTCTCTGCCCGCCGGGTACATCACCGGAGCACCCGGCTGCATCAGGATCGGGTCGCGGCTACCGGTGTCGAGGGTGATACCGGCGCCGGTTGCCCACGCCAGAATGTACTGTCGGCCCGGGTTGATCGTCCCCCAGCGTCGCGCGGCGACGGCGGAGGTTGCCACGGTGACGTCATCGTCGCCAATGGCGCGGTAGCGCCACCGGAACCCGTCGGGTTCTGCCTGTCCGATACTGATGTCGTGGCTTGCGTAGACACGCTCGTAGAAGCCGACAGCTTCCTCGATGTTCAGTCCTCGAGCGTCGGTGTGGACGGGGAGTAGGGGGTCACCAGCCATCTGGATCGAGTCTGCCCGGAACGTCCGACATTGCCGACCCTCACGACAGGGTGAGAACCCCGCATCGCTCGCTTCGCGTCGGTAGCCGCGTCTTGGAGGTCAGCCCGAACAGACTCTGCCTTCAGCACCGGATGTTCGCTGCGCCGGCTGATCTCGACGAGCTGGCGGCCCCGCCCACGGCCCGTAGTCGTGTCGAAGGCTGGGCGGGTGTTCCGCCGCCAGCCCCTACGCTGATTCGCAGGGGCTCTTGCCCGAAGGAGCAGCAGATGAGGTTCAAGACGACGGCGTCTTTGCATCAACTGGGGTGGTCGTTGGTGCGGCCGGTGCTGCACCTACGGCTGTGGTACTTTCGCGCACTTGTCGGTGACACCGTCTACTTGCCGCCCGTCGACGGTTCATCACCATCCGAGCGGTCAGATCGGGTCCTGTTGATGGGTAGCACTGATGCCGTGCGCGTCGGCGTCATCCGCGATGAACTGACCACCCTGTCGCACATCGCCACTCATGTTGCCAGCAAGCGGCACCGACCCTTCGTCTGGGCTTACACGGGGAGGCCCGTACTGACCGTGCGGCAAGCGGCGCAACGACCACTACTCGGAGTGGAGACTGCGGATGCCGTCTTGATCGTGCTCGGCTTCAGCGATGTGCTCCTCATGACCGCTACCGACCGGTGGGAGCGAGATTTGTTCCGGATCATCGCCGCCATTCGCTCGGCGGCAGGAGACACTCGCGGCATCGTGATCGCGGGGTTGGCGCCGATGGATGAGTTCCGGTACACGGCCCGGTTCGGACGGCGCCGGATCCGGCGGCAGGTCGAGCAGCTGAATCACGCCAGCGCACGCGTCGCCGCGCGTGTCAGCCACTGCGCGTACGTGCCCCCACCCGTTTTCCCAGAGGCGCAGGGCCGCCCCGGTGACGAGCAGTACTCATGGGCGCTCATCCACCGTATGTGGGGCACGGCCCTGGCGCCGGCAGTCGTCTCTGCCCTGCGAGCTCACGATCGATGACCCGGGGCCGGCGGCAAGCTCCCGGCCGGATTCTGTGAGCCCGTACGCGGAGCCCGGGGAGCGCCGCACACCACGAGCAACCCAACTGGGGTGACTCTCGCGAAGGTAGCGCGGGCGGGTGGCGAGCGTGCGGATCAGAGGATCCAGCCGAGGTCGGGGGCGGTGTATTCCTCAGCCCAGGAGTGGCGGAGTCTGGTGGCGGCGCGGTCGAATGCTTCGAGGAGGTCGAAGTCTCGCATCATCGCTTGCACCTGGAGGCCTTCGTAGATGGCGAGGAGCTGTTCCGCACCGCGCGCGGGTTGCATCGTTGCTGGTTCCCGGCCGGCGGTGATGTCCAGGCCGAGGGCGTGTTGGACGTACCCGAACAGGGTCACGTACTGCTGGCGGATGTAGGAGTGTCCGGGGTGGGATGGGTTGGACGCGGCGCACAAGATCGCCAGCTGCAGACGGGTCAGCGCCGGTTCGTCCAGGTTCACTTTCACGAGCTCTCGCAGGAACGGCACGGCGCCGCGCACGAGGGCAACATCCCAGATGCCCGCTTGCCGGCCGCTCATCCACCGTTCCATCGTCGCGATCACCAATCCATCCCAGGATGGGAAATGCCGAGTCACTGCGTCGAGCGTGACGCCGAGCTCTGCCGCGACCTCGTCGTGGGTGGCTGCGTGGTAGTCCAGCCGTTTGAGTACGCGGATGGTGGCCTCGACGACGTCGATCCGGTCGGCGACGACGGCGGGTTCTCCGGTGAAGTTCGAGGTGGGGATGTCAAAGGTGGTGGTGTGCATGCGAATCGTCCTTGTGCAAGCGGAACCGGCGCGCCTCCTGCGCACCGCGGCCGGTAATCGACCCGTTCCAGTGTGACGGCGGCGGATGGGTCGTGCGCAGGTCGGGTGTGCCCCAGTCTTGGGGCGTGCGCACGGGTGTTGAGGAGTTCGCTAGATCCTCTAGCCTCCGCATGCAGGAGCGGGGGATCTCTGACCACGAAGAGGAAGTTTCCGTGATGTCGACTGCAGCTGTTGCCCTGTCGCCGGTTCAGCCAGCGCTTGGAACGATGCACGTGGGGTTGGAGCTGTTCGACTCGGAGGCTGCGATCCGGTTGCGCGCGGCGGGCCGTGTGGAACATGCTCGTCGCACGGGCGTGCGCAGCACGTCCGCTGCCGACGCGGACGACCGCCACGTCTTGGTCAATCTCGTCGCTCGGGATGCCACCGGGGCGGCGGTCGGCTGCGGCGCGTTGATCCCCGCTGGCGAGGGCGTGGTCGAGTTGCACCGATTCTTCATCGCCGCCGATGCGCGCACCACCACCGCCGGCAGCGCACTCCTCGCCGCGATCGACGAACATGCTCACCGACTCCACGCGCCCGCGGTGGTGTACGAAACATCGCCGCAACTGACCGACACGATCCTCATGCTGCAGCAGCACGGCTACACCCAGATCACCCCCTGGCGACCACCGAACGACCGCATGGCCACGGTCGCGTACGCACTCGAACTCCCCTGATCCCTCTCCGCCTCACGTGGAGGACCGGCCATCGAGACGGGCGCACGGCGCTGCACTCCTGCTGAATGAGCGCCGTGGGACGGGCTTGCGTGCCCTCGCGTGGGTCACGGCTGACGGGTGTCGCCGGTAGTCGGAGTGCCGAGTGTGATCCGTCCGGCGAGGACGGCGAGAGCGACTTCGGTGAGCGGGAGCTGGTTGCGGCGGGCGTGATCTCGGAGCAGGGTGAACGCGGTGTCGGTGTCCAGGAGATTGCGGCTCGCGACCCATCCTTTTGCTTGTTCGATGACCTTGCGGCTCTCGAGTGCGGCCTGGAGTTGTGCTTGCGTCGTCACGGCGGTGTCGAGTGCGCGCTGTTGGGTGATGGTGATGGCTGCGATGTCTGCCAGGGCATGCGCTGCTGCGGCGTTGGCGAGGTCGAACGGCTGTGCAGTTCTGCGGAACAGGTTGAGGGACCCGATGGCGGTCGTCCGGAGTCGCAGCGGCATCGAATGCACCGCCGCATAACCCGCGTCCACGGCTGCTCGGCAAAAGTGCGGCCACCGGCCCGCGGCACTTGCAATGTCGGGAACGGACACCACCGTGCCGGTGTGTGCCGACTCCAGACAGGGGCCCTCGCCGGTTTCAAGCTGCAGGAGCTCGAGCAACCCGCTGTGATGCCCGGCAGACGCCGCGATCTGCAACCGCTGCGACGGTTCGAACAGCATCAGCCCCGCCGCATCGGCGTCGAACAGCGCCACTGATTCATCCACCAGTACCTGCAGGCGTGTCTCGTGGTCCTGAGTGCTGGTGACATTCTCGACAAGCCTGATGATCGTGTGCAGCAGGCGGCGTTCCCGGTCTGCGGCGCGTGGCGTCACGATGTGTGGAGCGCGTGGGTTCGCCGGTCGAGTTCGACGACAAAGGACGCATCGTCGCTCTCGAGGGCATCGTCGGCGGCGTGAACGGAACGGATCCGGTTCGCCGGCCCGACGGACATCCGCTCCAGGATGATGTGGCCGTCAACATCGATGGCGGGGACCTCGACGTCGTCGGCACACCACGCAGATGTCAACGACGTGAAGTACCGCATCAGTGCACCAGCCGTTGCGCTGCTGACGAGTACGGCTCGTGTCTCATGGAAGAGGTATCGCACGTCGGCAGTTCCGTTCGGATTGTCCGTCGCTTGCTGACCGAAGGGGCAGGAGAACGGTGCGGGAACGACCGAGGTCCGGGGCCGGGTGAGAGGCCAAGCTATGCCATCTACCAGAGAAGCGTCGCATGTGACGCTGGTTCAGCTCCTCAACAAGCGGAGCACAGCACCCCGGCGATGCTCACCCGGGACCGGTGAGGTTGGCGGAACTTAACGGTGCGCTCGACCCTCGTTGGTTCCCGCGGCTACAGGACTGTCCTGGTCATAGGTGCGGGAGAGGACGGGGTCCGAGCGCCGGGAACCGGTCGAAGGTTTCCTGGCATCGTCTGCAGAGCTCCTGGCAGGGGGACCGTGGCAGCCGACCTGCGCCAACGGGAAAACCGCCCAGCGATCAGCAGTGCGCGCGAATCCCTCTGCCGCGTGCATCACATACTCTCGTTCGGCCTCGGCTGGGTCGGTATCGAGGCGCGCGGTGATCGGACAAAGCTCGGTCCGCTCCGAACGTCGGGAGGACTTCCGGACGATGCTTCCAGTGGGTGTCGAGACGGAGCGATCAATGAACGGTTCAACCTACGAGAGTGCACCCGGTGTGGAACCGGTACGAGTGCAGACGCTGCGGGGGCTTCGACGGCGGGCAAAACGAGGCCAATACCTCGAACCGAGTGCGTCAACGTTTCGCGATTTCTTCACCGACGTCACACCGGCATCACACCCTGCCAGTAGCCGGCGGTTCCGATGACGGCCCCCGAACGGTGCGGCCGGCCGCGGCGTCATTCCACGTCGTCAGCGTTGGGTCCTGAGCGGTCCGATGCTGCCCATCGTGTCCGGTGGGAAGCTGGCACTGCTGCCGGTTGAAGGTGCTCTGGCAGCGGGGCTGATCCACCCCTGGAGCATAGGTGGCTCGGAGCAGTGTTGAATGCCTGGCGCGTGCCCGGCAGGCTTTGCGCGCTGCGGGAAGGGCACCCCATGCACCCCGCCGCACACCAGCTGACATAAGATACATTATCGGCACGTTGTCTAGCTCGATCGGAGGTCTGGGTCCGCGCGGTGGCCTCATCGATGGAGGTGCTCACACGCTTCCGGCTCAACGTGTCCGGGTGGCTTCGCGCCCCCGGTTGCGCGGCTTCGTCCCGGTCTTTTCTGGCTTCACCTGACCGGTGGCCGCGGCCGACGCCAGCGAGTCACGAATGGTCATCGGGTAGCTGGCGTCCACCGTCGCGCGTGCCTGCTGCGTGGCCGTCAGCGGCCGCGCGATGTCCGAAGCAGACATCGCCGCACTAGCAGGCGTCGCGGGCTCTCCGGGCTCACCTCCGGTCGCCTGAGAGGCGGTAGAGGCGAGCTGGTCGGTAAGTATTGCCGCGGTCGCCGTGGTGTCCGCACCTGCCTGCAGCGCGTTCGCGTCCTGTAATTCGACGGTTGCGGACGTGAGAGCCTGCTCGCTGCCGTCGACGAGATCCGCGTGCTTCTCCGGACTGGTCACGGCGGCGGCTTTAGAGGCGAGATCATCGGCAACGCCGGCGTCCGCATCGGAGGACTGCTGCCGGGCCGCAACAGCATCGTCGACCGCGTCGATCAGTGCCCTGCGTCGTCCGCTCACGTCGCCGGCGTGCGTTGTACGGAGCTCGTCCAGGTCGATCCCGTAGCGGCGCTCGAGGTTGCCGCGGACGGTGTCGTACATGTTCTGCCCGTGCGGGACGTCCGGGCCGGCAGCGACGATGACGTCCACGGTGTTGGCAACACGCTCACCGTTCGCGGAGGCCCAGAAGTCGGGGCTGCGCACAGCCTCATGCAGCTCGCCCATCCGCTGCTGCAGGAGACGCCGCTGCTCGTCGTGCTGAGCACGGGTCGCTGCGTCCCGTTCGGCCTGCTTCCGCGACGCGTGCTCGCGAAGTTGTCCGAGGGCCATCAAGGCCGCTCGGATCACGCGATCGACCTCCTGACCAATCTCCTCTTCCGACATAACTACTCACCCTTCCCCTGCTGTTCGGCGGTACTGGTCTCAGCGGCCCTGGCCACGATCGGTGCCGCGGCCGCGACGCGGCGCACGCGTCTGCGACTGTGGCTGAACCGGCGCCGGCCCCTGCCGGGCCGAGTCGTTCCAGCCCATCGACTGCGCCCACCGCTCCCATGCGGCGTTCGCCTCCGTCGTAGACGCGGCGAGACGCTGCGCCTCGACGAGGGCTGCACGCTCGCGGCGTGCGTCGGCGACCGCACCCGCGGTGCGGGATGCCTGTCGGAACACTGCCGTCCACCCAGTTCGCGAGCTCGTCGACGTCGCCCGGTTCGCGAGCCTGGCGGAGTAGGCCGCGTCGCCGCGCTGCACCTTCGGCTGCCGACGACGGCCCCGTCGCGGCGGCTGCGCCTCCTGCGCAAGCTCGTTCGACGTCTCCGCCAGCGGCCCGTGCACTGCGCGCTCCGTCAACATCGACAGGCGCGCGTAGAACGCTGACGCTTCCGCCGGCGACATCGACGCAGTCTGCGGTACCCCAGAGAAGTCCGGCAACACCGTCTCGCCGTACTTCTCGTTCAGCTGCCGGATCTCGTCCGACGTGGGCCGCTTACCGAGCGACGACGGCATGTCCTCGAGCTGCTTCTCGACGCGTCCGCGCCGGTTCCAGAACACCACGGCGTCTCCTTCCGTTCGAGCGTCAGACTGCCACTGTTCGCGCAGTTGCCCCAGACCCAGATTCCGGTCGAGCTTCGATCCGGCGAACCAGATCGGTGCCTGCCGAACACCGTCAACGATTTCGGGGACGATCGCTGCGGAGTAACCCACGACACGGTCGGAGTTCTCCTTGTCGAATCGTGGACGCACCAACACACGGTGCTGGCGGCACTGATCGATGAAGGACACCTCGTCGGTCGCGACCGCCAGCGAGGACCGCAGCCGACGGCGCAGCTCGTCACGTTGAGTGACCCGGTCACCGTCGCGACGTGCCCGCTCGAGCTCTGCAGGCGTCACACCCCGCAGCGGGGACTTGTCCTGCTCACGGGAGGCCAGCACCGTTAGCCCGTACTTGTGCTCGAGCTCGTTCGTGAGTCGCTGTGCGCGACGGAAGTCGTCGTGCACGCGAGCCTTCTCGCCGTCCTCACGGACCAGCGACACCGCGATGTGGATGTGGTCGTTCCCGCCGGCGGACTCGCCATGCCGGATCGCAACCCACCGGCACGAACCGGCACCGTCCGCATCGGTAAAGCCCATCCCGTCGACGAAGTCGCGCGCGATGTCACCCCACTTCGCATCCGACAGGGGACCCTCGTCGGCCTTGATCGACAGCGACGCGTGCCACACGTGCGCGTCTCGCTCACCGACCTTCACCTTCTTGCCGAGCGCGTCGTCCCACTCCTTCACCGGCACCGTCACCCGCGTCCCGTACACGCGGCGCGGCATGTCCAACAGGTTCGCGATGTCGAGAGCGTCGTCCATCGTGAGCTCGCCCGCCGGGGTGTCATGCACGATCGCGTCGTGGCCAGCCACGACGTGCGGGTTGGTGTGCGCGTTGGAGTGGTGATGCGCCTCCCGAGTCGACTGCCCCACCAGGTACGCCAGCAGCCCGGACGCCCGATCGCCGCGCGTGATGTTCGGCATCATCGGGCGTACTCCTCAACGAGGATCCGATCGATCCGATCGCACAACGTCCGGATCGCACGCAACGTGTGCGGCAGCTCACCCGCGATGCCCTCGCCGGCATTGGCGAGGCGCGCGATCTGGTTGAGGTTGTTCGAGTTCGCCGACAGCAGCCGGCGGATCGTCAACAGGTCCGCGACCCGGTCACGGCGCTCCGTCACCGTCGCACCGGACGGTTCCGCCAACGCACTCTCCAGCAGCAGCCGCGGAATCGTGATCCCGCCGGCAGCGTGCGCCCGACCGACCAGCGCCGCCTCTTCCTCCGCGTTCACCATCACCTTGTGCGGGATGTTCCGCGGACCAGCACTGGTGTTCGCTCGCCGGCGCCTGGAACGCGCCCGAGCCGAAGGCACTGCCTCTGCCATCAACGCCCTCCAGCCCAGTGCAACGAACCCGCCCCAAGCGGGGACCGGTAGGCCCAGCCTGCCGCATCTGCCCCCGGAACGGAAGCAGATCAAGCCACTTACGGAACGTAAGTGTATAGCTTGCTCCGCACCAACACGGCGCCGAGCGCCTTCACCTGCGCAGCAGGTGCGGTCTTCAGCAGGGACGGTACGAGCATCGCGAGTCCGATGTTCGGCGCACGTCGAAAATGTGTGACCTTGCGCGCGCGAGCCCGTCTTTCACTGGATGCATGGCAACCAGATACGACCTCGACGACATCACCCGCCGCGCCGAAGAAGCGCACCAGCAGCGCCTCGCAGCGCTCCGCGACACCGTCACCGCCGCAGACGCGGTCGCCGACGCGGAAGCGCAGCTGCAGCAGCTGCGCGCAGACCTCGACACCGCCGTGGCCCTCGCCGTCGACGCGGGATGGAACGAAGCCGAACTCGCCAGCTTCGGGCTCCCCGCGGCGTCAGCGAAGCCGGCCAAGCGGCGCAGCACCGGAGGCGGAACCCGACGCCGCAACAGCGGCCGAAGCCCCGCCACCCCAACACCCATCAACCCCGACAACAACACCGACCACGCGGGCAGCGACGAAGGGGTCGCGGCATGAACGCCCAGGCGTCGACCGCGACGCCTGGCACCCGCTCTGACCGCCACCAGCACTGACGACACGAAGGAGCACAACCATGTCTGACCCTCAGCCGCGACGCGGCCTCCTTGGCCGGTTCCGTCGACAGGACAACGAGCAGCAGGCCACCACGGCTCGGGACGCGCACGCCGCGTCGCTCGCGTCGTCATTCGGTGAGCTCGCCCGCGCCGACATGTCCATCGGACGAGTCGCCGCCGACCGGCGCGACGTCAACACGACCACGGGCCGCGTCACACCGGACCAGATCGCGTCCGCCGCCTCCGAGCGAGCCGCAGCACTCGACGACACCATGCACAACCTCACCGTCGGGTCCGCCTCATCGGCGTACGCAGTGCGCGTCGCCGCCGACGCATACGGAGAGTGGCAGCACACCGCACCCGACGTCACCGACCGCGCCGAACGCCTGTACGCCGCAGCGCACGACGACGTCGGCGCCACACCCGTCTCGTCGCTGCCCGAAATCGGCGCGGCCGTCGACACCGTCCGGTTCGACTCATGGGCGCGAAGCGCCGTCCGCTCCGGCCTCATGAGCAAAGAGTCCACCCAGGACGACCTGTCATCCGGGATCGTCGATCCGGCCGACCTCGACGGCTACGTCGACGCCGTGCGCGAAACGGTCAACTTCGCGATGGACCGTCTCGAACACGAGCCCGGAAGCGCCGGGACCGCAGTCGAGCTCGCAGCATCCGCCTACGCCGAACACGGCGCAGCCACCAATGCCGAAACGCTCTACAACGCCGCACACGAAACCGCCGGCATCACCCCCGCCACACCCCTCAGCACCCTCGTCGCAGAAGTCACCGCCGCGAACGAAGCAGCCGACGCAGCCGCAGCAGCCGAGTACAGCAAGCTCTGGCAAGAACAACAGGCCCCGACCGTCGACCTCGACAACCCACGCACCAACACCGGTGAACTGATCTCCCTCGAGGTTGACCAGCACATCAGGCAACTGACCCAGAACTGGGTCGACCTCGTCCGTCAACCTGGACGCGATGTCGACGCCAACAACGCGTATGCGGCATTGGTAGCCGAGGTGGACAACCTCGATCTCAACGACACGTACCTGGACCCACGCGCCGCGCTCCCCAAGCCCGCCGAACTGATCGAACAGCTCGGCACGATCGACCTCCCGAACACGACCACGGATACGCCGGCGGCGAGTGAAACCGGAGGCGCTATTGCCGTGACGCCGCAGGCTCAACGGGGACCGGTGAGCTCGTACCCGATGGACGTCGCGTCATCGCTTCGGAGCGCGGCGGCTACGCCGACCGCGCCCGCGACGCCATCGACCGCGCCGACTCGTCCAGCGTCGTCGACGCAGCGCGCCGGCGGTGCCGAGCGATGACAGCTACGCCCGACCCGGCCACCGGGAACCGGTGACCGGGCTGCGTTCCCGTCGCGGCCAGCAGCTCGCCATCGCCGGCGCGCTGCTGGCCGCCATCATCATCGGCGCACTCCTCGCTCCAGTCGTGCACCCCACCGAGGTAGCACCGGCTCCGACGCACTCACCGACAGGACAGCCATCGGAGGGCGAGTCATGACGACGAAGACCGATGGCGGATCGCTCGGCCGCGCGCCCACGCGTGGGTGCAGCGCCGCACGTTCCCCACGCCACATGCCCCGGTGCGGGAGACTGCAGCTGTGACCGTGAACCCGACCGTGATCATGCGGTGCGACCACCCCGGCTGCACCGCAACACTCGTGCCCGCCTACGACGGCGAAGACGTCGACGGGGTTCGACTGATCGCCCGTGAACAGTCCTGGCTGCCCGCGAACAGCCCAGAGGGCCGGCGGCGCGGGTTCGTTGACCTCTGCCCCGCCCACAGCAGCCCGGTCGCCCTCTGGCGGGACAGCCAGCCGGGCACCTGAACCGTCGAGGGTTAGTCCCGGCCGTGCGACCGATCGATCCGCGGCTGCTGTGCCCCCGTCGACGGCCGTGTCGGCCGATGGTCGGTTCCTGCACTGGCGCGCAGCGGCTCCGTGATCGTCATCGGGTACGACGCCCCTCGCGCAGGGAGCGTGCGCGGTAGCGGTGTCACCGCGTCGCCGAGGACGTCCGCGAGCCGGTCTGAACGGCCGGTGGCTTGGCTGTAGAACCGCGCCGCGACGAACCGGTCTCGAAGCGGCTCCCCAACTTGGAACGGTGCCGGATCCAGGCGGTAGCCGGCGTGCTCGGCGAGCTGCTGGAAGAACACGAACTGCGCCCGGGTGTTGCCCTCTCGGAACGAGTGCACCACGTTGAGCTCCGCCCACCGCTCTGCCAGCTGGTCGACGAAGTCCGTTCGTCCCAAACCGGTGAGATGGTTCGCGGCGGCGAGCTTGCGGTACTCGCCTTCCGCGGCGTCTGCCACCTGCGGGCCCGGGTAGTACCCATACGGGACGGTCGGCGCTTCGGGATCCCCGATAGCGAAGTTGACGACGTCCGGGCCGCTCTTGCTCATCCGCCCATCAGGACCAACGCGTTCCTGGCCGGCCCACTCGTAGACGTCTTGGAAGATCCGGCGGTGGATCTCCTTCATGTGGTCGTAGTCGAACCGACCCTGCACCGGATCCTCGGCGAGTTCGACGAGCCGGACCTGCGCGGCGAACTCTTCCTTCGCGGCGAGCTCCGCCGTGTCGGTGGCACCGAGCTTGTTCCGGAGAACAGTCGTGCCCGGGATGAAGTAGTCATCCCAGGCACGGAAGGTGGTCGGCACGGATCAGCGGGCGTCGATGTGGGCCATTCCAGCAGCGATCGCGTCTTCCGCGGTCATGGTGCCCTCGGCGACGCGGCGGCTGTATTCGCGGAGGATCGGGTCGGTGACCTGGTGGCCGGCCGCGCCGAGCGCAGCGTCTGCGAACAGCAGACGGCGCTCTGCCTGGGTCGCCGGGACGGTGCGGGTGCCGGGTGCCGTGGTGCTCATAGTCGCGTTCCTCCTGGGTGAATTCTACCGCGGATTGGCCTGCTGAACAGGGTCTACCGGTTCGTCATCGTCGGGGTCGTCCCAGTGCAGGAGCCGGGTCGCGGCGCCCTGGTAGCGGCCCTTGTTGGCGTGGATGGCGCAGTCGTGGTTGTCGTGGTCGTACGCGGCCCGGTAGTACCGGTCGGCGTCGAAGTCCGCAGCGTTGAACGCGTTCTGTGCGGCGTCGACCTCCGCTTGCCGGGACTCGTAGCCCCATCGTTGCCCTTGCCGGAAGATCGCCCAGTCCCGTGGGATGAACTCCCCCATCGGGATCTCCGCAGCGCCACCGTCCGCCGGCGGGGCCGCCAGCTCATCGAGATCAGCCGGTGCCGCGAATGCGTCCGGCATCAGCGGGGGCCGCGACGTGGCTTCCCGTGCGAACGCGAACGCGCGACGCTCGGCGCTCACCGGTTCCTCCCCCGTCGACGGCGGCCGCGCAGATCAACCCATGCCAGGCTCCCGAGGAACAGCACGATCAACGACTGCACGCTGACGACGAAGAACAGCCAGGAGGCGATCGGTCCCGACGGGCCCTGCGCGATGGTGCGGACTGTCAGCAGCAGCATCGCGATCGCGACAACCAGGAACACCAGCCCCCGGACGCGGCGACTCTTCGCGAACACGATGCGTTCACCGGTGCGGTTCTCCCACCGCGACAGCATCGTCCGGGCTGCCGCGATCGCCGCCCGCGTGTCCTCGTCCAGTCCACCGCGACTGGTGAGCTCGTCGATGTTCGCAGCAACCGTGGGGAAGAACACTCCGGGCCTTGTGCGGGTGACGTTGCGGAACTCCTGCCGGAGCAGCTGCCTGCGACGCTCCGCCGGCACAACCCCCGACAGCACCAACGCAGCCCGCACCCGGTACCCGTTCGTCAGGCCCGTCGCGAGTGCGAGCACCTCCACGGCCGGCGCAGCCGGGTCGAGGATCCCCTCGGCGCGGTCGTCCTCCTGGTCGGAGTGCAGGAGCGCCACGACTTCATCGACCCGCATCTGCTCGGCGCTCATGACTGCGGAAACGCCAGCACGATCAGCGGCGGGGCGGCCGTGACCACTGCGATGAAGAAGGCCAACGTCGCTGTCGACGGGAAGCTGCCGAGTATGGACACGTGCTCGTCCGGGTCCACTTTGCGGAGGACGAGTGAGGCGATCCCGATGCACAAGAAGACACCCGTGACGATGAAAAAGCCCCAGATGGGCACGTCGAAGTGGCCGACGGGCACTGTCGCCGAGAGGTCAGCTGCTGTCGCCATGGTTCTAGTCTCCTTGCTCAAGCGCGGGCGCCGGCGTACTGAGGAAACATGCGGTCAACCGCCGCCTGGTGACGGTCGGCGCGGTCGTGGTCGCCGCGGGTGCGGGAGATCTCCGCGAACGTCGGACCCGACGCAGATGGTTCAGCGGGTGCAGGTCGGCGGCTCATCTCCGCGTAGAACCGGTCAGCGTCGTGCTCGGCCTGCTCGAGGCGGGACCGCAGCTCGAGGACCTCCGCCATGAGCGCAGGGGCGGCCATCTGGAACCCGACCATGTAGCCGGCCTCCCACACCTGCCGCTGCTCGTCGGACAGTTCCCATTCGCGGACGTTCTCGGTCGGGTCGGCGGCGGCCTGGTCGATGGCACGGAACGCGGCCACGGTGTCGCCGGCGTAGAGCTCGTCGACGGCAGCACGGGTCGCCGGCTGGATGACGTCGGGGCGGACGGCGGTCGGACGCTCGAGGGTCATCGTCATCACGCGGCCGCGCTCGAGGCGAGTTCGCTGATCTTGTCGGGGCGGAACCCGCTCCAGGAGCCGGTCTCCGTGTCGGTGACGACGATGGGGGCGTTGGTACCGAGGGTGGTCTTCCACTTCTCGATCTGCGCCTGGTCCACGTCGTCGAGGATCATCTCGGTGTACTCGATGCCGGCGGATGCGAGAGCACGCTCGGTGGCCTTGCACATGCCGCAGAACCCGGACTTGGTGTAAACCGTGATGCTCATCGAAATCACCTTTTCGTAAAGTTTGTGATGCCGGGGGCCCCTCCCCCGTTGCATGCTTCTATTCTATAACATGCGGACCTATACGGGTAGCCTTTTCCGCACATTCTTCTACTATTTTTACCAGGCGGCACTACTGTTGGCAGGTTGTTGCATATGCATTATCTGGCACCAACGCTTGACGTTTATGAACGCACGGCTGGGGCATCGATAACCGCGGGAGGACTGGCTATCCCCTGGCGCATTAGCGCCGTTCTGCTATTACCGGCACCCGATAGCAATAGCGTGCTGCGCATTCTCTAACTGTGTCGTCCCGGCGCTGTTCACCATGTCGCCGACTGCCACCGCCCCGGCGGGTCAGCCCGCAGCGGGGTGCGTGGTGCTGGTCGCGATGGTCTCCACGGTGATGTCGTCGTGGTCGCACTCCCAGAAGGACATGCGCACGTCGTTGGCGATCGATTCGGGCAGCTGCTCGTTCGTCCACGCCGTCGACGGGAACGACACCGTGACGGTGACCGTCGTCATGGGGGTTGTGGAGGACGGGCCGTGGCCGGCGCCGCCCCACTCGTACTGCCACGCGAACGCAACCTGTCCGACGGGGCCACCGTGATAGCGGTCGAACACGGCACGGTGCTCATCGTCCGTGTGGCCCGGGCGACGCGTGCAGATCCACTGGGTGCCGTCGACGTCGTAGGTCGTCGCACCGCACACCGGCACGCGGGGATCGACGTCCGCGCCAGGTGCCATATCCGCGGCCGGAGCTTGCGGGTCGGTCTGCTCGTCGGTGAGGTGGGTGGGACGTTCGTAGGTGATGAACATGGGGTGCGCTTCTCTCTAGGCTGGTTGGGGCGGCGGGGATGCACGTATGGGTACGGGACATCCCCACCGCTGCTGTCTGGGCCGCGTCACTTCCTCCTCGAAGTGGCGCGGCCCTCCCGGCTACTGGTGGGCCGGGGTGGGAGTGAGGTCGACGCGTTCGAGCACGAACCGGACCGCCGACCACGCCGACAGGGTCGGGTACGGCCAGCAGCGGCCGCCGGCGCTGAAGTCCTCGGCTCGGCCGTCGGTCAGGTCGTGGTGGCCGCCCAGGGTGCCGTGCTCGTCGCAGAGGACCAGGTGCCGCATGCTGCTGTCCTCGCGGATCATCCGCTGCGCGGCCAGATGTCCCGCAGGCGAATAGCCCCGGGTGATGATGATGCCGTCACAGGAGTACCGAACCGCGGTCGGCATCTCGTCACCGTCACCCGCAACGAGGGTCGTGCCGTTGTCGTCGTAAGAGTCGGTCTGCCCGTTGAACGAACGCCCCTCAAACCGGACGGTGATGGCCTGCACCTGCTGATGGGTCGGACCGTCGTCGTAGGAGACGTTGATCCACGCAGCCGCAGTGCCGGTGGAGCAGCGCACGGAGAACTTCACGCCCGGAAACCGGGTGCGCAGTTCCGTGCGGAGCAAGGCCGCGACGGCCTTCGTGGGGACGATGGTGGTAGTCATGGTGGTGTCCATTCCTTTCGAGGGGTGCAAGTGGGCGAGTGATGGCGGCCGGGACCAAATTCGACTTGGTCCCGGCCGCTTTCTCACTCCCCGCCGTCGTGCGTGAAGGTGTCGACGAACGTGGTGAAGTGCGGACCTGCCACCGAGGCGGTGTGGGTCAGCTGGTAGCCCTGACGGGCGCGGACCCGGAGGTCTTCGTCCCGCTCGGCGATCTTCGCCAACTGCCGCGGAATGTCGTTCTCGTCCACGACCGGAACGATGGTGGTAACCGTGTCGATGTGCTGCATGTGCTTTTTCCTTCCCTCTCGTTGTTTTGCCGTGAAGGCGACTTGTCGCCGCTAGGACGAGCGCCCGGAATGCAACCGGTCGTGGAATATATGGAGGGGACCCGCTTGCGGGGAGGGGCCGTTTATGCCGCGAAAGCCGGTTGCATTCCGGGCGATCGTCCGTACGCTGCCGAAGGCTTCACGGCAAACCAACGGGCCGCAGGCCCAGACAGTGCCGGCGCAGCCGGTTCCGCCCGGAGCGCAGCGACTCCCGGCCCTGGCCGGAAGCCCTGGGCTAGTCACCCCATGAACGAGCACGCAGGACGCCCCGTCACGCGGCCATGCCGGTGCCTGTTCCGCGCGTTTGGCATGCTCGAAGCCGAGACTTTGTGCAAGACCGCACGAAGTGAGGCACAATCATGCGAGCGCATCGACGATGCGAGCTCAGCGCTCTGAGGGGGCGCATCGTCGATGCTGCCGTTTCCGACCCGAGGGGAGCCGGCCTATGTTGCTGCGGAAGCATGCTGAAGAGATGCGTGACATGTACGCGAACGAGATCGCTGCTGCTGTCCACGGCGGCGAGCCGCCGTCACCGCTGCAGGTGGAGTCATGGGCGCGGTACGACGTCGCGGCACGCGGCGGAGATCCCGCGGCCGCGTTCCCGCCATCCTGATCCGGGCGGACCTGGCTACTGCCGGAGGCGGGCAGGGTCACGCTCACGGGTATGCGTGATCGCGACGACCCGGACCTGGATGACCTCGAGTGGGTGTTCGAGGACTTCATTGAGGACCGCGACACCATCGAGCGGAGCACCCCGCCGGCATCGCCGCGGTGGCCGCTCAGCCGCCGGAGGCGGTGACAGCCGCGAGCTCCGTCGAGCGGCTCCGGGGTGCTTCGAGGGGGCGAAGCCCCTTCGAGTCACGGCGCAGCCGGGACGCAGCCCACGGACACCAGAACGGCCCGATGGGACATTTCCGGCCCGCGATGGGACACGAACCGGTGCCGGGTGGGCGTGAGGGCCACTGGCTACGACCCTCACGCCCGGTTCACCTACTCGGCTGCCGCGTCCTCGCCGTCCACCTGGTCGAGGTCGGGCTGGATGCCTGCGGCCAACTGCTCGACGTGGCTGAGCGGGTACCCCCACGCGGCCAACTGGTTCAGGTAGCCGCGGGACTCCGCGTCCGGGGTGCGCCACCACTCCCGGTTCGCCGTGTTCTCGAACCCGGAGAACACGACCGCCAGCGACAGGTGCAGCCCCTTCGTGGGGTGTTCCTCGACCCACTGGGAGAGCGTGTCACCGTCCCACCCGCTCGACTCGATGCCGAGCAGACTGCGGGCGCTCACCATGCCCGAGGCGTACCGGGTGCTGGCGTGGCGGGTGAGCGCGATTGCCAGGAACCGGGCGGCGTCCTTCGGTGCGTTTTTCCGCTGCAACAGGCCCGCGATCCACTCGCGGCGGACATCGTCAGCGGCGTCCCACGCCTTGTTGTTGGCGACCAAGACCCGGCGCGCGGCCTTGCGTTCCTCAGCCTCGGCGGCGCGGTCCTCGTCGGACTTCTCCGCCTCCGGCGTTCCACCGACCGGGATGGCCGGGCGGAACGACTGGTAGCGGGCGTGGTGGGCGTCCGGCATGGTGCACACCTGCACCGGCTCCGGCGTCCCCCACTCGCGGACGTGCCACGCAGCCCCCGCGCACTCCGCGTGCGCCTCCGGGTCGAGGCCGTGCCGCTCCTGGTAATCGGTCACGTCATCGGCGGCGTCGGTGAGGCGATCCAACGACTCGTAGTCGTCGTCCTCCCCCACCACCCGGCGACCGGCCTTCACGAGGTCCGCGCGCACTTGCACGCGGGCCTCCCGGCGCTCGGCGTCCTGGCGGAGCCGGGCGGCGGTATGGGTCAGTTCGTCGTCGCCGTACCCCTCCGCAATGCACTCGGTGAGTTCGGTGACGGCGTCGGCGTCACCGTCGAACTCGGCCAGCAGCAACGCCTGCGTGAACGTCGCCTGACCACTGGACACGGCGGCGGACGCCGTGTCCGACTTCGCCACGATCAGGGTCTGCTTCACGGCGTCCCGCTTGGTGCCGGTCTCGCGGGCGATCGCGGTCACGGACAGGCCCTCGATTTCCAACTGCCGGTACGCGGCCAGCCGGTCACCGTCCGTCAGGGCGGTGCGACGCTCGTTGGCGACCAACTGCTCCGCAATCCGCGCCGCGGCACTGTCGCCACGAGCCGTGACGAACACCGGCACCTCGCGGCCCGCCTCACGGGCGGCGAGGACGCGCATCTGGCCGTCACGGACCACCACGCTCCCGTCGATGTTGCGGTAGCCAATCGTCGGCAGGAGCACTCCGTGGCGCTTCACGGAGGCCAGGAACGCGGGGTCGAGGTCGGCCGCGGTGCGGACGTTGTCCTCGATCACCACATCCGCGGCGGGCACGTGCACCAGGTCAACGCCCGCCGCGGTGGGAGCCGCGTCGGTCGTGGCCCCGGGCTGAGGCTGGTCCGTCAGGTGGGTGACGGTGATGTTCTCGGTCATGGTCATGTCGTTTGCTACGCTTTCCGGTAGTGACCGGGTGCGGGTCCTGGCAACTGATTCTTGTCGGGAATTCCGCACCCGGTCTTTTCTATGGGTACTGCGGTGTCTTACTGGTGCAGTGCCGCGGTGAGCGCTTCGGCTCGGGTGAGTGCGGCGCGTGCGCGGCCGAATGCGGTCATGATCGCCGTGTACTGATCCGGCGACAGTGACCGGGTGTCCCCGGCCTCGTCGTAGGTCAGAAACAGGACCGTCCCGTACAGCGGCGACGCCGCCCGCGAACGCCCCAGCGCGACCGCTGCGACGGTGGCGAGGTCGTTGCGCTCCGCCTGGTACATACCCTCGTCATCGATCCACGCATCGATCCGGCCGTCGAGGCGGACCACGTCCACCACACGGCACCCGATCTGCTCCCGCGTGCCCTGCAGGGTGGACTGCGCCGCGTTCACCACGACGCCCTCGACCGCACCATCTGCGGTCGCTCGAATACCCATCAACTTCATTTCCTTCTTCCTCTCCCTTTCGTTGTTTGCCCGGGAAGGCACGTAGTGCCGATAGGACGAGGAGCCGGGGTGCAAGCCCAAAGCGGCGACGCTCCGAGAAGTTTCGACCGGCGCCGTCCATTGACGAAGGAGATCTACACGACGGTGCCGGTCGAAAGTTCTCGCGTGCGGCGGTGGCGACGGCTTGCGGCCCGGAACCTCGTCCGTACAATCGCCGAAGGCTTCCCGGGCAAACAACGAACCCCCTGGGGTTCGACAAGCACTGGCCGGCTCGCCGGCTCCCTCCAGTCAGGACAGGCCGCCGAAGGCGGGGCAGCTCAGACCAGAACACTCCGCCGGCACGGCGGCCCGCTCACGTCTCTTACCGCGGGCTGCAGCAACACTGGGTCGTTCCCCCGTCAGGCCGTGTTGATTGCACGGTATGAGCGAGTTCGTGCGGACCAGGCCGGGACGGAACCCGGACGATCGCGACGCGCACGGCGTCGACCTCGTCGTCGACGACACCCGCCCAGCGGTCCGGATGCTGATCCGCGGTGTGCTGCCCCACACGCTCGAGCAAGGCGGCCGCGTCTGGGCCGCCACCGCCGAGGCACACGACGGTGCCGACGGGCCGCCGATCGCGGTGTACCGACCCCAAACGTGAAGCGGCCCCGGCCTGTTGGGGGGAACAGGGCCGGGGCCTGTGCTGCTCGGACCAAAATTTGGGGGCTGATCCGAGCGGCCGCACTCGAACGTGTTGGGGGGAACAGCTCGAGCGCAACTCTACGATATCTCTAGAGCGCCTAGCGAGTCACCCCGACACGTTATGAGGCTGCTGAGACTCCACTCGATGCTTTACCGCAGTCCGCCACACCCACGCAGCCGTCGCCGCCTGCCCGCTCCCCCACTCAACCAGGACCGCGTCACCGGTCGCCGCGATCACCTTCGCCTCCACCCGGCGATCGACACCCCGATCAACGATGCGACCACGCGCATGTCCGGACAAGTCGGCACTACAGAGGACCCCGCTTCGGCGACGGACCGAACGGGGCATGCCTGGCCGCCACCCGAAGGCGGCCAGACATCCCGGAGCGACACCACACAAACGCGGTTTCAGCTGCGGAGCAGATACCCGAACCTGCTCATGAACAGAGTCAAACAGCCCTCACCACGCGCATCCATCCCCAAAACAGGGGGAACGGTCGTTCTCTCGCACCGGACTCGACGCGACACTGGTCTGCGTATCCGTCCCGGCAGCCCCAACTCCAGGGCACTCGCTGGAGCCATCAAGCCAGCAGTGAGGCGCGGGCGGCGTGTGCGGTCTCCGACGGTGTCTCACCGTACTGGCCCCGGTAGTAGGCGGAGAACCGGCCGAAGTGCGCAATCCCACTCGCCGCCGCAGCCGTTCCGACCGGCTGATACGGGTTCGCGAGGATCATCTGTCGTGCCCGGTGCAACCGCAGCACCCGGACTACGAGGGAGGGCGGCATCCCCAGATCCCGCTGGAACGCTTCCTGCAGGCCCCGTTTGCTGTAGCCGCTCGCCGCCGCGATCTCCGGCGCTGTCAGCCGCCCCCGATACCGCGACCCGATACATTCCAACGCTCGAGCCACCGCCGGCTTCTGCGCGCCAACATCGATCCCGATCGCTGCAAGCTCGTCTGACGACGTCGACATGAACCGACCGTAGACCCACGGTCACGGATCGAGGAAGCGTCCCCCGAGGACGGCCGCCGCAGCCGGCACGGTTTGCTCGAGGCGGTAGAACGCGCCGACCTCGGTTTCACCGTCGACATCGGTGAGGAAAAACGCTCCGTTCTCGAGAATCACCCGGCCGACGATCCGGTCCGTCAGGCTCTCGATGATGTCCCACTCCGTCTCCGACCGACCCCGCAACCTCAACGCGTTCACACCAACACCCCATCCCTGCCCAGCCGCGCTCTCGGGAACCGGAACAGCATGATGCTCACACACCGTCAACGCCCACCCCGACGGCCCCACCGCGTGCGGACGAAACGACACCGCAACCACGCCCGGAAGCCGGCAATCATGCCAAGCACACCGCACCTCCCAGAGCACTCCCGTGACCACCGACCCACCCACACTCCCCGTCACGTACGACATCGCACGTCCCTGACGGACCGTAACGCGCCGCGAGCACTCGGAGCCAACCCGGCAGCACCACACCGACCGAACCGGATACGCCACCACCACCCGTCCCCACCCTCGAGCAACACCGCCCGAAAGCCGATCGGGCTCGCCCCCTGTGTTGGGCGTCGGTTGAGCCGCCGTGCGCGGCCTCGGGCGGATCGTGCCGCGAAAGGCGACGTCCGAAATAGCGTGCGTATTGAGTCGTTTGCCCGGACCTAGCACTGCGCTCTGAGCAGGGGAGGTTCGTGATGGCTGTGTCACCGTCCGGTTGGAGCGCGACCTGCGGCTGCGGGTTCGGGCGATGAGCGCCGAGGGGTTCATCGACGCGGTCGCTGCGCTGTACAGCGCCGGCGATCAGGATGATCTGTGCGCACCGTTCCTGTCGGTGTTGCCGGTGATTACTACCGCACCCTGTACCTCCGGTTCCGGCAGACCATCCGCACCGCCCTCGAGCACGACATCCGTACTGGTCGAGAACCGAACACGATGGAGCCCGCCCGCGCCACGGAACAGCTCCTCGCCCTCTACGACGGCCTCCGCGTGCAAGCGCTCCTCGTCCCCGGATTCGACATCATCGAAGCCTTCGACCGTGCAGCATCACGCATGCGCCGAGGCTGGTCCGAGGACTACCGCCGTACTGACCTCTTCGAGATCCCACTCGACCGCACCCGCGAACACACTGCACGCCCCGACCTGTTCGGGACCCCATAGACCCCTACGACCTTCGCGAGAGTCACTTTCACTGAATGGTCGCGCTGATCGTCGGTTGCGTCGCCGGACGGTACATCGCGTACGGGTAGCCGTTCGCGACGAGCCCCAGACGTGCTTGATCGGTGAACCCGAAGCGCTTGTAGAGACGACGACTTCCCGGCGTTGTTGCCTCGAGGTGGGCAGCTACGTGCTCGTCATCGATCGATCCGAGACGGTGTTGGAGAAGTTCGGATCCGATGCCCCGACCGGCGAAGCGTGGATCCACCGCGATGTCCGCTAGATACCAGTGCAGCGTGTGTGGGCGGTGTTCATCGTAGACACGGGAAGCGAGCATGGTCGCAGGCAAGTTTCGCAAGCCGATCGCCCGAAGATACATCGGCAAATGACGAAGCCGCCCGAATGACGACGTCTTAGCACCAGGTGCCTCCCACACTGCTACGCCGATGACGTTCCCGACGGTGTCCTCAGCGACTTCGACGAGACCGTTCCTGAAGGCACCTGAGAGAAGACTTGCCGTATAAGACAACGTCAGGCGCTCCTCGCGCCGGCGTTGACCGGGAATCAGCACTTTCACAACTTCGTCAGACTGCAGCGCCCGCGCAAGCAACCGGGCACATGTGGTCACCTCAGAACGAACAGCTGTCCGGATCAACACCTGGCTTCTTCCCATAGCTCAAACGGTAGGCCCTCCGGATCGTGGATGCGAACGAAGCGCGCGTCGGCGGTTTCCCGTTCAGCGCAGCTCTCAACCGGAATGCCCGCTAACTGGAGACGGCTGACAAGCTCATCGAGCGCTTTCTCCCTGATGCTGATCATGAAGAGCTGATTAATGGCGAAATAGTCGCTGTCGGTGGGTAACGGTGAAGACGGTCATGCCCGAGCTTTTTGGCTGCGCGTCACTTGCAGGGACATAGTTGACTCCTTTGTCATGGCCGACCAGGGTTCGGCCTCGCTATCGCTGGCTGCGATAGCGCACAGGGTACGTCGCTGCTCCGACATGCGGGCCGGGAAGCCTAGAGCGTAGGCGGAGCTGCAGCGGCCTGATTGAGTACTTGCCCGAGGCCGGTCGCGTCGTCGTAGAGCACCTGCAACCGCTGGCGACCGGGTGGTGACGCTGGGCTGATCGCAGTTCCTCGGCCTCAGGTCTCCCGAGGCGACGGGCGTGAGGATCTCCTGACGGCGCTCCTACGCGGGAGCAGGATCCCCGGACGAGTATCGAGCGCCCGTCAGGCGCCGCTGCGTTCCCGGCGTTGTCGAGCCAGCGCGAGGACGCCGACGCCGGCGGTCACGAGCGCGAGTGCGGCTTCGATCGCGGGGGTGACGTCGGTGCCGGTGGTGGCTAGTTCGCCAGCCGACGGAGCCGCCGGTCCGGCTGCGGCGACGGTCACGGGCGTGGTCGTCGGGGCGGCGGACGGGGTGATCGGGGCCGGGTTGACCGTCGCAGCGCGCACGGTCAGCGGCGTGGCGGTCGCGCCGCCCGCGGTTCCGTCGACCAGCGTCAGGGCGGTGACGAGTGTGTGGTCGCCGATCGTGGTGCTGGCCGGGATCGTGCCGGTTACCCGGACGGTGCCGTTGGACGCGACGGTCGCCGTACCGATTGATGTCGGCGCGGAGTCGAGTCCCACCGAGACGGTCGCTCCGACGGGAAGGGCTTCGTCCTCGACGACGAGGGTGTCGCCTGCAGCGAGCGGGCGGCCGGTGGTTAATGGGCGGCCACCGGCGGTCACGATCGGCGTGAAGACGAACGGGGTAGCGTTGACGACCTCGGTGGGGGCGCCGGTCCCGGCGCTGGTGATGGCAGCGACCCGGAAGGCGGTGGGCATGCCGTTCCGGAGGCCGGCAATCGTGGCTGTCGTTGCGCTCGTGGTCGTGACGGTCCGCCAGCTCCTGTCGACGTACTGCTGCACGGCGTAGCCGGTCACCGTCGAACCGCCGTCGTCGGTGGGAGCGGCCCAGCGCAGGGCGACGTCGGCGTCACCCGCGACGGCGGTGAGGTCCCGTGGCGCGGACGGCGCGGACGGCGCGTGCGCGGTGTAGTAGGTGTAGGCGTCCGTCGCGGTGTCGGTCCCCCGCGGGGTCGTCACAGTGACGTCGGCGGTACCGGCGACCCCAGCGGGAACCGTGGCGGTCACCTCGCCGTCCGACACGACCCGCACATCCGTTGCAGTGTGACCGCCGACGGTCACGGCCGTCGTCCCCGAGAGGTCGGCGCCGGTGACGGTGATGGTGGATCCACCGCCGATGTCGCCGCGGGCCGGGGTCACGGAGCGCACGGTCGGGGCGGCCTCGAACTCGGCTGTGTACATCAGGTCCAGCGAAGGAGCCGCGTCCCAGGGCGTGCTCGTCACCTGGTCGAAGGATCGCGCGTTGAGGAAGACGACCTGTCCGGGCATGACGTCGCCCGTGGTGGGCCAGGCGCTGGAGTCAGGGCTGTCGGGTTGGACGTCACGCAGCAGGGTCGCGAACAGCACGTACTCGGAACCCGGCCTGAGTTCGGTGCCGCCGGTTCGGAACGAGACGACGTGTGCGGTCGAGTCGCCGACCAGTGTCAGCGGGTCGCTCTCGAAGAGCGCCGGCCCGGTGGCCTTGTGTCCGTCCCATGCGTAGACCTCGCCTCGGACGACCATCGGGCCGCTTGACTCGATCTGGAAGGAGAACGCGTTCAGCGCGGTCGACCGCGCCGGGGCGGTGACGGTCTGCCCGTAGACCGAAGTGAAGTACGGGCCGAACGGACTGAACGAGCTCGTCGGCGGGCCCGGGTTGCTCACCGTGGCGGCGTTCGCGGCCGCGGTCGGTCCGAACACAGTCAGCGTGATCGCCGTCACCGCGGCCGCGATCACCGGGAGCTTCTGCATGTGCGGGGTACCTCTCGTCACGGCGACGGATCGGATCCCGTACCGAGGAGCAGAGTACGGGCGCACCGTTCCGCTCCGTGCGCCACCACCCGTTCCGTCCCCAGCACAGGGGTCGCCGCCTGTCCGGTTCACGCACGGGCACGTCGGATGGTGTGGTCGAGCGCGACCCCAGCGGCTCTCCGGGCCGCGAACCGTCGGACCTCGATCCCGGAGGCAGCATGACCACCACCACGCATGCGGCAGCGCACATCGCGAGCATCGTCGAGCGGTACCGGCAGCAAAGTGCGCGCACCACGATGAGCTCGCTAGCTAGCCGTCAATATCCGTTGCTATCTCCTGCTGGCGTGGGGCGGCTACCTGATCGAGGTCAGCGTCGAGTGCTTGCGCGTCGCTCCAGATGGCGGCGAGCCGCGCGAGGGCAGCGTCGACGGCGGCGTCGGTGGCGCCGAGCTCGATGTAGGTCTCCTGCAGCGTCAACTCGTCGAACCGTGACGGTCGCCGCGCGATCACGCCGAGGATCCCCGGGGCAGGGTCGTTCACTGCTGCTGCGATCCGTGCTGGGATGAGGCTGGTCATTGACCGGCCGGAGAGGGCGGCTCCGGTCCGGGCCCACCCGTGAACGTCTAACGGGATCCTCAATTGGGACGGGCTCCGACAACATGCACGACCCTCGAACAGGTCACATTTCCCACAACAGATATTACGATGCGGTAACGGGGTACGGGGTTCCAATCTCCTCGTCGGAGGGCGCCGAATAGCTTGCAGAGACCGGGAATCACCCGGAGCGCTCACCAGCCGCACACTGCTGGTTCTCCACCCTGCACCAGGGTGTGTTCGGCGCGCACACAGCAGCCGCGCCGAGCGCGACACCTCAGCAAAGGACAGATCACCATGCGCA
>NZ_JBIYED010000013.1:0-75371 GCF_044909335.1 Curtobacterium sp. AB7 | reverse complement strand
CGCTCTCCGGCCCCCTCGCGGCCTCCCTCTCCGTCGGCCGCCCCGCGGCGGGGGGGGGGGGGCGCGCCCCGCGGCCCCCCCACCTCCCGTCCGTCTGCGTCGCCGTCCCGGGCGCGCGGCCGGTCTCGAAGCTGCTCCGGCGTGGTCAGGCGCGTCGGCGGAGCGCACGGGCGACGCCGCCGAGGCGGTCGAGGGCCCGGAACTCGGCCGAGTGGGTCAGTGCGTCGTACCGGGCCGCGATCGCGTCGCGTTCCGCCTCGGCGTCGTGCTGCGCCTGTTCGGCGTCCTTGCGCGCACGGTCGAGGACGGCGACCGCCTCTTCCGACACGATGAGTCGCCGGTTGATGTCCTCGACCCCCGCGCGGTGCACGTCGCGCTCCTGTTCGGTCGCGCGGAGCAGCTCGCGCTGCTGCGCGGCCCAGCGCAGCAGCGGATCGCCGGCACCGGTCCGTGTCGCGGCGTGCGAGGTCGCCGCGTCGAGCAACGGGCCGACCTGCACGGCGCGGGCCGCGTAGGAGTGCCGTTCCCGCACGACGGCGCCCAGCCGCGCGACCAGGGCGTCCCGTTCGGCGGCGGGCATCGCGATCGCACGTTCCAGGGACGGGGCGTCGGTGAAGACGGGGACGTCGGCCAGTCCGAGTTCGTCGAGGCCGAGGGCGCAGGAGGTGACCGGCAGCGCCCCGCACGCCAGCGACTCGTAGAGCCGCGAGTTGAGCGTGCCGAACTCCGCGGCGGGTGCGATGACGTCGTCGACGACGAACGCGGCAGCGCGGTAGACCTCGGGCAGCGCGAAGTACGACACCGCCGGTCGGAGCTCCACACCGGGGGCAGCGTCGACGTGCTCGACGTTCGCGGCGAACCAGACGATCGGCTCGGGCGGGGCGACCTGCTGCAGCACGTCCTGCACACCGCGGCGCGCTCCCCAGAAGTTGACCGTCGTGACGGTGCGGTCGGTCCGCGGCGGCGGCGTCGTCCCGTCCGCGTCGGTGGTGAAGAGGTCGAGGTCGACCCCGATCGGCACCACCTCGACCGGTACGTCCACCACCCGGACCAGTTCGTCGCGGGCGATCGTCGACGACGCCCACACCGCGTCGAACTCGGCCAGGTACGGCACCGACGCCCACTGCGCCGTCCAGTTCCGCACCCACGCGACGGTGGCGGTCCTCGCCGGCACGAGACCGGGGACGAACGACTCGATCATGCTGACGAGCACCGTCGTGTCCTCGGGGACGGTCTCGGCCCAGCGCCGGATCGGCCAGACGTCCACGCCCCAGCCCTCGGCCCGGAGCGCCCTGGACAGACCGAGGGCGACGAACAGGTCGCCCTTGCCCTCGGTCGGGTCGTCGGTCGACACCGCGAAGCGGATCGTTCCCCTGGTCCCCGTCGCGTGGTCGCCGCGGGCGATCGCCTCGTACTCGGCTGCGAGGGGGGACGAGGCGGGGGAGGACGGGATCGCGGGGTGCATCACGGTGCCATTGTGCACGAAGCACACCCGACCTCCGCCGAGCGCCGTGCTGCGCCTTGTAGGGTGTTGTCGGTCGCCGGGCACCCCCGACGTCCGGATCACCGAACCGTGCCGCAGGCGCGGCAGCAGCTGGAGGAACTCGTCGTGACAGAGCGCAAGCCAGGAGTCGTTTCCGTCGTCCTCGTGAACTACAAGGGCACCGACGACACCCTGACGAGCATCGCCGAGCTCCGCAAGCAGGACTGGCCGCAGGACCGGCTCGAGGTCATCGTCGTCGACAACGGCTCGGGCGCCGAGCACGTCGGGCGGCTGAAGGCCTCGGACCTCGACTTCACCTTCGTCGACTCCGGCCAGAACCTCGGCTTCACCGGCGGCTGCAACCTGGGCGTCGAGCACTCCTCGGGCGAGATCGTGGCGTTCCTGAACAACGACGCCCGCCCGGACACCGGCTGGGTGCGCGAGGCGATGGCCACGTTCGCGTCCGGCGCCGACATCGGTGCCGTGGCGTCGAAGGTCCTCGACTGGGAGGGCGTGAACATCGACTTCACCGAGGCCGCGATGACCTGGTACGGCATGGGGTACAAGCCGTTCGCCGGATCGCCGGACACCGGCCGGTGGGAGAGCGAGACCGACGTCCTGTTCGGCACCGGCGCCGCGATGTTCATCCGCGCCGAGCTCTTCGAGCAGCTGGGTGGCTTCGACGACCGCTACTTCATGTTCTACGAGGACGTCGACCTCGGGTGGCGCCTCAACCTGCTCGGCTGGCGTTTCCGGTACCAGCCGAAGTCGGTGGCGTTCCACAAGCACCACGCGTCGATGAACAAGTTCGGCGACTTCCGTGAGACCTACCTGCTCGAGCGCAACGCCCTCTTCACGCTCTACAAGAACCTCGGCGACGAGCAGCTCGCCGCGGCCCTGCCCGGGTCGCTGGCGCTCGCGGTCCGCCGAGCCGTGGGCCGCGGCGAGCTCGACTCCACGTCGCTCGACCTGCGGAACCCCGGCGACGACAGCGTCCCGACCATCCCGGTCCCGAAGACGAGCATGGCCGGCATCTACGGTGTCGACCAGTTCGTCGAGCAGCTGCCGTCGATGACCGAGTCGCGCCGCGAGATCCAGGCGAGCCGGGTCCGCAGCGACCGCGAGCTCCTCCGCCTGTTCGGCAACCGCGACGAGCCCGCGTACCCGATCGAGAACTACCTGGCCGGCTACGACAAGATCGTGCACTCGCTCGGGGTGCTCGAGGTCGGTGCGCGCCGCCGGATCCTCATCGTCACCGGTGACTCCATCGGCGAGAAGATGGCCGGCCCGGCGATCCGCGCCACCCAGATGGCGAAGCAGCTCGCGAACGAGCACGACGTGCGCGTGATCAGCCTCACCCGCTCGACGCAGATCGACCCGTCGTACGACGTCGTCACGGTCCCGCACCGTCACCCGCGCCAGATGGTCGAGCACGAGGCCTGGGCCGACGTGATCATCGTCCAGGGTCACGCGCTGCGCCTGTTCCCCGTCCTCGAGTCGACGCGCAAGATCCTGGTGGTCGACGTGTACGACCCGCTGCACCTCGAGCAGCTCGAGCAGGGCCGCAGCGACGACGTCGACCAGTGGAACCGGCAGATCCTCGATGCGTCGGACACGCTCAACCACCAGCTCGAACTCGGTGACTACTTCATCTGCGCATCCGAGCGGCAGCGGATGTTCTGGCTCGGGCAGCTCGCGGGCTCCGGTCGGGTGAACGCCCGCACGTACTCCCGCGACCCCGACCTGCGGTCGCTCATCGGTGTCGTGCCGTTCGGCCTGTCCTCGACGCCGCCGGTGCACGACCAGCCGCGGGTCAAGGGAGTCGTGCCGGGCATCGGCAAGAACGACAAGCTCGTCGTCTGGGGTGGTGGCATCTACGACTGGTTCGACCCGATCACGCTGGTGCGGGCGATCGGTCAGCTCGCCGAGCGGAAGCCGACCGTCAAGCTCTTCTTCATGGGCGTGCAGCACCCGAACCCCGACGTGCCCGAGATGGACATCGTCGCGAAGGTCCGTGCCGAGGCCGATGCCCTGGGACTCACCGGCAAGAACGTGTTCTTCAACGACGCGTGGATCCCGTACGAGGAACGTGGCGCCTACCTGCTCGAGGCCGACGCCGGCGTCTCGACGCACTACGAGCACCTCGAGACGACGTTCTCCTTCCGGACCCGGATCCTCGACTACCTGTGGGCGCGTCTGCCCATCGTGACGACCGCCGGTGACTCGTTCGGCGACCTCGTCGCTGCCGAGAAGCTCGGAATCGCCGTGCACGAGCAGGACGTCGACACCCTCGCTGCCGCGCTCGAGACGGCCCTGTTCGACAAGAAGGCGCGCGCCGAGTACATCGGCAACGTCGACCGCATCCGCGAGCAGTTCACGTGGGAGAACGTCCTCGCGCCGCTCGTCGAGTTCTGCCGGAACCCCGTCCGCGCCGCCGACAAGTCGGTGCGGGACACGGTGGCCGTGGCCGAGGCGCACCAGATGCGCGTGCGGGTGCCGGAGCGCAAGAAGCTCTCGGGCGTCCGGTACGACGTCGGCCGCGCGGTGCACTACTTCCGCACCGAGGGCCCGCGCAGTGTCGCGGGCAAGATCAAGCGGCGCCTGACGAGCCGGTGACGACGACGGACGCAGCGGCCCTCGTCGTCGTGCCGACGTACGACGAGGCCGAGAACATCCGGTCCGTCGTCGCAGCCGTCCTGGCGGCCGTGCCCCGTGCACACGTCCTCGTCGTCGACGACGGCAGCCCGGACGGCACCGGGGACATCGTGCGGTCGCTCGCGGCCGACGACCGGCGGGTGCACCTGCTGCAGCGAGCCGGCAAGGCCGGTCTCGGCACCGCCTACGTCGCGGGGTTCCGCTGGGGCCTCGAACGCGGGTACCCCTTGCTCGTCGAGATGGACGCCGATGGGTCGCACCCTGCCGACCGCCTGCCTGCGCTCATCGACGCCGTGGAGTCCGCGGACGACGTCCTGCTCGCGATCGGGTCACGGTGGGTCCCCGGTGGGACGGTGGTCGACTGGCCGCTCCGCCGCCGGGTCCTGAGCCGCGGCGCCAACGCGTACGCCCGGCTGGTGCTCGGTCTGGACGTCCGTGACATCACCGCGGGGTTCCGCGTCTACCGATCCCCGGCGATAGCCCGCATGGACCTCGGGTCGATCGACTCGAAGGGGTACTGCTTCCAGGTCGACATGACCCTGCGGGTGGACGCCCTGGGCGGCCGCGTCGTCGAGGTCCCGATCCGGTTCCGCGACCGCATGCACGGGGTCTCGAAGATGAGCCGGTCGATCGTCCTCGAGGCGATGCTCCGCGTCACCCAGTGGGGCCTGCAGCGCCGGTTGGGTCGTCCCACGCGTCCGTGACCACTCGGTGCGTGCGGTGCTGCGGTTCAGGGGCGCGGCAGGTGTCGGCGCCACGAGCGCCGTCGGGCGGCGATCACGAGCACCGTCACGAAGACCATCAGGCCCGCGCCGTGCAGCAGGTAGCTCTCCGCCGTGCTCGTGACGGCCAGCAGCACCAGCACCGCGGCCGGCCACACGTACGCCACCCCCGGGAACGTCGTCGCGGTCACCCAGGCCCGCGCGAACGCCAGGAGCGCCGTCACGCCCAGGATGATCGTGCCGGCGAGCCCGATCTGCAGCCAGGCGTCGACGAAGGCGTTGAGCCCTGAGGGGAACCTCATCCCCGCCGGGTCGAGCAGGGTCACGTAGGGCACCACGGCTTCGCGCGGCCAGGTGCCGACCCATCCCCAGCCCTGGATCGGGTACCGCTCGGTGAGCACGCGGATCTGCGACCACAGGTCGATGCGCGTGGCGGTGCCGCCGGCGGCCCCGATCTCGGCCAGCAGTCGCCCGCGGGCGAGGACCGCGACGACGAGGGCCAACAGGACGGCGGCGCCGAGGACGCCGTTCACCACCGGGCGCGTGGCCGGTCTGGCGTGCCGGAGCGACCAGAGCGCCAGCGCCGTGACGGCCAGGGCGATCATCGCGAGCCCGGTGATGGGGGACTGGACGAGCATCAGGGAGATGACGGCCAGGGCGGTGGAGGCGACGGCCCGCCAGACCGTGACGGAGCGGGTGAGGAACTCGACCACGAAGGTGACGAGCGCCATGGCGGCGATGAAGCCCATGAAGTTGCGGGTGCCGCCGATGCCCTGGATCGGTCCGCCGTAGGCGATGTCGCCGCGGATGCCGAACGCCGGGAACGGCACGTCGAGCACGAGGCCGGAGAGCACCTCGAGGCCGAGCGCGGTCACGAGGAGGATCCGGAACGCATCACCCGAGGCACGGATCACCTGGACCAGGTCGCGCCCGAGCGCCAGGTACAGCCCCAGGCCCATGAAGCACACGGTGGCGACGAGCCCCCGCAGCGCGACCCACGAGTACTCGCTCCAGAGCACGCTCAGCGCGCAGTACCCGACGAACGCCAGCAGGGACAGCGGCAGCACCCCGTGCCACTCGATCCGGTACCGCTGCCCGAGCAGGCTCAGGCCGGCGAGCACGAACAGCGTGACGAGCACCGCCCACGTGCCGGCAGTCCCGACCACGGCCCCGACGGTGGGCTGGCCGAACGCGAAGAGCACGATCACCGTCGCGAGCGCCTGGCTGAACCGCCCGCCAGCGGAGAACCCGATCCAGGCGGAGAGGTAGCGGCGCGCGCGCACCCGCTTCGTCAGCCGTCCGTCCGTCACCCCACCATCTTGGTGCACGCACCTCGGTACCGGGCCATCGCGGAGCGTCGATATCGCTGATAAGCGATGAACCGGCTACCGTCGACGGACCATGCAGCGTCCTGCGAGCCCGATCCACCGCCGTCTCGACGGCCTCCGCGTCGCCGCCGCCGCGGTCCTGGTCGGCGTCGCCACGACCGCGCTCGCCTGGTGGCGGCTCGGGCCGACGGCCCGCAGCACCGTGTGGGCGGAGGACGGTGGCCTGTTCCTCCGGGAACGGATCGCCCTCGGCCCCGTCGACTCCCTGCTGCACCCCTACGCCGGGTACCTGCACCTCGTGCCCCGGTTGCTCGTCGACGTCGCCTGGGCCCTGCCCGTCCAGGACTACGCCCGGGCACTGTCCGCCGGGGCCTGCGTCGTCGTCGGCGCGGTGGGCGTGACCGTGTTCCTGCTCGCACGCGACGTCGTGCCGCAGTGGCCGCTCCGGGCCCTGCTCGCCGCGGCGCCTGCCCTGCTCCCGCTCGCGCCCCACGAGATCAGCGGGAACGCCGCGAACCTGCACTGGTACATGCTGTTCGCCGCCCCCTGGTTGTTCGCGTACCGCGCGCGGACGTGGTGGGCGTCCGGTACGGTCGCCGTCCTGACCGCCTTCGCGGTCCTCACCGAGCTGCAGACCGTGCTGTTCCTCCCGCTCCTGCTCCTCGCGTGGTTCCCCCTGCGGAACGGTCCGGGCGACCGGGCGTGGCCACGCGCGGTCCCGGTGACGATCGTCGCCCTGATCGGCACCGGTGCGCAGGTGGGAGCCGCCCTCACCGACCAGCGATCGCAGCCGCCGGGCAGACCGGCGTTCACCGACGTGGTCGCCGGATGGCTGCTGCAGCCCGTCGCGGGAATCTGGACACCGGACGTCGGTGCTGCCGTCCGCGCCGTCGTGACCCACGGCTGGGGCGTCGTGCTCGTGCCCGTCCTGTTGGTCGCCGCCACGGTCGTGGTCGCGCTCGTCGTCGGGACGTGGCGCGCACGCTGGGTGATCGTCGCGCTCGCCGTGGTGTCCGGCGGCGTGTGGTGGGCTGCGCTGATCGCCAACGGGGGAGAGGGCCAGGCGTGGGCGCACCCGATCCCGGCACTCGCAGCGGTCCCGGCGCTGCGGTACGCCGCGGCGTCGGGGATGCTCCTGCTGGCAGCGGTGGTCGTCGCGGCGAGCGTGCTCCTCGACGCACGTCCCGCGCACCGGGGAGCACGGCCGTCACGACGTGGGGCGCAGCCGGCGGGCGCCCTCCGCTTCGTCCGCGTGCTGGCGGGCTGGTCCGTGGTCGCCGTCCTGGTCGTCGCGGTGGTGGGCAACCTGGCCCCGGGAGCAACACGACGCAGCGACGGCCCGGTCTGGGCGACGCAGGTCCCCGGCGCGGTCGCGGCGTGCGCGGGCGACCCGACACGGGACGTCGAGATCCGGAAGGCGCCGTGGACGGCCAAGGTGCCGTGCTCCAGGCTGCTCGAGCGGTGACCGCCGGGTGCTCCGGGGTCAGCGAAGGGTCGGCAGCCGCCACTCCCGCCGCGCGGGCGGGGTGCGCGGGCCGTCGCCGGCCGACCGGGGTTCCTCGCTGACCAGGACGATGCGGGACTTGATCGCGATGAGCGCGAACAGGACCCAGTTGCCCTGGTACAGCAACCGCGACTCGGCGACGGACTGCACGAGCAGCGCCACGACGACGAGGAGCGGCAGGAGCGACACCGAGTCGAACGACCTGGGGGACCCTGCGGCGTCGTACCCGATCCTGGTCGCGGACGACCACGACCGGTCGAGTGTCGTCACGACGTACAGGGTGAACAGGACCAACCCGATGATGCCGGTCTGCATCCACACGTCGAGGTACGCGTCGTGCGCCTGCAGGTACGTCACGCCCTTGCGGTGCGCGAGGTCGGCGAGCGTCGGGATGTCCGGCCACCAGTACCCGATCCAGCCCCAGCCGACGACCGGGTGCTGGCCGATCAGCTCGAGCACGCGCTGCCAGATGTCCCCGCGGCCCGTCGCGTCCGCGCCCTTGCCGAGGAGCTCCGACACGGTCCCGCGCGCTGCGAACGCGCCGACGCCGACGACGACCGCACCGACCAGGGCGAGCAGGTAGCGCGGCGTCCGCTGTTCGGTGGGGACACGACGGATCCAGAGGGCGACGAACAGTGCGGCGGCGACGACCAGCGCGGCGGCGAGGACCGTCGACGAGCGGGTGAGTACCAGGACCGCACCGGCCACGACCAGCCAGCCGACGGAGCGGTTCCGGCTCATCCGACCCTCGGCGAACTGCAGGGCGATGGCGATCGCGGCGAGCAGGGCGACCATCGCCAGCAGGTTCGCGTTGCCCGGCAGCCCCTGGATGCGGCCGCCGGTCAGCAGCTCGGCGCGGGAGAAGTAGAAGGCGTCGGG
The DNA here is from genome assembly GCF_044909335.1 of Curtobacterium sp. AB7. Classification (NCBI taxonomy): domain Bacteria; kingdom Bacillati; phylum Actinomycetota; class Actinomycetes; order Micrococcales; family Microbacteriaceae; genus Curtobacterium; species Curtobacterium sp. AB7. The sequence goes on along the minus strand of NZ_JBIYED010000013.1, from coordinate 66,800 downwards.
GATGTCCCGGTCGCCGTAGTCGGTCCAGACCGGGACGATCGGGTGCCGGACGACGACGGCCACCGCGGCCTCGAACAGCAGCGAGCCCATCAGCACCCAGCGGAACGCGAGGCTCATCGCGTCCAGGATCCGACGCCAGGTCAGGGTCGACGCGAGCGCGAACGCCATCGCGGCGCAGATCACCTGCGCGGCGATGCTCGCGAGCGTCGCCGGGCGCCAGTGCGACCAGGCGACGGACACCAGGCACCAGGCGAGGAAGAACCAGAGCGCCCACGGCGTCCGGACCAGCGGTGACTTCGCCCGGACCAGGATCGTCACGCCCCACGTCGCAACGAGGGCCCAGACCGCCGCGGCCCCGAACCAGGTCAGGGTGTTCGGGAAGGCGTCACCGGCGAACAGGACGAAGAGGAGCGTCGCACCGAACGCGAACGCCTCGCGCTCGGGTACGGTCCCGCGCGAGAGCGGCCAGGTGTTCGTCACGACGTCAGGGTACGTGGTCATCCGCGTCCGTCATTGCGGAAGGCGGCGAGCGCGCGGGCGATCTCGTCGCCGAGGTACGGCGCCAGGGTCGTCGCGAAGGTGTTCGTCAGGTGGGTGCGGTCCCGGTGCACGAGCACGCCGCCGATGACCGCCGGGCAGGTGGTGTCGGTGCAGTAGTACTGCGTCAGGTCGATCACCCGCGCCTTGCCGGGCATCCGGGCGGCGGCCTGCTCCGAGCCGTCGAACAGACCGAGGCCGAACGAGCGGCTCGAGTCGCACGCGCTCGTCGTCGGGCCCGACATCTGGCCGACGCACGCCACCACGTCGGTCCGAGCGGTCGGGTTGTCGCGGAGCGCCAGGACCGGGATCCCGGCGTCGGCCGCTGCCTGCCACGCCGCGACCATGCCGTCGACGACGGTCTCACCGTCCGACTGCCCGGGCACCGAGGCGATGGGACCGTTGCCGGTCGAGTGCGTGACGATCACGCCGTCCAGGTCGCCGTGCGCGCGCAGGTACGCCATCGCGTTCTGCTTCCAGGCGGTGCAGTCGTCGACCTGCTTCTCCGTGTTCGCCTTCTGCACCGCGGTGGTGAGGTAGCAGCTCTGGTGCCCCGCGACGTCGATGCGCCAGTTGTTCGCCTTCGCGATCGCCTCGTAGGTGTCCACGAAGACGTTGTTGTGCGAGTCGCCGATCGCGATGAGGTGCTCCGTGTACCCGGTCTTCGGGCCCAACGCGCAGACGTTGAACGCACTCGAGTCGTTGGACCAGCACGCCCCGCGGTTCGAGTCGTCGTCGAGCGCGTTCGCGGCCGCGGGCACCCGCACGTCCGCAAGGGCGGGGTTCACGCACGGGTCGGACGACGAGATCAGGGCGGCGGCACCGAAGCAGCGCACGTCGCCGGTGCTCAGGCGCTGCTGGAACTCGGCTGCCTGCATCTGCTGCACGTGCAGCGCCGTCAGCGAGGCGGCACCGAGTGCCACGACGAGCACGGTGCTCAGTGCGCCGTAGAGCGCGACCCGGCGCGGACGCAGCGCCCGCACCCATCCGGAGAACCGGAGCGGCTCCTCGATGCACAGCGTGGTGACCGAACCGACGAGCACGGCACCGACGAGGATCGCGACCTTGTCCTTGGTCGTGAGCTCGTGGCGGAGCACGATCGGCAGGATGACGACGGCGGGCCAGTGCCACAGGTAGACGGCGTACGAGATCCGGCCCAGGAACCCGATGGGGGTGATCCTGCCGATGCGCTGCAGCCCCGAGTGCGCGCCGAACAGCACGACGAGCGTCGCCGACACGACCGGCAGCGCGGCGGCGATGCCCGGGAAGGGCGTGGACCCGGTGATCAGCACGAGCGACGCGACGAGCCCGGCCGCGCCGACCCACGCCCCGACGACCCGCACCGACCGAGCCGGTCCGGTGCGCGGCGCTGCCAGCGGGATGGTCGCCGCGAGCCCGCCGAGCGCGAACTCCCACGCCCGGGTCGCCGTCGAGAAGTACGCGACGCCCGAGGCGGTGTGGGTCTGGACGATGCTCCACGCCAGGGACAGGACCACGACGGCGCCGAGGAGCACCTGCGCGACGACGGCCGGGGAGGCGCCGTCCCGACGTACACGCCGAGCGACCCACAACGCGAGGAGCAGCAGGAGCGGGAGGGCGATGTAGAACTGTTCCTCGACCGACAGCGACCAGAAGTGCTGGAAGGGCGACGCCTCGTTGCCCTGAGCCAGGTAGTCGACCGAGTCGGCGGCCAGCTGCCAGTTCTGCACGTAGACCGTCGACGCGATGAGCTCACGGCCGTACTGGCCCCACAGCGCGCTCGGGACCCACACCAGCACGGCGGTCCCCGTCGCGGCGATCGTGAGGAAGGCCCCGGGGAGCAGCCGCTTCGCCCGCCGCGACCAGAACCCGGCGAGCCCGATCCGGCCGGTGGTGGTCAGCTCACGGAGCAGGTGTCCGGTGATCAGGAAGCCCGAGATCACGAAGAACACGTCGACGCCGACGAAACCGCCCGGCAGCCGGTCGGGCCACAGGTGGTAGAGCACGACGGCGAGGACCGCGAACGCACGGAGCCCCTGGATGTCCCACCGTGTGGGGTCGGCCGTGCGGCGGGGGGAGGAACGCAGGGACCCTCGGGGCGGTGACTCCACCGTGCTTGCAGACATCACGGAGATCCTAGTGTCGCGGGCCGCGCCGGTAGGCTCTCGCCCATGTTCCTCGGCATCACGAACACCCCCCGCGACTACGCCTGGGGCTCGGTCACCGCGATCCCGGAGCTCCTCGGTCGCACCGTCACCGGCGCCCCGCAGGCAGAGCTCTGGCTCGGTGCGCACCCGGGCAGCCCGAGCGTGGTCGTCAACCCGGCGATGGTCGGCGGTGCCGACACGCTGCTCGACTGGATCGCCGCCGAACCGCAGGACGCCCTGGGCGGCGACCGCACCGGCCTGCCGTTCCTGCTGAAGGTGCTCGCAGCGGCGGCGCCCCTGTCGCTGCAGGCGCACCCGACCCCGGAGCAGGCCGAGGCCGGCTTCGCGCGCGAAGAGCGCGAGGGCATCGCGATCGACGACCCGGCGCGCAACTACAAGGACCCGTTCCCGAAGCCCGAGCTCGTCGTCGCCCTGAGCGAGCGGTTCGAGGCCCTGAGCGGCTTCCGCCCGGTGGCGGAGACCCTGGCCGAGGTCCGCGTGCTCGACGCCGGCAGCGGTCGGCTCGGCCCCCTCGAGGTGCACCTGCAGCACGGGCTCGAGGACACCGTCCGGTGGCTCGAGACGGCCGACGAGTCCGCGCTCGCCGTCGTGCAGGCGGCGAGCGACCTCGCCCTCGCACTCGACGACGACGTCCTCACCCCGAACACGGCGACGGTCCGCGACCTGGCGACGAGCTGGCCGGGCGACCCCGGCATCGTCGTCTCCCTGCTCATGCACCGGGTGACGCTCACCGCCGGCCAGGCGATGTACCTGCCCGCCGGCAACATCCACGCCTACCTGGACGGCCTCGGCATCGAGCTGATGGCGCCGTCCGACAACGTGCTGCGTGGGGGACTGACGCCGAAGCACGTCGACGTGCCCGAACTCCTGCACGTGCTCGACTTCACGGCGTACCCGGCACCGGTCCTCGAGCCGGAGCGCCTGGCCCCCGGCGTGGACCGCTTCGCACCGGAGGGCGTCGGCTTCGCGCTGCTGCGGGTCGACGGTGACGGACGACCGGTCGGGCTGAGCACCGGCGGCGTGGCTCCGCTCACCGGACCGTCGATCGCGATCTGCACCGAGGGCGTCGTGACGCTCGTCGGCGCGACGTCCGCCACGTTGCTCCGCAAGGGCGAGTCCTGCTTCATCACACCGGACGAGGGCGACGTCACGGTCGAGGCCGACTCGTCGAACGGCGTGACGTCCACGGTCTTCATCGCGACCGGTCGGTAACGCGGAGCGACGCGGGCACCCGGGCAGCACCGGACCGGCGCGGAGCCGCACGGGCTGGCGCGGTCCCGCACACCGCCGCCGGGGCACCTCGTCCGTCCGCTAGCGTGGCGACCATGAGTTGGCTGGTCACCGGCGGTGCCGGGTACATCGGGTCCCACGTCGTCCGAGCACTGCGCTCGGCCGGCATCGACACGGTCGCGTTCGACGACCTCTCGAGCGGTTTCCGCGCGTTCGTGCCGGACGACGTGCCGTTCGTCGAGGGCACGATCCTGGACGGCGAGCTGGTCGCCCGCACCCTGCGGGAGCACGACGTCACCGGCGTGGTGCACGTCGCGGGCTTCAAGTACGCCGGCGTCTCGGTCGAGCGTCCGCTGCACACCTACGAGCAGAACGTCACCGGCATGGCCACGCTGCTCCGTGCGATGGCCGAGAACGGCGTCACGAAGGCCGTCTTCTCGTCGAGCGCCGCGGTGTACGGCACCCCGGACGTCGACGTCGTCGTGGAGTCGACCCCGAAGGCGCCCGAGTCTCCGTACGGCGAGTCGAAGCTCATCGGCGAGTGGCTGCTGCGCGACATGGAGGTCGCCGCCGGCTTCACGACGACCTCGCTCCGCTACTTCAACGTCGTCGGGTCGGGTGAGCCCGACCTGTACGACGCCAGCCCGCACAACCTGTTCCCGCTCGTGTTCGACGCACTGCTGGCCGGCCGAACTCCACGCATCAACGGCGACGACTACGCCACCGAGGACGGCACCTGCGTCCGCGACTACATCCACGTCGCCGACCTCGCGCACTCGCACGCCGTCGCGGCGCAGAAGCTCGAGGCGGGGGAGCCGCTCGAGCAGGCGTACAACCTCGGCAGCGGCGACGGTGTGAGCGTCCGGCAGATCATGGACGCCATGGCGAAGGGCACCGGGATCGCCTTCGACCCGGAGATCGCGCCGCGCCGCCCCGGTGACCCGGCGCGCATCGTGGCCACCGGCGAGGCCGCCACGCGCGACCTCGACTGGGCGATGCGCCACACCCTCGACGAGATGGTCACGAGTGCGTGGGAGGCCCGCCGCAGCGCTTCGTAGCGGCTGAGGACGTGTCAGTTGTCCCCCGAAACCCCGACAGACCGGGCGCGACACGCCCAGACGGGGGACATGACACGCCGAAGCGGGCAGTGCCTTCTATGATCCGCGACTTGACTCAGACGAATGACACCGCTGTAATTACAGGCAACGACTTCAATCGTTGTGGTCCCGTTATCGAGACGTCAGGGGTGATCAGGGTGAACGGTTCCGACTTCCACGCCGGAGTTCCGGAGGACTGGCACGTCGACCCCGTGGCGCTCGGCGTCCCGGGTGTTCGACGGCCGGAGACGGACGACGAGGAGAACCCGCTCGCGTGGCAGGTCGACTCGCTGTGCGCACAGACCGACCCGGAGGCGTTCTTCCCCGAGAAGGGCGGCTCCACGCGCGAAGCGAAGAAGATCTGCACGTCGTGCGAGGTCCGCGCGCAGTGCCTCGAGTACGCACTCGAGAACGACGAACGCTTCGGCATCTGGGGCGGCCTGTCCGAGCGCGAGCGCCGCAAGCTCAGGAAGCGGGCGTAGGAGCGCACCCCGTCTGCCGGGAGGCACGGTGCGCGTCCGGCGCACACCGTGCGACCCATGAAACCTCGTCGCAGGCTCCTCGGCGTGCCCTCACACGGCGCTGGCGCGCCGTGCCCGTTCGGCCGCGCAGGTTCACGGCGCGCCGCCGTCCGCAGCGGACGCCGTGCCTCCAGACCGTAGAGTGACGCCCGTCATGCAGCCCAGAGTCACCGCGATCCTCGTCGCCGCCAACGGAGCGGCCCACCTCGACCGGACCCTGGACGCACTCGCGGCCCAGACCCGCCACCCCGAGAACCTGGTGGTCGTCGACGTCGGATCGACCGACGGCTCCACCGTCGGCCTGTCCTTCGGCGGGTCCGCCGAGCTCCTGCGCCTGCCGGCCGGACGCCCCTTCGGCGAAGCCGTCGCCCGCGGGGAGCGCGAGGCCCCGCCCGCCGTCGTGGACGAGCCCGTCGACGAGTGGCTGTGGCTGCTCGGGCACGACAACGCGCCGTCGCCGACCGCGCTCGCCGACCTGCTCTCCGCCGTCGAGATCGCACCGTCCGTGGTCGTGGCCGGTCCGAAGCTCGTCGCCGACGAGGACCCCTCGCTCATCCGCGCGTTCGGCGAGAGCATGACGCGCTTCGGCCGCTCGATCGGTCTCGTGCAGGACGAGCTCGACCAGGGCCAGCACGACCGGCACACCGACGTGCTCGGCGTCGCCGCCGGTGGCATGCTCGTGCGCCGCTCGGTGTGGACCGAGCTCGCCGGCTTCGACCCGGCGCTGCCCGACGTCGACGCCGCCCTCGACTTCTGCGTCCGGGTCCGCCTGGCCGGGCACCGCGTCGCAGTGGTCCCCGAGGCGAAGGTCACCACCGCCGGTCCGGTCGAGGAGTTCGGCCGCAAGCGCGTGTCCGAGGCCCGCCGCGTCCGCATGCACCGGCAGGCGCAGCTGCACCGCCGGATGACCTACGCGCCGCTCGGACTGCTCTGGCTGCACTGGCTCACCCTCGTCCCCTTCGCACTCGGCCGGGCGATCGGCCACCTCGTCGCCAAGCACCCCGCGGCCGTCGTCCCCGAGCTCGCCGCGGCGTTCGCGGTGGCCTTCGGCGGAGGCACCGGTCGCGCGCGCAGGAACCTCGCCCGCACGAAGAAGCTCGGTTGGGCCGCCGTCGAACCGCTCCGGGTCAGCTGGCGTCGGGTGCACGAGCACCGCACCACCTCGCGCGACGTCGAACTCGCCCGGGTGGAGGACGCCCCGATCGCGCGGGCGTCGTTCCTCGGCGACGGCGGGATCTGGGTCGTGCTGGCCACGGCCGTCCTGAGCGTCGTCACGCTCTACCCCCTGCTCGGCTCACCGGCGCTGACCGGCGGCGGCCTGCTGCCCCTCAGCACGAGCGTCGGGCAGCTCTGGCAGAACGTCGGGTACGGCTGGCACTCGCTCGGCACCGGGTTCACCGGTCCGTCCGACCCGTTCGCCGCCGTGCTGGCGGTCCTCGGTTCGATCGTGTTCTGGTCGCCCTCGACCTCCGTCGTGCTCGTGATGCTCGTCGCGTTCCCGGTCTCCGCCCTCGGTGCCTGGTTCGCGGTCCGCAAGGTGACCACTCGCAAGTGGGTGCCGGTGATCGGTGCCGCGTTGTACGCCATCGCGCCCTCGCTCGTCGGTGCGGTCACGACGGGCCACCTCGGCGCCGTCATCGCGCACCTGGTGCTGCCGTGGCTGTTCGTCGCCGTGCTCGAGGCGCACCGCTCGTGGGCCTGGGCCTCCGGCGCCTCGCTGCTGTTCGCGGTCGTGGCGGCCTCGGCACCGTCGTTGCTGCCGGTCCTGCTGGTCGGGTGGCTCGTCGCGCTCGTCGTCGGGTGGCGCCGTGCACACCGTCGGGCCTTCATCCCGGTGCCGACCGCGGTGCTCTTCCTGCCGCTCGTCCTCGCCCAGGTCGCACGCGGCAACGTCCTCGCCGTCTTCGCCGACCCCGGCGTCCCGTCCGCCACGCGTGCGCCGTCCGCGCTGCAGCTGGCCATCGGTCAGCCGCTGCCGGACTGGAGCGGGTGGCTGCCCGCCACGTCCGGGCTCGCCGCCGTCGGAACGTGGCTGCCGATCGTGATGGCCGTCCTGGCCGTGCCGATCGCCGCCGCCGCGATCGGCGCGATGCTCGGGCACCGCTGGGCCGTCGCCGGCTCGGCGCTCGTCGTCGCGCTGCTCGGCTTCGGAACCGCGTTCGCCGCCACCCACGTGACCGTCACCGGCGTCGGGTCGACCACCACCATCGTGTGGCCGGGCAGCGGCCTGTCGGTGTACTGGCTCGCGATCGTCGTCGCTGCCTGCATCGGGATCGACGTCCTGCCCAAGGCCGCACCGGTCACGGGGCTCGTCGCGACGGTGCTCGCCGGTGTGGCGGTGGCCCCGGCGTTCGCCGCGTTCTACCTCGGCAACGCCGCCATCCAGCCGACCACCGGCCGGGTGCTCAGCGCGTACGTGAACGCCGAGGCGCAGGCGAACCCCGACGTCGGCACGCTCGTCGTGGTGCCGCAGGACGACGGGTCGCTCGCGGTCGCGCTCGAACGCGGTCAGGGTGCCACCCTCGACGACCAGTCGACCCTCGACGCCACCGCCCTGCGGTTGAGCGAGTCCGGTGCCCGGCTGACGACGCTCGCCGGCAACCTGGCGAGCCGCAGCGGCTACGACCCACGGCCGGCGCTGCAGGAACTCGGCATCAGCTTCGTGCTGCTCGACGACGCCGGCGACGACCCCGAGGCGCAGGCCGTGCACGACCGGGCCGCGGGCGCGATCGGACAGGACGCACTCTTCACGAGCATCGGTGAGACCACGAACGGCCAGCTGTTCCACTACGAGGGCGACGTCGACCGGACCACCACCGGGTCCGCCGCCGCCCGTGCCACGCACGTCCTCTACCTGGTCGTGCTCGGCGTGGTGTTCGGGGCGGCCGCGCTGCTCGCCGTGCCGACGGCCCCGCGCCGCCGCCGCGCCACCTCGAACGTCATCGAGGCCGAGGAACCCGCGACCACCTTCGACGAGGAGCGCGACGAATGAGCACCACCACCCGCTCGGTCCGACGCTGGGTCGTCCGCGGCACCGCCACCGCGATCGCCGTCGTCGTCGCTGCCGGCGCCGTCACGGCCGCGCACGCGTACGGCACCGCGGCCGAACCGGGTCGCCCGGCCGGCCGGACCGTCACGCCGGTGCCCGCCGACGCCGAACGCGTCTGCGCCGGCAGCGCGCTGCGGCTCTCCGACGACTCCGGCAACGACGCCACCCAGGCGAGCACCGTCGGGTCGGCGACGGTGGCCACGGCGACGACCGGGTCGACCGTGGAACGGTCCTCGCTCGACCCGTCGTCCACGGGCGGCAGCGACCCGCGCCTGCTCACCGCCCCCGCGGGCGACACGACACCGCAGGTCGCGGGCAGCAGCTACCAGAGCGTCTCCAGCGGGGACCTCGTCGGCGCCGGCGCGGCGTCGTGCGACGACCCCTCGCAGTCGACCTGGCTCGTCGGCGGCTCGACCGAGACCGGGCGCACCAGTCTCGTCACCCTGTCGAACCCGACCGACGTGAACGCGACCGTCGACCTGGAGATCTACGACGGCACCGGCACGGTCAGCGCCCCCGGCACGACCGGCATCGTCGTCGCCCCGAACACCCAGAAGGTCGTCCCGCTGTCCGGCTTCGTGTCCGACCAGGGATCGACCGTCGTGCACGTCTCGTCCTCCGGCGGCCAGATCGTGGCCCACATGCAGGAGACCGTCGTCCGCACGCTGACCCCCGGCGGCTACGACATCGTCTCCGGCGGTGCCGCCCCCTCGCGGTCGCAGGTCATCCCCGGCGTCGTGCTCGCCGGCGCGCAGGAGGCGCAGCGCGGTGACGACACCGCGGACGCAGCCCCCGTCGTCCGGCTGTTCGTCCCCGGTACCCGGTCGGCACGCATCACGCTCGGCATCAGCACGGCGGACGGCGGCGGCACCACCGTGAACGCCACCGCCGAGCCCGGGGTCGTGACCGACGTCGCGCTCGACGACTTCCCGGACGGCCGGTACTCGTTCACCGTCACATCGACGCAGCCCGTGGTCACCGGAGCCCGCACGACCTCGCCGACGGCCGACGGCAACAGCGACCTCGGCTGGTTCGCCTCGGCCGAGCCCCTGGGCGACCAGGTCATCACCGCGGTGGCACCGGGGGAGGGCGTCCGCCTGAACCTCGTCAACACCACGCGCGAGGACCGGGCGGTCACGATCCGCTCCGGCGACGAGGAGACCACGCTCCAGCTGCTGTCCGGCGTCACCGCGACCCTGCCGGTGCAGACCGCGAAGCAGCTCTCGATCTCCGGGGCCGAGGGCATCGTGGCGGGTGTGACCTACCGCGGGGACGACGGCATCGCCGGGTTCCCGATCCGACCGTCCACCCAGGTGTCCACGCCGGTGCGCGTCTACCCCTGACGACGAGGACGGTGCGCCGCCCCGGGCGCCGCACCGTCACCAGTGGCGGTAGCGGTCCGGCGCCAGGTCCCACGGGTCCTTGCCGATCAGCTCGCCGACGGCCCGGAACACGGCCGTCTCGATGATGATCCGCCGGTCAGCGTCGTCCTTCTCGGGGCTGCGGTTCACCCGCTCGACGGGGATCCGGAACACGGTGACCCTGCGGGTGTCGCGGTCGATGCGCCACCGGGGCATCGCGTCGGGAAGGGTGGCATCGGTCGGCATGTCGGCCACCTGGAACACCACGCCCGACAGTTCCTCCGGCCACAGGCCGATCAGGTAGTGGGCGCTGTCGCCGACGATGCGGTCGAAGGCCTCGGCGCGGGTCGTGATCGGTGCGAGCTCGGGACCGGTCACGCTCGACCGCCCACCGCGTCCGTGCCGGGACCGGCCTCGACCGCGGTCGATCGGGGTGACGAGGCGGGGCTTGCGACGCATCCCCACATCGTACGCGCGCACCGGGTGCTCCCGGACGCTCCGCTAGGCTCCGTGTCGACATGGACGTGAGGATCTGCAGCAAGGTCGCGTGCGCCGCGAGCGCTTCGGCGACCCTGACCTACGACTACGGGGACTCCATGGTCGTCGTCGGACCGCTCTCCACGCGGGTCGAACCGCACGGCTACGACCTCTGCACCCGGCACGCCGCCGGTCTGCGCGTCCCGCGCGGCTGGCAGGTGGTGCGGCGCGAGCCGCTGCAGCGCGAGGCCGACTGACGGCTCGCCTGCGCGACGCACCAGCGGCGGTGGACGGGGCCAGTGGAACGTGACCGGCGTCGCCTGGGGACCCGTGCCTCCCGGCATGGAAGACTGACGGCATGCCCACCGAAGCCCAGACCGCAGCACCGTACCGCGTCGCCGACCTCTCGCTCGCCGAGGCGGGCCGCCACCAGATCCGCCTCGCCGAGAACGAGATGCCGGGCCTGATGGCCCTGCGCGAGGAGTTCGCGGCGTCGCAGCCGCTGGCCGGAGCGCGCATCGCCGGGTCGCTGCACATGACGGTGCAGACGGCCGTCCTGATCGAGACGCTCGTCGCCCTCGGTGCGCAGGTGCGGTGGGCGAGCTGCAACATCTTCTCCACGCAGGACGAGGCCGCCGCGGCGATCGCGGTCGGCCCGACCGGCACGCCGGACGAGCCTGCCGGTGTCCCCGTGTTCGCGTGGAAGGGCGAGACGCTCGAGGAGTACTGGTGGTGCACCAGCCGCATCTTCGACTGGACCGCCGAAGCCGCTGCCGTCGGAGCCGACTGGGCCGGTCCGAACCTGATCCTGGACGACGGCGGTGACGCCACCATGCTCGTGCACACCGGAGCCGACGCTGAAGCCGCTGGTGTTGCACCGGACGCCGGCGCCGACGCGAGTGCCGAGTGGAAGATCGTGCTCGACACCGTCGCGGCGTCGCTCGAGACGTCGTCCGACCGCTGGACCCGCATCGCCGCGGACATCGAGGGCGTCACCGAGGAGACCACCACGGGCGTACACCGCCTGTACGAGCTGTCGCGGAACGGACAGCTGCGGTTCCCCGCGATCAACGTGAACGACTCCGTGACGAAGTCGAAGTTCGACAACAAGTACGGCATCCGCCATTCCCTGCCCGACGGCCTGAACCGTGCGACCGACGTCCTGATGGGCGGCAAGGTCGCCTTCGTGGTCGGGTACGGCGACGTCGGCAAGGGTGCGGCGGAGGCCCTGCGTGGCCAGGGTGCCCGCGTCATCGTCAGCGAGGTCGACCCGATCTGCGCGCTGCAGGCCGCGATGGACGGGTACCAGGTGGCCCGTCTGGCCGACGTCATCGAGACCGTCGACATGGTCATCACGTGTACGGGCAACCTCGGCGTCGTGGGCGTCGACGAGATGCTCGGGCTGAAGCACCTGGCGATCGTCGCCAACGTCGGCCACTTCGACAACGAGATCGACATGGCCGGCCTCGAGTCGCTGCCCGGTGTGGAGAAGGTCGAGATCAAGCCGCAGGTGCACGAGTGGCGCCTGCCGACCGGCCGCTCGATCCTGGTGCTGTCCGAGGGGCGGCTGATGAACCTCGGCAACGCCACCGGGCACCCGTCGTTCGTGATGAGCAACTCGTTCACGAACCAGGTCCTGGCGCAGATCGAGCTGCACACCCGTCGTGACGAGTACCCGACCGGGGTCTACGTGCTGCCGAAGCACCTGGACGAGAAGGTCGCTCGCCTGCACCTCGGCGCCCTCGGGGTGGAGTTGACGACGCTGCGCCCGGAGCAGGCGGCGTACATCGGCGTGCCGGTCGAGGGCCCCTTCAAGCCGGAGCACTACCGGTACTGAGCCGAGGCGCGCCGGGCGCCGCGCTAGCGCGGGAAGCCCGGCGGCCGCGCCGACGCCGACGCGCCAGCCGCGGTGAGCAGCCCGACGCGGGAGCGCAGCGCCTGCACGTCCCGCCCACGGCGCAGCACGACGACCCCGGCGAGGAACACCTCGGCGGGCACCGGCGGCACCGGGTGGGCGAAGGGCGCGACGTCCGCGGCCAGCGCTCGGGCGGCGGACTCCCGGAGCTCGGGGCGCATCACGGCAGCCCCGCGGAAGAACGCGCCGAGCCGGTTCTCGAGTCGCTGCGGCAGCGCCGAGACGTCCGCGACCGTGGCCCAGGCCGTCAGCTCGGGTGGCAGCACGACCTGGGGGTCGCGCTGCTTCGGCAGCCGCTCGTGCTGCACGACGGTGCCGGCGAGCAGGTCCCCGAGGCGCCGCGGACGACTGCCGAACAACGCCACGAGCAGCGCCACCGACCCGAACGTCGTCCACAGCTCGAACAGCCCGACGAGCGCGCGGGTGAAGGCGTGCCGGAAGCCGATCGCACCGCCGTCGACCCGGACGACCCGCGTGCCGACGGCGTACCGGCCGACGCTGCGGCCCCGGGTCACGGTCTCGACGGCGGCCGGCACGAGTACGAGCACGGCGACGAACAGCGCGATGCCCAGCGCGGCGCCCCACGCCTCGTCGAGGCCGCTCGGCCACAGCCGGGACACCCCGAACACCAGCAGCAGGTACAGGACGAGCAGGCACACCCCGTCGAGGAGCGCCGACGCCAACCGCAGGACGAGTCCGGCCGGCTGCACGTCGAGCGCGACCGCCTCGCCGACCACGAGCTCGTCGGCGGTCTCGTCCAGGGCGAGCGAGAACCGGGCGTCGGCGAGGTCGCGCGGCGTGCGGGGCTTCGACATGGGATCATTCTGTCGGAAGTCGGCCGACACGAGGGGGGACACGTGGACCTGGACGCCTACGCCGAGGTGCACCGCGACCGCTGGCAGGAGCTCGACCGCCTCGCGCGCGCCCGGCACACCACCGGTGCCGACGTCGACCAGCTCGTCTCGGGGTACCAGGCCGCCGCGACGGACCTCGCCCGCATCCGCGGCGCCGCACCTCGCACCGCGACCGGCGACCGACTGTCGCTCACCCTGTACCGCGCCCGCCTGCGCTTCACCGGCACCCCGGTCGACCCGCTCACCGCGGTCGCCCTGTTCTTCACCCGACAGCTGCCCGCGGCGCTGTACCGGATCCGCTGGGTGACGATCTGGGTGGCGCCGGCCACCGTCGCGATCGGCGCGATCGTGGCCGTCTGGATCACGACGACCCCGGGGGCGACGGCGACCTTCGGCACGCCGGAGGCGCTGCGCCAGTACGCCACGCAGGACTTCGTCGACTACTACTCCGACCACGGCCTCGGCGCGTTCACGGCGCAGGTGTGGACGAACAACGCCTTCATCGCGGCCACCATGGTCGCGTTCGGCATCACGGGTGTCTTCGTGCCGTTCTCGATCATGCAGAACGCCGTCGGGCTCGGTGTCTCCGCGGCGATCATGCACTCGCAGGGTCGCCTGGCCGACTTCTTCCTCTACATCGCCCCGCACGGCCAGCTCGAGCTGTACTCGGTCTTCCTCGCCGGCGGGGCGGGCCTGATGATCTTCTGGTCGTGGGTCGCTCCGGGGCCGCACCGGACCCGCGCGCAGGCCCTCGCCGAGGACGGCCGAGCCCTCATCACGATCGCGGTCGGCCTGACGCTGACGCTGCTGCTGTCCGGCCTGGTCGAGGGCATCGTCACCCGTCAGGACTGGCCGTGGCCGGTCAAGATCGGCATCGGGACGATCGCGCTCGCCGCGGTCCTGGCGTACCAGTGGGTGCTCGGCGGTCGTGCGTACCGGGCCGGAGAGCGCGGCGACCTCGACGAGTTCGAGCGCGGCACGTCCGCCCTGGTCGCCGGGTAGCGTCCGCCCGGCTTCAGAGCCGGCCGGTCGCCTTCGCGCGGAGGTAGGCGTCGGCCACGAGCGGTGGGACGTCCTCCGGTGCGCCACGGACGACCTCGGCGCCGCTCCGGCGTGCGACGTCGGCGACGCCGTCGGCATCGAGCAGGGTGCGTTCGGCGGCGGCCCGCCGGTACACGTCGCGCTCCGCGCCGGTGGGGAGGCCCGGCACGCGTCCGCCCCGCGCCGTGCGGATCGTCGTGGCCGGGTCCACCCCGCCGCGTGCGGTCCGCTGCACCGCCGGGTCCTCGATGCTCGTCACCACCACGGCGTGCCGCCGGGTGAGCCGGGGCAGCACCGCCAGCAGGTCGCCGGAGGCACCGACCGAGTCGAGACTCGACGCCAGCACGACGAGCGCCCGTGAGGTCGTGATCGAGTCGACGAGCGCCGGCACGGCGGACCAGTCGGTCGCGGCGAGTCCGGGTTCCGCCATCGCGAGGGCCTCGCCGAAGCGCTGGACCACGTCGGTGCGGGTCGCCCCGTGCACACGGTCGTGGACGGTGTCGTCGAGGACCGCCAGGTCGACCCGGTCGCCGGCGGCCGCGGCGAGGGCGCCGAGGAGCAGTGCGGACTCGATGAAGGTGTCGAGGCGGGGTTCGTCGGCCACCCGTCCGGCGCCGGCACGCCCGGCGTCGACGACGACCACGACCCGCCGGTCGCGCTCCGGGCGCCAGGTGCGGACCACGAGGTCCTGTCGTCGGGCGGTCGCTCGCCAGTCGATCGAGCGGACGTCGTCGCCCCGCACGTAGTCGCGCAGCGAGTCGAACTCCGTGCCGTGGCCGCGGAGCTGCAGGGTGGTCTCACCGTCGAGTTCGCGCAACCGGGCCAGCCGTGACGGCAGGTGCCGTCGCGAGCGGAACGGCGGGGTGACGACGAGTTCGCCCGGCGCTGTGACGACCCGTTGCCGGGCCGCGAGACCGAGCGGACCGAACGCCCGGACCGCGACGCCGGCCGTGCGGCGTCGACCGCGGCGGAACGGGGTGAACCGCATGCGGGCGGTCCGGCGTTCGCCCGCGGGCACCGTCATCCGGACCCGGCGCGGCCGGTGCCCGGCGGAGGGCTCCCACATGTCGCGGACGATGCTCCGGAGCACCCGCCCGCCGTCGTTCGCGAGCACGAGCGTGCCGTCGGCGGTGCTGTCCCGACGGGCCAGTCGCGGCATCCGCCGCTCGACCCGCACGCGTGCCAGGTCGGCGGCGAGCAGCACGTCGATGGCCGCGGCGAGCAGCACGACCACGACCCACGCCAGGCCGGCCCACCCGCTGGCGAGCAGCACGGTGGGCACGATGGCGACGGCGAGCAGCGCGACGAACCGGCCGGAGACCGCCACTAGATCGGCACCCGCACCTGCTCGAGCATCTGCTGGAGCACCCCGTCGGCGCCGACGCCCTCGAGCTCGGCGTCGGCGGCCACCCGGAGCCGGTGGCGCCAGACCGGCAGGGCCATCGCCTGCACGTGGTCCGGCGTGATGGCGTCGTAGCCGGTGAGCCACGCCCAGGCCTTCGCAGCGGCGAGCAGAGCGGTCGCACCGCGCGGGCTGACCCCGACACGGACGGACGGTGCCTGACGGGTGGCGCGGGCGAGGTCGACGATGTACGCCAGCACGTCGTCACGGGCACCGACGGCCCGGACGGCGCGCTGCGCGGCGAGGACCTCGTCGACGCCGACCACGGGGGTGATGCCCGCTGACCGGACGTCCCGCGGGACGAAGCCGTCGGCGTGCCGGCGGAGGACCTGCCACTCGACGTCGCGCGGCGGGATGTCGAGCGTCAGCTTCATCAGGAAGCGGTCGAGCTGCGCCTCGGGGAGCGTGTAGGTGCCCTCGAACTCGATCGGGTTCATGGTCGCGGCGACGAAGAACGGGTCGGGCAGGAGCCGCGCGTCGCCGTCCACGCTGACCTGGCGTTCCTCCATCGCCTCGAGCAGGGCGGACTGGGTCTTCGGGGGTGTTCGGTTCACCTCGTCGGCGAGCAGCACGTTGGTGAAGACGGGGCCCTCGCGGAACGGGAACGTGCCGGTGGAGGCGTCGTACACGAGCGAACCCGTCACGTCGCCGGGCATCAGGTCCGGCGTGAACTGGATCCGCTTCGTGTCGAGGGACATCGCGGCGGCCAGGCTGCGGACGAGCAGGGTCTTGGCGACGCCGGGCACCCCCTCGAGCAGCACGTGCCCCTGCGCCAGGAGTCCGACGATCATGCCGGACACCGCGCCCTCCTGTCCGACGACGGCCTTGGCGACCTCGGCCCGGACCCGCCCGAAGGCGTCGCGGAGCCCGGGGTCGTGCTCGTTCCGGTCGTGCGGGGCGCGGTCGGCCGGTGTGGGGTCGTGCGGGTCGGGGGCAACTGGCAGGTCGGTCACGGTCGTGCTCCTGGTCGGTCTCGGTCGGTGCTGGGACGGTCGCCCGACGTGGATCGTCGGACGGCCCGTTCGAGGTCGTCGAGCGCCCTCGTGCCGTCGACGAGGGCGCGGTCGTCGGGGGTCGGACCGCCGACGAGGACGGCGCCGACGCGGTCGTGCGGGATGCCGGTGGCCCGGGCCGCTGCGCGGACGACGTCGTCGACGTGCGCGGACCGGGGGAGTCCGATCAGCCGGCCGATCCGACGGACCGCGGCGACGCGGAGGGTGTCCAGGGCATGGGTGCGGTCGTGGGTGCGGGCGTACATCCGGGCCCGGCCCTCGGTGGTCTCGGCGGCGCGGACCACCACGGGCATCCGCTCGACGACGAGCGGCCCGAGACGTCGGCCCCGCCACACCGCGGCGGCGACGGCCACCAGGGCGAGCAGCGCGAGGCCGCTCGGCACCCACGGCGGTGCGAGCTCGCCGAGTGTCGGGACGGCGTCGGGGGCGCCGACGGTCGGCGTGTACCACGTGAGGCGGTCGTCCGAGCCGAGCAGGCCGAGGGCGAGTGCGGCGTTCCCGGCGGTCGTGATCGTGTCGTTGCGGAAGGCCGAGGTGGTGCCGACGAGGGTGACGTCACCGCCGGTGGTCGCCGTGCGGACGAGGCCCCAGGCTCGGTCGTCGCCGCTGCCGGACGGCGCGCAGCGGTCCGCGTCGGGGTCGTCGACCGTGTAGCCGTACCCGTCGGTGGACACGCGCGCAGCCGACGCCGCGGCCGGGATCGCGCAGGACGCGGTGGACACGGTGTCGCCGCCCTCGGGAGCGGTGGCCGTGGTGACGTCGAGGCCGAACGACGCGAACGGGGTCGAGTCGACGCCCACCAGGACCACGTGCTCGGCGGTCCGGGCGATGCGCTCGCCGACGCTTGGATCGAGGACGCCGTCGGAGTCGTCGACGAACACCGTGCCACCGTCGATCCCGTCGGCACGGTCGGTCACCCGGACGGAGGTGCCGCGCTGCTCCAGGACCCGGACCAGCGCGGCCGACCCGCTCGCGGTGGTCGAGGTCGGGTCGAGGGGGCGTCGATCCGGCGGCTGGGCGCCCTGCACCACGGCCGTGAGCACCGCGAGCACGATCCCGACGAGCACGATGGCGATCCAGAAGCCGAACCGGAACCGTCGGCTCTCGCGCTGCTCCGGTCGGGGTGCGGGCGTGCGCGGCACGTCGGTGGCGGTGCTCATGCTGGCACCACCGGCCCCGTGGACCTGGCCGGACGGGCCTGGCGAACGGCACGCTCGGTGTCGAGGACCCGGCGAGCAGTGGCCTCGTCGGCGTCGAGCCCGAGGTAGCGGACGGCGTCGAAGGCCGTCGCGGCGTCGTCGAGCGCCGCGGCCTCGGCGGGGAAGGGCACGGCTGCGCGGGCGGCGATGGTGCGTGCGGTCGCCCCGGGGACGTCGGGGACCAGGTCGCGCTCGCCGAGGCCGCGGGCGGTCGCACGGAAGCCGTCGAGGACCGTGGCCGACCAGTCGCCCCGGCGGATCGCGGACTGTGCGGCGTCGAGCAGTTCGCGGGCGGACCGGAGGTCGTCGTCGTCGAACACCCCGCCGGTGTCGTCCGCGTCGCTGCGTGCACGACGTCGGGGGAGCCCGCGGGCCACGACGACGAGCACGACGACGGCGACGAGCACCACGATCGCGATCACCAGGGCCGTGCGGGCCGCGACGGGGGAGTCGAGTCCGTCGGCGCGGAGCGACCCGAGCCAGTCCAGGAACGTCCGTGACGCACGGTCCCACCACGTCACGTGCGCGCCGTCGTACGCGGGCCGGTCGAGTTCGCGTTCGAGCAGACGGCGGGCCTCGTCGGGGTCGACCGCGGTCATGCGGTCCCGTCCGGCGGGCGGTGCTGCCCCTGCTGCTGCCCGGGCCCCTGCTGCTGCTGGCCGGGCCACTGCTGCTGCCCCGCCGGCTGGCCGGGCCACTGCTGCTGCCCCGCCGGCTGGCCGGGCCACTGCTGCTGCCCCGCCGGCTGGCCGGGCCACTGCTGCTGCCCCGCCCACGGCTGCTGCGGCCACGGCGGACGGGCGACCGGCGCGGACGGCGCGAACGGGTCGGCCGGCTGCCCGGTGTCGAGGTGCGACGCGATGCGCTGGTCGAGGGCCTCGGTCCGGATCCGCCGGTCGATGGTCAGGAAGGTGACGACCGCGGCGCTCAGCACGTCGGTGACGCACTGCACCGCGATCGCGAGCAGGCTGCCGATGACGATCAGGACGAGGGCGCCGGCACCGATGCCCGAGGACGCGTCGGTCTGCCCGAGCGGGTCGAACACCCCGCCGACGAGCACGGCCCCGATGGTGAGCGGTGCCGTGGCGATCGACGCCGCGACGCCGAACACCACCTGCACGAGCAGCAGTACGCCGAAGGTCCGCCAGAACGCACCGCGGGTGAGCCGCCACGACTGCGCGGCGGCGGCGAAGACCGGTCGACCCTCGAGCGCGATGGTCGGCACCGTGAAGGCGAAGCGGATGCCGAGCCAGGTCAGGACCACGCCGAGGCCGAGGACCATCACGAAGACAGCGAGGACGAACCACCCGGCGCCGGCGTCCCCGGCGCCGAGCGCCGCGAAGAACGCAACGAAGACCACCGCGACGACGATGCCGACGACGAGCCCCGCGCCGATCTGCACGAACATCCACGCGACCACCGGCCACCGCCGCCCGGCGAGCAGCGCCCACAGGCCCCGGAAGGTCGCGCGACGGCCGAGGACCCGCTGGCCGGTGTCCGCGGCGACCGGTGCCACCAGGAAGCCGCGACCGAGGTACGCGAGGAACGGCAGGCCGATCGTCAGCAGGATCCACAGCGTCACCGAGCCCGCGACGATCGTGTCGCCACCACCGCTGCCGTCGAACGCCGTCATCATCCGCGACTGCAGCGCCTGCTGGCCGAACGTGCTGACGAGGGTGGAGAGCAGCCCGAGCACGCCGCTGAGCAGCACGCTCCAGAGCAGCAGGACGCGGGCGTTGCGGCGGAAGACCGTGAAGGCGCCGCCGAGCACGTCACCGAACCCGAGCGGGCGCAGGGGGATCACCGGACGCGAGCCGGACGGCGGACGACCGCCGGGGGGTCGACCCGGCCCCGGGGCGGGCGGCGGCGGCGCGGAGAACCGGGGCGGGCCTCCCGGCTGTCCCTGCCACGCGCCCTGCTGCCCGGCGCGCTGCTGACCACCGCCAGGCGTCTGCCAATCGGACATGACCTCGGCCCCCTTCGTCGTGTCGGTCCGCGCTGCGACGCGCGGTCCACCTCCATCCTGGCGGAAAACGCCGCGTGACGGGGCCTCGGCTATCGTGTGGGGACACGTGCCGACCCGGCACCACCCGCACGCCACACGGAGTCCACATCACATGACACCGCGCATCCTCGTCGTCGACGACGACCAGGCCCTCGCCGAGATGATCGGCATCGTCCTCCGCTCGGAGGGCTACGAACCCGAGTTCAGCGCTGACGGCAACGACGCCGTCGACGCGTTCCACAGCACGAAGCCGGACCTCGTCCTGCTCGACGTGATGCTCCCGGGCATCGACGGCATCGAGGTCTGCAAGCGCATCCGTGCCGAGAGCGGCACGCCGATCATCATGCTCACCGCCAAGAGCGACACCGCCGACGTCGTCCTCGGCCTCGAGAACGGTGCCGACGACTACGTCGTCAAGCCGTTCAACCCGAAGGAGCTCGTCGCCCGCATCCGCACGCGGCTGCGGCCGAGCGCCACCGACGCCACCGTGCTGCACGTCGGTGACGTGACCGTCGACGTCGCCGGGCACGAGGTCCGCCGCGGCGACACCGTCATCGCGCTCACCCCGCTCGAGTTCGACCTGCTCCGCGCGCTCGCCGAGAAGCCGAACCAGGTCTTCACCCGCGAGATGCTGCTCGAGCAGGTCTGGGGCTACCACTACAAGGCCGACACCCGCCTGGTGAACGTGCACGTCCAGCGCCTGCGCGCGAAGATCGAGCACGACCCGGACAACCCGAAGACCGTCACCACGGTCCGCGGCGTCGGGTACCGGGCCGGAGGAGCCTGACCACCGTGCCGCCCGCCCCGCCCGCCGGCACCGCTCCCGGCACGGCAGCCGGTGCCGCCCCCGGCACGGCCACCGTGTCGATCGGGGTGGTCGGCCGCGGCCGACGACGGATGCGCCGCTGGGTCCGTCGTGGCTGGCGGCCCGTCGCGTACGTGTGGCGTCGGTCCCTGATGTTCCGCTCGGTCGCCATCACCGTGATGACGACCGGACTGGCGGTCGGGATCATCGGTACGGCCGTCATGGTGAGCATCTCGACGAACGTCTACTCGCAGCGCCGCGACCAGATCGAGTCGGAGTCGGCCCGCGCGACCATCGTCGCGCAGGGGATCTTCGACGCCGCCACCGCTGCCGAGGACAACAACCAGTCCGAGCTCGAGACGCTGCAGAACGAGGCGCAGCAGGCGATCCTGTCGAACACGACGAGCCCCGGCGGCACGAGCATCGCGATCGAGCGGAGCCCGGACCAGTCCACCCCGCAGACGCTGCAGACCATCGCGAGCCAGGACTTCCCGGACGCCGTCATCACGGACGCCCTGCGCAAGGAGGTCGGCGCGAACACCGGCAAGCTCAGCCTGCAGCCGGTGCAGCTCGACGACGACGGCCGCCGCGTGCCCGGGCTGGCCGTCGGCTCGACGCTGCAGATCCCGAGCGCCGGCCAGTACGAGCTGTACCTGGTCTACGACCTGTCCGATGCCCAGCAGACCCTCGACTTCGTGTCGCAGACGCTCTCGATCGGCGGCGTCGCGCTCATGGTGCTCATCGCCCTGGTGACGTCACTCGTGGTCCGGTTGGTCGTCGTCCCGATCCGCGAGGCGGCGGAGACGAGCCGCAAGATCGCCGCCGGCCGCCTCGACGAACGCATCCCGGTGCGCGGCCAGGACGACCTGGCGACCCTCGCGCGGAGCTTCAACGGCATGGCCGAGGCGGTCAGCCGGCAGATCACCCAGCTCGCCGAGCTCTCGCGCGTGCAGCAGCGCTTCGTGTCCGACGTGTCCCACGAGCTACGCACGCCGCTCACCACCATCCGGCTCGCCGGCGACATGCTCTTCGACTCGCGGCACGCGTTCGAGCCCTCGGTCGGGCGCTCGGCCGAGCTCCTGCACGCCCAGGTGGAGCGGTTCGAGCTGCTGCTCGCCGACCTGCTCGAGATCTCCCGCTACGACGCGCAGGCGGTGCAGCTCGACACCGAGCCGTCGGTGCCGGCGGCGCTCGCCGCGGACATCGTCGAGGAGTTCCGCCCCCTGGCCGAACGCGCCGGCATCGACCTGCAGCTCGCCACACCCGGTGGCCACACCACGATGCGGCTCGACGCCAAGCGCGTCCGCCGCATCCTGCGCAACCTGGTCGGCAACGCGATCGAGCACGGTGACGCCAAGCCCGTCCAGGTCGTCGTCGACAGCGACGCCCGCACGGTCGCCATCGCGGTGCGCGACCAGGGCGTCGGCATGCCGCCGGAGGACGCAGCACGGGTGTTCGACCGGTTCTGGCGTGCCGACCCGAGCCGCAAGCGCACCATCGGCGGCACCGGCCTCGGTCTCGCGATCAGCCTGGGCGACGCGAAGCTGCACGGCGGTCGGATCGACGTGTGGTCGCGTCCCGGTCAGGGGTCGACCTTCGTGCTCACCCTGCCGCGCAACGAACAGGTCACCGCCGCGACGTCGGCGATCCCACTGCCCGAGCTCGACGAGTCGTACGACGGCCCCCGCGCCGTGCGAGAGGAGTCCTGATGCGCCCCAGTCTCCGTCCCCGCTTCCGGCACGTCGTCGCCGCGGCACTGGCGGCGGTCAGTGTGCTGGCGATCACCGCCTGCGCCGCCATCCCCGTCGACGGTGCGGTCCGCACCGGGCAGACGATCAAGGACGAGTCGCTCTCCGGCGTCGACTTCCGGCCGGACAAGCCGATCACGGGCTCCGACCAGACGGCGATCCTGCGCGGGTTCATCGCGGCGGCCACCGGTGCGCAGGACAACTACGCCATCGCCCGCCAGTTCCTCGCCTCGGACTTCTCGCAGCAGTGGAACCCGCGGCAGGGCGTCACGATCCGCGACGGCAGCGGCACCGTCGAGCGCGCCGACGACCGCGAGCTGACGTACACGCTCACCGCGAGTGCGACGGTCGACTCCGAGGGGGAGTACACCCAGGCGGTCCGCCCGACCTCGTCCACGCTGACGTTTCAGTTCACCCGCGAGGACGGCGAGTGGCGCATCGCCTACGCCCCGGACGGCATCATCCTGTCCCCGGTGAGCTTCGACTCCGTCTTCCAGCAGCACGCCCTGTACTTCTACGACCCGACGTTCCGGTTCCTCGTGCCCGACGAGCGATGGTTCCTCGCCCGCTCGTCCACCAGCACCCGCATCGCCAGCGCCCTGATGGCCGGTCCCGCCGACTGGCTGAAGGGCGCCGTGGTCTCGTCGTTCCCCGAGGGCACCCAGCTCTCCCTGAACGCGGTCACCATCGACAGCGGCACGGCACTCGTCGACCTGTCCAGCGACGCCCTGCGCGCCAGTACCGTCGACCGCGTCCGGATGCGCGAGCAGCTGAGCAAGTCGCTCGCCTCGGTCGCCACCATCTCGTCGGTGTCGATGACCATCGAGGGTGCGAGCCTGTCCGTGCCCGACTCGAGCGGGGCGAACGCGCAGCAGAACCCGGACGTCGACCCCCGCCCCCTCGTCGACGAGGACGGTGTGGTCGGCTACGCGGCCTCGGGCACCGGCAAGGTCTCGAAGCTCGGCGGCGGCGTCGGTGACACCGTGGCCGGCCTCGACCCGACCTCGATCTCGCTCTCCGCCTCCGGCACCACGGCCGCCGTCGGCAACCGCGACGGTGCCGTCGTCGTCCGCGGCGACGATCACCTGCGCGTCGACGCCCGCGCGGACCTGGTCGCCCCCGCGATCGACGACCTCGGGTTCGTCTGGGTCGGCCAGTCGTCGGACACCCGCCGGATCACCGCCTACGGCCTCGGCGGCGACCCGCACCAGGTCGCGACGTCGTTGCCGCGCGGCGACCTCGTGTCGTTCCAGGTGTCCCGCGACTCGACCCGGGCACTCGCCCTGATCCAGACCGCCGACGGTCCCGGCCTGTACGTGATGGCGATCATCCGCGGGTCCGACCGGTCCCCGACGTCGTTCGGCGCAGCCGTCCGCGTGCAGGCGGCCACCGGCGACGCGGTCGGGGCGACGTGGGTGAGCGACACCGACGTGGCGTCGGTCGGGCAGACCACGGCCGGGCCGAACGTCGTCCGGACCACCATCGGCGGGCAGTCGAGCACCCTGCCGAAGCCCGACGGCCGCGCGACCTCGATCAGCGGTGGGAGCGGCGGCGCACTGCTGCTCCGGATGTCGAGCGGGTCGGTGCTGCAGTCCACCGGCGGCGGCTGGGACACCACCGGCGTGACCGCGGACGTGCTCGGCGTCCAGCGCTGACGGCGCGGTCACCCCTCCACACCCACACCGGCCGGGAGGCCCGCCCACCGTCCGCTCCGTCGGCCCACGCCCGCCGTCCGGTCGCCATCACACTCGTCGCATGCGTACCGAGGACCCGCCCACCGAGGACCCGCCCACCGCGGGCCCCCTCACGCCGTGGCGTGACGCGGCGCTCGCGGTGCTCGGTCTGGTCCTGCCGGTGGAGTGCCTGGGCTGCGGACGCCCCGACCGTGCGCTCTGCCGGACCTGCCGTGCCGCCCTGGCCGCACGCCCGCGTCGGGTCCGACTCGTCGCGGGCGTGCGGCTCGACGCCGCCTTCGAGTACGAGGGACTCGTCCGCACCCTGCTGCTCGAGCTGAAGCTCCGCGGCCGGGTGGACGTCGCTCGGCCGATCGCCGCCCGCTTCGGCTCGCTCGTGCGTGCCGCGCTCGCCGAGGCGCCCGTCGGCACCGTCGTGCTGCGGGTCCCGCCGTCGCGCGCGGGGGCACGGCGCCGGGGGTTCGACCCCGTGGTGCTGCTGCTCGCCCGCGGTGGCGTCCGCGGCACCGGGCGGCTCCGGCGGGTGCTGGTCCAGGGCGGGGCGGCGAGCGGTGGACCGGGCCAGAAGGAGCGGACGGCGATCGAGCGGGTCGCCGCGACCGTCGGCACGCTGCGGGCGTGCGGGGTCGACGGACGGGACGTGGTGCTCGTGGACGACGTCGTGACGACGGGCGTCACGATGGCCGAGGGGGTGCGGGCGGTCCGCGCCGCGGGCGGCCGGGTCGTCCGGTGCGTGGCCGTCGCGAGCGTCGAGGACTGACGGATCGATGAACACCGGGTGACCGCTGTGCGTCCGGTGGGTGTCCTGCGGACTCGCCGACGCACCGTGACGTCGGAGCTGCGGCGGGTCTAGCCTCGCGGCAAGGCGTTCGGGTTCGCCGGATGGAGGCGACGCGCCGAAGCTCGATGGGAGCCGCGACATGGACGTGACGATCACAGGCCGGAACGTCGGGGTCACCGACCGATTCCGCACCTACGTCGAACAGAAGTCCGAGAAGATCGACGTGCTCGCTGACCGTGCGCTCGCCTTCGAGGTGCGCATCAGCCGCCACCACGAGAAGTCCGGCGGCAGCCAGGGCGAGGACCGCATCGAGCTGACGCTCATCGGTCCGGGGCCCCTCGTGCGGGCGGAGTCCGCCGCGTCCGACAAGTACGCGGCCTTCGACCTCGCCTTCGCCCGCATCATGGAACGGCTGCGTCGTGCTCGTGACCGGCGCAAGGTGCACCACGGTCGTCACCGCCCGACTTCGGTGGCCGAGGCAGCCGGCAGTGGCTTCGACGGCATGGGGGTGGTCCCCGCCGACGGCCGACTCATCGAGGACGTCGCCACCGGCGCGGTCCCGGTCGTCGACGCCGACGCACCGGAGGACGAGGACGACGAGGTCTACAGCCCCGTGGTCATCCGGCACAAGGTCTTCGAGGCCGCCCCGATGACCGTCGACGACGCCCTGTACTTCATGGAACTCGTCGGCCACGACTTCTACCTGTTCGTGGACGCCGAGACCCGCCGCCCGAGCGTCGTCTACCGACGCAAGGGCTGGGACTACGGGGTGATCGGCATCGACGACCAGACCGGAGTCACGGCCGCGGCGGACGCCGAGCCGACCGCCGCGCTCGCCTGACGCGATCGCTCCGGACTACGTCCGACCCGGTGTGCGCGGTCCGTTCGCGGGCCGCGCACACCGCTGCCCCCACACCGACGGCCCTCACAGCGCTCGGCACCGGGGGGTTGCTAGCATGACTGGTCGATCGGGCGCGCAGGTCGCGCACGACGACCCCGTAAGGAGCTCACGTGGCAAACGTGCTGGAGAAGGTCCTCCGCATCGGCGAAGGACGCACCGTCCGCCGGCTGAAGGCGTACGCCTCGGCGATCAACGACCTCGAGGACGACTTCTCGAGCCTCACCGACGAGGAACTCCAGGACGAGACGAAGGAGCTGCGCGAGCGGTACGCCAACGGCGAGACCCTCGACGACCTGCTCCCCGAGGCGTTCGCCGCCGTGCGGGAGGCAGCGAAGCGCACCCTCGGCATGCGGCACTTCGACGTGCAGCTCATGGGCGGGGCGGCCCTGCACCTCGGCAACATCGCCGAGATGAAGACCGGTGAGGGCAAGACCCTCGTCGCGACCACGGCGGCCTACCTCAACGCGATCCCGTCGCGCGGCGTGCACGTCATCACGGTCAACGACTACCTGGCGTCGTACCAGTCCGAGATCATGGGTCGGGTCTTCCGCGCCCTCGGCATGACGACCGGCTGCATCATCGCGAACCAGACGCCTGCCGAGCGCCGCGAGCAGTACGCGGCGGACATCACCTACGGCACGAACAACGAGTTCGGCTTCGACTACCTGCGCGACAACATGGCGTGGCAGGCCTCCGACATGGTGCAGCGCGGCCACTTCTTCGCCGTCGTCGACGAGGTCGACTCGATCCTCATCGACGAGGCGCGCACGCCGCTCATCATCTCCGGCCCGTCCTCGGGCGAGGCCAACCGGTGGTTCACGGAGTTCGCCTCGATCGCCAAGCGCCTGACCCCGGGCGAGGACTACGAGGTCGACGAGAAGAAGCGCACCGTCGGCGTGCTCGAGCCCGGCATCGAGAAGGTCGAGGACTACCTCGGCATCGACAACCTGTACGAGTCGGCGAACACCCCGCTCATCTCGTTCCTCAACAACTCCATCAAGGCCGTCGCCCTCTTCAAGCGCGACAAGGACTACGTCGTGATGAACGGCGAGGTGCTCATCGTCGACGAGCACACCGGCCGCATCCTGATGGGCCGTCGCTACAACGAGGGCATCCACCAGGCGATCGAGGCGAAGGAGAACGTCGAGGTCAAGGCGGAGAACCAGACCCTCGCCACGGTCACGCTGCAGAACTACTTCCGGCTGTACCAGAAGCTCTCCGGCATGACCGGTACCGCTGAGACCGAAGCGGCCGAGTTCATGTCGACCTACAAGCTCGGCGTGGTCCCGATCCCGACGAACAAGCCGATGCAGCGCATCGACCAGACCGACCTGGTCTACAAGAACGAGAAGTCGAAGTTCGAGCAGGTCGCCGAGGACATCGCCGAGCGCCACGAGCAGGGTCAGCCCGTCCTCGTCGGCACCACGAGCGTCGAGAAGTCCGAGTACCTGTCGAAGCTCCTCGCCAAGAAGGGCGTGAAGCACGAGGTCCTCAACGCGAAGAACCACGCGCGTGAAGCCGCGATCGTCGCCCAGGCCGGTCGCCTCGGTGCCGTCACCGTCGCGACGAACATGGCCGGCCGAGGCACCGACATCATGCTCGGCGGCAACTCCGAGTTCCTCGCGGTGCAGGAGATGCACGCCAAGGGCCTGTCCCCGACCGAGACCCCGGACGAGTACGAAGCCGAGTGGGACGAGGTCTTCGCCCGTGTCAAGGCCGAGGTCGAGGTCGAGGGCGACAAGGTCCGCGAGGCCGGTGGGCTCTACGTCCTCGGCACCGAGCGCCACGAGTCGCGCCGCATCGACAACCAGCTGCGCGGTCGTTCCGGTCGTCAGGGTGACCCGGGCGAGAGCCGGTTCTACCTGTCGCTCACCGACGACCTGATGCGCCTGTTCAACTCCGGTGCCGCCGAGAGCCTCATGGGTCGCTCGAACGTGCCGGACGACCTGGCCATCGAGAACAAGCTCGTCGGTCGCGCGATCCGTTCCGCCCAGGCGCAGGTCGAGGGCCGGAACGCCGAGATCCGCAAGAACGTCCTGAAGTACGACGACGTCCTGAACCGGCAGCGCGAGGCGATCTACAGCGACCGCCGCCACATCCTCGAGGGCGACGACCTGCACGACCGCGCGCAGTCGTTCCTCAAGGCGGTCATCGACGACGTGATCGACACCCACACCGGTGAGGGCTCGCCGGACGACTGGGACCTCGACGCCATGTGGACCGAGCTCGGCACGCTCTACCCGATCTCGATTTCCATCGACGAGGTCATCACCGAGGCCGGCTCGAAGGGCAAGGCGTCGCGTGAGTTCCTCGGCCGTGAGATCCTCTCCGACGCCAAGCTGGCGTACTCCACGCGTGAGGAGCTCCTCGGCGACGAGGCGATGCGCGAGCTCGAGCGTCGTGTCGTCCTGTCGGTGATCGACCGCCGCTGGCGCGACCACCTGTACGAGATGGATTACCTCAAGGACGGCATCGGCCTCCGCGCGATGGCGCAGCGTGACCCGCTCGTCGAGTACCAGCGCGAGGGCTACGCGCTGTTCCAGACGATGATGGGCCAGATCCGCGAGGAGTCGGTCGGCTACCTGTTCAACCTCGAGGTCCAGGTGCAGTCCGACGGCGAGAACGCCGTCATCGAGGCCAAGGGTCTCGGCGAGGACGAGGTCTCCGGCCTCGAGTACTCGGCACCGTCGATCGATGGTGAGGTCGAGGTGCGCGACGAGAAGGGCCGCCTCGAGCAGGCCGCCACGGCGCGCGCGCAGCAGGCCCAGGCCGAGGCCGAAGCTGCTGCCGAGCCTGAGCAGGGCTCCGCGTTCGGCAACGCGGCCACGGCCTCCGGCCAGGCCGCCGCGGCCGGCAACCGTGCCGAGCGTCGTCAGGCGTCGAAGAAGTAGTCCGCGTGCGCGACAGCGCATCGTGAGCAGCAATGGTCGGGTCCCGCCTCGGGACCCGACCATTGCTGCTCACCAAGCGCGCCGACCGACGGACGGGAGGCCCGTGGCCACGTCGCCACGGGCCTCCCGTCCGCGTCGGGCACCTACAGGACGCCGATCGCGGTCGCCCGCCACCTGCCGTCCCGCGTCTCCAACCGCATCGCCACGGCGCGTGCGTGAGAGCGCGTGTGGACGACGACGGTCGCCTCGGCGACGCCATCGGCGGGCCGACAGACGAGCACGCTGCCGACCTGCAGCACCGGGCGGCTCCGTGGCCGTCGGCGCACCGATCGGGCGTGCGCGGCCACGGCTGCACGTTGTTGCAGGTGTCGGTGGACGTCGTCGGTGATCCAGCGGGCGATGCTGTCGACCTCGCGGGCCCCGGTCAGGACCTCGGCGACGCACAGTCCCAGGGCGCGTGCGGTGTCCGCCGGGTCCGGTGGATCGTTCGCCGGTTCTTCGACCGGCTCTGGTTCGACGATCGTGAGCGGCGGCGAGTGCGCCGTCGTCGTCGTGTGGTCGATCCGGCGTGCCTGCTCCGCCACCCCTGCCCCTTCCGTTGCTGGAGCGAGCGTATGGGGCGTGCAACATGAGAAATACGAAGGCGCTGATGCTGTGGAGAGGACGACGTTCTCCACAAGTCGGCGCACCTAGACTGGCTGGGTGTCGACCCTCAGTGACCTCGTCCTCGCGCAAGGCCGTTCCTCCGAAGCCGACGTGGAGTGGCTCCACCTGCTCGTGGGGGACTGGCAGCTCCTCGCCGACCTGTCCTTCGCTGACATGGTCCTGTGGGTGCCCACCGCCGAGGACGGCTCGTTCGTCGCCGTGGCACACGCCCGTCCGAGCTCCGCGGCCACGCTGTTCTACCGCGACATCGTCGGGCAGGAGATCCGCGAGGAGTGGCGCGGCCAGGTGACCGAGAGCTTCGCCGGGTCCCGTGTCGTCGACTCCGCCGAGCCCGACTGGTACGAGGACACCCCCACCCGGGTCCGTGCGATCCCGGTGCTGCGGCGCCTCAGCGCCAAGACCGCGGAGACCACCGAGCGGCCGATCGCCGTCGTCACGCGGCACTCCAACCAGGACGAGATGCGGACGCCGAGCCGTCAGGAACTGAACTTCACCGCGAGTGCGAACGACCTGTTCGGCATGATCGCGACGGGCGACTTCCCGGACCTCGGCGCCCCGGCCGGTCCGCGCCGCGGCGCCCCGCGCGCCAGTGACGGCCTGTTGCGCCTCGACACCGCCGGCATCGTCACCTTCGCCAGTCCGAACGGCCTGAGCGCCTTCAACCGCATGGGCTTCGAGGGGGAGCTCGAGCGGAAGTCCCTCGCCGAGGTCACCACCGAGCTCATCGGTGCGCAGCTCGACGTCGACGAGTCACTGCCCCTGGTCGTCACCGGTCGCGCTCCGTGGCGGGCCGACATCGAGTCGAAGGGCGTGACGGTGTCGCTGCGGTCGATCCCGCTCCGCGATCACGGTGACCGCATCGGTGCGATCGTGCTCTGCCGCGACGTGTCGGAGCTCCGGCACCAGGAGCGCGAGCTCATCACCAAGGACGCGACGATCCGCGAGATCCACCACCGCGTCAAGAACAACCTGCAGACGGTGGCGTCGTTGCTGCGCATCCAGGCTCGTCGCACGCACTCCGACGAGGCACGGACCTCGCTGCAGAACGCCATGCGCCGGGTGGCAGCCATCGCGGTCGTGCACGACACGCTGTCGAGCGGCCTGAGCCAGACGGTCGACTTCGACGACGTCTTCGACTCGGTGCTCAAGCTCGTCACCGAGGTCGCCGCGTCGCACAACACGACCGTGCACCCGAAGAAGACCGGCGAGTTCGGGGTGCTGCCGTCCGAGGCTGCCACGCCGCTCGCACTCGGGCTCACCGAGCTCGTCACGAACGCCGTCGAGCACGGGTTGGACGGCCGCGACGGTGAGGTCGAGATCGTCGCCCGCCGGTTCGACGACCACCTGGAGATCGAGGTCCGCGACAACGGCGTGGGTCTGCCCGAGGGGAAGGTCGGCTCGGGTCTCGGCACCCAGATCGTCCGCACGCTCATCCAGGGCGAGCTCGGCGGCACGATCGACTGGCACACCCTGACCGGCAGCGGCACCGAGGTGACGATCACCATCCCGTTCCGCTGGCTGACTGCCCCGGCCTAGCCCGCGCGCCGCGCCGTGCCGTGCCGTGCCCGCGGGAGTTGCGCGTCGGGTTCGCGCCCGCTCACGGGCATTGCGCCCCGGCTCTTCGGGGCGCAATGCCCCTGCGGGGGCGCGCATGGGCACCCCGCTTCTCCGAGGCACCCGCCTTCGCGCCCGCTCGTGAGGTTCCGAGATCTGCGCATCTCGGCGTGCGATCGCGCGAGTTGGGGAACCTCGACGGTCGGCGCGCGGCATGTTGTGGAACCCCGAGGACCAGCGCACGGCGTGCCGCCCCGCCCCGCCCCGCGCAGCGGCTGCCGCCCACGCGCACGACGACGCCCGCCGCCCCCGGAGGGACGACGGGCGTCGGTGTGTCCTGCGGGGACCGGCCCGGGTCAGGAAGCGCGGCGGGCGCGGGCGGCGCGACGCTTCAGCGCACGACGCTCGTCCTCGCTGAGGCCACCCCAGACACCGGAGTCCTGGTTGTTCTCGAGTGCGTACTGCAGGCACATCTCGGTGACCGTGCAGCGCGCACAGACCGACTTGGCCTTCTCGATCTGATCGACGGCGGGCCCGGTGTTCCCGACGGGGAAGAAGAGCTCGGGGTCCGCGGTGAGGCAAGCTGCCTTGTCACGCCAGTCCATGTGTGGTGCTCCTTGATGTCGATGCTCGAACGGCAGGCCGGGGCCGGGGTTCGGGGGATCGGAACGCTGACCATGCATGAGGCATGAGGGGACAACTGTGGGGAGGAGTCCGCTGGAAGCGAGTCTGACGCCCGCGTGACGCTCGGGGGAGGAGCGACGAACCACGGGAGACGCACACCACATCGTGCCGTCCAAACGACCTCGAATATCGTTCCATACTGGTAGGGGCAAATCAAGGGTTCCGATGCTGGAGGATCACTGTGCACGATGACGACCCGACCGCGGTCGACCGTCCTGAGCGACGCTCACGCGCGCTGATCGGCCTGCTGGTGGTGGTCGGCCTCGAGTTCGCGGCGCTCGTCGTGGTCACGGTCGTCCTGGTCGTCGAGCTGATCGTCGCGCCGGCGTCGAGCCTGGCCTCCGGGATCGCGCTGACGATCCTGTCGGCCGTCGCGGCGCTCTGGCTCGGTGCGCTCCTGAACGGCCTGTGGAAGCGGCGCGCCTGGGTGCGCTCGGGGATCATCGTCTGGCAGGTCCTGCAGGGGGCGATCGCGATCGGCGCGTTCCAGGGTGTCTTCCGTGAGCCGGCGGTGGGCTGGGTCCTGCTGATCCCCGCACTGCTCGGCATCACGTTCGTGCTGTCGCGGTCGGTGACGGCCGCCCTCGCGCGTCCGGCCGAGTAGACGCGACCGAAAGACGGACGGGAGGCCCGTGGCGACGCCGCCACGGGCCTCCCGTCCGCCTTGTGGGCCGGTCCTCAGACCAGGCCGAGCTTTTTCCGCAGGCTCGCCACGTGTCCGGTCGCCTTGACGTTGTAGAGCGGCAGCTGCACGCTGCCGTCCTCGTCGACCACGATGGTGGAGCGGATCGTGCCGGTCACGATCTTGCCGTAGTTGTTCTTCTCACCCCACGCGGCGTAGGCCTTGTGCACCGCCAGGTCGGGGTCGCTCAGCAGCGGGAACGTGAGTGCCTGCTCGTGCTGGAAGGTCTTGAGTTTCGCCTGTTCGTCCTTCGAGACGCCGAGCACCTCGTAGCCGGCTGCCTGCAGCGACGACATGTTGTCGCGGAAGTCGCAGGCCTCGGTGGTGCAGCCGGGGGTGGACGCGGCCGGGTAGAAGTACACGATGACCTTCTTGCCCTGCAGTGCGGCGAGCGAGTGTTCGACGCCGTCCTGGTCCGGCAGCGTGAAGTCGGGGGCGGTGTCGCCGGCGGCGAGACGGTCGGTCATGGTGCTCCTGTTCGTTCCGTGCCCACGAGTGGTCGTGAGCGCGCAGAACCCATGCTATTGTTGATTCCCGTTGCGGCACGGAAGCCGGAACATGCACCTCTAGCTCAATTGGCAGAGCAACTGACTCTTAATCAGTGGGTTCTCGGTTCAAGTCCGAGGGGGTGCACCACAACCACGAAGGCCCCGACTCATCGAGTCGGGGCCTTCGTGCGTTCCGGGGGTGTGCACGAGTTCCCAGCGAGACACGCCCGAGGTGCTTCCGGCGGTCGAATTCAGTCGGCGGCGACGTCGACGATCCGTTCCACGCCGACCACGAGGTCGACGGCGCCGGCGGAGGCCGCTGCGAGGTCGGCGGTCAGGGTCGCGAGCGCATCGGCCGGCACCCAGACCTCGAACGTCGCCGCGCGTCCGTACGTCGTCGCACCGAGGGTCGCGTGGTGGTGCCGGACCCAGTCGCGCAGGACGTTGTCGAGCCGGCCGGCCTCGGCGTGCGGGGCGTCGAAGCGGACCTGCGTGAGCGCTTCGCGCCGGACGAGCGCGGCGGTGTCGAGGGCTTCGGAGACCGAGGTCGAGTAGGCGCGGACGAGTCCGCCGGCGCCGAGCTTCACGCCGCCGAAGTAGCGCGTCACGACGGCGACCACGTCGGTGAGGTCGCGGCGTCGGAGCACCTCGAGCATCGGCACGCCCGCCGTGCCCGATGGTTCGCCGTCGTCCGACGACCGGGCCTGGTCGCCGAGCGTGCCGGTGACCATCGCGGTGCAGTTGTGCCGGGCGTCCCAGTGGCGGCGCTTCACCTCGGCGACGACCCGCTCGGCGTCCGCGACGTCCGACACGGGCGCGACCGTGGTGATGAACCGCGACTTCGTGATGACGATCTCGTGCTGGACCGGGTCGGCGATCGTGGCGGGGAAGCTGCGGGCCATGCCCACGAGGCTAACGGCGTGCACCGTGTCCGCCGCGCTACGATGTCGTGCACGCACGGCTGGGGAGGAGTCCGACATGGAGACCGGTGATCCGAGGGGCGGAGTCCTGGACGCCGCCGAACTCGCACGGCGCATCAACCTGCTCCTCGACTTCGAGGAGTCCCAGCGTGGTGCCCCGGTGCCGTTCGCCTCGATCGAGGAGTACGTCGCCGCCCGCGGCGGTTCGCTCTCGCGGGCGAAGTGGACCTACATGCTCTCGGGCGACGGCCGACGCAACCGCGACACCGAGCTCCTGCGGCTCCTCGCCGGGTACTTCGAGGTCGACGAGCGCTTCCTGCTCGAGGACAGCGACGTCCCCGAGCGCATCGGCGCCCAGCTCGCCCTCGTCCGCTCCCTGCGCTCCGCCCGCGTGAGCGGGTTCGCTGCACGCACGTTCCCCGGCGAGCTCTCACCCGAGGCGCTGCGGCGCATCGCCGAGGTGCTCGAGGAGGAGTCACAGCGCGGGAGCGTGGCGTGACCGACCCGCTGCTCGAGTCCTTCTGGGCACGCGGTGCGGTCGAGGGGTGGTCCGACGTCGATCAGGCCGTCGCCGCCGCGGCGGTCGTCGTGGACAAGCCCATCGTCGTCCGCGAAGAGGCGTTCCTGGCGACGGAGCCCGTGTGCGGCTTCGTCGCGACGCTCGAGCACGCCCACCTGATCATGATCTCGCCGACCGCGTCGCCGACCTTCCGGGCGTTCGTCATCGGCCACGAGCTCGGACACGTCCTGCACCGGCACCAGGAGCATGCGCCGCAGTCGGCCTACATCCGCGACGTCATCCCGGACCTGCCCGAGTACAAGGTCGAGCGGGCGCTGGCGCGGGGGATGTTCTCGAACGCGTACGAGCACGAGGCCGAGGTCTTCGCCGACGCGCTCGCGACGCTCATCCGGCGGCACCGCGGCCGCCCGAGCGCCTTCCGCGGGGTCTTCGGGTGATCGTCGCCGTCGTCCAGGCGGTGCTGCTCATCGCCGGGACGATCGCGCTCTTCGTCCTGCAACGCGGGCAGGACCGGACCCTGGCGGTGACCTTCCTGCTCTTCGCCGGCACCATCGTCACGAACGTCGATCCGCTGTACCGGTGGCTCGACCCGTTGCTCGGCGGCTCCAACGTGGTCACCGTGGTCAGCGACTGCCTGATGGTCGCCGGCACGAGCACGCTGCTCTGGGGTGTTGCGAAGGCGGTCGGCGCTGCGCGGCCGTGGCTCCGAAACACGATCGTGGTGTCGTGCGCCGCGGTGGTGGTCGTGGTGGTGGTCGCCTTCGCGGTGCTGGACAAGCCCGCGACCACGACGACGTTCATGCTCGATGCCGGATCGCACCCGGCCGCGACCGTCTACTCGATCGCACAGACCGTGTACCTCGGGGTGGCGCTCGGCGCGACGGGCCTCATCTGCGTCCTCCGCCTGCGCGAGGCCCGGACGACGACGGACCTGGTCGGGCTGTGGGTGCTGGTGCTCGGCGGCGTGCTGGGGGTCGTCCGGATGGTCGTCGTCGTGGTCATGGACCTGGCGCACGTCCTGGGAGACCTCGACCGGATGCGCGCCCTCGCGCTGCCGTACGACGTCACGACGCCCGGCGCCGTGATCTGCGTCTCGACGGGGATGCTGCTGCTCGTCGTCGGACACCGGGTCTCGCGACGTCGGCGCACGCGGCGGGTCGACGCGGCGCTGCGACGTCTCGCGCCGCTGCACGCGCGGATCGGTGCCGACAACGCCTACCCGTCGACCGATGACCCCGCCACGCGGTTGAGCCGCGCGATCGTCGAGGTCAACGACGGGCTCCGGCGGACGCGCACGCCGTTGACCGATGCCGAGCGAGCCGTCCTCGCCGAGGCCGAATCAGCGCTCGACTCCGCGTAGCCCGAACGGGTGGCTCGACGGTCTCCCGACGCCCGTGTAGGGTTTGTAGCAAGTGCTACAGATCCTGTGGCTCGTCGGTGGGACTCGGCCGCGTTGGGGGCGGCCGAGCACCACCGACACGCGTTGTCTAGACTCGGACGGTGCTCGTCTTCGCCGCAGTCGTCCTGTTCATCGGTGCCGTCTTCAACGTCGTCACCTGGCCGCGCTTCTTCCAGCGCGTCGCGAAGGACACCCGCGCTCGGGACGCCGCGGGCAAGCCGACGACGTTCTACACGGTGCACCTCGTGCTGCTGCTCATCGCGCTCGCCATCGCCGTGGCCGCGGTCGTCGCCGGGATCCTGCTGCTGGTCTGAGCCGTTCGCCGTCGGGCGTCGCTTCAGCGCTGCTTCAGGGCGGCACGGCAGGATCGTCGCCATGCGTGTCCTGGTGGTCGATGACGAGGTGCGGCTCGCCGACGGCGTCCGTCGCGGCCTCGAGGCCGAGGGGTGGGCGGTCGACGTCGCCCACGACGGCGTCGACGGTCTGTGGCACGCCCGCGAGTTCGGCTACGACGCGATCGTCCTCGACCTGATGATGCCGGGGATGAGCGGATGGGCGGTCTGCGCCCAGCTCCGTGCCGACCAGGACTGGACGCCGGTGCTCATGCTCACCGCCAAGGACGGCGAGTGGGATCAGGTCGAGGCCCTCGACGCCGGCGCCGACGACTACGTCACGAAGCCCTTCTCGCACCCGGTCCTCGTCGCCCGGCTGCGCGCGCTCGTCCGCCGGGGTGCGCGGGAGCGTCCGGTGGTACTGACCCTCGGCGACCTGGTCGTCGACCCGGCTGCACGGACGGTGACGCGTGCGGGGACCCCCGTCGACCTGACGAGCCGGGAGTTCGCGGTGCTCGAGTACCTCGCGAGGCGTTCGGGGCAGGTGTGCTCGAAGCGCGAGGTGATCGAGAACGTCTGGGACGTCGACTTCGAGGGCGACCCGAACATCGTCGAGGTGTACGTCGGGCACCTCCGGCGCAAGCTCGACCGGCCGTTCGGACGGACGTCGCTCGAGACCGTCCGCGGAGCGGGCTACCGGCTGGCGGCCGACGGTGGCTGACCGGGGGGCGCGGCGCACGCGCCGCTTCCGGTCCGTGCGCGCGCGGACCACGCTCGGCGCCGGCCTGGTCGTGCTCGCTGCCCTGGTCGTCGGTGCCGTGGGGTTCGTCGTGGTGCTCCGCCTGGTGCTGCTCGACGGGGTGCGAACGTCCGCCGAGGCCGGACTCGAACAGGTGTCGTCGCGGGTCGAGTCCGACGGTGCCGGTGCGGTGACCGACTACGAGGACGTCCTCGTGCAGGTGGTCGGTGACGGTGGCTCGGTCCTCGCACACGGTGAGGACGCCGACGCGCCGGCCCTGCCGACCGCCGACGAGTCCCGGTGGTCGCACGACGGCGAACGCTGGCTGCTCGTCGCCGACGACGTCGACCTGCCCGGTGGGGGTGAGGCGACCCTGGTGTACGGCGTCTCCCTCGAGCAGACCGACACCGCGATCCGGACCGCCGTGGTGCTCCTCGCCGTCGGGGTGCCGGTGCTCGTCCTCGTGCTCGGGATCGTGACCTGGTCCGTGACCGGGCGGTCGTTGCGGCCGGTGGAACGGATGCGCACCGAGGTCGAGACGATCCGTGCCGCGCAGCCCGATGCCCGCGTGGTCGTGCCGGACACCGGCGACGAGATCGCCCGGCTCGCGACCACCATGAACGCCATGCTCGATCGGCTCGACCGATCCGCGGCGGGTCAGCGGCAGTTCGTGTCCGACGCCTCGCACGAGCTGCGGTCGCCGATCGCGTCCCTCCGGCAGCACGCCGACGTCGCCGTCGCGTACCCGGATCGGACCGACGTCGCCGAGTTCTCCGACGTCGTGCGATCCGAGGCCGTGCGCCTGCAGGACCTCGTCACCGGGCTGCTCGAGCTGTCACGGCTCGACGAGGGCGGCACGGGTGTCCGTCGTCCCGTGGACCTCGACGACCTCGTACTCGACGCCGTCGCGCGGGCGCGGGCGCGGGTGCCGGGTGGCGCGACCGGCGACCGTGCGATCCGGGTCGACGGTTCCGGGATCTCCGCCGCACGCGTGCTCGGCGACGAACGGCTGCTCACCGGCGTCGTCCGGAACCTCGTCGACAACGCCGTCCGGCACGCCACGTCGCGCGTCGCGGTGGCCCTCGTCGAGCAGGACGGCGCCGCGGTGCTGACCGTCGACGACGACGGCTCCGGGATCCCGGCGGCCGAGCGTGACCGGGTGTTCGAGCGGTTCGTCCGGCTCGACGAGGCCCGCAGCCGCGACGCCGGAGGTGCCGGCCTCGGTCTGGCGATCGTGCGGGACGCCGTCCGGGCGCACGGCGGCGAGGCGACGGTGGCGGACTCACCGCTCGGCGGGGCGCGGTTCGTCGTGCGCATCGCACTCGGCGGCTGAACAGGCGGCTTCAGGTCTGCTTCAGCACCCCGCCGACATGCTCGTCCCATGACCTTCAGCACCCAGCTCCAGAAGCCCTCAGCCCGCCGCATCGCCGCCCTCGCTGCCCTGCCGGTCGTGGCCGCGCTCGCCCTCACCGGCTGCTCCACCAACGGCTCGTCCGACTCGACGGCGGCGTCCTCGAAGGAATCGGCCGCGACGGGCGCCACCACCGGCACGTCGGGTGGCGCGTCCGCGACCGCCGCCTCGGCCACGTCGAACGACGCCTTGCTGGCCGCCGTCGCGACCGCACGGGGGAGCGTTGGCTCCGGCACCGTCATCTCGGTCGAGCAGGAGCAGCGCGGCAGCGCGTACGAGGTCCTCGTCGTGACGAAGGACGGCACCGAGCACGAGGTGCACACCGACGCCGCCGGCACCGGGGTGACCGGTACCCCGCAGACCGAGACCGCCGACGCCGACGACCGTGCCGAGCACGACCGGTTCGTCGCAGCGGCCGACCTCGACGTCAGCAAGGCCGTCAGCGCCTTCGAGGACCTGCACGCCGGTTCGATCACCGAGCTCGGTCTCGACGACCACCTCGGCAAGGTGGTCTGGGAGGGCGACGTCGTCGACGGATCCGGCACCAAGCACAGCGTCCGGATCGACGCCGGCTCGGGCAACGTCGTCACCGACCAGGTCGACACCGACGACTGACCCGGCGACCGGGCCGGCGACCGGCCCGACGACCGACCCGGCCGACGTCGGCGGTCAGCGGTAGACCTGGGGCATTCGACCTGGGCGTCGGCGACCTCGGGAGACACCATGACGGACCGGACCCCTCGCACCTACCCGCAGGGCGTGCCGAGCTGGATCGACGGACGACACCCGGACCCGGACGCCGCCCAGGCGTTCTACGGCGGTCTGTTCGGCTGGGACTTCGAGGAGCGCCTGCCGCCCGGTGCCGCCGGCTCGTACCGGATCGTGAGCATCGACGGACGAGAGGTCGGTGCGATCGCCTCGGGTGACGAGCCGTCGTCGTGGACGACGTACATCGCCGTGGACGACGCCGACGCGGTGGCCGCTCGGGTCGTCGAGCTCGGTGGCACCGCCGCTCCAGCGGAGGACGCCGGGCCGGGTGGGTCCGCGGGCCGCAGCGTCGACTGCGTCGATCCGCGCGGTGCGGCGTTCGGGCTCTGGCAGGCGCGCGACCGGCTCGGGTCGCAGCACATCAACGCCCCCGGCGGCTGGGTCTTCAGCGACCTCCGCTCGACCGAGCAGGAGCAGTCGATCTCGTTCTACGAGCAGCTGTTCGGCTGGCGTGTCTCCGGCATCGAGGAGGGCCCGAGCGCCATGGTCCGGCTGCCCGGCTACGGGGACCACCTCGCGGCCACCTCCGACCCCGACATCCGCGAACGGCAGATTGGGGCACCGGAGGGCTTCGCGGACGTCATCGGCGCCCTCGCCCGACTCGACGACGGGCCGGACGACTGGCACGTGTCGTTCAGCGTGGCGGATCGTGACGACGCCGCCGCACGGGTCGAGGAGCTCGGGGGGACCGTGCTCGGCACCTGGCAGGGCCCGTGGACGCGTGCGGCCGAGCTGCGGGACCCGCAGGGCGCCACGTTCCGCGTCACGCAGTTCGCCCCGGAGGGCGACGCCTGAGCGCAGCGCCCGCGGACCGTCAGCCGGTGGTGATCGGTGGTCCGAGAACCTTCTGGATCGCCAGCGCGGCGAGCTGCTCGTCCGAGGTGTCGAGCAGCACGCGGAAGGTCTCCTGCTCCGTGACGAACTCGACGCAGACGGCGTCCTCGTCGCACGGTCCGAGGCACCAACCCGAGACCGCGTCCATCGGCACGGAGACCCGCGCCTCGCGCTCGTAGTCGGTCTCGGCCTCGAGGTGGTCGGGGAACACCCGCAGGCGTCCGTACGCGCCTCGCCAGCTCAGCTGGAGATCGAGGGTGGGTGGAACAGACGCAGGGGAGACAGAGCGGTCCGGCACCCGCCGATCGTACCGACGGGTGCCGGACCCACTGCACTCGGCGCGCGACGTGCTGCGCTCCGGGGACAGATCAGACGGTGTCGTCGGACCCCTTGTGCTCGTTGCCGTCCTCGCCGTCGCGACGGACCTGGTTCGCCGGGTCACGGACGCCGATCGGGTACGGGCCGGTGACGCCCTGTCGGAGCGACGCGATGCGCAGGATGCGGTCGCGCTGCAGGAACCAGCCGACGACGAGCAGCGGGATCACGATGACGAGGGACGCGATCGTGTAGGTGCCGACGGGGTAGTCGATCGCCATCAGCACGATGACCGACGCCAGGAACGCCAGGGTGAGCCACGCGGTCACCGGGGCCCCCGGCAGCTTGAAGGACGGCTCCTTCGCCAGTCCCTGCTTCGCCCACGATCGGAGCCGCATCTGGCAGAGGATGATCGTGCCCCACGCCGTGATGATGCCGAGGCTCGCGATGTTCAGCGCGATCTCGAACGCCTGGCTCGGCACGAAGTAGTTCAGGACCACGCCGGCGACGGTGAAGCCGGCGGTGAGCAGGATGCCGGCGTACGGCACACCGCCCTTCGACATCTTGGTGGTCCACTTCGGTGCCGAACCGTTCATGCCCATCGAGTGCAGGGCGCGACCGGTCGAGTACAGACCGGCGTTGAGCGACGACAGCGCGGCCGTGAGCACGACGAAGTTCATGATGCCGCCCACGATCGACCCGACCTGCGGGTTGCCGAGCGACGAGAAGAACGTCACGAACGGGCTCTCACCCTCCTTGTACGCCGTGTACGGCAGGAGCAGGGAGAGCAGGATGATCGACCCGACGTAGAAGACGGCGATGCGGAACACGACCGAGTTGATCGCGCGGGGGATGACCTTCTCGGTGTTCTGCGTCTCACCGGACGCGGTGCCGACGAGCTCGATCGCCGCGTAGGCGAAGACGACACCCTGGATCACGATGACCGCGGGGAGCAGCCCGTTCGGGAAGAGCCCGCCGTTGTCGCCCCAGATCGAGAAGCCCGTGCGGACGGCTTCGCCGCCGGCCTCGACCGGGAACGCGAAGACGAGCCAGATGATCGCGACGACGAGGAACGCGACGAGAGCGGCGACCTTGATGAGCGCGAACCAGAACTCGAGTTCGCCGAACACCTTGACCGCGACCATGTTGGCGGCGAGCACGACGATCAGGGCGATCAACGCGAGGAGCCATTGCGGTGCGGCGGTGAACGCGGACCAGTACTGCAGGTAGATCGCGACGGCGGTGGTGTCGACGATCGAGGTCATCGCCCAGTTCAGGAAGTACATCCAGCCGGCGGCGTAGGCGAACTTCTCGCCGTAGAACTCACGCGCGTAGGAGATGAACGACCCCGACGACGGACGGTGCAGCACGAGCTCGCCGAGGGCGCGCAGGATGAAGAACGCGAAGATGCCGCAGATCAGGTAGGTCAGCGCGAGCGCGGGGCCCGCGGTGTGGAGTCGTCCACCCGCACCGAGGAAGAGTCCGGTGCCGATGGCCCCACCGATCGCGATCATCTGCAGCTGCCGGGGCTTCAGACCGTGCTGGTAGCCCTCTTGCTCGTGCGAGAAGTCGTTCGCCGGAGCACGGTTCACGCCCGTGTCGTTCTGCGCTGTCATGCGCGCCAACCTACATGCGCACGGAACCGGGGCGGCACACAAACCTCCGAACGAGCTGATCTGTAACAGGACGGTCACGATCGCGATCCCCATGTACGTGGGCGACACGCCGACGACGGGGTACAGCGGTGCCGGGATTCCGGCGGACGTCGATTGTGATCGGGGGACAGGAGACCGTTAGGTTTGAACGTCCCCACAGGCCCGACGGCCGGGGGCACGACGACCAGAACGCGTCCGCGGCCAGCAGCGCCGCAGCCGTACGGTCGGCCGGACCGGGACCGCCCCGAGCGTGGTCCCCGCGTGCGTGATCGCTCGCCCTGCGCCGTTGCGCGGGCTCGACGTGGCCGCGCGCACCGTCCCGGACGACCCGTTCGCAACCACACCGTCGCCGCACGTGCGCTCCGTCCGCCGTGGCGACGCGAGGAGCCCAGTTGTCCATCGCACCACCCCAGAGCCGGCACACCCCGTCGCCGGACCCCACCACGTCGCCGGCGGTCAGCGTCCGCGACGTCTACAAGGTGTTCGGCCGCCGACCCGCCGAGGCCGTCCGCCGTCTCGCCGCCGGTGCCACCCGCGACGAGGTCCGCGAGCAGGGTTCCGCCGCGGTCATCGACGCGTCCTTCGACGTGCGACCCGGCGAGATCTT
This sequence comes from Curtobacterium sp. AB7, assembly GCF_044909335.1. Classification (NCBI taxonomy): domain Bacteria; kingdom Bacillati; phylum Actinomycetota; class Actinomycetes; order Micrococcales; family Microbacteriaceae; genus Curtobacterium; species Curtobacterium sp. AB7. Next base: position 24,558 of record NZ_JBIYED010000013.1, on the reverse strand, counting down.
CGTCGTCATGGGGCTGTCCGGCTCCGGCAAGTCGACCCTCATCCGGATGCTCAACGGCCTGCTCGAGCCCACCGCCGGCAGCGTCGAGATCGGCGGACGCACGGTCACCGGCGCGACGCCGAAGGGGATCCGCGACATCCGCCGGTCCAGTGTGTCGATGGTGTTCCAGCACTTCGCCCTGCTGCCGCACCGCACCGTGCTCGAGAACGTCGCGTACGGCCTCGAGGTGAACGGTGTCGACAAGACGACGCGGCTCGCGAAGGCCCGGGAGGTCATCGACCTGGTCGGCCTGGACGTCTGGGCGGACGCGAAGCCCGACGAGCTGTCGGGTGGCATGCAGCAGCGCGTCGGCATCGCCCGTGCGCTCGCCGCCGAGACCGACGTCCTGCTCATGGACGAGGCGTTCAGCGCGCTCGACCCGCTCATCCGCCGTGAGATGCAGGAGCAGCTCGTCGACCTGCAGCAGCGGCTCGGCAAGACGATCGTCTTCATCACGCACGACCTCAACGAGGCGATGTTCCTCGGCGACCGCATCGCCGTGATGCGCGACGGCCGGATCGTGCAGATCGGGTCGCCGGAGGACATCCTCACCGACCCGGCGAACGACTACGTCGCCCAGTTCGTGCAGGACGTCGACCGCGCCCGCGTGCTCACCGCCGCGAGCGTCATGGAGCCGGCCCGCGCCACCGTCCCGCTGACGGTGGGTCCTCGTGGTGCACTGCGCACCATGCGCGACCTGCAGACCGCCGCGCTCTTCGTCACCGGTCGTGGCCGGAAGCTCGAGGGCTGGGTCCGCGACCGGCACGTGATGCGCCAGGTGAAGGCCGGCGACACGAACCTCGACGCGATCGTGAACACCGAGTACGCGCGGGTCGCCCCCGACACGGCGCTGACCGACCTGTTCGAGCTCGCCGTCGAGTCGCCCCTGCCGATCGCCGTCGTCGACGACGAGCAGCGCCTGCTCGGCGTCGTCCCCCGCGTCACCCTGCTGGCCGCGCTCGGCAACGTGCCGACCGCGACGATGCCGATCCCGGTGCTCGAACCGGTCACCCGCATCTCCGACTCCGACATGGACTCGACCCTCGCCGAAGGAGACCACGCATGATCACCCCCGGTACCAACTCCTTCGGTGACTTCCACCTGCCCCTCGGCACCTGGGTCGCCGCGGTCGTCGACTGGATCACGACCTACCTGTCCGGCTTCTTCGACGTCGTCCGCTACGTGTTCACGTGGATGGACGCGTGGATGGAGTACTTCCTGTCCACCCCGCCGTTCTGGGTCGTCGTCGCGGTCCTCGTCGTGCTCGCGTTCCTGGCGAAGGGCTGGAAGCTCGCGCTCGGCGCTGCGATCGGTCTGCTGTTCATCGTCAGCGTCGGGCAGTGGACGAACGCGATGAACACCCTCGCGCTCGTCGTGGTCGCCGCCGGCCTGGCCGTGGTCCTCAGCATCCCGCTCGGGGTGTGGGCTGCCCGGTCCGACGCCGCGAGCCGGATCATCCGCCCGGTCCTGGACTTCATGCAGACGACCCCGGCGTTCGTCTACCTGATCCCGGCGCTGCTGCTGTTCCGCGTCGGCGTCGTCCCCGGCATCGTCGCGACGATCGTCTTCGCGATGGCCCCCGGGGTCCGGCTCACCGAGCTCGGCATCCGCGGGGTCCCGAGTGAGGTCGTCGAGGCCGGTGCAGCGTTCGGCTCCAGCCCGTGGCGCATCCTCCGCCAGATCCAGCTTCCGTTGGCGAAGGCCAGCATCATGGCCGGCGTCAACCAGGTCATCATGCTGTCGCTGTCGATGGTCGTCATCGCCGGCATGGTCGGCGCCGGCGGCCTCGGCGAGCAGATCGTCGCCTCGCTGAACCGCATCGACGTCGGGCTCGGCGCCGAAGCCGGCCTGTCGGTCGTGGTCCTGGCGATCCTGCTGGACCGCCTGACCGCAGCGCTCGGCGGCGACGCGAGTGGTGCCTCCCGGCCGTGGAAGCGCGGGCGGAAGCCCACCGTGACCGCGACGCCGAACGCGGCGACCGCCCAGACCGCCGCCACCACCGAAGCGGTCAGCGACCGTCAGACCGTCGACGCGTGAGGAAGGAACAGATCATGAAGCGAACCAAGCGCACCCTCGCAGCGGCCGTCCTCGCCGTCGCCACCGCCGTCGGCCTGTCCGCCTGCATGCCGCCCGGCTACTACGGGGCCTCCGGCACCGTCGACAACGGTGACCAGAAGTCGATGCACGTCGTCGTCTTCAACGGCTGGGACGAGGACACCGCCGCCAGCTACCTCTGGAAGCACGTCCTCGAGCAGAAGGGCTACGACGTCCAGCTCACCAACTCCGACGTCGCACCCGCCTACACGGGCCTCGCGTCCGGTGACTACGACGTGGTGTTCGACACCTGGCTGCCGAACACGCACAAGGAGTACATGGACACCTACGGCAAGGACCTGACGGACCTCGGCGCCTGGAACGAGCAGGCGTCGCTGGAACTGGCGGTGCCGGAGTACTCGGACGTCGACTCGATCGACGAGCTGAAGGCGCACGCGTCCGAGTTCGGCAACAAGATCATCGGCATCGAGCCCGCTGCCGGTGAGACGAAGGTCGTGTCCGAGCAGGTCATCCCGCAGTACGGCCTGGACGGCATGGACTTCATAACGAGTTCGACGCCGGCGATGCTCGCCGACCTCAAGGCCTCGATCGCGAAGAAGGAGGACGTCGTCGTGACGCTGTGGCGTCCGCACTGGGCGTACGACGCCTTCCCGATCAAGGACCTGAAGGACCCGAAGGGTGCGCTCGGCAAGAACGAGGAGATCCACACGATCGCCAAGAAGGAATTCGAGCAGGACTTCCCGCAGGCGTCGAAGTGGATGGAGGACTTCTCGATGGACTCCGACACCCTCTACTCGCTGGAGAACGCGCTCGTGAACAGCGGCGCGAAGGCCAGCGAGTACCCCGCGATCACCGAGAAGTGGGCTTCCGAGCACCAGGACTTCGTCGATTCGCTCACGTCCGGCAAGTAGTCAGCAGGTCGGACAGGAGGCCCGGTGCGCGTCGTGCGCACCGGGCCTCCGTCGCGTCCGGGGCCGGTTTTCTGAACGACGACTGTCGTTTCGTTGCTTGCATGGAGGGATGGACATCCTCCTCCGACTCCTGGTCGCGATCGGGTTCGCCCTGCTCATCACCGCCGTCGCCGCGGTCGTCCTGCACCTGGTGCTGCGGACGGTCGCGCGACGGGAGCGGTGGGCCGGCGTGCTCTCGCGCCGGGCGAAGCACCCGTTCCGCACCACCCTGCTCGTGGTCCTGCTCTGGATCGCGTTCACCTCGAGCGTCCCGCGCGACGCCGACGCGTACCCGTGGCGCGACGAGGTCGTGCACGGGTTCCTCATCGTCACGATCGCGGTGGGCTGCTGGCTGGCGTGCCAGATCGCGATCTTCCTCGAGGACCTCGGCCTCCACCGGTTCCGCATCGACGTCCCTGACAACCGGCAGGCCCGCCGCATCCGCACGCAGGTCCTCATCATCCGGCGGCTCACCGTCGCCGTGCTCGTCATCATCGCCGTCGGCGCGATCTTGCTCACCTTCGACGGGGTCGAGGCCGCGGGCGCGAGCGTGCTCGCGAGCGCCGGACTCATCTCGGTCGTCGCGGGTCTGGCGGCGCAGTCGACGCTCGGCAACGTCTTCGCGGGCATGCAGCTCGCGTTCTCCGGGTCGATCCGCGTCGACGACGTCGTCGTGGTCGAGCAGCAGTGGGGGCGGATCGAGGAGATCACCCTGACCTACGTGGTCGTGCACCTGTGGGACGACCGGCGCTTCGTGCTGCCGTCGACGTACTTCACGAGCACCCCGTTCGAGAACTGGACGCGCACGAACAGCGAACTGCTCGGCGCCGTCGAGATGGACCTGGACTGGCGGGTCCGTCCGGGGGAGATGCGCGAGGAGCTCGACCGGATCCTCGACCGCACCGAGCTGTGGGACCGCCGCGTCAAGGTGCTGCAGGTCACCGACGCCGTGCAGGGGTACGTGCGGGTGCGGGTCCTCGCGACGTCACACGACGCGCCGTCGCTGTTCGACCTGCGCTGCTACATCCGCGAAGAACTTGTCGAGTGGATCCAGCGCACCCACCCCGACGCCCTGCCGGTCCAGCGCGTGCTCATGGTCGACGAGACGGCACCGCGGCGGCGCACGGCGTCGACCGCCGCCGACTCGGCGCTGTTCGCGCCGGGGCAGGAGGACCGCGCGGCGCTCTTCACCGGCCCGATCCAGACGTCCGACATCCCGCCGTCGGAGCGCTGACGGTCGGGTCCTCCGCTGCGGAACCAGGTTCTGGACACAGCACCGCGGAATCGCGTGGTTCCGTGTCCGGAACCCGGTGCCGTGGACGGGGCTGACGACGGACGGGAGGCCCGTGGCGGATCCGCCACGGGCCTCCCGTCCGTCTCGCGGCCTGGACCTACGGCTGGCGCGCCTTGACGGCGCGGTCGTCCTCGACCACCGTGCCGATCGCCACGATCGTGGTCGCGATCCACGCGACCCACGTCAGGGCGAGCCGCCAGTCGCGGGGTCCCTGGCGGGTGGTCTGGAGCACGCTGTAGCCGCTGATGAGCGAACTCCACACCGCACCGTTGAACATGAACTTGCGCACAGAGGCCTCCTGTCGTCGTGCTGCCAACGCTACCGGTCAGTACATTGGAGCGCCGCCGGACACCCTGCCCGGCGCACTCGTGGAGGAGCGCCCGTGCGTCAGGCCGTCATCGGAGCAGTGCTGCTCGTCATCGGCGCGGTGTGCGTCGCGCTCGGCCTGCTGCCGCTCGACGACCTCGGGGTCCTGGCCGAGCGGGTCCTGCCCGTCCTCGGGTTCGTCCTCGGGCTGACGATCGTCGCCGAGCTCGCTGCGGACGCCGGGGTGTTCGACCGACTCGCCGACGTCGCGGCGCGTGTCGGCGGCGGACGCACGATCGGACTCTGGGGCGCCGTCGTCGTCCTCGCCGTGCTCTGCACCGTGTTCCTGTCGATCGACACCACCGCGGTGCTGCTCACTCCGATCGTGATCTCGCTGGCGCGCCGGGTCGGGCTGCCGCCGATGCCGTTCGCGCTCACCACCGTCTGGCTCGCGAACACCGCCTCCCTGCTGCTGCCGGTGTCGAACCTGACGAACCTGCTCGCCGTCGATCGGATGGGCCTCGGCGGCCCGCTGCCCTTCGCCGGCCTGATGGCCTGGCCGGCCGTCGCCGGGGTGGTCGTGCCGTGCGCCGTCCTGCTCGTGGTGTTCCGCGGCGAGCTCTTCGGGCGCTACACACCGGTGTCGGTACGGCGTCCGTCCGACCCGGTGTCGTTCTGGGCGGCGTCCGGAGTGCTCGTCGCGCTCGTCGTGGCGCTGACCGCCGGGGTGACGGTCTGGATCGCCGCCGTGGCCGGTGCCCTCGTGCTCGTCGTCGTCGCGGCGTTCCGGTCGCCCGCCGAGCTCCGACCGTCGCGCGTGCCGTGGTCGACGCTGCTCTTCGCCGCCGGGCTCTTCGTCGTGGTCGAGACCCTGCACAGCACCGGGCTCACCGATCCGATCGTGCGGGCGCTCGGCGACGGCACCGGAACCGGACCGCTCCTGCTGCTCGGCGCCGGGGGAGCGGTGGCGGCGAACGCCATCGACAACCTGCCCGCGTACCTGGTGCTCGAGCCCGCCGCCGGTCACGAGGCCGTGCGGTACGCGGCGCTCCTCATCGGCGTGAACGCCGGGTGCCTGGTGACGCCGTGGGCCTCGCTCGCCACGCTGCTGTGGCACGCACGGCTGTCGGCCGAGGGCGTGCACCTGTCGTGGGGGAAGTACATGCTGCTCGGGTGCGTCGCGGCTCCGCTCACCGTGGTCGCCGGGGTGCTCGCGCTGGCGCTGTGACGGGGGATCGCCGGGGTGCTCGCGCTCTGACCCGCGGCGGCGGTCAGAGCCAGTCGCGGGCCTTGAAGACGCGGTAGAGCACGAGCGACGACGCGACGATGAGCGCGAGCGAGACGTACAACCCGCTCCACGCACCCTCGCCCGGGAACGTCACGTTCTGCCCGAAGAAGCCGGTGATGGCGGTGGGGATCGCGATGATCGCGGCCCAGCTCGTCACCTTCTTCATCACGGTGTTCTGCCGGTTCGACGACAGGTTGAGGTTCGTGTCGAGGACGCTCGAGACGGCGTCGCGCAGCTGTTCGACGGAGTCCGAAATCGACACCAGGTGGTCCTCGACGTCGCGGAAGTACGGTCGGATGCCGTCCGAGATCGTCTCGGCGTCGCCGTGCAGCAGCGACCCGACGCTGTCCCGGGTCGGCACGACGAGGCGGCGCATCACCCCGAGCGCCTTGCGGAGGCGGAACGACCGGCGCTGGATCTGCTGTTCGCGCGGGTTCCCCCGTTCGAACAGGTCGTCCTCGAGCGCGTCGATCCGTCGCTCGATGTCCTCAACGGTCTCGGTGGCGTGGTCGACGACGGCGTCGAGCAACGCCCAGACGAGCCACGGCACTCCGTGGTCGGCCACGTCGGCGTTCGCGTCGAGCCGGTGCTCCATCGCGGCGGTGTCGACGTCGGCCCCGTGGATGGTGACGAGGGCGTGCTCGGTGACGAACGCCTTCACCTCGTGGGTGACGAGCTCACCGTCCTCGCCGAGACCGCCGACGTCGTAGACCACGAGGAACAGGCTGTCGCGGTACCGGTCGAGCTTCGGGCGCTGGCCGTGCTCGACGGCGTCCTCGACGGCGAGGGCGTGGATGCCGAGCTCTTGTTCGACCTGCACGAGGTCGTCGTGCACCGGGTCGGTGTAGTCGACCCAGACGAACGTGTCGGCGTCGGCGACGAGGTCCGAGATCCGGTCGACGGGGAAGTCTCGCTCCGCCGCGTCGCCGTTCCGCCACGCCCGTGTCCTGACCATGCGCGTCAGCCTAGTGAGACGGCCGGCCTGCAGATCCCAGGCCGGCCGTCGTCGCGTGCGGTGGTGCGTCAGTAGGCGGAGACGAGCTTCCCGTCCTCGACCTTCAGGTACTGGTTCACGTCGAAGCTGTCTTCGCCGTGCTCCGCGTCCCCGAAGTACGAGGTGTAGTCGTACTCGACGACGCCGTCCTTCGTGCTCTGCACCATGACCGTGCCCGAACCGGAGGCCTCGACCTCGATCTCCGGCATGGTCGTGACGTCGTAACGCACCGCGCCGTCGGCGTCGTACGGGCCGTACCAGGGGCAACCGCTCAGCGCGCTGAGGTCGGTCTTCTCGGCGCAGCCGTCGATCAGGTCGGTCACGTACCGCTCGGCGTCTCGCTGCAGCGCCTTCGTGGCGGTGGGGGTGAAGTCGACGTACCCGGAGGACGTCGCGCCGACCGACACCTGCTCGGTGCCACCCGTGAAGTACTTCGTCCCACCGACCTGCACCTCGTAGGTGCCGGGGTAGGCGAGCGAGGTGAACCGGCCGTCGCTGATCTCGCCGATCTCCTTGCCGCCGACCGTGACCGGCGCGCCCTCGAGCACCTCGGACGCGGTCAGGGTGACGGTCTGGGCGAGCGGTTCGGTGACGCGCCACTCGTCCTTCACGAGGAACGAGGTGCCGGTGCGCCGGAGGCTGACCTGACCGGAGCGGTTCTTGCCGTCCTGGGTGTAGCTGACGGTGGCCAGGGCGTTGTCACCGCTCGTCGAGACACGGCCCACGCGGATGTCCGACGGGCGGTCCTTCGCGCTCTTCAGCACCGCGGAGTCGAGCATCGCGGCGTCGGACGGCACCTCGCTGAGTCGGGCGGCGGTGTCGGCGTCGCCGCTCGCGATGGCCTGCACGTAGGACTTCACGGTCGGCGCCGGGCCCCACACGTTGGCCCGGAGCACGCCGGTGGTGACGGCACCCGCGATGACGACGACGACCACGGCGCCACCCGCGATGAGCGAGCGCACCAGGACCTTCTTGGCGCGCGGCGACATCGGAGCGGGTGCGGGAGCGCCACCGCCGACGAAGGGCTGTTCCGGCTGACCGGGGTGGCCGACGCCGGGCGTCGCCGCCCACGCTGCTGCTGCCGGGTCGCCCGCGGGCGCCGCCGACGGGAACGCCGGGTCGGCCGGCGGGAACGCCGGGTCGGCCGGCGGGAACGCTGGGTCGGCCGGCGAGAACGCCGGAGTCGCTGCCGGGAAGGTCGGTGCGGCCGCGGGGCGCGGGTCCGCTCCGACGAGGCGCGAGGTCCGCAGCACCACGCCACCGCCGAGGCGGGGGAGCAGCACGGGCGCGAGGTACCGTGCCACGGCCTCGATCGCGCCGCCCCACAGCGCGAACACGAGCGGCGTCCACGGCGCGATCCCGATCGAACCGGTCCCGCTGACGGCGCTGATGCCCGTCGCCTGGTAGGACACCAGGCCGGTGCCGAGCACGAACAGCAGGAGTCCGAGGGCGAACCAGACGACCGGGGTCACGACCCAGTCCAGCGTGGTGCGGAACCGGTCGTTGCGGCGGACTGCCAGTGCGAGGCCCGCGACGACCGAGGTCACGACGACGAGCAGGACGACGAGCCAGGTCCAGCCACCGGCGCCGCCGAAGACCGATGCAGTGCTCCCCGCCGAGCCGAAGCCGGACAGTCCGACGCCGCCGAGGAACCCGAGGGCAGTGAGGCCGACCGCGACGTTGCCGACGAGCACCGGCAGCGCCGCGCCCCACGAGGGCTGTGCGACCAGGGCGAAGACGATGACCACGATCGTCACCAGCACGACGAGCACCGTGAGCTGCGACGCCGCGACGCGCACTGTGCCGAGGACGCGACCGGCGAACACGTTCCGGCCGAGGAGGGCCGAGGGCCGTGCGAGCACCGCGGCGAGTGCGCCGATCACGAAGGCGCCGAGGATGCTGCCGAGGCCGACCGCGTGCACGGGGTCGATGACGGCGCCGGAGACGGCGGGGAACCGGATGGCGAGGATGCCCGCGGCGGCGTTGGTCAGCACCGTGGTCACCAGCCCGGACAGGACGGCGGTCAGCAGGATCGCGGCGCGCCCGAGGCCGCGGGTGCGGATGCGACGGGTGAGCACGACGGCCAGCACGACCTGTGCGGCGAGCACGACCGCCGGGACGACCGCGAGCGCGCCGGACCCCGACCCGAGGAAGCCGATCGAGCCGGACAGGTGCAGGCGGCCGAGGTCGGCGAGGGCGACGAGCTGGGCCGGGGTACCGAGCAGGACACTGACCCCGGACAGCAGCGACTGGACGTCGGGGGTGCTCCCGGCGCCGAGGTCGGTCCCGGTGCCGGTCGACCCCGACCCGACGGAACCGGATCCCGATCCGCCCGCTGCCAGCACGGCGACGGTGAGGAGCAGCGAGATCGCGGCGACCACGTAAGCGGCGACCCAGCCGCCGACGGCGGCGAGCACGGCGGCCAGCCAGTCACGGCCGGACACGGACCGCAGCAGGCGGCCGAACGCGTCCGACGACCGCGGGCCGGGCTGCCCCGGCGGAACGGGCGGGACGGGCGGGACGGGCGGGTTCGGCGGGTTCTCGCTCATGGCTGGTGGGTCCTCTCCGACCGGGAGGCCGATGCCGCACGCCAGCACCCGTGTCCCCCCGACACGCACCCGAAGCGTACCGGAACCCGCCGATCCGCCGTGAATCCGCTGTCCGGGCGCTGGTAAGTTCCCACCGTGTCTGCGCCGTCTCGTTCCTCCACCAAGTACGCCTTCGTCGTCGCCTCGAACCGCCTGCCGGTGGACCGGGTCGTCGACCAGGACGGCAACGAGGGGTGGCGGCACTCGCCCGGTGGCCTCGTCACCGCCCTCGAGCCCGTGATGCGCGCGAACGACGGCGCCTGGGTCGGCTGGGTCGGCCAGCCCGAGGTCGAGGTCGAGCCGTTCGACAACGAGGGCATCCACATCGTGCCGGTCCCGTTGTCCGACGACGACGTCGAGGAGTACTACGAGGGCTTCAGCAACGACACCCTCTGGCCGCTGTACCACGACGTCATCGAGCACCCGAGCTACCACCGCGACTGGTGGAACGCCTACAAGCGCGTCAACGAGCGCTTCGCGGCCCAGATCGCCGAGATCACCGAGCAGGACGGCATCGTCTGGGTGCAGGACTACCAGTTGCAGCTCGTGCCGGCACTGCTCCGGGCCAAGCGTCCCGACCTGACGATCGGCTTCTTCAACCACATCCCGTTCCCGCCGGTCGGCATCTACGCCCAGCTGCCCTGGCGCGCGCAGATCCTGGACGGCCTGCTCGGCGCCGACGTCATCGGCTTCCAGCGTCACGACGACGCGAGCGACTTCCTCCGAGCGGTCCGTCACATCAAGGGCTACACGACGAAGGGCCAGACGATCGACGTCCCCGTCGACGACCCGGACGCGCCGCGCAGCCGCAAGGGGATCACGGTCCGCCACGTCGAGGCCCGGCACTTCCCGATCTCGATCGACGCCGAGGCCTTCGAGGACATCGCGCGTCGTCCCGAGGTGCAGGAGCGAGCCCGTGAGATCCGCGAGAGCCTCGGCAACCCGAAGACGGTGCTGCTCGGGGTCGACCGCCTCGACTACACCAAGGGCATCCGGCACCGCATCAAGGCCTTCGGCGAACTCGTCGAGGACGGCCGCATCAAGGTCGAGGACGCCGCTCTCATCCAGGTCGCGAGCCCGAGCCGTGAACGCGTCGACACGTACGCCACGCTCCGCGACGAGATCGAGCTGAGCGTCGGTCGCATCAACGGCGACCTCGGGGTCATCGGCCACCAGCCGATCTCCTACCTGCACCACGGTTACCCGCGCGAGGAGATGGTGGCGCTCTACCTGGCCGCCGACATCATGCTCGTCACGGCACTGCGCGACGGCATGAACCTCGTCGCGAAGGAGTACGTCGCGGCTCGCTTCGACAGCGACGGGGTGCTCATCCTGTCCGAGTTCGCCGGTGCCGCCGACGAGCTGAAGCAGGCCGTCATCGTCAACCCGCACGACATCGGCGCGCTGAAGGACAGCATCGAGCGCGCGATCGAGATGCCGCGCCGCGAGCGCTCGACGCGCATGCGTGCGCTCCGCAAGCGCGTGCGCGACAACGACGTGGCGCGCTGGTCGCGCTCGTTCCTCGAGGCGCTCGACCGGCACGCGCCGCGGAACGCCCAGCTCGACCCGTCCGCCACCGACCCGGTGGACCGACACCGTGAGGCGCAGACCGACAACATGTCGATCTTCGACCAGGACGCCCAGTCCGCCAGGGCTGCCGAGGACACCCGGGAGGCACGTGATGACTGAGACCACCACCGACCAGACCGCCATCGACACGGCACTCGAGACGCTCGCGGCTGCGCCGCGACTCATCGTCGCCCTCGACTTCGACGGCACGCTCGCGCCCTTCGCCGACGAGCCGTCGCAGGTCGGCGCCCTGCCGGGCTCGTGGGCAGCGGTCCTGACCCTGCACCGCGCGAAGGACACCGAGGTCGTGCTCGTCTCCGGTCGCCCGCTCGGCAGCCTCGCTTCCGTGTCGCACGCGCCGCAGGACATGGCGCTGGTCGGGTCGCACGGCGTCGAGTGGCGCGTGGACGGCCACGACGAGGCCGCCCTGACCGACGACGAGGTCGCCCGGGTCGCACGGATCGGTGCGGCGCTCGACGAGGTCGGCGCGCGGTACCCGGGCGTCGTCATCGAGCACAAGCCCGCCGGCCACGGCGTGCACACCCGTCGGGTGAGCGCCGAGGTCGCCGCGCAGGCGAACGCCGACGCGAGCCGCGCGGCGCACGAGGCCGACGCCGACGTGCTCGAGCGCGGCGGCAAGGACATCGTCGAGTTCGCCGTCCGGCACGTCACGAAGGGCGACGCGATCGCCCGGTTGCGCGAGCTCCACGGTGCCGACGCGGTGTTCTTCGCCGGTGACGACGTCACCGACGAGGACGGCTTCCGCGTGCTCGGGGACGGCGACGTCGGCGTGAAGGTGGGCCCGGGGGAGACCCGTGCCGGGTACCGCATCGCGGACCCGGCGGCCCTGACGGGTGTCCTGAAGCAGCTCGCCAGGATCCGTGCGACGCGCTGACCCGGGTGATCCGGGCCTCCCGGTCGGGCTCCTGAACATGCGAACGCATGTTGTTGTCCTGCTGGTATCCCAAAGCGTCCTAGACTCGCTCCATGCCTGATATCGACGTCAAGCCGCGCAGCCGGGTCGTCACCGACGGGATCGAAGCAACCACCTCGCGTGGCATGCTGCGGGCCGTCGGTATGGGAGACGAGGACTGGAGCAAGCCGCAGATCGGCATCGCGTCCTCGTGGAACGAGATCACGCCCTGCAACCTCTCGCTCGACCGCCTCGCACAGGGCGCCAAGGAAGGCGTCCACTCCGGTGGCGGCTACCCGCTGCAGTTCGGCACCATCTCCGTCTCGGACGGCATCTCGATGGGCCACGAGGGCATGCACTTCTCGCTCGTCTCGCGCGAGGTCATCGCCGACAGCGTCGAGACCGTCGTCAACGCCGAGCGCCTGGACGGCACCGTCCTGCTCGCCGGCTGCGACAAGTCGCTGCCGGGCATGCTCATGGCCGCCGCGCGCCTCGACCTGGCCAGCGTGTTCCTGTACGCGGGCTCGGTCATGCCGGGCTACGTGAAGCAGGCCGACGGCACGATGAAGGAAGTCACGATCATCGACTCCTTCGAGGGCGTCGGTGCCTGCAAGGCCGGCACCATGTCGGAGGAAGAGCTCAAGAAGATCGAGTGCGCCATCGTCCCGGGCGAGGGCGCCTGCGGTGGCATGTACACGGCCAACACCATGGCGAGCGTGGCCGAGGCCCTCGGCATGTCGCTGCCGGGCTCCGCCGCCCCGCCGAGCGCCGACCGCCGCCGTGACTACTACGCGCACCGCTCCGGCGAGGCCGTGGTGAACATGCTCGAGCACGGCATCACCGCCCGCCAGATCCTGACGAAGGAAGCCTTCGAGAACGCGATCGCCGTGGCGATGGCCCTCGGCGGCTCCACCAACGTCATCCTGCACCTGCTCGCCATCGCCTACGAGGCCGAGGTCGAGCTGTCGCTGGACGACTTCAACCGCATCGGCTCGAAGGTCCCGCACCTGGCGGACATGAAGCCCTTCGGCAAGTACGTCATGGTCGACGTGGACCGCAACGGCGGCATCCCGGTGATCATGAAGGCGCTGCTCGACGCCGGCCTGCTGCACGGCGACTGCCTCACCGTCACGGGCAAGACCGTCGCCGAGAACCTGGCCGAGATCGACCCGCCGGCGCTCGACGGCGAGGTCTTCCGCACGCTCGACAACCCGATCCACGAGACCGGCGGCCTGACCGTCCTGCAGGGCACCTTCGCCCCCGAGGGCGCCGTGGTGAAGACCGCGGGCTTCGACGCCGAGGTGTTCGAGGGCCCCGCGCGGGTGTTCGACCGCGAGCGTGCCGCGATGGACGCCCTCACCGAGGGGAAGATCCAGAAGGGCGACGTCGTCGTCATCCGCTACGAGGGCCCCAAGGGCGGTCCGGGCATGCGCGAGATGCTCGCCATCACCGCTGCCATCAAGGGCGCGGGCCTCGGCAAGGATGTACTACTCTTGACCGACGGACGATTCTCAGGCGGCACAACCGGCCTGTGCATCGGCCACATCGCACCCGAGGCAGTGGACGCAGGTCCAGTTGCCTTCGTGCGCGATGGCGACCGCATCCGTGTCGACATCGCGGCTCGCTCGCTCGACCTACTGGTCGACCCGACCGAGCTGGAGGCCCGCCGTGACGGCTGGGCCCCGCTGCCCCCGCGCTACACCCGCGGAGTCCTCGCGAAGTACGCCAAGCTCGTGAAGTCCGCCGCCCAGGGCGCGGTCACGGGCTAGCGTTCGACACACGCACCATCGCCACCTCTCCAGGCAAGGACCACCTCATGCCCACGGAAGCAACTCCGCTGTCCGCGGCCGCCGGTGCACGCCGGTCGCCGGAGATCCTGACCGGCTCGGGAGCCGTCCTCCGGACGCTCGAGCACCTCGGGATCACCGACGTCTTCGGCCTGCCGGGCGGTGCCATCATCCCGTTCTACGACGAGCTCATGGCGTCGAAGACGATCCGCCACATCCTCGTCCGCCACGAGCAGGGCGCCGGCCACGCCGCCGAGGGCTACGCCTCGGCGTCCGGCAAGGTCGGCGTCGCCATCGCGACGTCCGGCCCCGGTGCGACGAACCTCGTCACGGCCATCGCCGACGCCTACATGGACTCGGTGCCCTTCATCGCGATCACCGGCCAGGTGTTCTCGACGCTGATGGGGACCGACGCGTTCCAGGAAGCCGACATCGTCGGCATCACGATGCCGATCACGAAGCACTCGTTCCTGGTCACGGACCCGGCCGACGTGCCGGCGACCCTGGCCGCGGCGCACCTCATCGCGACGACCGGTCGGCCCGGCCCCGTGCTGGTGGACATCACGAAGGACGCCCAGCAGAAGTCGGCGCCCTACGTCTGGCCGCCCAAGATCGACCTGCCCGGTTACCGACCGGTCACCAAGGCGCACGGCAAGCAGATCACCGCGGCCGCGCAGCTCCTGGCCGAGGCCGAGCGTCCGGTGCTCTACGTCGGCGGTGGCGTGATCCGCTCCCGCGCGACAGCCGAGCTGCTCCGCTTCGCCGAGGCGACGGGTGCGCCCGTCGTGACGACGCTGATGGCGCGCGGTGCCTTCCCGGACTCGCACCCGCAGCACCTCGGCATGCCCGGCATGCACGGCACCGTCCCGGCGGTGCTCGGTCTGCAGGACAGCGACCTGATCATCGCGCTCGGTGCCCGCTTCGACGACCGCGTGACGGGCAAGGCCGACGAGTTCGCGCCGAACGCCAAGGTCGTGCACGTCGACATCGACCCGGCCGAGATCTCGAAAATCCGCTTCGCCGACGTCCCGATCGTGGGCGACGCCCGCGAGGTCCTGGTCGACCTGCTCGACGCGTGGGGCGGCATCGCCGTCGACGACCGCGCCTCGACGGCCGACTGGTGGACGAAGCTCCGCCAGCTCAAGGTCGACTTCCCGCTCGGGTACGCCGAGCCGACCGACGGCCTGCTCGCCCCGCAGGCCATCATCAAGCGCATCGGCGAGCTCTCCGGTCCCGAGGCCGTCTACGCCTCGGGTGTCGGGCAGCACCAGATGTGGTCGGCGCAGTTCATCAAGTACGAGCGCCCGAACGCCTGGTTGAACTCCGGCGGCGCGGGCACGATGGGCTACTCCGTCCCCGCGGCGATGGGCGCGAAGGTCGCCCAGCCGGACCGCGTGGTCTGGGCGATCGACGGCGACGGCTGCTTCCAGATGACGAACCAGGAACTCGCGACCTGCGTCATCAACGACATCCCGATCAAGGTCGCGATCATCAACAACTCGTCGCTCGGCATGGTGCGGCAGTGGCAGACGCTGTTCTACGACGGCCGCCACTCGTTCACCGACCTCGAGACCGGTCACGACTCGCGCCGCGTGCCCGACTTCGTGAAGCTGGCGGACGCGTACGGCGCCCTCGGCATCCGTGTCGAGAAGGCCGACGAGGTCGACGCCGCCATCCAGCTCGCACTCGAGACGAACGACCGCCCCGTGGTGATCGACTTCGTCGTGAGCCGTGACTCGATGGTCTGGCCGATGGTCCCGCAGGGAGTCAGCAACTCGTCCATCGAGTACGCCCAGGCCCTCGCACCCACCTGGGACGACGAGGACGCCGACATGACGGGGGAAACCGCATGAGCCACGTCCTGTCCCTCCTCGTGGAGGACAAGCCCGGTCTGCTGACCCGTGTCGCGGGCCTGTTCGCCCGCCGCGGGTTCAACATCGAGTCGCTCGCCGTCGGCAACACCGAGGTCGACGGCCTCAGCCGGATCACCGTCGTCGTCGACGTCGAGGACCTCCCGCTCGAGCAGGTGACGAAGCAGCTCAACAAGCTCGTCAACGTCATCAAGATCGTCGAACTGGACTTCTCGCAGTCCGTCCAGCGCGAGCACATGCTCGTGAAGGTCCGCGTCGACAACCAGACGCGGTCGGCCGTGCTCGAGGCAGTGAACCTGTTCCGCGCGCAGGTCGTCGACGTCGCGAACGACTCGCTCATCGTCGAGGTGACCGGAGACCCCGGCAAGATCCAGGCGATCCTCCGCGTCCTCGAGCCCTACGGCATCAAGGAGCTCGCCCGTGCGGGACTCCTCGGCATGGGCCGCGGACCGAAGAGCATCACCGACCGGGTGCGCTGACCAGCGGTCCGCCACCCCCACAATCCACCAGAACCAAGGAGACACACCCTCGTGACTGACATCGTGTACGACGCCGACGCCGACCTGACGCTCATCCAGGGCAAGAAGGTCGCCGTCATCGGGTACGGCTCGCAGGGCCACGCCCACGCCCTCAACCTCCGTGACTCGGGTGTCGAGGTCAAGATCGGCCTCAAGGAGGGCTCGAAGAGCCGCCAGAAGGCCGAAGAGGCCGGCTTCGAGGTCCTCACCCCGGCCGACGTCACCGCCTGGGCCGACGTCGTCGTCATCCTCGCGCCGGACCAGGTCCAGCGCATCGTCTACGCCGATGACATCCGTCCGAACCTCAAGCCGGGCGCCACGCTCGTCTTCGGCCACGGCTTCAACATCCGCTTCGGCTACATCGAGGCACCCGAGGGCGTCGACGTGTCGCTCGTCGCTCCGAAGGGACCGGGTCACACCGTCCGTCGCGAGTACGAGGCCGGCCGTGGCGTCCCCGTGATCGTCGCCGTCGAGGTCGACGCGTCGGGTTCCGCATGGGACCTCGCGTGGTCGTACTCGAAGGCCATCGGTGGTCTGCGCTCCGGCGGCATCAAGACGACCTTCACCGAGGAGACCGAGACCGACCTGTTCGGCGAGCAGGCCGTCCTGTGCGGTGGCACCTCGCAGCTCATCCAGTACGGCTTCGAGACCCTGGTCGAGGCGGGCTACCAGCCGCAGATCGCGTACTTCGAGGTCCTGCACGAGCTCAAGCTGATCGTCGACCTGATCTGGGAGGGCGGCCTCACCAAGCAGCGCTGGTCGATCTCCGACACCGCCGAGTTCGGTGACTACGTCTCCGGCCCGCGCGTGATCTCGCCCGACGTCAAGGAGAACATGAAGGCGGTGCTCGCGGACATCCAGAACGGTGCCTTCGCGAAGCGCTTCATCGACGACCAGGACGCCGGCGCACCCGAGTTCAAGGCGCTCCGCGCCAAGGGCGAGGGCCACCCGATCGAGGCGACCGGCCGCGAGCTCCGCGCGCTCTTCGCCTGGAAGCAGAACGACGGCGACTACGTGGACGGCTCGGCAGCGCGGTAGTCTTCCGAGGAACACTCGATGACGAGGCGGCGGTGCAGCCCTTGCACCGCCGCCTCGCGACGTGACCCGAACGTTATGCAGCAGCTCTTCTCCAGCCCCGACGCCGTGGACCGGCGTCCCGTCGGCGTGCGCCCGGACGATGCGCGACAGCCGTCGTCCGCGGTCCGCACGAGCGGTCAGGGGCGGACCGACCAGCATGGGATGATCATCGGATGGCGGTGACGAAACGAGCGGTCCACATCGGCGCCGGCAAGATCGGGCGTGGGTTCGTGGGTCAGTTCCTCGTGGCGAGCGGCTACGAGCTCACCTTCGTCGACGTCGACGACCGTGTGGTGTCCGCGTTGAACGAAGCCGGGCGCTTCGTGGTGCACGAGGTCGGCGAGATGCCGGTCGAGCACCTCGTCTACGGCTTCCGGGCGCTCAGCAGCAAGACCGACCGCGACCGCGTGATCCAGGCGATCGCCGAGGCGGACGTCGTGACGACCGCGGTCGGTGCCCGGACGCTCCCGCTCGTCGCACCGCTCATCGCCGAGGGACTCGCGGCGCGTCCGCTCGAGCGCGGCGATGTCACGATCGTGGCGTGCGAGAACGCGTTCAACGCCACCGACTCCCTGCACGCGAGCATCCGGCGTGCTCCCGTGCTCGAGGACCGCGACATCGCGGCGGTCTTCGCGAACTGCGCCATCGACCGCATCGTCCCCGACCAGTCCGGCGTGCTCGGGCAGTCCGGCGGCCTCGACGTCGTGCTCGAGCCCTTCTACGAGTGGGTCATCGAGCGCACGCCGTTCCTCGGATCCGACGTCGAACCCCCGACGATCGAGGGCGTCACCTGGGTCGATGACCTCCAGCCCTTCGTCGAGCGCAAGCTCTACACGGTGAACACCGCGCACGCGACGGCCGCCTACCACGGCTACGTCCGCGGCATCCGGCTCATCCGCGAGGCCCTCGAGGACGACGCCGTCCGCGCCGAGGTCGACGGCGTGCTCGCCGAGACCACCGCGCTGCTCGTCGCGAAGCACGGCTTCGACCCGGAGGAGCACGCACGCTACGTCGCGGCGAACCTGTCGCGCATCGCGAATCCGCACCTGCCCGACACCACCGTGCGCGTCGGACGCAACCCGCTCCGCAAGCTCGGCCGACGCGAGCGCTTCGTCGGTCCCGCCGCGCAGCTCGCCGAACGCGGGTTGCCGGTCGAGCACCTGCTCGGCGCCGTCCGCGTCGCACTCGCCTTCGACGACGAGAACGACCCGGAGTCGATCGAGCTGCACGCGCTGCTCCGTTCCGGCGCGACGGCGCACGCGCTCACCGAGATCCTCACCGGCCTCATGGAGAGCCACCCGCTCTTCCCCGCCGTGCGCGAGGTCGTCGCCGAGGTGCTCCAGGCACAGCCCGCCGACGCCTGAGCGCGCGTCCCGCCGGGAACCCGTGGTCTCCCCGTGCGCTGGTCCCTCGTAGGATCGAGGCATGAACACGGCAGCATCCCCACCCGACGGGTCGGTCGACCCGGACGTGACGAACGCCGTCGACCACGACGACGAGGCGCTCAGCTGGGGTGACGCCGACGACGCCACCCACGTCGACGCCGCGCACAACCCGGTCGCCGTCAAGGACCGTGGCGACCGCGACCCCGAGGCACCGGAGACCTCCGGCGCCCTCGTCGGGTTCGGCGTGTTCGGGGGGCTCTACCTGCTCTACACCGTCGCCTGGCTGCTGACGGCGTCGACCTCGTACGTCTCGGGTGTCGACACCGTCCTGACGGTCTTCGTCGAGGTGCTCCGGTTCCTCGCCATCCTCGCGCCGGCGCTGTGGTTCACGGTGGTGCTCTGGGCCGCCCGCGGCAGCCGGACCCGGACACGACTGCTCTGGATGCTGCTCGGAGCCGTGGTGCTGTTCCCGTGGCCGTTCCTGCTGACGCGGAGCTTCGGGTGACCGCCGCGACGCCGGTCGGCCGCCGGTCGCGCGGTCCGGTCATCGGCCGCATCGCGGTCTGGCTCGTGTTCGCCGTGCTGTTCGCCTACATGACGGTGCAGGCAGTGGGGAACCTCACGCAGATCTCGCAGCGGGTGGACGAGTTCAACGCGTTCCTCGCGACCACCTCCGGTGGCGAGTCGCTGCAGGCGAGCACGCCCTGGCTGTGGTTGGTCCTGGACATCTTGATCGCCCCGGTCGCCTTCGTGGTCGCCCTGGTGATCACGCGTCGTGCGCGGCTCGCGGTCACCCTCGCCGTGTTCGTCCTCGCCTTCGCGGCGGCGGGCGCCCTCTGGCTCGACCTGCAGCTGTTCGTGCCGAGCCTGCTGCAGTTCTAGGCGCCCGCGGTCGTAACGGGCCGCGCACGTCGATAGCATGGTGGGATACCAACCGTCTCTCGTGAGGAAACAGCAGCTGTGTCGAAGCCGGTCGTCCTGATCGCCGAAGAACTCTCGCCCGCCACGGTCGACGCCCTCGGGCCCGACTTCGAGATCCGGAACGTGGACGGCACCGACCGCCCCGCGCTCCTGTCGGCCCTCGCCGACGCGGATGCCGTGCTGGTGCGTTCCGCCACCAAGGTCGATGCCGAGGCGATCGCCGCGGCCCCGAACCTCAAGGTCGTCGCCCGTGCCGGTGTCGGCCTGGACAACGTCGACATCAAGGCGGCGACCACCGCCGGTGTCATGGTGGTGAACGCGCCGACGTCGAACATCATCTCCGCCGCCGAGCTCACCGTCGGGCACATCCTGTCGCTCGCCCGACACATCCCGGCCGCGCACGCGTCGCTGGCCGCCGGGGCGTGGAAGCGCTCGTCGTACACCGGCGTCGAGCTCTACGAGAAGACCGTCGGCATCATCGGTCTCGGCCGCATCGGCGCGCTCATCACGCAGCGCCTGCAGGCCTTCGGCGTCCAGGTGATCGCGTACGACCCCTACGTCACGACGGCCCGTGCCCAGCAGCTCGGAGTCGAGCTCGTCTCGCTCGACGACCTGCTGCAGCGTGCCGACTTCGTCACGATCCACATGCCGCGCACGCCCGAGACCCTCGGCATGATCTCGGACGACCAGTTCGCGCTCATGAAGCCGACCGCGTTCGTCGTGAACGTCGCCCGCGGCGGCCTGATCGACGAGGACGCCCTGCACCGCGCGCTGACCGCGAACACCATCGCGGGTGCCGGTCTCGACGTCTTCGTGTCGGAGCCCCCGAAGGACTCCCCGCTCGTCGCGCTGCCCAACGTCGTCGTCACGCCGCACCTGGGTGCCTCGACGGACGAAGCGCAGGAGAAGGCCGGCGTCTCGGTCGCCAAGTCGGTGCGTCTCGCCCTCGGCGGCGAGCTCGTGCCGGACGCGGTCAACGTCGCCGGCGGCGTCATCGACCCGTACGTCCGCCCCGGCATCCCGCTCGTCGAGAAGCTCGGTCAGGTCTTCACGGCCCTCGCGACGTCGCCGGTCACGAGCATCGACGTCGAGGTCCACGGTGAGCTCGCCGAGTACGACGTCAGCGTGCTCAAGCTCGCGGCGCTCAAGGGCGTCTTCACCGACGTCGTCAGCGACCAGGTCTCCTACGTCAACGCCCCGCTCATCGCGGAGCAGCGCGGTGTCACCGTGCGGCTCATCACCGAGACCGACAGCCCCGAGTACCGCAACGTGCTCACGATCCGCGGCGCCCAGTCCGACGGCCCCGCGATCAGTGTGTCCGGCACGCTCACCGGCCCCAAGCAGGTCGAGAAGCTCGTCGAGATCAACGGCCACGACGTCGAGGTCCCGCTGGACCGGCACCACGTCGTCATGGAGTACGTCGACCGCCCGGGCATCGTCGCGGTCTACGGCAAGGAGTTCGGCGAGGCCGGCATCAACATCGCGGCGATGCAGATCTCGCGCGAAGCCGCCGGCGGACAGGCGCTCAGCGTCCTCACCGTCGACTCGCCCGTGCCCGCCGAGATCCTCGAGCACGTCGGCCGGGCGATCGACGCCTCCTCGCTCCGCGAGATCGACATCACGCTCTGATGGCCGTCCGGACGCTCCAGCTCGCGGTGATCCGCGGGGACGGCATCGGACCAGAGGTCGTCGACGAGGCCCTCAAGGTCCTGCACGCCGTGACCCCGGACGACCTCGTCATCGAGGAGACCCCGTTCTCCCTCGGAGCGACGCGCTACCTCGAGACCGGCGACATCCTCACCGAGGACGACATGTCCGCCATCGCGTCGCACGACGCGATCCTGCTCGGCGCGGTCGGCGGGGACCCCCGTGACCCCCGGCTCGCCGGCGGGATCATCGAACGTGGGCTCCTGCTGAAGCTGCGCTTCGCGTTCGACCACTACGTCAACCTGCGACCGACCAAGGTCCACGACGCCGTCGCGACGCCGCTCGCCGACCCGGGAGCGGTGGACTTCGTCGTCGTGCGCGAGGGCACCGAGGGGCCGTACGTCGGCAACGGCGGAGCGATCCGCTCGGGTACGCCGCAGGAGATCGCGACCGAGGTGTCGCTGAACACCGCGTTCGGTGTCGAGCGGGTCGTCCGCTACGCCTTCGCCCTGGCCGACCGTCGGGCCCGGAAGCACCTCACGCTCGTGCACAAGAGCAACGTCCTGGTGCACGCCGGGGCCCTGTGGCAGCGCACGGTCGCGGCCGTCGGGGCGGAGTTCCCGGACGTCACGGTGGACTACCAGCACGTCGATGCGGTCACCATCCACATGGTGCGGGAACCTGCTAGGTTCGACGTCATCGTCACCGACAACCTCTTCGGCGACATCATCACCGACCTGGCCGGCGCGATCAGCGGCGGCATCGGTCTGGCGGCCTCGGGCAACATCAACCCGGACGGCACCTTCCCCAGCATGTTCGAGCCGGTCCACGGCTCCGCGCCGGACATCGCGGGTCAGCAGAAGGCCGATCCGACGGCCGCCATCCTCTCCGTCGCACTGCTGCTCGACCACATCGGTCGCAGCGACCTCGCGACGGCGGTGACGCGGGCCGTCGAGGCGGACCTGGCAGACCGGGGCACCACGCAGCGTCGCACGGCCGAGATCGGCGACGCCATCGCCGCCGCGGCCACGGCACGCACCACCACCGCCTGAGAAGGAGCCCTCCCCATGAGCACCGACACCGCTTTCGGACTCGAGTTCGCCACCACCCCGTCCGCGGACCGTCGCGCCGCCGCCGAGCGCGAGGAGATCCTCGCCGACCCGGGTTTCGGCAAGCACTTCACGGACCACATGGCCACCGTCGAGTGGACGCTCGACGGCGGGTGGCACGGTGCCTCGGTCCACCCGTACGGCCCGCTCTCGCTCGACCCGAGCGCCAGCGTGCTGCACTACGCGCAGGAGATCTTCGAGGGGCTCAAGGCGTACAGGCACGCGGACGGGTCGGTGTGGTCCTTCCGCCCGGACGCCAACGCTCGTCGGTTCCAGCGGTCTGCCCGTCGCCTGGCGCTGCCGGAACTGCCGGTCGAGGCCTTCGTCGAGTCGATCCGGCAGCTCGTGCAGGCCGACGTCGACTGGGTGCCGTCCGCACCCGAGACGAGCCTGTACCTCCGGCCGTTCATGATCGCGACCGAGTCGTTCCTGGGGGTGCGTGCGGCGCAGGCGGTGGCGTACCACTGCATCGCGAGCCCGGCCGGGGCGTACTTCACCTCAGGGCCGAAGCCGGTCTCGATCTGGCTGTCGACCCAGTACGCCCGCGCCGGCAAGGGCGGGACCGGTGCCGCCAAGACCGGTGGCAACTACGCGTCGTCGCTGCTGCCCCAGCAGGAGGCCTACGAGCACGGGTGCCAGCAGGTCATGTTCCTCGACTCGGTCGAGAGCAAGTACCTCGAAGAACTCGGTGGCATGAACGTCGTGCTCGTGAAGTCCGACGGCACCCTCGTCACGCCGGACTCCGACTCCATCCTCGAGGGCATCACGCGCGACTCGATCCTGCAGTTGGCAGAGGACCGCGGGCTCACGGTCGAGAAGCGCCGGGTGACCCTCGACGAGTGGCGTGACGGTGTGGCCGACGGCTCCATCACCGAGGCGTTCGCCTGCGGGACGGCCGCCGTCGTGACCCCGATCGCGGAGCTCCGCGGCGAGGGCTTCACGATCGGTTCGCCGACCGAGGGCGCCGGGGAACTCACGATGTCCCTGCGCGACGAGCTCACCGACATCCAGTACGGCCGTCGTCCCGACCCGCACGGGTGGATGACGAAGCTGACCGACGCGTCCTGATCGACGTCCGGGCGTGGGTAGGGTCGAACGGTGAAGATCGCACGGTTCAGCAGCAAGGGTGAAGACCCCCGGTACGGCATCCTCGACGAGCGGCACCTGGTGGTGCTCGCCGGAGACCCGATGTACCAGGGGTTCGAGACCACGGGGGAGCGCGTCGCACTCGCCGACGCCAAGCTCCTCGCCCCCGTCATCCCGCGGTCGAAGGTCATCGGGGTGGGGCTCAACTACCTCGAGCACGCCTCGGAGATGGACGAGCGCGCCGGCGACGACCCGGTGGTGTTCCTCAAGCCGAACACCTCGGTGATCGGACCCGACGAACCCATCCGTCTGCCGGCGGACATCGGACGCGTCGACCACGAGGGCGAACTCGCCATCGTGATCGGATCGCTCGCCAAGAACGTCCGGCGTGAGGACTTCGCGAGCGTCGTGCTCGGGTACACCATCGCCAACGACGTGACCGCCCGTGACCTGCAGGCCCGCGACGGCCAGTGGACCCGCTCCAAGGGGTTCGACACCTTCTGCCCGCTCGGCCCCGTGATCGAGACCGAGATCGACCCGTCGGACATCCGCATCGAGACCCGCGTCGACGGCGACCTGCGCCAGGCGGGCTCGACGAACGAGATGGTCCACGACATCCCCTCGCTGGTCGAGTTCGTGTCGTCGATCTGGACCCTGCTGCCCGGCGACGTCATCCTGACCGGCACCCCGGCCGGGGTCGGTCAGATCCGCGACGGCGAGGTCGTCGAGGTCACGATCTCGGGCATCGGCACGCTCAAGAACCCGGTGATCGCGCGCCACTGATCCGGCTCGTCACCACGACGGCCCGTTCCCCCTCGGGGGAGCGGGCCGTTCCGCGTTCCGGGCCGTTCCGGGCGACACGCCCGGGATGCGGCCTGGCTTGGCGCAGCCGTTCGTCCCTGCGTAGAGTAATCACTCGTTGCCACGGCGGCGGAGAACGGAACGGCTGAGACGGTCACTGGGTTTACCCGGGGATCTTGTCCGCCACGGTTCTTCCCCGGGCAGCGGATTCACCAGCCTCTCTGGCGGAGCATCTTCGGGTGTCGAGTGGGGAGTGCGTCTGGTCCTTGAGAACTCAACAGCGTGCACATTGTCAATGCCAATTTATTGATTGACCTCGTGCCTGGTCGGCTTGCTGACTGGGTCATGATGCAATTCCTT
>NZ_JBIYED010000012.1:0-75966 GCF_044909335.1 Curtobacterium sp. AB7 | reverse complement strand
GCCCGGCCGCCCGCCCCCGGGGGGCCCCCGCCGTGCGACCCCCCCCCCCCCCCCCCCGCGGGCCGCCGCCCCCCCCCCCCCCCCCCCCCCGCCGGCGGGGGGGGGGGGGCCCCGCGCCCCCCCCGCCTCCCGTCCGTCAGGTGGTCGCGTCTCGGACTTCGACGTCTCGACGGAGTTGCGGCCTGATGCCGCGTTCGGTCTCCTAGCTCTTCGACGCCTCGACGAAGTTGCGCCGCGGGTCCGTCTCCTTGATGAGCGAGGTCGCATCGCGGCCCGAGACGGCACCGGTGACCCAGCCGATGACGATGCGCGCCTTGCGGTTCAGCGTCGGCATCGCGTACACGTGGTACGCACGGTGGGCGAGCCAGGCGAGCAGGTTCGTCATCTTGATGCCCTTGATGTTGGCGGCACCCTTGGCGACACCGTACGAGGCGACCGTGCCGATGGAGGGGTGGCGGTACTCCTCGAGGGGCTTGCCGGTGATCGTCGCGACGACGTTGTCCGCCGCGACGACGGCCTGGCGGACGGCGTTCTGCGCGTTCGGCGGGTAGAACGCCGGCTGCTTGTCGGCGGTCAGGTCGGGCACCTGTGCGACGTCGCCGAGACCCCAGACTCCGGGGACGACCTCGTGCGTGTCCTCGGCCTCGACCTGGAGCTTCGCGTTGGCGGCGAGGTGCCCCTTCGGTCCGCGGGGCAGGTCGGAGGCGTCGAGCAGCGGGTTCGGCTTGACGCCCGCAGTCCAGACGAGCAGCCCGGTCGGGATCTCGTCGCCGTCGGAGAGCTTGACGATGCCGCCCTCGGCGCTCGGCATGGTGGTCTTCAGGCGCACGTCGATGCCGCGGGCGCGGAGCGACTCGAGCGTCC
This sequence comes from Curtobacterium sp. AB7, assembly GCF_044909335.1. Lineage (NCBI taxonomy): Bacteria > Bacillati > Actinomycetota > Actinomycetes > Micrococcales > Microbacteriaceae > Curtobacterium > Curtobacterium sp. AB7. The sequence goes on along the minus strand of NZ_JBIYED010000012.1, from coordinate 75,102 downwards.
ACTTGGACAGTTCCGGGCCGACCTCGGGCGCGACGCGGTCGAGCGCGTCGATGAGGATCCAGCGGGGCTGCTCCCCCGCGAGCGACGGGTACGTCTTGATCGCGGCCTGTGAGACGTCGAACAGTTCGCCGATCGCCTCGACGCCGGTGTAGCCACCGCCGACGAAGACGCTGGTCAGCAGACGACGACGCTCGTCCTCGTCACGGGTGGCAGCGGCCTTGGCGATGTTGTCGAGGAGCTTGGCGCGCACGTAGGCGGCCTCTTCGACGCTCTTGAATCCGACGCCGTACTCCTCGAGCCCGGGGGTCGGGAAGGTGCGGGTGACCGAACCGAGCGCGACGACGAGCTGGTCGTAGCCGAGCGTGCGGTCGTCGCCACCGGCGGTCGCGATCGAGACGGTCTTGTCCTTCGACGAGATGCCGGTGACCTTGCCCTGGATGACGCGGGTCTTGCGGAGCGCACGGCGCAGCTCGACGGTCACGTCCTTCGGGGCGATGTGGCCGCCGGCGACCTCGGGCAGGAACGGCAGGTACGTGTAGTAGGTGTTCTGGTCCACGAGCGTGATGCGCATGGGCACGGTCGCGGCGTGCTTCTGCAGCTGCTTGACGGTGCTGTAGCCAGCGGAGCCGCCGCCGAGGACGAGGACGTGAGGGATCGAGTCTGCCATTCCTCCGGTCTACCGGATACGAGCCGTCAACGTCATGAACGCCGCACTTCCTGAGCGAATCAGCGCTCTCGGAGTCGCCACCAGGCCGTCTCGGCGAGGTCGAGGCCCATGTAGACCCCGTGCGCGGTGCGTCGGGACTCGGTCAACGAGAACCGTCGCAAGCGGTAGCCACCACCGAACCGGTCGATGATCGCCTCTGGGGAGGACTCCGCGTCGCGCTTGACGTACCAGGTGCTCTCGTCGACGGACTCGATCACGGGCGGACCGCCCGGACCGGACCCGTCACCGGCGCCCGCCGATGCGGGAGCGCAGGACGTCGATGCGCTTCTGGATCTGCTCGATGCTCGCCTGTGCCACGGCAGGCCCGCCGCTGATACGCCGGAGCTCGGCGTGGATGGAGCCGTGCGGCTCGTTGGAGTGCCGAGACCAGATCGACACGAGTCGTGCGAGCTCGGTCCGCTGCTCCTTGATGGTCATGTACATCGGGCGGTTCTCGGGCTCGGCAGCCTTCGGTTGGCCGTCCTTGACCACCCGGCCCTTGGAGCGCTTCGCCTGGGTCGCCTGGCGCGCCCGGAGCAGGTCGCGCACCTGGTCGGGTTCGAGGAGCCCCGGGATGCCGATGAAGTCGAGTTCCTCGAGCGACCCGACCTCGCCGCCGGTGCCGAACTCGCCGCCGTCGTAGAGGACGCGGTCGAACGACGCCTGCGAGTCGAGCGCCTCGAACGGCTGGACCTCGAGCAGGCTCTCGGACGCGCGGTCTTCCTTGTTGGCCTCGGCCACCATCGCGTCTTCGGGGTTGTACATGCCGTCGTCGGCGTCCTTCGGACGGTCGAGGGCGTGGTCGCGTTCGAGCTCGAGCGTCGCCGCCAGTGCCATCAGTCCGGGCACGCTCGGCAGGAAGACGCTCGCCGTCTCACCGCGGCGTCGGGCACGCACGAAGCGGCCGATCACCTGGGCGAAGAACAGCGGGGTGCTCGCGCTCGTGGCGTACACGCCGACGCAGAGCCGCGGGACGTCGACGCCTTCGGACACCATGCGCACGGCGACCATCCACCGCGAGGTGTCATCGGCGAACGCGCTGATGCGGCTGGACCCGGCGGCCTCGTCGGACAGCACGACGGTCGGCCGCTCCCCCGTGATCTGCTGCAGGATGCGAGCGTAGGCGCGGGCCGTGGTGGTGTCCGTCGCGATGACCAGACCACCGGCGTCCGGCACACCACGACGCACCTCGGTCAGGCGCTTGTCGGCGGCGGACAGCACGGCCGGCATCCACTCACCCTCGGGCGACAGCGCCGTGCGCCAGGCCTGTGCGGTGATGTCCTTCGTGACCTGTTCGCCGAGGGAGGCCGACATCTCGTCGCCCATCCGGGTCTTCCAGCGCATCTGGCCGGCGTAGGCCATGAACAGCACCGGTCGGACGACGCCGTCCTTGAGCGCGCGGCCGTAGCCGTAGTTGTAGTCGGAGATCGAGGTACGGATGCCCTGCTCGTCGGGGGCGTACTGGACGAACGGGATCGGCGCGGTGTCGGACCGGAACGGTGTGCCGGACAGCGAGAGCCGTCGGGTTGCGCCGGAGAAGGCTTCCCGGATGCCGTCGCCCCAGGTGAGCGCGTCGCCGCCGTGGTGGACCTCGTCGAGGACGACGAGGGTGCGCCCGCCCTCGGTGATCTTCTTGTGCACCTCGGGGTTCATGCCGACCTGGGCGTACGTGATCGCGACGCCCTGGTAGTGCCGGCCGAACATGCCGTCGCCGTTCTTGAACATCGGGTCGATGCGGATGCCCACGCGGTCGGCGGAGTCCGCCCACTGCCGCTTCAGGTGCTCGGTGGGGGCGACGACCACGATGCGGTCGACGGTGCCGCGCGCCAGCAGCTCGGTGGCCAGGCGGAGCGCGAACGTCGTCTTGCCGGCGCCGGGCGTCGCGGCCGTGAGGAAGTCACGCGGCTCGGACTCGAAGTACTTGGTGAGGGCTTCGACCTGCCAGGCGCGGAGCTTGGAGGCGGTCCCCCACGCGGCGCGGTCCGGGAACGCGGGCGACAGGTGCTGGACGGCCGAGTTGCCAGCTGCTTCGGCGAGGGCGGCCGCGTCGGCTTCGTCCCGCGCGACCGCATCGGCATGCGCGGCGGACGAAGGATCCGTCGACGACGTGTGGTCGTCCCCCGACTCGGCCCACAGCGTGGCGGGCTGCTGCTGTTCGTACTCCGCTGCGCTCACTGGACCTGATTCTACCGCCACCGTAAGTCCTGCCTGGCGTGCGGGACGTGGCCGTCGGGGGTACGGCGGACCAGGGATGCCGGTCGCAGCACGCCTGCGCCGAAGCGCGCGGCGACCGCGTCGACCGTGGTCTCGGTCTCGCGCCACGGCGCGTCGTCGTCCCACAGCGCGTTGCTCGCGGCGGCCGGCACGAGGTTCTCGCCGCGGACCCCGATGAGCCGGATCCGGTTGCCCGGTCGGTGCAGCACGTCGTACAGCTCGACGGCTTCGCGGTGCAGCCGCTTGGCGACGTCGGTGGGCTCGGCGAGGGTGCGCGACCGGGTCAACGTGGTGAAGTCGGTGTAGCGGACCTTGAGCGCCACGGTGCGGGCCTGCACGTCGGCGTGGCGCAGCCGGACGGCGACCTTGTCGGCGAGGCGCAGGAGCTCGCGCGCGACGTCGTCCCGCTCGGTCAGGTCGTGGCCGAACGTGACCTCGTGCCCGATGGACTTCTCGCCCACCCCGGTGTCGACGACGCGTGGGTCGCGCCCCCAGGACAGGTCGTGCAGGCGCTGGCCACCGGCTGGCCCGAGCGCGGACACGAGTGACCCGAGGGGCGTGTTCGCCAGGTCGCCGACGGTGCGGATGCCGCGGCGCTCGAGGGTCTCCTGCGTCTTGCCGCCCACGCCCCACAGCGCCGAGACCGGCTGCGGGTGCAGGAACGCGATGGTGTCGGCTGCGGGCACGACGAGCAGCCCGTCCGGCTTGGACCGGCTCGATGCGAGCTTCGCCACGAACTTGGTCGACGCGGCGCCGACCGAGCAGTGCAGGCCCGTCTCGGCGTGGACCGTGCGCCGGATGGCCCGGCCGATCTCCCACGGCGTGCCGTACAGCCGGAGCGCGCCGGCGACGTCGAGGAACGCTTCGTCGATGCCGAGCCGTTCGACCCGCGGCGTGAACCGGTCGAAGATCGCCATCACCGCGGCGGACTGGTCGCGGTACTTCTCGAAGTGCGGCTCGACGATGATCGCGTTCGGGCAGCGGCGCTTCGCGATGGCCATCGGCATGGCGGAGTTCACGCCGTACCGACGGGCTTCGTAGGTGGCAGCGGTGACCACGGAGCGGTCGGAGTCGTGGCCGACGATGACCGGCAGCCCCACCAGGTCGGGTCGGTCGAGCAGTTCGACGGAGGCGAAGAAGGCGTCCATGTCGACGTGCAGCACGGTCGCCGAGACGTCGTCCACCGGTGCGTCGGAGACGAGCCGGTTGCTTCCGTCCTGCTTGCTCACACGGAGATGATGCCAGGGACCACCGACATCGCCGGGCTCACCGTGCGCCGGTGGCCGCCGAACGCGTGGCAGTCTCAGTCGCACGGTGGGACCTTCGCCGATCCGTGCCGGGTTGATCGCTCGGTGCGGCGCTACAAGGCCGCACCGAGCGAGCAACCTCGCACCAGCTCACAAGTCCCGCACCGTGCTCGCGCGGCCGGGCACGCGGCCGGGCACGGGACCGCGTCAGCCGAGCGGGCCGAGCACGGACGCCGCGAGCGTTCGCGCCGCCGAGTCCCGCGACGACGGGTGGTACTGGCCGGCCCGGACGTCACGCGCCAGGCGGGCCAGTTCGCTCGAGGACCGGAACGCCGAGCCCCCGACGACCCGCATCGCCTCGTCCACGACGTGCTGCGCCGTGTCGACCGCCCGCGCCTTGGTCCCCACGAGCAGCGGGAACCACCGCGCACCGAGGTCGTCCAGCTCGTCGACCGACCGCGCGAGTGAGGACACCTGCAGCTCGATCGCGTCGACCGACCCGCGCATGTCCGCGATCGCCCGGCGCACGTCCGGGTCCTGCGACCGTGGCGTCCCGTCGAGCGATGCACGCGACTGCACCGCCGAGACCGCCAGCGACACCGCACGCGAGGCGATCCCGACGTACACCGAGGCGATGAGCAGCTCGAACGACGCGAAGATGCCGAACACGAGCGGGTCCTGGTTCGGCCCGACGGGCAGGGTCCGCACGATCCGGTCCGCCGGCACGTGCACACCGTGGAGCTTCGTCGTCCGGCTCTGGGTCGCCCGCATCCCGAGCGTGTCCCAGTCGTCCAGGTGCTCGACGTCCCCGTCGGACCGGAGCACGAAGCCGTGCACCAGCCGCGGATCCGGCCCGGACTCGTCCTTGCCGAACACGCTCAGCACGTCCCACGCCGGTGCGAGCGACGTGAACACCTTCGTGCCCGTGAACCGGTAGCCGCCGTCGCCGACCGGCTCCGCCGTCGTCGACGAGTCGAACAGGACGGCGTCGTTGCCGGGTTCGCTCACCCCGAAGGCGAGCAGGTGGCCGTCCGACGCGTGGTCCGTGACGGACTGGAGGAACGACGCACCCCGCGCAGTGACGGCGCGCGCCGCCTGCACCCACACCTGGTGCATCCCGAGGCCGAGCGCCGTCGCCGGCGCGGCCTGGGCGAGGGCCTGCTGGACGGCGGTCGTGGCGCGGAGGCCGAGACCGGAGCCACCCTGCGCCACCGGCACCCCGATGCGCAGGTAGCCCGCGGCGCGGAGTTCCGCCAGGTCCTCGGCGCAGAACGCGTTCGTGGCGTCGTACCCGGGGGCGCGTTCGGCGATGCGGGCGAGCAGGTCGTCCGGCACGGTCCAGGCGGCTGCGTCCGTGCCGCGGTCCGCGCCCGTGTTGGCCTTCGTCATGGCACGAGACTATGGTCCGGAGCGTGTCAGATCGTCATCCGTGGTCCAGGTACGTCGCGATCGGTGACTCGTTCACCGAGGGGATCGGCGACCCCGACCCCACCGTCCCCGGGGGCAACCGGGGCTGGGCGGACCGGGTCGCCGAGGTGCTCGCCCACGGGTCCGACGACTTCGCGTACGCCAACCTGGCGATCCGCGGGCGGCTGCTGCAGCAGATCATCGACGAGCAGGTGGAGCCGGCGCTCGTGCTCCGTCCGGACCTGGTCACGGTGTCCGCCGGGGGCAACGACATCATCCGGCCGGGCTCCGATCCGGACGAACTCGCCGAGCGGGTGGACGCGATGGTGTCGCGGCTGCGGAGCGACGGCGCGACCGTGGTGCTGTTCACCGGGCCCGACGTCGGCATGACGCCGGTGCTCGGCATGGTGCGCGGCAAGACGGCGATCTACAACGAGAACCTGCACGCCATCGCCCTGAAGCACGGCGCACTCGTGGCGGACATGTGGGCGCTCCGGGTGCTCCGCGACCCGCGCATGTGGGCACCGGACCGGCTGCACCACTCCCCCACGGGGCACGCCACGATCGCCGCCGCGGTGCTCGACGCCCTCGGCGTGCCGCACGGCCTGGAGCCGTTCAATCCCGAACCGCTCGAGGCCCGGCCGTGGCGTGCGGCCCGCGCCGAGGACCTGGGCTGGGCGAAGGAGTACCTGGTGCCGTGGGTCGTCCGGCGCATCAAGCACACGTCGTCGGGCGACGGAGTCTCCGCCAAGCGCCCCGAGCTGCAGGACGTCGTCGAGCACAGGTCCGACACCCCGTAGCGGAACGAGGGCCATCCGAGTCCGCACGCCTCCCCGGCCGCGCCCCACCACGGTCATCGCGCCCCGACTCCCCGGGGCGCGATGACCACGGTGGGGCGCGAACCGCGACGTGCGCACCCTGTGGTCGGCACAGGTCAGTCGGCCGGGCGCCGCAACGTCAGCGGGCCGTCGTGCAGCGGCTCGGTCTTCCACTTCGTCCCGACCGTGCCCGCGTCGAGGTCGACGCGCAGGTGCAGCAGGTGCGGCGTCTCCACGAAACGGAGCGCGACGAGCACGGTGCCGTCCGACTGGGTCGCTGCGCTCGCTGCGAGGGCGCCCTCGATGGCCCACGCCCCCTCGCCGACCGGCACGGAGTCCGACCGACCGTCGTCGGTGATGGTCACGCGGTCCCCGTCCGCGTCACGCGTGAACGTGACGGCGTCGAGGATCGCGTCTGGACGCGACCGGAGCTCGACGTCGGCGAGGCGCTCGGGAAGTCGACCGCCCGGTACCGGAGGCAGCCCCAGGGAGGCGAGCCGGGCCTCCATGGCGGTGTCCGCACCCGTGTCGGACGTCCGGTCGACGGCGGGCAGCAGGTGCTGCCAGGCCGCGTCGAGGACCGCCTGCATGTCGAGGCTCTGTCCGGTGATCGCGAGGACGACGTCCTGCTCCGGCAGGACGACGCAGAACTGCCCGTAGGCGCCGTCGCCGCGGAAGCCGTGGCGGGCCATCCAGAACTGGAAGCCGTAGCCCTGCGACCAGTCCGGGTTCTCCTCAGCCGGGTTCTCGACCTGGGTCGTCGTGGCGGCCGCGACCCAGTCCTCGTCGAGGATCCGCTCGCCCTCCCACACGCCGCGCTGCAGGTACAGCTGCCCGAGCTTCGCGACGGCGTCGGTCGTCGTGTAGCACCCGCTGAAGCCGAGCTCGGCGCCCGTCTCGTCGCGGCGCCAGGCGAGGTCGTCGACGCCGAGCGGGTCGAGCAGACGAGGACGCAGGTAGTCGACCAGCGAACCACCGCTGACCCGCCGGACGATCGCCCCCAGCGTGTACGTGCACGGCTGGTTGTAGGCGAAGACGGTGCCGGGCTCCTCGTCCGGCGGCGTGAGCAGGAAGCCACGGACGAGGTTCGACGGGTCGGCGGCGCGGGCTCGGTCGAGTGCTTCCTCGCGGTGCCCGCTCGCCATCGCGAGCAGGTGCCGGACCCGGATGCGGCGGCTGCGCTCGTCCGTGATCTCGGCGTCGAGCTCGGGGAAGTACGACAGTGCGGTCGCGTCGAGGTCGATCAGTCCCTCGCGCACGGCGATGCCGACCGCCGCTGCGGTGAAGCTCTTGCTGAGCGAGTAGAGCAGGTGCACCCGGTCGGCTGCGTACGGCTGCCACCACCCCTCGGCAGCGACCTGGCCGTGCCGGAGCAGCATCAGGCTGTGCGGCTCGACGCCGGGGGTCGACTCGAGGGCGTCGACGAACGCGAGCACACCGCGGGCGTCGATGTCGAGGGCAGAGGGGGTGGTCCGGGGGAACGTCTTCGTCGTCGTCACCCGTCCGACAGTACGGACTCCGGGTGGTGCGCGTCAGAGCGCGAGCACCGTCAGCCCTGGAAGGGGTTCGTCCAGCGCCACCAGACGCCGGGGTCGTCGATCGTCCGCTCGAGCACGAGCGGCACCGTGACCGGGTCGTGGTTCGTGACCGTGAAGCGGACCTTCCCGACCCGCTCGCCCTTCGTCCCGAGGGTGACCTCGTCGAGGTGCGCCTTCGCCCGGACCTTCGTCTTGCCCCAGACCAGCACCTCGGCCGCCTTCGCGGTGACCGCGTCGGCCTCGTCCTGCCAGGGGGTGGAGAACGTGCCGAAGGTCTGCCCGGCGTGGGTCAGGGTGACGACCTGGAAGTTGTCGGCCACGGAGCGCAGCAACCGCTGGACATCGACGTCGAGCGAGTCGTGGTCGGCGCCGCCGAGCATGACGCCGATGACCGTCACGTCACGGCCGCCACGCTCGTACGTCGCGGCGAACAGCAGGCAGGCGCCGGCCTCGTCGAGGGTGCCGGTCTTGATGCCCTCGATGCCGTCCATACCGAGCAGCTTGTTCGAGTTCTCGATCTCACCGACCGTCGGGATCGTGACGTCCTCGGTGCCGACGATCTCCTTGACCACCGGGTTCGCGAGGGCGAGCTGCCCGAGGTCGACCAGGTCGGTCGCGGTGGAGGTGTTCTGCGGGTCGAGACCGGTCGGCTCGTGGATCGTGGTGTCGTCGAGGTCGTGCGCCTCGAGCCACTTCGTCGCCGCCTGCTCGTACTCGGCGATCGACCCGAAGGCCCAGATGGCGAGGGCGCCGGCGTAGTTGTTCGCCGACTTCATGAGCATCACCTGGAACGCCTGGTGCTCGGACAGCTCCAGGCCGGCGGGCATCGGCGCGACCTCACCGTTCAGGGCCGCGTACTTGGCGTAGAGCGACTCCATCTTCGGCGTGAAGGTGATCACCGGGCCGGACTCCCCCGCCGCCATCGGCTTCTCGTCGAGGACCACGAGCGCCGTGACGATCTTGGTGATGCTCGCGATCGACCGGGGCTTCGTGTCACCGCTGGTACGCAGGCTCTCCGGGAAGTCGGTGGCCTCGACCGCGGTGGCGCCGTACCCCGGGAAGTCCAGCGCCGGGACGCTCGACGTCGGGGCCGAGTACGTGGTGGTCGAGGCGCTCGCCGGACCGAACGGCACGACGGCCGCGGCCACGAGGTACCCGGCGACGAGCACGAGGACCGCGACGACGGAGATCGTCACGGGCCTCCGGACGGCGGAGCGGGGGCGGCGGACGACTCGTGACACGGGTACCGAGCGTACCGGCGACGAGCCCCGCGTGGCTGCGAGCGGGCCGCGGAGTCGCGTGTGCGAAAGTGGCTCCGTGAGCACCCCCGCGATCCCGACCCTGCAGCCCGGCGCCGGCCCGATCCGGTCCACCCGCTACCTTCCCGTCGACCCGGACACGGTCCTGTGGGGTCGGCTGCCGAACGCCGACGACCGCCCGGTCGTCACGATCGCGTCCGGTGACGACGTCACGATCGACACCGTCAGCCACGAGGGGATCCTGCCCGACCAGGGCAGCGACCCCCGCGGGTACTTCGCGTCGCACGGCGTCGCCGCGGAGCACGTCCTCGACGACGCCGTCGCGATCGCCAGGAGCGGCCACCGGGACCCTGCCACCGACGGCCCGCACGTCGTCTCCGGTCCGATCGCGATCGCGGGCGCCGAACCGGGCGACGTCCTGACCATGACGGTGCTCGAGACGCTGCCGCGGGTGCACTACGGCGTCGTGTCGAACCGGCACGGCCGCGGTGCCCTGCACGGCGAGTACCCGGTCGACGGCACCACGGTCAGCGTCTTCGCCGACGTGGTCGAGACGGCCGACGGTCAGCGGGGCCGCATCCCCCTGACCGGCGCCCGCGACCGCTTCGCGCACTTCCCGCTCGCCCCCTTCCTCGGGATCATGGGCGTCGCCACACCCGGAGAACGGCTGCACTCGGTGCCGCCGGGCCGGCACGGCGGGAACGTCGACGTCAACCTGCTGCAGGTCGGCGCGCAGCTGCACCTGCCGGTCCTGGTCCCCGGGGCGCTCGCGTACGTCGGTGACCCGCACTTCGCGCAGGGCGACGGCGAGGTCGCGCTCACCGCGATGGAGGCGTCGCTCCGCGCGACCGTCCGGTTCGACGTGACACCCGCCGCCGACGCAGCACAGCAGTTCGGTGACCTGGCCTGGCCGCTCGTGGAGACCCACGAGTTCCTCGTGCCGACGGGCATGGACCCGGATCTCGACGAGGCCGTCCGCGCCTGTGTCCGGCACGCCGTCGCGATCCTCGGCGCCCGCTGGGGCATGGAGCCGCACCTGGCGTACGCCTACCTGTCGGCGGCGACGGACTTCAACATCTCGCAGGTGGTCGACCTGGTCACCGGCGCGCACGCGCGCATCCGCAAGGCCGACTTCGAGGAGCCCGCACGATGAGCACGCACGAGACGAGCACCGCGGCACCGGAGGGCCTGCTCGATGCGCTCGACGCGTACGAGGCCGCCCTCGCCGCGAACGACCTCGACGCCCTCGACGCCGCGTTCGTCGACGCCCCCGGCACGATGCGCGGTGACGACCGCGGCCTGCTCGTCGGGCACGACGCGATCAGCGCGTTCCGCGGGGCACGGGGTGGGGTCCTGGCCCGGTCGCTGACGCGCGTCGAGGTCCGCCCCCTGACCGAGGGACTGGCCCTCGTCGTGTCGGTGTCCGCGTTCGCGGCGGGCGGGCAGGGCCTCCAGACCCAGCTGTGGCGACGCGACAGCGACAGCACCCACGGCGACGCGGGTCCGCGCTGGCGCATCGAGGCGGCCCACGTCACCGGCCGCCCGAAGGCCTTCGACACCACCGTCTGGCGCGCCGTCGGCGACCCGCTCGTCGCCCCCACCGCGTCCGGACCGCTCGACGGGCTCACCGTCGCGGTGAAGGACCTCTACGCCGTCCCCGGCCAGCCCGTCGGCGCCGGCAACCCGACGTACCTGCGCGAGTCCGCCGTCCAGGCGACGCCGGCCGCGGCCGTCGCAGCCCTCCTCGACGCCGGCGCCGCCATCCGCGGCATCGCGCGCACCGATGAGTTCGCCTACAACCTGACGGGCCGCAACGAACACCACGGCACCCCGCCGAACGGGGCGGTCCCGACCCGACTGCCAGGAGGCTCGTCCAGCGGGTCCGCATCGGCTGTCCGTCTCGGCACGGCCGAGATCGGGATCGGCACGGACACCGCGGGATCGGTGCGGGTCCCCGCCTCGTACCAGGGGCTCTGGGGCCTCCGGACGACCCACGGCGCGGTCTCCCGCGAAGGCCTGCTCCCCCTCGCGCCGTCGTTCGACACCGTGGGGTGGCTCACCCGGAGCGCCGACGTCCTGCTCGCGGCGCTCGACGCCACGGTGCCGTCGGATCCGGAAGCTCCGGCGGAACCGGAGCTCCTCGTGCCCGCCGAGCTCCTGGAGCTCGTCGAGCCGGCCGTCGCCGAGGCCTTCACCGCCTTCGTCGCCGAACAGGGTCACCCGATCGGCACCGTGCGGCTCGCCGACCTCGGGATCCCGCCGCTCGACGACCTGCGCGAGCTGCTGCGCCTCGTGCAGGCCGCCGAGGCCGTCGCCGCCCACGGTGCCTGGATCGACGCCCACCCCGGTGCCTTGAGCGCCGTCGTCGGCGACCGGTTCGCCGCCGCCCAGGCGAACGACCCCGCAGCCACCGCCGACGCCGTCGCGCGGCTCGACGACGTCCGGGCGACGATCCGCACGGCGCTCGCCGACCGGACCCTGCTGTTCCCGACGGTCCCCGGGCCGGCACCGCTGATCGCTGCCGACACGGCGGCGCTCGAACGCACCCGGACCGCGACGACGGCGATGACGAGCCTCGCGAGCGTCGGTGGCGTCCCGGCGGTCAGCGCACCGGCGCTCACCGTCGACGGAGCCCCCGTCGGCGTGTGCCTGGTCGGCGGACCGGGCGCCGACCGCGCCCTGGTGATCCGCGCCGGACGGATGCTGCAGCGCTGAGGCGAGCCGCGCCTCCCGGTCCGCCCGTGGCGTGGCTAGGAAGCGAGCCGCTGGGCCTGGGTGACCGCCCACAGTCCGACGGCGCTCGCCGCGGCGATGTTGAGCGAGTCGACACCGTGCGCCATCGGGATCCGCACCGTGGTGTCGGCCGACGCGATCGCGGCGGGCGTCAGCCCCTGCCCCTCGGTGCCCATGACGAGCGCGACCTTGCCCGGGACGTCCCGCGCGAACTCGGCGAGGTCGACCGACTCGTCGGTGAGCGCCATCGCGGCGAGGTGGAAACCCTGCGCGCGCAGTTCCTCGCCCGCTGCCGGCCACTCGCCGATCCGGGTCCACGGGATCTGCAGGACCGTGCCCATGCTCACCCGGACGCTCCGGCGGTACAGCGGGTCGGCGCAGCGCGGGCTGACGAGGACCGCGTCCGCGCCCAGGCCGGCGACGCTGCGGAAGACGGCACCGACGTTCGTGTGGTCGACGATGTCCTCGAGCACGACGACGAGCTTCGCGTCCCGCACCACCTCGGCGACCGTCGGCAGCTCGGGGCGCTGCACGGCGGCGATCGCGCCACGGTGCATGCGGAAGCCGGTGAGCTCCTCGAGCAGGGCGTCCGGGCCGACGAAGACCGGACCGTCGTGGTCGGCGACCAGGGGCAGCACGCTGTCGAGCCACTTCTCCTGCACCAGGATGCTCCGAGGGGTGTGCCCGGCACGGACCGCGCGCTCGATGACCGTGTTCGACTCGGCGATGTACAGGCCGCCCTCCGGTTCGCTCACCCGGCGGAGCGCCACGTCGGTCAGACGGGCGAAGTCGTCGAGGCGAGGGTCGTCGAGGGAGTCGATGCGGACGGGGTGCACGGGGCTCGTTTCGGTGTGGTGCAGGTGGTGGGCCAGCTGGTGTCTCGCCGCGTCTCGCCGAAGGGGGAAGCGACCGGGACGGTCGGCTGTTGAGGGTACCGTGAACAGGGTGCTGGATGATGCTGCGTCGACGAGCGGACCGACCACCGGGACTCCGACCGGTCTGCCGACGGCAGCGGACCTCGACCGCGTGCTCGAGGTGCTCGCCGGCAAGCGCGTCGCCGTGCTCTCCGGCGCCGGCCTGAGCACCGACTCCGGCATCCCCGACTACCGCGGCGCCGGGCGGATCGTGCGCAAGCCGATGACCTTCCAGGAGTTCCGTGCCGACGCCGCCAAACGGCAGCGGTACTGGGCGGGCTCGCACCTCGGCTGGCGGAGCTTCGCTGCCGCCCGACCGAACGAGGGGCACCGGGCGCTCGCCGCCCTCGAGGACGCTGGTGTCGTCACGGGCGTCATCACGCAGAACGTCGACGGCCTGCACCTGCGCGCCGGGTCCCGTCGCGTGGTCGAGATCCACGGGTCGATGGACCGCGCCCTCTGCCTGACGTGCGGGCAGGTGTTCTCCCGTGCCGACCTCGCCACGACCATCGACCGTGCCAACCCGTGGATCGACGAGCCCGGCTCGGTGCAGCTACAGCCCGACGGCGACGTCGAGATCACCGACGTCGAGCGCTTCGTGGTGCCGGACTGCTCGGTGTGCGGCGGGATGCTCAAGCCCGACGTCGTCTTCTTCGGCGAGTTCGTGCCCACCGAGAAGTTCCACGAGGCGGTGTCGATCGTCGCCGACGCCGAGGCGCTGCTCGTGGTGGGGTCGTCGCTCACGGTGAACTCCGGCGTGCGGCTCGTCGACCACGCTGCCCGCCGCAAGAACCCGGTGGTCATCGTGAACCGCGGTGCGACCCGCAGCGACCGCCGCGCCGCCGTGAAGCTCGACGGCGGGACGACCGAGACGCTGGTGCACCTGGCCGAGCGGCTCGGCGGGCCTCGCCTTCTGGGATGATCGACGGGTGACGACGCTCCTGTACCTGGTCCGGCACGGTGAGACCGACTGGAACGCGCAGCGCCGCATCCAGGGTTCCACCGACATCCCGCTCAACGACACCGGGCGGCGACAGGCCGCCGAGGCCGCCGAACTCCTCACCCGCCGGCAGTTCGACGCGGTCGTCGCCTCGCCGCTGTCCCGCGCCGCCGAGACCGGGGCGATCATCGCCGACCGGCTCGGGCTCGCGGCGCCGGTGCCGTACGCCGGGCTGGCCGAACGCTCCTACGGCGAAGCCGAGGGGCTCACCGACACCGAGGTCACGGCGAAGTACCCGCACGACGACATCCCGGGCCGCGAGTCCCGGTCCGCGCTGCTCGCCCGCATCACCGAGACACTCGGTGAGATCGCGGTGCGCTTCGACGGCGGGGTCGTGGTCGTCGCCACCCACGGCGCGGTGATCCGGAGCGTGGTGAACGAGGCGGCACCCGGAACCGCCGACCGGCACGCCACCCCGATCCGCAACGGCTCGATCCACTCGTTCCGCTGGGACCCCGAACGCTTCCACGCGGAGCTCGTCCGGTTCGACGACCCGATCGACGACGTCTCGGACGGGCCCGGGCGGTACGCGTTCGACTACCAGAACCCCCTGGAACGCCGGGGCTGACGAGCGCCCTGCGCGGACGGGCGCCGAGCGGCTCCCGCACCACGCTGCGGGGACGGGGCGCCGAGCGGCTCCCGCACCACGATGCTCGGACGGCGCGCCGAGCGGCTCCCGCACCACGCTGCGGGGACGGGGCGCCGAGCGGCTCCCGCACCACGGTGCGCGGACGGCGCGGCCGTCCTGCGACTAGGCTCCGACGCACCCGAACCAGGGGGGCGACATGGTGACCGACGGAACCGACCCGGGTGGCTGGCACGCCACTGACCAGCAGGACGACGACCTCGACCGTGCCTTCGGCCCCGAGACCGCCAGCGTGCAGACCCGCACGATGGGGCAGCGGGCCCGCACCTGGTTGCTCATCGGCGGCGGCACCGTCGTCGTCGCCGGTGTGATCGCCCTCGTGCTCGGCACCATCATCGGCAGCGTGCAGACCGGCGTCGGGGGCGCGTTCCCCCGTCCGGACCTGGCACTCGACCGCCTCGACGACCGGCTCGCCGACGTGCCGGGTGTCACCGAGGTCCTCCACCACCCGGCCGAGAAGACGGGCTTCGCGAGCTACGACGCCATCGCGACGATCACGGCCGCCCCGTCCCTCGACGCCGCCGCGCGCACCGACCTGGTCGAGACGCTGAGCCGCGCGACCGAATCGGCGGGCGGCAACGGCGTCCGGGTCGTCGCGATCGCCGACCTCGGCGCCATCGAGGTGGGCGTGTCCGACTCACGGTCGGTGACCGCGAAGCGCCTGGTGCTGGCGGACACCCTCGACCGCATCGGTGGGGTCACGGCCGTCCGCTGCTCGTGGGAGCGCGGTGGCACGCCCTCGGACCGCGCCGCCGACCAGGCCATCGTCGTCCGCACCCCGGGGCGTGGGGCCGCCGTCCCGCCGATCGTGGCGCGGGTGACCGAGGAGACGCACAAGGTGTTCCCCGGGGCGAGCGTCGAGGTCATCGCGCCGAAGTAGCGGTCGGCTGGTCAAATGCCCGACGCTGAACGACGAATCCGATGTCGTACGACGTCGACGATGTCGTATCGCATCGACCGACGCGCCGCCGCGCCGCTCCTCGCTACCGCGCGCGCCGGTCGGCCACGGCCCGCTCGACCGCCCGCACGACCTGCTCCGCCGAGTCCCGCCACCGGAACCGCGCGGCCCGCTCGACCGACTGCGCCGAGGCCTCGTCCCACCGCTCCTCGACCCGCCGCACCGCAGCCGCGACCGCCGACGGAGACGCCGGGTCGAAGTACTCGGCTGCATCGCCACCGATCTCGCGGAAGATCGGGATGTCGCTCACCACGACCGGGGTCCCGACGCCCATCGCCTCGACCAGCGGGATGCCGAAGCCCTCGTCGTACGACGCCGTCGCCAGGGCCGTGGCGGATCGGAGGACCGACAGGTACTCCTCGTCCGTCGCACCGTCGTGGAACACGATCGAGCCGGCCGGCGCGAGCCCCTCGATCCGTGCGCGGTCGGCGTCGGACACGCGTGACATGCAGTGCAGGGTCCAGTCCGCCCCGAGCAGCGGCAGCGCGGCCGCCAGCGTCTCGACGTTCTTGTACGGCATGAACGACCCCATGTAGACGAGCGAGCGCTCCCGTGGCGCACCGGCCACGCGCGGCGACGCCGGGTCGGCAGCGTTGTACGCCACTGTCACCGGACGCTTCGTCAGCCGGTGCTCGGCGATGAGTCCCGCGGTGGTCTCGGACACCGTGACCACCCCGTCGGCTCCGTTCAGCAGGACACGCTGCGGCACCCACGACAGGTGGAACGCGCGCCACCCGAGCCGGAGCGGCCACGAGAACTCGCGCGGGGGTGTCCGGTTCCGGTAGTAGATCAGGTCGTGCAGGGTGAGCACGAGCGCGTAGTCGCGCCCCCGCGATCCCATGGTCTGCATCGGTGAGAACACTGCGTCGAGTCCGAGCCGGTTCACCCGCCGTGCGACGAGCGGCTCCCCCGCGTCGGTCGGCGCCGGCAGCAGTTCCCACGGCAGGTCGCGCGGCAGGGACTCGAGCTGGCGCTCGTCGTGGACGAGCAGCACGACGTCGTGCCGGTCGGGCAGGTTCCGGGCGACCCCGGCGGTGAACCGGCTGATGCCGTCGTGGCGGCCGATCCGGACGTACCGGCAGTCGATGCCGATGCGTAGGCGGGTCACGCGTCGGTCTCCTTCGCGTCGCTCGCCGTCGAGTCGTCCGACTTCGGCGCGGTCGCCTTCGTCGCGCTCGCGCTCGCGTTCGCCGCGGTCGTCCGGGAGGCCCGTCCCGCCCCCGACGGTCGGCTCGCCTTGGTGCCGCGGCCCCGTCCAGAGCGCGCGGCGGTGTCCGCCATCCGGCGCAGCACCGCGGCGGCGGCCGGTGCCGGTGTCTCGTAGTGCACCAGGTGCCCGACCCCGGGGATGACCACGAGTTCGGCATCGCGCAGGCGGGCTGCCAGGGCGCGCTGCTCGGGGACGGCCGTGATGTCGTCGTGCTCGGCGGCGATCATCAGCACCGGCACGTCGATGCGGTCCGCGTACTCGGACACGTCGTGGGTGACCGAGGTCCGGAACGCCTCGAGCACGCTCGTGCGGTTCGCGAAGGCCGAGAAGTACCGGTCGTGCTGGTCGTGCACCCACCGGCGCATCCCGCGGTCGTGCGACTTGAGCATCGCGATGCTCATCACCCGCACGATGGCGGCGTTCCGCAGGATCCCGAGCCCGATCGGTCTCGGCAGCACCGCGCCGGCCTTGTAGTAGCCGATCGCGATCCCGGTGCCCACCGCGCGGGGCCCCTGCAGCGCCGGGGCGGCGATCGGGTTCACGAGGACGAGCAGCCGGGTGTCGAGCCCGGCGGCGACGGTGGCGGACACCACGATCGACCCGAACGAGTGGCCGAGGACGACGGCATCGCGGCGGAGCCCGAGCGCCTCGTGGAACGCACGCAGCCAGCCGACGTACGACTCGATGTCCGACACCGGCAACGGATCGGACACGCCGAAGCCGGGCAGGTCGGGGACGATCACGCGGACGTCCTGCAGGTGCGCGGCGATCGTCTCGAGGCCGTGGTGGTCCCCGCGGAAGCCGTGCACCGCCAGGACGGTCTGCGTCGCGTCGGACGGCCCGTACTCCCAGTAGTGCGTGGTGCGGCCGTCGACCTGCACGGACCGGTGGACCACCGGTGTGGCGGCCATGAGCGACTGGTACGGGGAGAGCACGGGCGGTTGCATCGGCGCCAGTCTACGAAGACAACCGCACGAAACCCCGGACACCCGCAGCATCGCGCGCCTATCGTGTCCGGGGCGGGCCGTCGACCGGCCCGTCGATGACGACGAGGAGCACGGTGACCTTCACAGCCCCGATCCAGCTGCCCGGCCTGACGCTCGACCCGCAGTGGTACAAGCGCTCGGTCTTCTACGAGTGCATGATCCGCTCGTTCGTCGATTCGAACGGCGACGGGATCGGTGACCTGCAGGGTGTGATCGGCAAGCTCGACTACCTGCAGTGGCTCGGCGTCGACGCCCTGTGGCTGCCGCCGTTCTTCCAGTCGCCGATGCGCGACGGCGGGTACGACATCGCCGACTACAAGGCGATCCTGCCGGAGTTCGGTACGCTCGACGACTTCCGCGAGCTCGTCACGAAGTCGCACGAGCGCAACATGCGCATCGTCATCGACATGGTGATCAACCACACCAGCGACCAGCACGAGTGGTTCCAGCAGTCCCGCGAGGACCCCGACGGCCCCTTCGGTGACTTCTACGTCTGGCGGGACACCGACGAGGAGTACCCGAACATCCGGGTCATCTTCGTCGACACCGAGGAGTCGAACTGGACGTTCGACCCGGTCCGTCGGCAGTTCTTCTTCCACCGGTTCTTCTCGCACCAGCCCGACCTGAACTTCGAGAACCCCGCGGTGGTCGAGGCCGTGTACGACGTCGTGCGGCACTGGCTCGACCTCGGTGTCGACGGACTGCGGCTCGACGCGATCCCGTACCTGTTCGAGTCGGAAGAGGGCAACGGCGAGGGCGAGCCGGAGACCCACGAGTTCATCAAGAAGATGCGCGCGATGGTGGATGACGAGTACCCCGGCCGTGTCCTGCTCGCCGAGGCGAACCAGTGGCCGCGCGAGACCGCCGCCTTCTTCGGCACCGACGAGGAGCCCGAGTGCCACATGGCGTTCGACTTCCCGGTGATGCCCCGCATCTTCTACTCGCTCCGTGCCCAGCACGCCAAGGAGCTGTCCGCGATCCTGTCGGAGACGCTCGACGTGCCGTCCGCGGCAGCCTGGGGCGTGTTCCTCCGCAACCACGACGAGCTCACGCTCGAGATGGTCAGCGAGGAGTACCGGCAGGCCATGTACGGCTGGTACGGCTACGACCCCCGGATGCGCTCGAACATCGGCATCCGCCGCCGCCTCGCTCCCCTGCTCGACAACTCGCGTGCCGAACTCGAACTCATCCACGCACTGCTGTTCTCGCTGCCGGGCTCGCCGTTCCTGTACTACGGCGACGAGATCGGCATGGGCGACAACATCTGGCTCCCCGACCGCGACTCGTCCCGCACGCCGATGCAGTGGACCCCCGACCGCAACGCCGGGTTCTCCTCGGCAGACCCGGGCAAGCTGTACCTGCCCGTGGTGCAGTCACTCGTGTACAACTACGCGCAGGTCAACGTCGAGGCGCAGCTCGCCCAGTCCCGCTCCCTGCTGCACTGGGTGCGCAACGTCATCCACGTGCGGAAGGCCCACCCGGTGTTCGGGCTCGGGACCCTGCACGTGCAGGAGACCTCGAACGAGTCGGTGCTCGCGTTCGTGCGCTCGTGGGAGGGCTCCGGGCAGCAGTTCGGGCCGTCGGCGGAGGACGTCCTGTGCGTGTTCTCGTTCGCCACGAACCCGACGTCGGTCACGGTGTCGGCTCCCGAGTTCGCCGGTCGGCCGCTCTACGACCTGTTCGGCGGCGGTTCGTTCCCCGCGTTCGACGAGGACGGCACCGTCACGCTGACCCTCGGGACGCAGTCGTTCTACTGGCTGCACGTCGGCGCGCCGGTCGGGTAGCACCGGTCGTGTCGGTGCGTCCCGTTAGCCTGACCGCGTGACGTTCCCCACAGCACAGCTGGATCCGACAGCACAGCTCGACACGCCCTCCCCGGCGCAGGACCTCTCCGGACGCCCCTGGTGGCACGCCCTCGGCGTCTTCGACCTCGAGACCACCGGTGTCGACGTCGAGACGGCGCGGATCGTCACGGCGCACGTCGGCCTCATCGACATGACGGGTGCCTCCATCGCCGAGGGCGCGTGGATCGCCGACCCGGGCATCGCGATCCCCGAGGGCGCCGCGGCCGTGCACGGTTACACCACCGAGCGCGCCCAGGCCGAGGGGCGTCCCGCGGCCGAGGTCGTCGCCGAGATCATCGCCGCGATCGAGGCGGTGTTCGCCCGCGGCATCCCGTTGGTGATCTACAACGCCCCGTACGACCTGACGGTCCTCGACCGCGAGGCGAAGCGGCACGGCTTCGCCTCCCCCGTCATCGGCAACGTCGTCGACCCGCTCGTGATCGACAAGGCCCTCGACACCTTCCGCAAGGGCAAGCGCACGCTCGAGGCGGCGTCCGAGCTGTACGGCGTCACCCTCGACGACGCGCACGACGCCGGCGCCGACGCCATCGCGGCCGGTCGGGTCGCCCAGGCCATCGCCGGCAAGTACCAGGACGAGCTCGGCATCTCGGCAGAGGAACTGCACCGCAAGCAGGTCGGGTGGTGCGCCGAGCAGGCGAGCTCGTTCCAGGAGTACATGCGCAAGAAGCGCGACCCGTCCTTCACCGCCGACGGTCGCTGGCCGCACCGCAACGGCGCCTGACCCGCGCACCGCTCGCACGACGCAGAACGGGCGGTTCTCCCGAAGGAGGACCGCCCGTTCCGACGTGCTGTGGAGCTGCTTACTTGGAGAAGCCCTTGAAGCGCTGGTTGAACTTCTCGACGCGACCGGCCGAGTCGAGGATGCGCTGCTTGCCCGTGTAGAACGGGTGCGAAGCGGACGAGATCTCGACGTCGATCACCGGGTAGGTGGCACCGTCGAGCTCGATCGTCTTGTCGCTGTTCGCGGTCGAACGCGTCAGGAAGGTCTCACCGGAGGCCAGGTCACGGAAGACGATGGCGCGGTACTCGGGGTGGGTGTCGGTCTTCATGGAGTTTCCTCGATAGCGGTAGCGGTGGTGGGATTGCGCGAGATGCGCGGGAAGTCATCGGCTTGCGCCAGCCGTCAACGTTACCAGACGGACGGCGCGATCGCAGCGCTAGGACGCGCGCGCCGTGTACCGACCGGCGTCCTTCGTGACGGACAGCGCGATGCCGAACGCCTCGGTCAGGGTCTGGTCGTTCAGGACCTCGTCGATGGGCCCGGCGGCCTGCACGTGGCCGTCGGCGAGCACCAGCGCGTGGGTGAACCCGGCGGGGATCTCCTCGACGTGGTGGGTGACGATCACGATGGCCGGCGAGTCGGCGCTCTGGGCGTAGCCGCCGAGGGTGCGGACGAGGCTCTCTCGGGCACCGAGGTCGAGCGAGGCGGCCGGTTCGTCCAGGAACAGGATCTCCGGGTCGGTCATGACCGCACGGGCGATCTGGACGCGCTTCTGCTCGCCGTCGCTCAGCTCGCCGAAGGTGCGGTCGGTGAACGACCCCAGGCCCCACTCCTCGAGCACGCGCTGGGCACGGCGGACGTCGAGCTCCTCGTACTCCTCGTTCCAGCGGCCCGTGACCGAGTACGCGGCCGTCAGCACGACGTCGATGACCTTCTCGGTCACCGGGATGCGACGGGCCAGGGCGGTCGACGCGAAGCCGATGCGCGGGCGGAGCTCGAACAGGTCGGCGCCGCCCAGCTCGGTGCCGAGCACCTCGACGTCACCCGAGGTCGGGAACGTCTGGGCACCGGCGACCTGCAGCAGCGTGGTCTTGCCGGCGCCGTTCGCGCCGAGCACGACCCAGCGTTCGTCGTCCTGCACCCCCCACGAGATCGAGTCGAGGATGGTGGCCCCGTTGCGGACCACGGAGACGTCTGACAAGCGCACGACCGAGGGCATGCGACCAGCCTACGGGGTCCGGCCGAGCACCTCGTCGTAGACCTGCCGTGTCCTCGTCGCGATCGCGTCCCAGGTGAACTCGGACTCGACGCGCAGGCGTCCGGCGCGGCCCATGAGCTTCGCGAGCCCCTCGTCGGCGAGCACCTCGCCCAGGGTCGCGGCCAGGTCCGCCACGTACTTCTCGGGGTCGGTCGGGGTGCCGGTGCCGTCCTGCGCCTGGTCGATCGGCACGATGCGACCGGTGAAGCCGTCCGCGACGACCTCGGGGATGCCCCCGGTGCCGGTCCCGACGACGGGGATGCCGCACGCCATGGCCTCGAGGTTCACGATGCCGAGCGGTTCGTAGATCGACGGGCACACGAACACGGTGCCCGAGGACAGCACGTTCACGATCTCCTCGTGCGCGAGCATCCGGTCGATCCACACGACGCCCTCGCGCTGCTCGCGCAGGCCCTCGACCAGCCCGGTGACCTCGGCGAGGATCTCCGGGGTGTCCGGGGCGCCGGCGCACAGCACGATCTGGACGTCCTCGGGGAGCGACGCCACGGCGCGGAGCAGGTAGGGCAGGCCCTTCTGCCGGGTGATGCGACCGACGAAGACGACACTGGGGCGCGACGGGTCGATGCCGAGGGCGCGGACGGCGTCCTCGTCGACCTGCGGCTTCCAGGCGTCGATGTCGATGCCGTTGTAGACGACGTGCACCTTGGCCGGGTCGATCGACGGGTACGAGCGCAGGATGTCGGCGCGCATGGCCTTCGACACCGCGATCACACCGTCGGCGTTCTCGAACGCCTCGCGTTCCATCCAGCTCGACAGGCGGTAGCCACCGCCGAGCTGCTCGGCCTTCCACGGGCGGAGCGGCTCGAGGCTGTGCGCCGTGACGACGTGGGGGATCCCGTAGGTCAACTGCGCGATCCGGCCCGCCGAGTTCGCGTACCAGGTGTGCGAGTGCACGAGGTCGGCGCCCTCGACGTCGGCGGCGATGGCCACGTCGGTGCCGAGCGCCTGCAGTGCACCGTTCGCCTGCTCGAGGCCGGCCGGCGTGCGGTACCCCCAGACGTCGGCTTCGTCGCGGAAGGCCCCGAAGGCCCGGACCCGGACGTCGGTGTCGGTTCCCGACCGCAACGCAGCAGTCAGTTCGGCCACGTGGACACCCGCTCCGCCGTAGACCTCCGGCGGATACTCCCTGGTCAGTAGATCGACTCGCACGGGTTCAACGTAACCGGTTCCCAGTGCTGACGCCTACTGTGAGCGGCATGGCACCAAAGAAGGTCTTCGGCATCGTGCTCGCTGGCGGCGAGGGGAAGCGGCTCATGCCGCTCACGGCCGACCGGGCGAAGCCCGCAGTCCCGTTCGGCGGGAACTTCCGTCTCATCGACTTCGCGCTGTCGAACCTGGTGAACTCCGGTCTGCAGAAGATCGTCGTCCTCACCCAGTACAAGTCGCACAGTCTCGACCGGCACGTCGCCGAGACCTGGCGCATGGAGGGCCTGCTCGGGTCCTACGTGGCGTCGGTCCCCGCGCAGCAGCGACTCGGCAAGCGCTGGTTCGCCGGGTCGGCCGACGCGATCCTGCAGTCGCTCAACCTGCTCCGCGACGAGCGCCCCGACATCGTCGTCGTCGTGGGCGCCGACCACGTGTACCGGATGGACTTCCACCAGATGGTCGAGGCGCACATCGCCTCGGGCCGCAGTGCCACCGTCGCGGCGATCCGTCAGCCCATCGAGCTCGCCGACCAGTTCGGCGTCATCCAGGTGGACGCCGACGACCCGACGAAGATCGATGCCTTCCTCGAGAAGCCGAAGGACCCGGTCGGGCTCGCCGACTCCCCCGGCGAGGTCCTGGCCTCGATGGGCAACTACGTGTTCAACGCGGACGCCCTCGTCGACGCGGTGCTCCGCGACGGCCAGGTCGAGTCGTCCGCGCACGACATGGGCGGTGACATCGTCCCCGACTTCGTCGACCGCGGCGACGCCGGTGTCTACGACCTGCAGCGCAACGAGGTCCCCGGGTCCACCGACCGCGACAAGTACTACTGGCGCGACGTGGGGACGATCGACTCGTTCTTCGACGCGCACATGGACCTCATCGCCCCGGTGCCGGTGTTCAACCTGTACAACCAGGACTGGCCGATCTTCAACCAGCAGACCAACCTGCCCCCGGCGAAGTTCGTGCGGGACGCCAACGGCAACACCGGCTCGACGGTCGACTCGCTCGTGTCGCTCGGCTGCCTGGTGTCGGGCGCGCAGGTCGAACGCAGCATGATCGGCCCGTGGTGCGGGATCGACTCCGGCGCGAAGGTCCTCGACTCGATCGTCTTCGAGCGGGCGACGATCGGCGCCGGTTCGGTCGTGAACCGGGCGATCCTGGACAAGGACGTCGTCATCGCGCCGGGTGCGCAGGTCGGCATCGACCGTGAGGCCGACGAGGCCCGCGGCTTCACCGTGACCGAGTCGGGCATCACCGTGGTCGGCAAGGGCGTCCGCGTCGACGCGTAGGACGACCCAGGAAACCGGTCAGGAGGCACGGCTCGCGTCACGGACGCGAGTCGTGCCTCCGTCTGTCGGTACCGTTGGTCCGTGCCCCGCTTCCTCGTCGTCCTCGATGCCGATTCCACCCTCCTCGAGGACGAGGTGATCGAACTCCTCGCCGACACCGCCGGGACCCGACCACAGGTCGAGGCGATCACGGAGCGCGCCATGCGCGGGGAGATCGACTTCGCCGAGAGCCTCCGGGAGCGTGTCGCAACCCTGGCGGGCCTCCCGGTCGACGTCTTCCGACGCGCACAGCGAGCGGTCCGCGTGACGCGGGGAGCCGACCAACTCGTCCGCGGCGTGCACGCCGCCGGGGGGACCGTCGGTGTCGTGTCCGGCGGGTTCCACGAGGTCCTCGACCCGTTCGCCGAGCAGCTCGGTCTCGACCACTGCCGGGCGAACCGGCTCGAGGTGGCCGACGGCGTGCTGACCGGACGTGTGCTCGGCGACGTCGTGGACGCGCACGCCAAGGCCGTCGCCCTGCGGGAGTGGGCCGAGGCCGACGGCGTGGACGCGGTCCGCACCGTCGCGATCGGCGACGGGGCGAACGACCTCGAGATGATGCGCGTCGCCGCCCTGTCGGTGGCGTTCGACGCGAAGCCGCGCGTGCGGGAGCAGGCGGACGTCGCCGTCGTGGACCGCGACCTGTCCGCCGTGCTCGCGACGCTCGGACTGCGCGGCTGACGCTCCGCTCCTCGCAGCCGAGTCTCGCGCACGGCGACACTTCTCGGCCCGCGCGGCCCGAGCAGTGTCGCTCAGTCCGAGACTCGGGCCGGGCGGGCCGGGCCGGGCGGGCCGGGCGGGCCGGGCCGGGCTGGCTAGTGGCCCATCCCGAGGCCACCGTCGACCGGGATGATCGCGCCGGAGACGTAGCCGGCCCCGTCGCTCGCCAGGAACAGCGTGGCGTCGGCGACGTCGTCGACGGTCCCGTAGCGGGCCGCCGGGATCGCCTTCTTGAACTCGGCCTGCAGTTCGTCGGACAGCGCAGCCGTCATGTCGGTCTGGATGAACCCGGGCGCGACGACGTTGGCGGTGATGCCGCGCGAGCCGAGCTCACGGGTGATCGAGCGGGCCATGCCGACCAGGGCGGCCTTCGAGGACGCGTAGTTGACCTGGCCGATCTGGCCGTAGGCGCCGACGACGCTCGACATGAGCACGATGCGGCCGAACTTCGCCTTCATCATGCCCTTGGTGGCACGCTTCACGACCCGGAACGTGCCGGTCAGGTTGGTGTCGACGACACTCGTGAAGTCGTCCTCGGACATGCGGAGCAGCAGCTGGTCGTTCGTGATGCCGGCGTTCGCCACGAGCACCTCGATCGGACCGAGCTCGGCTTCGACCTGCGTGAAGGCCGCGTCCACCGAGGCCGTGTCGGTGATGTCGGCCTGCACGGTGAGGGCCCCTTCGGGTCCGCCCTGTCCGCTGCGCGACGTGACCGCGACGCGGTGCCCGGCGGCGACGAAACGCTCGGCGAGGGCGTGGCCGATGCCGCGGTTGCCGCCGGTGATCAGGACGGTACGGGGGGTGCTCATGGTCGCTCCGTTCGGTGGTGGTGTGCGGTCGTGTGGTGCCGACGGGTCGGCGGACACGCCCGGACGAGCGTAGCGGAGCCAGCACCGCAGCCCGTTCGCGCGCGGCGCACCCACGATCGGCCCCGGAGGCTTAGGCTGGACCACGGGTAGACGGAGACCATCTGTATGAAGAGCACGCACACCAGCATCACCACGCTCCCGGATTCGCCGGAGCTGGACCGGGCGCACCGCCTGTCCCGCTACGTGTGGCAGATGGCGATCCGCGTCGTGCTCTTCGTCGTGGCCGTGCTCGTCTACTCCATCTGGCACTCCTGGATCGCCGTCGTGCCGATCGTCCTCGCCGCGGTGATCCCCTGGGTCGCCGTCATCGTCGCGAACGCCGGCAGCCGGACCGAGAGCGACATGATCTCGCCCGCCGGTGCCATGCAGCTCTACGACGCGGTCGACCCGGGCCTCCGCGAGCAGCAGGAAGAGGACCGCGCCCAGGCCTACCGCGACGAGCAGGACCGCCTCCGGCAGCAGGCGCAGCACGCACAGGACGAGTGGCAGCGCAACGGCGACCGCTCGAAGATGTGGGGACACCGCTGATGGGCGCGACCTTCGACCTGCACACCGAGCCGGGCTCGACCCCCGTCTGCTCCCGGGCCGGCTGCTCCAACACGGCAGCCTGGCGGGTGAACTGGCGCAACCCCCGGATCCACTCCGCCGACCGCGTGAAGATCTGGGCCGCGTGCGACGAACACCGCGACTTCCTCGCCGACTACCTGCGGTCCCGCACCTTCCCGGTGCGCGTCACCGGCATGCACGAGGACGTCGACCGGCTCGACGACGAACGCGATCCGGCATCGTCGCCGAAGAACGACGTCGGGGTGCGCTCCACCGGCACCGGTCGATGACCGACGACTTCGACCCGCACTCCCGGTACGGCCGGAAGCACGCTGCCAAGCTGCAGCGCGCCGCCGACCACGCACGGCGATCCGTACCGGACGACGAACGTCCCACCACGCACCCGGACGAGCCCTTCGTCGGCTGGCACTTCGTCCGGAGTCGCCGCTGGCTCGGGTACTTCGCGATCGCCGTGGCCTTCGCCATCGTCTGCGCCCTGTTCGGCATGTGGCAGTGGGACCGCCGCAACGAAGCCGTACGTCAGAACGAGCAGGTCGCCCAGAACTACGACCACACTCCGGTGCCCCTCGACCAGGCGCTGCCGACGGCGTCGAGCTGGCAGGACGAGCAGGAGTGGCTGCGCGTCGCCGTGACCGGCCGCTACGACATCGACGCACAGCTGCTCGTCCGCAACCGCGTGCACAACGGCCAGCCCGGCTTCGAGGTCCTCACCCCCCTGGTCACCGACGACGGCCGCGCGTTCATCGTCGACCGCGGCTGGGTCCCCACCGGCAACGCGCAGGACGCGCCCGACCACGTGCCCGCTCCCCCGTCGGGCGAGGTCACGGCGATCGTCCGGCTGCAACAGAGCGAGCCCCGGATCCCCGGCCGCACCGACCCCGCGCACACCGACCAGGTGCAGTCGGTCACGCTGGCGGACGTCGCGAAGAAGGTCGACACCCCCATCTGGACCGGCGCGTACGGCGAGCTCGCCTCCGAGTCCCCCGCCCCGACCGAGGCGCGCCCGCTCGGCTGGGAGCGCCCCACTGCCGACACCGGCCTGCACCTGAGCTACTTCATCCAGTGGTTCCTGTTCGCGGCCGGCGGCTTCGGGTTCCTGGCGTACGTGATGGTGCAGGAGTACCGGAACCTCAACCAGGACGACCCGGAGGAACGCGAGCGCGCCCAGGAGCGGCAGCGCCGCAAGGACGCCAAGCCGAAGACCGACGCGGAGATCGAGGACGACCTGATCGCGTCCCGCCGCTGACGCGCTGCACCGGGCCGCTCGCCGCACGCGTGCCGCCGAGCGGTCAGGAACCGTCGCCCGTCGACGCCGGTGACGACACGTGGTGACCACTCGGCGGACGCGAGCGGGTTGCCTTGACCAACGGGACAGCAGACGGGAGGCCCGTGGCGGCGTCGCCACGGGCCTCCCGTCCGTCCTCCGGTCACGTCGACCACCGCACGCCACCCGGCCGCTGGTCACGACGCGCTCGCATGCGTGCCGCCGAGCGGTCACGAACCGTCGCTCGCCGGCGACGGTGCCGACACATGGTGACCACTCGGCGAACCTGAGCGGGGTGTCGTGACCGCCCGCTAGGCGAGCTCGATGAGCTCCGCGTAGTCCTTGTTCCAGTGGTCCTCGGTGCCGTCCGGCAGCAACAGCACGCGCTCGGGGTTGAGCGCCTCGACAGCACCGGCGTCGTGGGACACCAGGACGACCGCACCCTCGAACCCGGCCAGGGCGTTCAGGATCTCCTCGCGCGACGCCGGGTCCAGGTTGTTCGTCGGTTCGTCGAGCAGCAGCACGTTCGCGCCCGAGACGACGATCATCGCGAGCGACAGACGCGTCTTCTCACCACCGGACAGGACCCCGGCCTTCTTGTAGCCGTCGTCCCCGGTGAACAGGAACGACCCGAGCACGCGACGGGCCTCCGTCTCGTTGAGGTCGGTCGACGCCGACACCATGTTCTCGATCACGGTGCGGTTGACGTCGATGTTCTCGTGCTCCTGCGCGTAGTACCCGATGCGCAGACCGTGGCCGGGCTGGATCTCACCGGTGTCGGGCAGGTCGGCACCCGCGAGGATGCGGAGCAGGGTCGTCTTGCCGGCGCCGTTGAACCCGAGGATGACGACGCGCGAACCGCGGTCGATCGCCAGGTCGACGCCCGCGAAGATCTCGAGCGACCCGTAGGACTTCGACAGCCCCTCGGCCATGAGCGGCGTCCGGCCGCACGGGGCCGGCGTGGGGAAGCGGATCTTGGCGACCCGGTCGGCGACGCGCTCGTCCTCGAGACCCGCGAGCAGCTTGTCGGCACGCGCGACCATCTGGTGCGCTGCGGCGGCCTTCGAGGCCTTCGCACCGAACCGAGCGGCCTGGTCCTTCAACGTCGCGGCCTTCTTCTCGGCGCCGGCGCGCTCCTTGCGGCGACGCTCTTCGTCTGCGACACGCTGCCGCTGGTACAGCTTCCAGCCCATGTTGTAGATGTCGATGGTCTGGCGGTTGGCGTCGAGGTAGAACACGCGGTTGACGACCTCGTCCACGAGTTCGACGTCGTGGGAGATGATGATGACGCCACCGGGGTAGGTCTTCAGGTGCTCGCGCAGCCACACGACCGAGTCGGCGTCGAGGTGGTTCGTGGGCTCGTCGAGGATCATCGTCTCGGCGTCCGAGAACAGGATCCGCGCGAGCTCGATGCGACGACGCTGCCCGCCGGAGAGCGTCTTGAGCTGCTGGTCGAGGATGCGGTCCGGCAGCTTCAGGTTCGACGCGATCGAGGCAGCCTCGGCCTCGGCCGCGTAGCCGCCGAGCGCGTTGAACTGGTCGTCGAGTCGGCTGTACCGGCGCATCGCCTTCTCGGCGACGGCCGTGTCCTCGCTCGCCATGTCGAGCGTGGCGAGGCGGATGCCCTCCACGAGCTCACCGAGACCGCGGGCGTCGAGGATGCGCTTGCGCGCGGTCTCCTCCGGATCGCCGGAACGCGGGTCCTGCGGCAGGTAGCCGATCTCACCACCGCGCTCGATCTTGCCGCCGGTGGGCTGCGTCTCACCCGCGAGGGCCTTGGTCATCGTCGTCTTCCCCGCGCCGTTGCGGCCGACGAGTCCGATCTTGTCACCCTTCTCGACACGGAAGGACACGTCTTCCATGAGGAGACGAGCTCCGACGCGGATCTCGAGTTCGTGCACGGCAAGCACAGTGGACGTCCAATCAGTTGGTGGGTTTGCACAACGACGTGTGCGTGAGGTGCACCGCTACGCTGACGGGACCGATGGTTCCGAACGGGACCAGCAGTCCATTCTAGGAGAATCCATGACGAACGCCACCGGGTTCGCTCCCCGCGCAGTCCTCGCCGACCGTCTGCGGACGCACGGGCTGGCCACGAACGCCGCCCTCGTCGCCGGCGGAGCCCTGTTCACCGCCGCGATGGCACAGCTCGAGGTCCCGATGTGGCCGGTCCCGATCACCGGGCAGACGCTCGCCGTCGTGCTCGTCGGCGCGACCCTGGGTGCCCGCCGCGGCATGCTCTCGCTGCTCGTCTACGCCGTCGCCGGCCTCGCGGGTGCACCGTTCTTCGCCGACATGACCGGCGGCCTGCAGGCCCTGGCCGTGCCGAGCTTCGGCTACGTCATCGGGTTCGTCCCCGCCGCGGGCGTCGTCGGCTGGCTCGCCCGCCGCAACTGGGACCGTCACTTCGGGCGCGCCGCGGTGGCGATGCTGCTCGCGAGCGCCATCCCGTTCGTGACCGGCCTGCCGTACCTGGCGGTCGTGCTCGGGCAGCTCGGCGCACCCAACGACCTGCAGTCGGTGCTCGCCGCCGGCCTGTACCCGTTCATCGTCGGTGGGATCGCGAAGGCGCTCATCGCCGCGGGCATCGTGCCGCTCGCGTGGAAGGCGCTCGGCCGCCGCTGACCCGTCGCACGACAACGGCCCCGCACCGATCGGTGCGGGGCCGTTCTGCGTCCGATGCGCGGCCGGGCTGCCGGTGCGCGGCCGGGCTGCCGATGCGCGGCCGGGCTGCCGGTGCGGTCCGTGCGGCTCGCCGAGTCGCAGGACACGCCGCCTGCGGGGCGCGTCGTTCGGTCACGACTCCCCGTCGCCTGGAGACCGAGTGGTCGCGATCAGCCGCCTGGAGCGCGGTCAGCCGACAGAACGTGACCAGTCGGCGGACGCAAGCGGGCGGTCGCGACCGCTCGGCGGCGCGCCCCGCGCGTGGCGCCACCACGGACAGACGGGAGGCCCGGTGCCAGCTGGCACCGGGCCTCCCGTCTGCGGTGTGGTCGCGACTAGATCGCGAACCCGAGCGCGCGCATCATCTCGCGCCCGTCGTCGGTGATCCGCTCCGGACCCCACGGCGGCATCCAGACCCAGTTGATGCGGAAGGCGTCCACGATGCCGTCGAGGGCGTTCGCGGTGTCGCCCTCGATGACGTCGGTGAGCGGGCAGCCGGCACTGGTCAGCGTCATGCTGATCACGAGCGCCGAGGCCTCGTCGTCCCAGGCCAGGTCGTAGATCAGGCCGAGGTCGACGATGTTGACGCCGAGCTCCGGGTCCTGGACCTCTTTCAGACCCTCGACGACCTCGTCGAACTTCTCCGGGGCGAGTGCCGCGATCATCAGGCCTGCGCCTCAGCGGCGGACGCGGCCGCAGCCTGCACGTAGCGGTCGTAGCCCTCGTTCTCGAGGCGGTCGGCGAGTTCCGGGCCACCCTGCTCGGCGACCTTGCCCGCGACGAACACGTGCACGAAGTCCGGCTTGATGTAGCGCAGGATGCGCGTGTAGTGCGTGATGAGCAGCACGCCCAGGCCGGTCGCGGCCTTGGCGCGGTTCACGCCCTCGGACACGATCTTCAGCGCGTCGACGTCGAGGCCGGAGTCGGTCTCGTCGAGCACGGCGAAGCGGGGCTTCAGGAGCTCGAGCTGCATGATCTCGTGGCGCTTCTTCTCGCCACCGGAGAAGCCCTCGTTGACGTTGCGCTCGGCGAACGACGAGTCCATCTTGAGGTCGGCCATCGACTGGCGGAGCTCCTTGATCCAACCGCGCAGGGCCGGGGCCTCGCCGTCGATCGCCGTCTTGGCGGTGCGGAGGAAGTTCGACACCGTCACGCCGGGGATCTCGACCGGGTACTGCATCGCCAGGAACATGCCGGCACGGGCGCGCTCGTCGACGCTCATCGCGAGGACGTCCTCGCCGTCGAGGGTGATCGACCCACCGACGACGTTGTACCGGGGGTGACCGGCGATCGTGTACGCCAGCGTGGACTTGCCGGAGCCGTTCGGCCCCATGATCGCGTGGATTTCGCCCTCGTTGATCGTGAGGTCGACACCCTTGAGGATCTCCTTGGTGCCCTGATCGGTGTCGATCGAGACCTGGAGGTCGCGGATTTCCAGAGTGGACATTGCGTGGGTTCCTTCGGTTTTCTGTCGTGTCGCGGACGGGCCGCGGAAAGTGTGGGGGCCGGGCGGCGGTGTCAGTCGACGGGGACGGGGTCGTGCACGTCGACGTAGACGTCGCCCTCGCGCACCTCGACCCGGAACACCGGGACGGGTTCGTACGCCGGGAAGTTCTGCGGCTTCCCCGTGGCGAGCGAGAAGCGGGAGCCGTGGGCCCAGCACTCGAGCGTGTCGCCCTCGATGAACCCCTCGGCCAGCGAGATGTCCCCGTGGGTGCAGGTGTCGCCGATGGCGTGCACGGTGCCGGACGAGTCCTTCACGATGGCCACCGCGGTGCCGTCGACGACGGCGCGCATCGGGCTGTCCACCGCGATCTCGGACTCCGCGCAGACCTTCGTGGGCATCAGGCGTCGGCCTCCGCCGGCGCGACGATCACCGAGCGGCCCTCGGCGAGCTCCTGCTCGACCGCGGCGATGAGTCGTTCCTCGAGCTCGGGCGCACCGATCTTCTGGATGACCTCGACCAGGAAGCCGAGCACGACGAGCCGACGCGCTTCTTCCTCGGGGATGCCGCGGGCCTGCAGGTAGAACAGCTGCTCGTCATCGAAGCGACCGGTCGCACTCGCGTGGCCGGCACCCTCGATGTTGCCCGTCTCGATCTCGAGGTTCGGGATGCTGTCCGCACGGGTGCCGTCGGTCAGCACGAGGTTGCGGTTCTGCTCGTACGAGTCGGTGCCGTCACCGGCGCGACCGATGAGCACGTCACCGATCCACACGGTGTGCGCGCCCTTGCCCTGCAGCGCACCCTTGTAGTTGACCCGACCGCGCGTGTTCGGCGCGTCGTGGTTCACGTAGACCTGCTGCTCGATGTACTGACCGGCGTCGGCGAAGTACACGCCGTACATCTCGGTGTCGGCGCCCTGCGCACCGAGGTGCGTCGAGGGGTTGACCCGGATGACGTCGCCGCCGAGCGAGACCACGACGTGCTTCAGGAAGGCGTCGCGGCCGACCTCGGCGAAGTGCGTCGAGACGTGCACCGCGTCGTCGTCCCAGTCCTGCAGGCTGACGACGGTCAGGCGCGCACCGTCCTGCACGACGATCTCGATGTTCTCGCTGAGCAGCGCGCTGCCGCGGTTGTCGAGCACGACGATGCCCTGGGCGTGCGGCTCGGCCGTGATGACCGTGTGCGCCGCGCGGGGCTGCGTGCCGAAGTCGGAACGCGTGATGGTGATGAACTCGTGCGCCTCGGTCGCCGTGACGGTGACGGCGAGGACGGCGTCGCGCGCCGTCCACGCAGCGGCCGCTGCACGGTCCTCGGGCAGACCAGCGGACCCGACGCGGGGGTCGTCGCTGCGACCCCACTCGACGTCGGCACCGTCGGACTGGCGGGCGAGGAAGCGGTAGGCGGATCCGTCGAGACCGCCGTCGAGGAGCGGCTGGAGCTTCGCCAGGGGCGCGAACTTCCAGTTGACCTCTCGGCCGGTGACGGTCGGGAACGCCTCGAGGTCGCCGGACTGGAACCGCTCGGAGCGGGTCTGGACCGGGATCTTCTTGTCCGGGGCGTCCCAGCCGCCGTCGGAGTGGGCTCCGGCGCCGTGCTGTTCGGCACCCTGGGCGGGTGCCGCGGGCTCGATCGGCTGGTCGATGTGGGGAGGGGTGGTGCTGGACATCTAGCCGACGGATCCTTCCATGCTCATCTCGATGAGCTTGTTGAGTTCGAGCGCGTACTCCATCGGGAGCTCGCGGGCGATCGGCTCGATGAAGCCACGGACGATCATCGCCATCGCTTCGTCCTCGGCCATGCCGCGGGACATCAGGTAGAAGAGCTGCTCCTCGCTCACGCGCGAGACCGTGGCCTCGTGCCCGAGCTGGACGTCGTCGACGCGGATGTCGATCGCCGGGTACGTGTCACTCCGGCTGATGGTGTCGACGAGCAGCGCGTCACACCGCACGGTGTTCGCTGCGTGGTGGGCCGCCGGGTCGACCCGGACCTCGCCGCGGTAGCCCGCACGACCGCCGCCACGGGCGATCGACTTCGAGACGATCGACGACGTCGTGTACGGCGCCATGTGGATCATCTTCGCGCCGGCGTCCTGGTGCTGGCCGGGGCCGGCGAACGCGACGGACAGGGTCTCGCCCTTGGCGTGCTCACCGGCGAGGTAGATCGACGGGTACTTCATCGTCACCTTGGAGCCGATGTTGCCGTCGATCCACTCCATCGTGGCGCCCTCGTGCGCGATCGCACGCTTGGTCACGAGGTTGTAGACGTTGTTCGACCAGTTCTGGATCGTCGTGTAGCGAACGCGGGCGTTCTTCTTCACGATGATCTCGACGACGGCCGAATGCAGCGAGTCCGACTTGTAGATCGGGGCGGTGCAGCCCTCGATGTAGTGGACGTAGGAGTCCTCGTCCGCGATGATCAGCGTCCGCTCGAACTGGCCCATGTTCTCGGTGTTGATCCGGAAGTAGGCCTGGAGCGGGATCTCGACGTGGACGCCCTTGGGGACGTAGACGAACGAGCCGCCCGACCACACGGCCGTGTTCAGCGCGGCGAACTTGTTGTCGCCGGCCGGGATCACGGTGCCGAAGTACTCCTGGAAGAGTTCGGGGTGCTCGCGGAGCGCGGTGTCGGTGTCCATGAAGATGACACCCTGCTGCTCCAGGTCCTCGCGGATCTGGTGGTACACGACCTCGGACTCGTACTGCGCGGCGACACCGGCGACGAGTCGCTGGCGCTCGGCCTCGGGGATGCCGAGCTTCTCGTAGGTCGCGCGGATGTCCTCGGGGAGGTCCTCCCACGACTGCGCCTGCTTCTCGGTCGAGCGCACGAAGTACTTGATGTTGTCGAAGTCGATGCCCGTCAGGTCGGCACCCCACGTCGGCATCGGCTTGCGGCCGAAGAGCTGCAGGCCCTTGAGCCGGTTCTTGAGCATCCACTCGGGCTCGTGCTTGAGGTTCGAGATGTCGGTGACGACCTCGTCCGAGACCCCACGGCGGGCCGAGGCCCCGGCCGAGTCGGAGTCGGACCAGCCGAACTCGTATTGCCCGAGCCCTTCGAGCTCGGGACGGTCGATGAGCACGTCGGACATGGTCTCCTCGTTTCCTTCTCGCGGGGCAGCGTCTTCAGGTGTGAACCCGTGGCGTCTGGACGCCATTCCACCGCAGACCGCCGACAGGCGGACACGGTGCTGCTCCCTCGCAACGACAATGGTTCCACGCAGTCCCTGGATCGATCGGCGATCTCGGCCCATTCGGAGCCGGCGCCTGCCTAGACTTGACTGCTGCTGAACCCTCGAATCCTACAGGTTCACTGCACGGAACAACAGGAAGGCACCACCCTCGTGACTCGCGTCGGACCCCCCGTCGACCAGGATCTCCGGACCGCACGGTGGTGGTCGCTCCCCCGGGTCGTCGACCGCCGGGTCATCGCGCTGGCGTGGGCCTCGTTCGTGGTCGAGGTGGTGTTGATCGGCACCGGCGGTCTCGTCCGCCTGACCGCGTCGGGCCTCGGATGCCCCACCTGGCCCAAGTGCACGGCCGATTCGCTGGTCTCGACACCCGAGATGGGCATCCACGGGATCATCGAGTTCGGCAACCGACTGCTCACCTTCGTGCTCGTCATCGTGGCGATCGCGATGTTCCTGGCGGTCGTCCGGATGCTCCGCACGCGCCCCGAACTCTTCTGGCTCGCGTTCGCTCAGGGCGTCGCGATCCCGGTCCAGGCCGTCATCGGTGGGCTCAGCGTGCTCACGAACCTCAACCCGTTCGTCGTCGGGCTGCACTTCGTCGTGTCCGCCGCCCTGACATCGGTCACCGCGGCCCTGGTCTACCGGACGATGCACGGGCCCCGCACCAGCCACCGCCTCGTGCCCGGCTGGTACACCGGCGTCGTCCGCGGCACCGTCGCCGCCGTCGTGGTCACCGTGCTCGTCGGCATCCTGACGACCGGCAGTGGCCCGCACGCCGGCGCCGACGAAGCGGTCGACGGCGGGATGCTGCACCGCACGGGCTTCGACCCCGCGGTCATGGAACACGTGCACGCCTGGCCCGCGTACGCCCTGTTCGCGCTGACCCTCGTGCTCGTCGTCGGCGCAGTCCGGCTCCGGATCTCGAGCAAGTGGGCGCTGTTGCTGCTCGTCGTCGAGTTCCTGCAGATCGCCGTCGGCCTGACCCAGGCCCGCACCGGTCTGCCCGTCGGGCTGGTGGGCACGCACATGGTGCTCGCCGGACTGCTCGTCGGGGCCACCACGGCGGTCGTGCTCGCCACGCGCGCCAGCGCCGGTCGCGAAGCCGTGCGCGAACCACTCGACGCAGCCTGACGCCCGGGCGCGTCGCGCGCGCGACACCGGTTCTGCGACACCCCACGAGTCGATCGACTCGTGGGGTGTCGTTCGTTGCGCGTGCACCGGGTGCGTGCGTCCGCCCCGCGGCCAGGGCTCGCACGCTGCGGACGGGAGGCCCGTGGCGGCCCCGCCCCGCGCCTCCCGTCCGCCCTGTGCGCACGTCCACAGCCGCGCCCGGTCGTGCGCCGACCCGGAACGACGTCGTCGACGTCGTACGACGTCGAGGACGTCGCATCGCGCCTGCGCGCAACCCTCGCGTACGCGTACGCGCACCGACGACGAAGGCGACGTCGCACGACACCGAGGACGTCGTACGGCGTCGCCCGGCGCGGCGCGCAGCGCCTAGAAGGTGAAGACCTGCGGCAGCAGCGGGTCGATGCCCACGGCGATGAAGAGCAGCGTCAGGTAGGTGATCGAGCTGTGGAACACCCGCATCGGCTGCACGTGCTCGACGTGCTGGATCGCCCGCGAGTACAGCCGGTGCGACTCGACGACGAACCAGATGCCACCGGCCAGTGCGACCACGGTGTACAGCGGGCCCATGTGCGCAACAGGGATGAGCAGGAGCGAGCAGACGAGCGTCGCCCAGGCGTAGAGCACGACCTGCAGGCCGACCACGGTGCGACCGCGGACCACGGCGAGCATCGGGACGTCGGCGGCGTCGTAGTCGTCGCGGTACTTCATCGACAGCGGCCAGTAGTGCGGCGGCGTCCAGAGGAAGATCACCATGAACAGGATGACCGGGGCCCAGGTGAGCGACCCGGTGACGCCCGCCCAGCCGATGAGCACGGGCATGCAGCCGGCCGAGCCCCCCCACACGATGTTCTGCGGAGTGCGGCGCTTGAGCCACAGCGTGTAGACGAACACGTAGATGAGGATCGCGATGACGCTCAGGGCCGCGGCGAGCCAGTTCACCAGGAACCCGAGCACCGCCGTCGACAGGACACCGAGGATCCACGAGAACATGAGGGCTTCGCGGTCCGAGAGCTCACCGGTCACCAGCGGGCGGGTGCTCGTCCGCTTCATCAGGCGGTCGATGTCACGGTCGATGTAGCAGTTGAAGGCCGACGCCGAACCGGCGGACATCGCGCCGCCGAGCATCGTCCAGAACACGAGCCAGAGGTCCGGCACACCACGCTCGGCCAGGAACATGGTCGGCGCGGTGGTCACGAGCAGCAGCTCCATGACCCGCGGTTTGGTCAACGAGACGTACGCACGGACCTTGCGGGACAGCGTCGATCGGGGTCGATCGGTGTCGGGCCTGGTCACGGTGGCAGTCGGCAAGGGAACCTCAGTCTGTTCGCATCAGCTCGCACACTCGGTGGACGACTGCGGCGGCGTCCGGGCATGCGCTGACCCGGAATGTCCACGGGTCGTCGACAGTTTACGTGATGGAAGCGCCGCGATGATGCCCCGCTCGCCCATCCCGGTCACGACGACGGACCACGGACGCCCGACTGCGGAGCACGACACGCCCGGCGGACAGGCGCCCGGGTGACCCGACTGGTGAACATCGGGCGTCACCTGAACCCCTTCTGAGTGGCTGGTCACTATGCTGGACCTGCCCTCCCGCAGTGCGCGCCCCGATGACGTCGGCCGCGATGAGCCGGTCGGCCGCCGCTAGACGGCGACACGACTCGGCCCCGGGATGGCCACATGTCCGTGCGATGGCACGAGCCCTCGCACATGTCGCATCAAGAAGGGTCAACATCCAAGTGGCTGAATTCACCTGGGACGCCATCGACCGGAAGGCCGTCGACACGGCCCGCGTTCTCGCCGCCGACTCGGTCGAGGCCGCCGGCAACGGTCACCCCGGCACCGCGATGAGCCTCGCGCCGCTCGCACACCTGCTCTTCCAGAAGGTGATGCGTCGCGACCCGAGCGACTCCACCTGGATCGGCCGCGACCGCTTCATCCTCTCCGCCGGTCACGCCTCGATCCTGCAGTACGTGCAGTTCTACCTGCACGGCTACGGCCTCGAGCTCGAAGACCTCCAGCACCTGCGCAAGTGGGGCTCGAAGACCCCGGGTCACCCGGAGTACGGCCACACCGACGGTGTCGAGATCACCACCGGCCCGCTCGGCCAGGGCCTCGCGTCCTCGGTCGGCTTCGCCTACGCCCAGCGCTTCGAGCGCGGCCTGTTCGACCCGGAGACCCCGGCCGGCCAGTCGCCGTTCGACCACTTCACCTACGTGATCGCCGGTGACGGCGACATGCAGGAGGGCGTCACGAACGAGGCGGGCTCGCTCGCCGGCCGCCAGCAGCTCGGCAACCTGATCGCGTTCTACGACTCGAACCAGATCTCGATCGAGGACAACACCGACATCGCGTTCTCGGAGAGCGTCCCCGAGCGCTACGAGGCGCTCGGCTGGCACGTCCAGATCGTCGACTGGAAGAAGACCGGCGAGTACTCCGAAGACGCCGTGGCGCTCCACGCCGCGATCGAGGCCGCTCAGCAGGTCACCGACAAGCCGTCGCTCATCGTCCTCAAGACGATCATCGGCTGGCCGTCGCCGACCAAGCAGAACTCCGGCAAGATCCACGGTTCGGCGCTCGGCGCCGACGAGATCAAGGGCCTCAAGGAGGTCCTCGGCTTCGACACCGCGAAGACCTTCGAGGTCGCTCCCGAGGTCCTGGAGTACACCCGCGGCGCCGTGGCCAAGGGCCAGGCGCAGCACGCCGAGTGGCAGAAGACCTTCGACGCGTGGGCTGCCGCCAACGCCGACAAGAAGGCGCTGTTCGACCGCGTCAACGCCAAGGAGCTCCCCGCGGACCTCGAGGCAGCACTGCCGGTCTTCCCGACCGACAAGGCCGTCTCGACCCGTGCCGCCTCCGGCAAGGTCATCAACGCCATCGCGCCGCTGATGCCCGAGTTCTGGGGTGGCTCGGCCGACCTCGCCGAGTCGAACCTCACCACGATCGAGGGCGCCAAGTCCTTCGGTCCGGCCGAGGCCTCGACGTCGACGTGGAGCACCGACCCGTACGGCCGCGTGCTGCACTTCGGCATCCGCGAGCACGCCATGGGCTCGATCCTCAACGGCATCGTCCTGCACGGGAACACCCGCCCCTTCGGTGGCACGTTCCTGATCTTCAGCGACTACATGCGTCCGGCAGTCCGTCTCGCCGCGCTCATGGGCGCCCCGGCGATCTACGTCTGGACCCACGATT
The DNA here is from genome assembly GCF_044909335.1 of Curtobacterium sp. AB7. NCBI lineage: Bacteria > Bacillati > Actinomycetota > Actinomycetes > Micrococcales > Microbacteriaceae > Curtobacterium > Curtobacterium sp. AB7. Next base: position 36,089 of record NZ_JBIYED010000012.1, on the reverse strand, counting down.
CCGTCGCACTCGGTGAGGACGGCCCGACGCACCAGCCGATCGAGCAGGTCTCGTCGCTCCGTGCGATCCCGGGTCTCGACGTGGTCCGCCCCGCCGACGCCAACGAGGTCGCGTACGCCTGGCTCGAGATGCTCAAGCACACCGACCGCCCGGCCGGCATCGCGCTGAGCCGTCAGAACCTGCCGGTGTTCGAGCGTGGCGAGGGCGACGCCTCCGGTGAGGTCTTCGCCTCGGCGAAGAACGTCGCCAAGGGTGCGTACATCCTGGCCGAGGCGCCGAACGGCACCCCGGACGTGATCCTCATCGCGACCGGTTCCGAGGTCCAGATCGCCGTCGAGGCCCGTGAGCAGCTCAAGGCCGAGGGCATCAACGCCCGCGTCGTGAGCGCACCGTCCATCGAGTGGTTCCGCGCCCAGTCCGAGAACTACCAGGACCAGGTGCTCCCGAAGGACGTCACCGCTCGCGTGTCGGTCGAGGCCGGCATCGCCATGAGCTGGCGCGACATCGTCGGCGACAAGGGCCGCAGCGTCTCGATCGAGCACTTCGGTGCCTCGGCCGACTACCAGACGCTCTTCAAGGAGTTCGGGTTCACGACGGAACACGTCGTGGCCGCCGCGAAGGAATCCATCGCGGCTTCCTGACCCGCAGGGGCCGGGTCCGGTTCGCCGGATCCGGCCCTTCTGCCGGGAGGCGCGGCTCGGCTCCGCCACGCGCCCCCGGTCCCCCAGACCCCGGCCATCAGGCCGATGAAGGAAAGAAGAGAAACACATGGCTGAGAACACCCCCACTGCCGCCCTCTCCGCGGTCGGCGTGAGCATCTGGCTCGACGACCTGTCCCGCGAGCTCCTCGAGACCGGTGCGCTCACCGACCTCATCGCGCAGAAGAACGTCGTCGGCGTCACCACGAACCCGACGATCTTCGCGTCGGCCCTCGCCAAGGGCGAGCGCTACGACGCCCAGGTCAAGGAGCTGGCTGCTGCCGGCACCGACGTGACCGCGGCGATCTTCGAGATCACCACGCAGGACGTCGCCAACGCGTCCGACGTCTTCAAGCCGATCTACGACGAGACCAAGGGCTTCGACGGCCGCGTCTCGATCGAGGTCGAGCCGGGCCTCGCGCACGAGACCGCCAAGACCATCGAGCAGGCCAAGTTCCTGTTCGAGAAGGTCGGCCGCGAGAACGTCCTCATCAAGATCCCGGCAACGGTCGAGGGCCTCGAGGCCATCACCGAGGTCATCGGCGCGGGCATCTCGGTGAACGTCACCCTGATCTTCTCGCTCGAGCGCTACCGCGCCGTCATCGACGCCTACCTCGGTGGACTCGAGAAGGCCAAGGCCGCCGGCCACGACCTGTCGAAGATCCACTCGGTCGCCTCGTTCTTCGTGTCGCGCGTCGACTCCGAGATCGACAAGCGCCTGGACGCCGTCGGCACCGACGAGGCCAAGGCCCTGAAGTCGAAGGCCGGCATCGCCAACGCGCAGCTCGCCTACCAGGTCTGGACCGAGGCGTTCGCCTCCGAGCGCGCCCTCGGCCTGCTCGAGGCCGGTGCGAACACGCAGCGTCCGCTCTGGGCCTCGACCGGCGTCAAGGACCCGTCGCTGCCCGACACGCTCTACGTGACCGAGCTCGCCGCACCGAACACCGTGAACACGATGCCGGGCAAGACGCTCGACGCCACGTTCGACCACGGTGAGATCCACGGCGACGCGATCGCCGGCACCTTCGACGCCGCGCAGCAGGTCCTCGACCAGCTCGCCGCGCAGGGCATCGACTACGACGACGTCGTGGCGCTGCTCGAGAAGGAGGGCGTGGACAAGTTCAACGTCTCGTGGGGCGAGCTCGTCGACACCGTGAAGGCTGCGCTCGAGGGCGCCAAGTAGTGACGGTTTCCATCGCTGCCAGCGGCGATGCCGCGCGGGCCATCGACTCGGTGGTCCCGCGGCTCGTCGCTGACCTGGTGGCCTCGGGCATCACCGCCCAGGACCCCGAGCTGTGGGGACCGGACGCCGAGGCCGAGGCGTCCAAGCGCCTCGGCTGGGTGGAGGCCGTCTCGGTCTCCCGCCCGCTCGTCGCCCAGATCACCGCGCTGCGCGAGTCGCTCCGTGCCGAAGGGGTCGACCACGTCGTCCTCGCCGGCATGGGCGGCTCGTCGCTCGCGCCAGAGGTGATCACGCGCACCGCCGGCGTCCCGCTGACGGTGCTCGACTCCACCGCCCCCGCGCAGGTCCGCGCCGCCGTCACGACGGACCTCGAGCGCACCGTGCTCGTCGTCTCGTCGAAGTCCGGCTCCACGCTCGAGACCGACTCCCAGCGCCGTGTCTACGAGCAGGCGTTCCGCGACGCCGGCATCGACCCCACCGGCCGCATCGTCGTCGTCACCGACCCGGGCTCCGCGCTCGAGGCCGCCGCGATCGACGCCGGGTACCGGGTCTTCACCGCTGACCCGACCGTCGGCGGCCGCTACTCGGCGCTCACTGCGTTCGGGCTGGTACCTTCCGGTCTCGCCGGAGCGGACATCGCCGAACTGCTGGACGAGGCAGACGCGATCTCCGCGCTGCTGTCGGTCGACCTCGACGAGAACCCCGGGCTCGTCCTCGGTGCGGTCCTCGCCGGCACCGACCCGCTGCGCGACAAGATCGCCATCGTCCCGGACGGCACCCACATCGTCGGGTTCGGCGACTGGGTGGAACAGCTGATCGCCGAGTCGACCGGCAAGAGTGGACGTGGCCTGCTGCCCGTCGTGCTGCACCCCGACTCCCCCGAGGTCTCCGCAGCCCTGCCGGACGTCCAGGTCATCCGTCTGGTCGGTTCGCGCGAGGACGAGCGCCACGTCGCCGAGGGCGAGGTCGAGATCACCGGGACGCTCGGTGGCCAGATCCTCGTCTGGGAGTACGCCGTCGCGGTCGCCGGGCGCCTGCTCGGCATCGACCCGTTCGACCAGCCCGACGTCGAGGCCGCCAAGGTCGCGACCCGTGCGCTCCTCGACGACCGTCCCGCGCCTGCGGAACCTGCATTCACCGAGGACGGCATCGCCGTCTCCGCGACGCCCGGACTGCCGGTCGGGAAGACGCTCGCAGAAGCCGTGACGGGCCTCCTGTCCGAACTGGACGCCACCGGCTACGTGGCGGTGCAGGCGTACGTCGACCGCACCACGAACCGTGACCTCGAGACGCTCCGCGACGCCCTGGCGGCGCGCACGCGTCGGCCGGTCACCTTCGGGTACGGCCCGCGGTTCCTGCATTCGACCGGGCAGTACCACAAGGGCGGCCCCGCCACGGGAGTGTTCCTGCAGATCGTGGCGGACGAACCGGACGACCTGGCGATCCCGGGCCGGCCGTTCACGTTCGGCCAGCTCCTCCAGGCCCAGGCAGCCGGTGACGCGAGTGTCCTCGCGCAGCACGGCCGCCCGGTCCTCACCCTCACGACGTCGGACGTGCGCGCCGCCACCGCGGCCATCGCCTCCGCCGTCTCCCACTGACTCGTAAGGAGTTCACCGACTCATGTCACCGGTGGCAATCACCCCGGAGCACAACCCGCTCCGGCTGCCGACGGATCGTCGACTGAACCGGATCGCGGGACCGAGCACGCTCATCATCTTCGGCGTGACGGGCGACCTGTCACGCAAGAAGCTGATGCCGGCGGTCTACGACCTGGCCAACCGGGGGCTGCTGCCCCCGGGGTTCGCGCTCGTCGGCTTCGCCCGTCGCGACTGGGAGGACCAAGACTTCTCCCAGCTCGTGCACGACGCCGTCAAGGAGCACTCCCGCACCCCGTTCGACGAGGACGTCTGGCGTCAGCTCGAGCAGGGCATCCGCTTCGTCCAGGGCTCGTTCGACGACCCCGAGGCGTTCCTGCAGCTCAAGCAGACCGTCGACGACCTGGACGCCGAGCGCGGGACGCTCGGCAACCACGCGTTCTACCTGTCCATCCCGCCGAAGATGTTCCCGGTGGTGACCGAGCAGCTGAAGCTGTCCGGCCTCACCGCGAAGCGCGAGGGCTCGTGGAGCCGCGTGGTCGTCGAGAAGCCGTTCGGCTCCGACCTCCGCACCGCGCGCGAGCTGAACGCGATCGTCGAGAGCGTCTTCGCGCCCGACGACGTGTTCCGCATCGACCACTACCTCGGCAAGGAGACCGTCCAGAACCTGCTGACGCTCCGGTTCGCGAACCAGATGTACGAACCCATCTGGAACTCGAACTACGTCGACCACGTCCAGATCACGATGGCCGAGGACATCGGCGTCGCCGGACGTGCGGCGTACTACGACGGCATCGGCGCGGCGCGCGACGTCATCCAGAACCACCTGCTGCAGCTCCTCGCGCTCACCGCGATGGAGGAGCCCGTCTCGTTCAAGGCCGCCGACCTGCGCGCCGAGAAGGAGAAGGTGCTGTCCGCTGTGCGGCTGCCCGAGGACCTGTCGACCGCCACGGCGCGTGGACAGTACGCCGGCGGCTGGCAGGGCGGCGAGAAGGTGCTCGGCTTCCTCGACGAGGCCGGGATGAACCCCGAGTCCGGCACCGAGACGTACGCGGCGATCAAGCTCGACATCGCGACCCGTCGCTGGCAGGGCGTCCCGTTCTACCTGCGTGCCGGCAAGCGGCTCGGCCGTCGTGTGACCGAGATCGCGATCGTCTTCAAGCGCGTCCCCGAGGACGTCTACGGCAACTCGCAGTCCCCCCTCGGTCAGAACGCGCTCGTCATCCGCGTCCAGCCGGACGAGGGCGTCACGCTCCGGTTCGGCTCGAAGGTCCCCGGCGTCGGCACCCAGGTGCGCGACGTGACGATGGACTTCGGGTACGGCCACGCCTTCACCGAGGCGTCCCCCGAGGCGTACGAGCGACTCATCCTCGACGTGCTCCTCGGTGACCCGCCGCTGTTCCCGCGGCACCAGGAGGTCGAGCTGTCCTGGAAGATCCTCGACCCGATCGAGGAGTTCTGGGCCACGCAGGGCCAGCCCGAGCAGTACCGTCCCGGCACGTGGGGTCCGGCGTCCGCCGACGCCCTGCTCGCCCGCGACGGCCGGACCTGGAGGCGTCCATGAAGATCGACCTGCCGAACACCACGGTCTCGAAGATCCAGAAGAAGCTCGTCCACATCCGCGAGGAGGGCGGCGCCGTCGCCCTCGGTCGTGTCCTGACGCTGATCATCTCGACGGCCCTCGGCCACGAGGAAGAAGCGATCGAGGCCGCGAACGAGGCGTCCCGCGAGCACCCGATGCGCGTGATCATCGTGTCGAAGAACGACGGTGACACGAAGTCGCCCGGCCGTCTCGATGCGCAGATCCGCGTGGGCAGCGACGCGGGTGCCAGCGAGGTCATCGTCCTCCGTGCCTACGGCGAGACCGCGACCGACGAGGAGAGCCTGGTCACGGGCCTGCTCCTGCCGGACGCCCCGGTCGTGGCCTGGTGGCCGCAGACCGCGCCGTCGCAGCCGTCGGCCTCGGCACTGGGCCGCATCGCCCAGCGTCGGATCACCGACGCCGCCGCGCAGAAGGACCCGAACGGCGCGATCGAGGCCCTCGGTGCCTCGTACGTGCCGGGCGACACCGACTTCGCGTGGACCCGACTGACCCTGTGGCGGAACCAGCTCGCCGCGGCGCTCGACCAGCCGCCGTACGAGCCGATCACCGGCGTCGAGGTCACGGGCGCTTCGGACAGCCCGTCGACGATCCTGCTCGCCGCGTGGTTGCAGCTCCAGCTCGAGGTGCCGGTGACGGTCACCACGTCGCCGCGTGCGACCGGCTCGAGCGGCATCCACGGCGTCAAGCTCGTGCGCGAGTCGGGCACCATCGACCTCGAGCGTTCCCTGGTGGACGTCGCGACGCTCTCGATGCCCGGTCAGCCCACGCACGACCTGTCGCTGCCACGCCGCAACCTGCGTGACTGCCTGGCCGAGGAACTCCGTAGACTCGACCCGGACGTCCTCTTCGGAGACGTCGTCAAGCACGGGGTGACCCAGCTGCGCGAGACCATCGCCCGCTGAGCACCCCACAACGGTCGGGTCGTCTGTCTGGTGCAGGCGGCCCGACCGGACCGAAGGCGGTCGTACGACCGGTCGGCCGCCACGAACACGGGAGTCACGTGACCAACGAACGGCGGGTGCTCGTGCACCCGGACAAGCAGGCCCTCGGCGCTTCGGTCGCCGCACGCTTCATCACCAAGATCATCGACGTGCTCGACGAGCAGGAGCGTGCCGACATCGCGATCAGCGGTGGCTCGGTGTCGTCCCTCGTCCTCGCCGCGATCGGTCAGTCGCCGGCGCGCGAGAGCGTCGACTGGTCGAAGGTCCACGTCTGGTGGGTCGACGAGCGCTGGGTGCCGGCCGGTGACGCCGACCGCAACACCACGGGGACGCAGACCGACTTCTTCGACCACGTCGACATCCCGGAGTCGAACATCCACCCGATGCCCGCGTCCGACGCCGGCATCGACATCGAAGCGGCCGCGCTGCAGTACGAGCGCGAACTCCAGGACGCCGCGTACGAGGGTGCCGTTGCTCCGCGCTTCGACATCACGCTGCTCGGTGTCGGCCCCGACGGGCACACCGCGTCGCTCTTCCCCGAGTTCCCGCAGCTCACGGTCACCGACCGCGCCGTCGTGTCGGTCGACGACTCCCCCAAGCCGCCGCCGCAGCGCCTGACGGTCACCTACCCGGTGATCAACGCCTCGCAGCGCGTCTGGGTCATCCTGTCCGGTGCCGAGAAGGCGTCGGTCCTCGGGCTCGCCCTGGCGGGCGCCTCCGTCGAGGACGTCCCCGTGGGCGGCGTCCAGGGTCGCAAGCGCACCGTGTTCTTCGTGGACCAGGACGCCGCGCGCGACGTCCCCGAGAACCTCATCGCGTCGACGTACTAGACGGGCGTCCTGCCTGACGGGAGGCCCGGTGCCAGCTGGCGCCGGGCCTCCCGTCCGTCGTCCGGTCGCCCCTACCGCCGCCGGCCCCGTCCCCGTCGTCCCCGCGCACTGGCCGTCGGCCGCACCCGCGCGCCGATGCCGAGCGGTCAGGAAGTGTCGCCTGGACGCGCCCCACGCGACAGAACCCGCCGCCGCAGCGAACCGCACGCGGCGTGTCGTGACCACTCGGCGAGACGGCTCTCCGCGCGGCACTCGGCACCGGGCACCCGGCACCCGCACCCCGTGCCCCGGACCTGCACCTGCACCTGCATCCGCACGATCACGACACCCCGCCGACACCACGCCGAGCGGTCAAGAAGTGTCGCCTGGACGCGCCCCAGGCGACAGAACGCGCCGCCGCAGCGAACCGCACGCGGCGTGTCGTGACCACTCGGCGAGCGGGCCACCCGCGCGCCGAGCACCGCCGGCGACTTCAGACGCACGAAGGCCCCCACACCATCACGGTGCGGGGGCCTTCGTCAGTGGGTGAGCGCTACGCCTTCTTCGCCGCGGTACCGCGACGCTCGCGAAGCTGCTGGAGCGCGTCCTCGAGGAGCTGCGCTGCCTCTTCCTCGGTGCGACGCTCCTTCACGTACGCCAGGTGCGTCTTGTAGGGCTCCGTCTTGGAGACCACGGGAGGGTTCTCCTTGTCCCGCCCGGCGGGGAGACCGCTCGACGGCGAATCGACCGTCTCGGGGATCTCTTCGTCCGGGAGGTTCGCGGCGAAGTACCGCACGACCTCGTTGCCGAGGGCGTCCCAGTACGAGATCGCCACACGCTCGGCCTGGACCCCACGGTCCTGCTCGCCCATCGGTCCTGCGCCCACGCGGGACCCTCGGATTGCACTGCCTCCGCTAGCCATGGATCAGACCCCCGCCGTGAACTTGTTGATGAGACCGAGCACGATGATGGAGACGATCCAGACCAGACCGAGGATCACCGTGATGCGGTTGAGGTTGCGCTCGGCGACGCCGGACGCCCCGAGGTTGCTCGTCACGCCGCCACCGAACATGTCGGAGAGACCGCCACCGCGGCCCTTGTGCAGGAGGATGAGGAGCGTGAGCAGGAGGCTCGTGATTGCGAGCAGGACCTGCAGCACGACGGAGAGTATCGCCACGACGTACCTTTCGTGTCAGTCAGCCGTACCAGTATACCGGCCGCGCGGGGCACGGCCGGTACATGGACGGGAGTGGTGCGGACTACAGCCCGACGCCAGCAGGTGTTGCTACAGCCCGACGTGCTGGCGGAACCGGGCGATCGCCGCGAACTCCTGCACGTCGAGGGATGCGCCGCCGACGAGGGCGCCGTCGATGTCGGGCTCACGGAGGAACCCGGCGATGTTGCCGGACTTGACCGAACCGCCGTACAGGACACGCGTGTCGGCAGCGGCCTGGTCACCCCAGGCAGCAGCGATGCCACGACGGATCGCGGCGCACTCGTCCTGCGCCTGCTCGGCCGTGGCCGCCTGGCCGGAACCGATCGCCCAGACGGGCTCGTAGGCGACGACGATTTCCGACGGCTGCACGGCGTCGAGCACGACGCGGAGCTGCTCGACCGGCACGACGCCGGCGCCGCGCTGTTCGCGCTGCTCACCGGTCTCGCCGATGCAGACGACCGGCACGAGGCCGTGCTTGACGGCCGCGGCGGTCTTCGCCGCGACGACCTCGTCGGTCTCACCGTGCAGCGTGCGCCGCTCGGAGTGTCCGACGATGACGTACTGCGCGTCGAGCGCCGACAGGAACGCGCCGGAGACGTCGCCGGTGTACGCACCGGAGTCGTACTGCGACAGGTCCTGCGCACCGAAGTGGATCGGCAGCTTGTCGGCCGAGATGAGCGTCTGCACACTCCGCAGGTCGGTGAAGGGCGGGAACACCGCGACCTCGACGTCGTCGAAGTCGTGGCGGGCGTCCTTCAGGGTCCACGCGAGCTTCTGGACCGTGGCGATGGCCTGGAGATGGTCCAGGTTCATCTTCCAGTTACCCGCAATGAGCGGCGTACGGGTCATGCGGACCACCCCAGTGCTTCGAGACCGGGAAGCGACTTGCCCTCGAGGAACTCGAGGCTCGCACCGCCACCGGTCGAGATGTGCCCGAACTGGTCGTCCGAGAAGCCGAGCGAGCGGACCGCAGCGGCGGAGTCGCCACCGCCGACCACACCGAGGCCGTCGACCTCGGTCAGGGCCTTGGCGACGGTCTTCGTGCCGGCGGCGAAGGCCGGGAACTCGAACACGCCCATCGGACCGTTCCAGAACACCGTCTTCGAACCGGACACCGCCGACGCGAACCGCGCCGCCGTCTCCGGACCGATGTCGAGGCCGATGCCGTCGGTACCGAACGACGACGACTCGATCGCGTCGGCCGCCACCGTCTCGTGTGCCGCGTCGGCGGAGAACCCGGAGGCCACCACGACGTCGGTCGGCAGGTCGATCGTCACGCCGAGCTCCTTCGCCCGCGAGATGTACTCGCGGACGACGTCGAGCTGGTCGGCTTCGAGCAGGGACTTCGCCACCCCGTGGCCCTGGGCCGCGAGGAAGGTGAAGAGCATGCCGCCGCCGATGCACAGCGTGTCGACCTTCGGCAGGATGTGGTCGATGACGCCGAGCTTGTCGCTGACCTTCGAGCCGCCGAGCACCACCGTGTAGGGGCGCTCGGGGTTCTTCGTCAGGCGCTCCAGCACCCGCAGTTCGGTCTCGATGAGCGAACCGGCTGCGCTGGGCAGCGCAGACGCGAGCTCGTAGACCGATGCCTGCTTGCGGTGCACGACACCGAAGCCGTCGGAGACGAACGCGTCACCGAGTGCCGCGATGCGGTCTGCGAACGCGGAGCGCGAGGCAGCGTCCTTCGCGGTCTCCTCCGGGTTGAAGCGGAGGTTCTCGAGCAGCAGGACGTCACCGTCCTCGAGGGCCTCGGCGGCTGCGGTGGCCTCGTCGCCGACGGTCTCGCCGACGAACGTGACCTCTTTGCCGAGCAGCTCGGAGAGCCGCTGGCCGACCGGCGCGAGCGAGAACTCCGGCTTGGGTTCCCCGTCGGGGCGGCCCAGGTGGGAGATCACGATGACGCGAGCGCCGGCGGTGATGAGGGTGTTGAGGGTCGTCAGCGACGCCCGCACGCGGCCGTCGTCCGTGATGGTGCCGTCCTTGAGCGGGACGTTCAGGTCACAACGGACGACGACGCGCTTGCCGGCGAGGTCGCCGAGGTCCTCGAGGGTGCGGAGGGCCATGTGTTACAGACGCTCGCCGACGTACTCGGTCAGGTCGACGAGACGGTTCGAGTAGCCCCACTCGTTGTCGTACCACGAGGTGATCTTCACGAGACCGCCGATGACCTTGGTCAGGCCGGAGTCGTAGATCGAGGAGTGCGGGTCCGTCGTGATGTCGGTCGACACCAGCGGGTCCTCGCTGTAGAGCAGGATGCCCTTGAGCGGGCCCTCTGCAGCTTCCTTGTACGCGGCGTTGATCTCGTCGACGGTGACCTCGGACTTGGTCTCGAGGGTCAGGTCGGTGATCGAGCCGGTCGGGACCGGGACGCGGAGCGCGAAGCCGTCGAGCTTGCCGGCGAGCTCCGGCATGACCTGGCCGATGGCCTTGGCGGCACCGGTCGAGGTCGGGACGATGTTCAGCGCGGCCGCACGGGCACGACGGGGGTCCTTGTGCGGGCCGTCCTGCAGGTTCTGGTCGGCGGTGTAGGCGTGGATCGTGGTCATGAGGCCACGCTCGATGCCGAACTTGTCGTTGAACACCTTGGCGAGCGGCGCGAGGCTGTTCGTGGTGCAGGACGCGTTCGAGATGATGTTGTGGTTCGCCGGGTCGTACTGGTCTTCGTTCACGCCGAGGACGATGGTGACGTCGTCACCGGTGGCCGGGGCGGAGATGATGACCTTCTTGGCGCCCGCGTCGATGTGCTTCTGCGCATCGGCGGCCTTGGTGAAGAAACCGGTCGACTCGATGACGATGTCGACGCCCAGCTCGCCCCAGGGGAGGTTGGCGGGGTCGCGCTCCGCGAGGACCTTGATGGCCTTGCCGTCGACGACGATGTTGTCGCCGTCGAGCTCGACGGAGACGCCGAGACGACCCGTGATGGAGTCGAACTTCAGCAGGTTCGCCAGAGCGGCGTTGTCGGTGAGGTCGTTCACCGCCACGATCTCGAGGTCGGAGCCCTTCGCGAGGGCGGCCCGGAAGAAGTTGCGGCCGATACGGCCGAAGCCGTTGATACCGATCTTGACGGTCAATGGATCTCCTGGTGGGTGTGGAGCGCCCGAGGGGCGCTGCTTTCGGAGGGCGCTGGCCCTGTCGGGCCCGCGTGTGGTGGACGATACGCCCCGTAACGTCGCCGTAACGACCCTAGCAGTCGGACCCTGCCAGGCCGTGCCGGATGACGGTCCGTCCGGACGGTCCCGCACGGTGTCCTGACGGGCGTCGATGCGGCCCGCGACGTCGGCCACAGAACGGACGGGAGGCGCGGTGCCAGCTGGCACCGCGCCTCCCGTCATGCAGGTCGGACGACCCGTCTCAGACGCCCTCGAGCTCCTCGGGGACGCTCGCTTCCGTGCCGGGGATGCCGAGGTCGGACGCGCGCTTGTCGGCCATCGCGAGGAGTCGGCGGATGCGACCGGCGATGGCGTCCTTCGTCATGGGCGGGTCGGCGTGCTGGCCGAGCTCGTCGAGCGACGCGTCGCGGTGCTGCAGGCGCAGCGCGCCGGCGTACTGCAGGTGGTCGGGGACCTCGTCGCCGAGGATCTCGAGCGCGCGCTCGACGCGGGCGCAGGCGGCGACGGCGGCCTGCGCCGAACGGCGGAGGTTGGCGTCGTCGAAGTTGACGAGGCGGTTCGCGGTCGCACGGACCTCGCGCCGCTGCCGCATCTCCTCCCAGTCGGCGGTGGTGCGGGCCGCACCCATCACCGTGAGCATCTGGCCGATGGCCTCGCCGTCGCGGATGACGACGCGGTGGACGCCCCGGACCTCGCGGCCCTTCGCGGCGACGCCGAGACGCGACGCGGCACCGACGAGGGCCATGGCGGCCTCGTTGCCGGGGCACGTGACCTCGAGCGCTGCGGCCCGGCCCGGGTCGGTCAGCGTGCCGGAGGCGAGGAACGCACCGCGCCAGATCGCGGCGAGGTCCTCTCGGTTGCCCGTGGTGAGCCGGTTCGGCAGCCCGCGGACAGGGCGGCGACGGGCGTCCATCAGACCGGTCTGGCGTGCGAGGGTCTCCCCCGCCTCGAGCACGCGGACCAGATAGCGGGTGCCACGACGGGACGACGCGGACGAGCCCACCGACGCCTCGCTGCGGACGCCGTACAGCTCGGCGAGGTCCTTGCGGACCCGGTGCACGATGATCCGGGTGTCGAGCTCCACCTCGACCGCGATGCGGCCCGAGATGACGTGCAGGCCACCCGCGAACCGGAGGATCGTGGCCAGTTCGGCGGCGCGGACCGTGTTGCGGTTCACGGCGACCCTGGCCAGTTCGTCCTTGACCTCGGCAGTCAACGGCACAGCATCATTCCTAACGTTCATCTGGTGGTCCCGCGATCCCGGCGGCACGTGCGTGGGGAGCGGCCGGAGGGACGGTCACTCCCGGCCGAGATCTCGGTTCTTCACACGCACGGCGACGCCAGGCATCCCGCGGAGGAGGTTCGCCAACTCGGCGACGATGGCGACCGAGCGGTGCTTCCCGCCGGTACAGCCGATGGCGATCGTAGCGTGTCTTTTGTTCTCGCGCTGGTACCCCTCGAGCACCGGCTCGAGCACGGAGACGTACCGATCGACGAACGGACGGGCTCCGGCCTGGGCCAGGACGTAGTCCGAGACGGGCTGGTCGAGGCCCGTGTGGGCCCGGAGTTCCGGGACCCAGTAGGGGTTCGGCAGGAACCGGACGTCGGCCACCATGTCGGCGTCTGCGGGCAGGCCGTACTTGAACCCGAAGCTCATGAGCGTCACCTGAACACCCACGAAGTGATCGTCGGCGAACTGCTCGGTGACGGTGTTCGCGAGCTGGTGGATGTTGAGGTCCGAGGTGTCGATCACCATGTCGGACGCCTCGCGCAGACCGGCCAACCGGGTCCGCTCGCGCGCGATGCCGTCGAGCAGGGTGTCCTCGCCCTGGAGCGGGTGGGGTCGTCGGACCTGCTCGAAGCGCCGCACCAGGACGGCGTCGGTGGCTTCGAGGAACAGCACCCGGACCCGTGCGGACGTGGTCGACCGCACCTGCTCGACCGCGTGCTCCGGATCCGTGAAGAACCGCCCGCCGCGGACGTCGACGACGGTGGCGATCTTCGGGATCTTCTCGCCGGCGCGGTCCGCCAGCTCGGTGAGCGGTGCCAGCATCTGCGTCGGCAGGTTGTCGACGACGTACCAGCCGAGGTCCTCGAGGGCCTTGCCGACCGTCGAACGCCCGGCGCCGGACATGCCGGTGACGATGAGGATGTCGTGCTGCGACGCGTGCGCGGTCGCTGTGGCGCTGTCGGTCATCTGGGAGTGGGCTCCGTCGTGGCGGCCCGGGCGCGTCGCCCGGGGAGGTCTCGGCTGCGGGACCAGGGTATCGCCCGACAGGTGTCGGGAGGCTCGGGATGCGTCACGTGGGCAGCTGCGGACCGTCGAGGGTCACGTCGGGGACCCGCACCGGGCCCCCGGGGAGCGCCGCAGCGTCCGCGGGGTCCGTCGTGTCCGGCTGGTCCGTCTCGGCGTCCGGCGCGCTCGTCGGGCTCGCCGTACTGGTGGCCGGCGCACTCGTCGGGGTCTGCTGCAGCTTCGTGACGACTGCCGCGGCGGTCGCCGGACCGACACCGTTGACCTCGCTGATCTCGTCGGCCGTGGCCTCGCGCAGCCGCGCCACCGAACCGAAGTGCTTCAGCAGTGCGTTGACGCGGGTCGGACCGAGCCCGGGGATCTCGGACAGCCGGGACCGCACGTCGCGCTTGCGCCGGGTGCGCTGGTGGGTGATCGCGAACCGGTGCGCCTCGTCACGGATGCGCTGGATGAGGAAGAGCGCCTCAGAGTTGCGCGGCATGATCACCGGGAAGTCGTCGTCGGGCAGCCAGAGCTCCTCGAGACGCTTCGCGATGCCGACCAACGCGATGTCGTGCACCCCGGCTTCGTCCAGCGCACGCTTGGCGGCCTGCACCTGGGGTTGCCCACCGTCGACGATGAGCAGTTGCGGGCGGTAGGCGAACCGCTTCGAGGGCTTGGAGCCCTCGACCACCTCGGCGCTCGTCACGTCGGGGACGTCTGGCAGGTCGGCGTCCTCGTCGAGTCGCGCCAGACGCCGGGAGAGCACCTGGTACATGCTGTCGGTGTCGTCGGTGGTCTCGGCGATCGTGTAGCGGCGGTACTGGTCCTTGCGGGGCAGGCCGTCCTCGAACACCACCATCGAGGCCACGACGTTGGTCCCCTGCAGGTGCGAGATGTCGTAGCACTCCATGCGGAGCGGGGCCTCGGTCATGCCGAGGGCGTCCTGGATGTCGGCGAGGGCCGCGGAGCGCGTCGTGTAGTCGGCGGACCGCTTCGTCTTGTAGAGCATCAGCGCCTGGGCGGCGTTCTGGGCGGCCGTGCGGGCCAGGCCGGCACGGTCACCGCGCTGCGCCGTGCTGAGCTTCGTGCCGCGGCCGCCCCGTCGTTCGCTGAGCCACTGCTGCAGTGCGTCGGCGTCCTCGGGCAGGGTCGGCACCACGACCTCGCGCGGGGGTTCCTCGGCGACGGCGGCCGGCGTGAGCTCGTTGTCGGCGTAGACGCCCTGCACGATCTGCTCGACCAGGTCACCGGTCGAGATGTCGAGCTCCTTGTCGACGACCCATCCGCGGACACCGCGGATGCGCCCGCCACGGACCGAGAACAGCTGGACGGCGGCGGCGAGCTCGTCCTCGGCGATGCCGAACAGGTCGAGGTCCACCGAGTCGCGGAGCACCACGGCGGACTTCTCGAGCACGGCCTCTAGCGCCTCGACCTGGTCGCGGAACTTCGCGGCCTGTTCGTACTGCATGGCGTCGGCCGAGGCCCCCATGCGCTGGCGCAGCTCGGTGATCACCCGGCGGTCGTAGCTGTTCATGAACCGCACGAACTCCTCGACGAGCGCACGGTGCTCCTCGATGGTGACGCGCTGCGAGCAGGGACCGCCGCACTTGCCGATCTGCCCGGGGAAGCAGGGCTTGCCCGTCTGCATCGCGCGCTTGTACGACGAGTCCGAGCAGGTGCGGATCGGGAACACCTTGATCATCAGGTCGATCGTGTCGTGCACCGCCCAGATCTTCGGGTACGGCCCGAAGTACTTCGCACCCTTGATCTTCCGGTTCCGCGTGACCATCACCCGTGGGGCCTCGTCCGCCATGGTGATCGCCATGTACGGGTACGACTTGTCGTCGCGGAACTTGACGTTGAACGGCGGGTCGAACTCCTTGATCCAGGTGTACTCGAGCTGCAGTGCCTCGATCTCGGAGCCGACCGTCGTCCACTCGACGCTGCGGGCCGTCAGCACCATCCGCCGGGTGCGTTCGTGCAGCGTCGGCAGCGGTGCGAAGTAGTTGCTCAGCCGGGCGCGGAGGTTCTTCGCCTTGCCGACGTAGAGCACCCGGCCGGCCTCGTCACGCCATCGGTAGACGCCCGGGTCGGTCGGGATCTCCCCCGCCTTCGGGCGCCACGGGACGGTGTCCGCCACCTACCGTGCACCCGCCTTCTGCTTGGTCGACTTGCCCGGTCGGCTCGCCGAGCGGGCCTCGACCGCCTGCTGCTTGCCGACCCGGGCGTCCTGCGCGTCGAAGATCTCGCGCAGGAAGACGCCCGTGAAGCTCTCCGGCACGTCCGCGACGTGCTCCGGGGTGCCGGTCGCGAGCACCGTACCGCCGCCGGCACCGCCCTCTGGGCCCATGTCGATGACCCAGTCGGCCGACTTGATCACGTCGAGGTTGTGCTCGATCGTGATGACGGTGTTGCCCTTGTCGACCAGGCTCTGCAGCACCAGGAGGAGCTTGCGGACGTCCTCGAAGTGCAGACCCGTCGTCGGCTCGTCGAGCACGTAGACGGTCCGGCCGTTCGAGCGGCGCTGCAGCTCGGTCGCGAGCTTCACGCGCTGTGCCTCGCCACCGGAGAGCGTGGTCGCGCTCTGGCCGAGACGGACGTACCCGAGACCCACGTCGACGAGGGTCGCCATGTAGCGGTGGATCGCGGAGATCGGCTCGAAGAACTCGGCTGCCTCGCTGATCGGCATGTCCAGGACCTCGGAGATGCTCTTGCCCTTGTAGTGGACCTGGAGCGTCTCGCGGTTGTAGCGCGCACCGCCGCAGACCTCGCACGCGACGTAGACGTCGGGCAGGAAGTTCATCTCGATCTTGATCGTGCCGTCGCCGGAGCAGTTCTCGCACCGGCCACCCTTCACGTTGAAGCTGAACCGACCGGGCTGGTACCCACGGGTCTTCGCCTCGGGTGTCTCGGCGAACAGCTGCCGGATCCGGTCGAACACGCCCGTGTAGGTCGCCGGGTTCGACCGCGGCGTGCGGCCGATCGGTGCCTGGTCGACGTGCACGACCTTGTCGAGCTGGTCGAGCCCCTTGACGCGGGTGTGCTTGCCGGCGATGTGCCGCGCACCGTTGAGCTGGTTCGCGAGCACCTTGTACAGGATGTCGTTGACCAGGGTGGACTTGCCCGACCCGCTCACGCCGGTGACCGCGGTGAACACCCCGAGCGGGAAGTCGGCGTCGATCGTCTTCAGGTTGTTCGCCCGTGCACCCTGCACGCTGATGGTGCGCTTCAGGTTGACCTTGCGGCGCTCGGCGGGGACCTCGATCGCACGACGGCCGGCGAGGTAGTCCCCCGTCACCGACTCGCGGTTCGCGATGATGCCCTCGTACGAGCCCGAGTGCACGACGTTGCCGCCGTTGACGCCGGCCCCGGGGCCGATGTCGACGACCCAGTCGGCGGTGCGGATGGTGTCCTCGTCGTGCTCGACGACGATCAGCGTGTTGCCGAGGTCCTTGAGCTTGACCAGGGTGTCGATGAGACGGCGGTTGTCGCGCTGGTGCAGCCCGATGCTCGGCTCGTCGAGCACGTACAGCACGCCGGTCAGGCCGGAGCCGATCTGCGTCGCGAGACGGATGCGCTGTGCTTCGCCACCAGACAGCCCGCCGGCGCCGCGCGCCAGGGTCAGGTAGTTCAGGCCGACCTCGAGCAGGAACTCGAGGCGCGCCCGGATCTCGCGCAGGACCGCCGCGGCGATGTGCGCTTCGCGGTCGGTGAGCGTCAGGGTGTCCATGAACGCGTACGCGTTGTCGAGGGACATGTCGGTGACGTCGGCGATGCTGCGGCCGTCGACCGTGACCGCCAGGACCTCGGGCTTGAGGCGCGTGCCGTCGCACACCGGGCACGGGACCTCGCGCAGGTAGCCCTGGAAGCGCTGGCGCTGCGAGTCCGACTCGGCCTCGGCGAACTTGCGCTCGATGTAGGGCATCACGCCCTCGAACCCGCTGGTGTAGCGCATCTCGCGGCCGAACCGGTTGCGCCAGGACACCGACACCTGGAAGTCCTTGCCCGTCAGGATCGCGGCCTGCACCGAGGCGTCGAGCTGGCTCCACGGGGTGTCGAGCGTGAACCCGAGGTCCTTGCCGAGGCCGGCGAGGAGCTTCTCGAAGTACGAGTACAGCCCGCTCGCTCCGGTCCAGGGCAGCAGGACGCCGTCGCGCAGTGAGGCATCGGGGTCGCCGAGCACCAGGTCCGGGTCGACCGACATGCGCGTGCCGAGCCCGGAGCACTCCGGGCAGGCGCCGAACGGCGCGTTGAACGAGAACGTGCGGGGCTCGATCTCGGTCAGCGCGAGCGGGTGGTTGTTCGGGCACGACAGGTTCTCGGAGTAGGTGCGCACCGCACCGGGGCCGTCGTGGTCGACCAGGTCGATGCCGACGGTGCCACCGGTCAGGCGCAGTGCCGTCTCGAGCGAGTCGGTGAGCCGACCGAGGATGTCGTCGTTCGACACCAGACGATCGACGATCACCGAGATGTCGTGCTTGACCTGCTTCTTGAGCTTCGGCGGGTCGCTGAGCTGGATGCGCTCACCGTCGACGATCGCGCGGGCGTAGCCGGACGCCGCGAGCTCCTGGAAGAGGTCGACGAACTCGCCCTTCTTCTTGGAGATGACCGGGGCGAGCACCTGGAAGCGCGTGCCGGACTCGAACTCCATGAGCTGGTCGGCGATCTGCTGCACGGTCTGCTTGCTGATGACCTCGCCGCACGTCGGGCAGTGGGGCACCCCGATGCGCGCCCAGAGCAGACGCATGTAGTCGTAGACCTCGGTGATCGTGCCCACCGTCGACCGCGGGTTGCGGTTCGTCGACTTCTGGTCGATCGACACCGCGGGCGACAGCCCTTCGATGAAGTCGACGTCGGGCCGGTCGACCTGGCCGAGGAACTGCCGCGCGTAGGCGGACAGGGACTCGACGTAGCGTCGTTGCCCCTCGGCGAAGATCGTGTCGAAGGCCAGCGACGACTTGCCGGATCCGGACAGGCCGGTGAAGACCACGAGGGAGTCACGGGGGATCTCGAGGTCGACGTTCCGGAGGTTGTGCACCCGGGCCCCGCGGACGCTGAGCGTCGAGGAGCCGGTCGGGACGGTCACGCCGGGGAGGTGGGGGTCGGTCGGCTCGCCGAAGGCGTTCCGGCCCGAGGTCGCGGTGCCGCGGTCAGAGGTGATTGTCATCGCCGTCGATTGTACGAAAGGGGTCCGACATCCGCCCGCGAGTCGGTGGTCAGACGAGTGCGTCGAGAGCGAACGCGGCTCCGGAACGACGTTCGCTGGCCGTCCAGAGACGCGCGGCAGCGGTCCGGTCGTGTGCACGCGGCTCGGCACGGACCACGGCTGCGGGTCCGCGTAGCTGCATCCACCCGGCCGGGCCCCAGTACTCCCCCGAGCGCACGTCCGCGGCGACCGCAGCGTGCACGAGGGGCTCGGCACCGGCGTCCTTGCCCTGGGCGTACAGCCGCTGCGCCGGCCGGGTCCACGCGGGTTCCGGGCGCGACGGTGCGACGTCCGGGCGCTCCGGCGAGAGCGCGTCGAGCGACAACCCGGGGTGCGCGACCACGCTGGCGACGGACGAGCCCGCATCCGCCAACCGCTGGGCGAGTTCGAAGCCGAACAGCATCACCGCGAGCTTGCTGCGGCCGTACTGCCGGTAGCTGGAGTAGTGGCCGACACGGAACGGGTCGCCCGGGTCGAGGCTGGCCCACCGGTGTGCGATCGACCCGAGGTGCACGACGCGACCGCCACGCTGTTCGAGCAGCGGCAGCGTCAGCGCCGTCCAGGCGAAGTGGCCCAGGTGGTTCGTGCCGATCTGCAGCTCGGTGCCCTGTGCGGTGGTGCTCGGGGTCGAGGCCCCGACGACGCCGGCGTTGTTCACGATCGCGTCGACGCCGTCCGGTTCGAGGGCCGCGAGCTCGTCGGCGGCGGCACGGACGGAGTCGAGGTCGGCGAGGTCGAGGTGCACGTGCGCCAACGACGCCCCGTCCACGTGCCGGCGGATGCTCTGCTCCGCCGCAGCGGCGCGACCGCGGTCGCGGGTGGCGAGCACGACCCGGTGCCCCGACGCGGCGAGCTGCTCGGCCGCGTGGTACCCGAGGCCCGCGCTCGCCCCGGTGACGACGACCGTGCGGCGACCGTCAGCTGACATGCCCGGCCGACTCCATCTGCCGCAGTGCCTTCTTCAGGTCCTGCACCTCGTCACGGAGCCGCGCGGCGAGTTCGAACTTCAGCTCCGCCGCGGCCTGCAGCATCTGGTCGTTGAGGTCGCCGATCGTCGCCTCGAGCTGGGTCGCGCCCTCGCCCGCGATGCCGCCGCGCTTCAGGTTCGGCGTCGGCGAGCGGCGGCCGTCGGCGCCGGGACGACCCTGCAGCAGCGCCTTGGTGTCGTCGTTCTCGCGCTGCAGCACCTCGGTGATGTCGGCGATCTTCTTGCGGAGCGGCTGCGGGTCGATGCCGCGCTCCAGGTTGTACGCGACCTGCTTCTCGCGACGACGATCGGTCTCCTCGATCGCGGTCTTCATCGAGTCGGTCATCTTGTCGGCGTACATGAGCACCTGGCCCGACACGTTGCGGGCCGCGCGACCGATCGTCTGGATGAGCGACGTCGACGACCGCAGGAAGCCTTCCTTGTCGGCGTCGAGGATGGCCACCAGGGACACCTCGGGCAGGTCGAGGCCTTCTCGCAGCAGGTTGATGCCGACGAGCACGTCGTAGACGCCCTGTCGCAGTTCGGTCAGGAGCTCGACGCGCTTGAGCGTGTCGACGTCGGAGTGCAGGTACCGCACCCGCACACCCGCGTTGCCGAGGAAGTCGGTCAGTTCTTCCGCCATGCGCTTCGTCAGGGTCGTGACGAGCACGCGCTCGTCCTTGTCGACGCGCTGCTTGATCTCCTCGAGCAGGTCGTCGATCTGGCCGTCGCTCGGCTTCACCACGATCTCGGGGTCGACCAGGCCGGTCGGGCGGATGATCTGCTCGACCACGCTGTCCGTGATGCCGAGCTCGTACCGACCGGGGGTCGCCGACAGGAAGACCTTCTGCCCGACGCGGTCGAGGAACTCCTCGAACCGCAGCGGACGGTTGTCGAGTGCGCTCGGCAGCCGGAACCCGTGGTCGACCAGGGTGCGCTTGCGCGAGGCGTCGCCTTCGTACATCGCGCCGATCTGCGGCACGGTGACGTGCGACTCGTCGATGACGATGAGGAAGTCGTCGGGGAAGTAGTCGATGAGGCAGTGCGGCGCCTCGCCCGCGACGCGGCCGTCCATGTGTCGCGAGTAGTTCTCGATGCCCGAGCAGAAGCCGATCTGCTCCATCATCTCGATGTCGAACGTGGTGCGCATGCGGAGCCGTTGGGCCTCGAGCAGCTTGCCCTGTCCCTCGAGCTCGGCCAGGCGCTCGGCGAGCTCGACCTTGATGTCGGCGATCGCGCGGTGCATGACGTCGGTGTCGGCGACGTAGTGCGACGCCGGGAAGATCGACACGGCAGGCAGGTCGTCGATCACGTTGCCGGTCAGGGGGTGCAGCGAGGAGAGCGCTTCGATCTCGTCCCCGAACATCTCGATCCGGATGGCGTGCTCTTCGTACATCGGGATGATCTCGATGGTGTCGCCGCGCACGCGGAAGGTACCGCGGGCGAAGTCGACGTCGTTGCGCTGGTACTGCATCGAGACGAACTTGCGCACGAGCTGGTCGCGCGAGATCGTCTGCCCGACGTGCAGTGCCACCGAGGCGTTCATGTACTGCTCGGGTGTGCCGAGGCCGTAGATGCAGGACACGGTCGACACCACGACGACGTCGCGCCGGCTGAGCAGCGAGTTGGTCGTCGAGTGCCGGAGCCGCTCGACCTCGGCGTTGACCGAGGAGTCCTTCTCGATGAAGGTGTCCGTCTGCGGGACGTACGCCTCGGGCTGGTAGTAGTCGTAGTAGGACACGAAGTACTCGACCGCGTTGTTCGGCATCAGACTGCGGAACTCGTTCGCCAACTGGGCTGCGAGGGTCTTGTTGTGCGCGAGCACGAGCGTCGGCCGCTGCACCTGCTCGATGAGCCACGCGGTCGTCGCCGACTTGCCCGTACCGGTCGCACCGAGCAGCACGACGTCGGTCTCACCGGCGTTGATGCGCCCGGCGAGCTCGGCGATGGCCGCTGGCTGGTCGCCACTCGGCGTGTACTCGCTGATGACCTCGAACGGACGTACCGCTCGGGTCGGTTCGATCGCAACACCCATGCCGTCAACGGTAGTCGGCACCCCTGACACCGGCGCCCCTGCTCGCCCTGGGCGTATCGTCCTCGCCAAGCAGCCTCCAAGTCCGCTGATAACCAGCGGGCATAGCGTCCGGTCCGTTCAGCAACCCGATCGCTCCGCACGTCCCCGACGAGCCAGCACGAGCCACACCCGAAGAGGCCCCATGACGACGGCGACCCCCGCCGCACCGACGACGGGCACCCCGTTCCGCGGTCGCATCCGCGGACGAGTGCTCATCCTGCTCTGTTTCATGTACGCGATCTCGTACATCGACCGGACGAACATCTCGACGGCGCTGCCGCACATCACCGAGGAGTTCGGCTTCAACGAGGCCACCGCGGGCCTGATCGTGTCCGCGTTCTCGCTGCCCTACGCGCTGCTGCAGGTCTTCGGCGGCACGATCAGCGAGAAGGCCGGACCGCGCAAGGCCCTCTTCGTCATCACCGTGGTGTGGGGCGTCGCGACACTGTGGACCGGCTTCGCCGTCGGCTTCTGGACCCTGTTCGCGGCCCGGGCGCTCCTCGGGCTCAGCGAGGCCGCGGCGTTCCCGACCGCGACCCAGGCCATGACCCGTTGGATCCCCCGCGACCGCAACGGCTTCGCGCAGGGCGTCGTGCACTCCGCGGCCCGGCTCGGCAACGCGCTGGCTCCGCTGCTCGTCGCCTGGGTGATCGGTTCGACGGGCAGCTGGCGGTGGGCGTTCTTCGCCACGGCTGTCCTGTCCTTCGCCTGGGGCATCGTCTGGTTCGTCTGGTTCCGCGACAAGCCCGAGTCCACGAAGGGCATCACGCAGGTCGAGATCGACGAGCTCCCGCCCGTCGAGACGCGTGCGACCCGTCCGCCGGTGCCGTGGCGGCAGATGGCGCGGCAGATCCTGCCGGTGACCTTCGTCGACTTCGGCTACGGCTGGACCCTCTGGGTGTTCCTCACGTGGCTGCCGACGTTCCTCAGCTCGACGTACGGACTCGAGATCGGCGACTTCGCCCTGTTCACCACGCTCATCCTGCTCGCCGGCGTCGTCGGGGACACGGTCGGCGGCATGCTCAGCGACCGGATCATCCACCGCGGCGGCAACACCCGGAACGCCCGCCGGACCGTCCTGGTGATCGGACTCGGTGGCTCGCTCGTCTGCCTCGTCCCGCTCGTCATCGGGCAGGGCCTGCTCGTCGCGACGATCTCGCTGGCGCTGTCGTTCTTCTTCCTGGAGCTCTGCAACGCGAACCTCTGGGCGATCCCGATGGACGTCGCCCCGCAGTGGTCCGGCACCGCGTCCGGCTTCATGAACACCGGCTTCGGCATCGCCGGCGTGGTCTCCCCGATCGTCTTCGGGCTGCTCATCGACGCGTCCGGCTGGCAGCTGCCGTTCGCCCTGTCGTGCGTGCTGCTCGGCGCCGCGGCGGTCGTGGCGTGGTTCATGAAGCCGCAGCGGCTCACGTCGACGAACGGCGTCCTCGAGGTCGGCACCCCCGCCGCCGAGCAGCGCGCCGCCTGACCCGCGACGCGCACTGTCGGCGGCACGCCGTGCCGAATCGGGCGTACCTGGTCGAGAGGAACGACCAGGTACGCCCGATTCCGCTGTCCGCAACGGGACGCACCGGACGTGCGCGGAGCCCTGGTGGTCCCCGACCGCCGGACGGGAGGCCCGGGTCCGGCCCGACCCGCGCCTCCCGTCCGCCTCGCAACGCGTCCACAGCCTCGCAGCGCGTCCGCCGCCGCGCACAGCAAGCAGGAACGGGCGTCCCTGGTCGGAAGAACCGACCAGGGACGCCCGGGGTGCGCGGATCAGGGCTGCGGGCCGCGCGCCCGACGCCGGGCGCGGGACGCGAGCGACGGCCGGCCGGTGAGCGGCACGCTCAGCGGCGTCCACCGGAACGCCTCGGTGACCGCCACGGACAGCACCACCACGAGCAGGTACGTGACGAGCGTCAGCCACGGCCGCGGCACCACGGCCTCGAGCCAGCTGTCGCCGTACAGCAGGATCCAGATGAGGAACGGGTGACTCAGGAAGATCCCGAACGACCGGTCCGAGGCGTAGTCCACGAAGCGCGCGGCCGGGCTGCCGGGACGCCGACGGTCCGCCCAGCGCGCACCGATCGCCAGGAAGCCGACGAACACCGCGGTGCTCCACACGGCCTCGATCGGCTGCAGCGGTGTCCCGGCAGCGTAGAGCGACTGGCCGAGGGCGACCTGGAGCGCCCAGACGCCGAGCGTCAGCGCGCCGACGCCGGCGAAGGCCCAGAGCACGGCCCGGCGGTGCACCCGGATGAACCGGAGGAACGCGTCGGCGTGGTCGGCGGCGATCGCCCCGGAGACGATGAAGAACACGTACGAGAAGAAGAACTGCTTCTGGTACCCGTGCAACCAGGCATCGCTCGCCGGGAAGTACTTGTACCCGGCGAACACGACGAGCTGCACCACCAGCGTCACGACGAGCGTCGTCACGTGGTGCCCGCGGGTCTTCCGGACCAGCCACACGATGACCGGCAGCAGCAGGTACACCTGCATGGTCACGAGCAGGAAGTACAGGTGGTACCAGGACGAGCCGGTGACGATGCCCTCGGCGAGGGTGCGCACCAAGTCGGGCACGTCGCCCCGACGCGTGCTGCTGAGCAGCCAGCTCGAGCCGACGTACACGAACGACCACGCCAGGTACGGCACCCCGACGAGCAGGAACCGCTTCGGCCAGAACTGCGCCATCGGCCGCGGCCGCAGTGTGTAGCTGTAGACGAGCACGAACGCCGTCAGCGAGAAGAAGACGAGCCGGGTGAAGTGCAGCAGGGCGAGCAGCGCGTTCAGGCCGACGTCGTCGGACGCGGCCGTGTGGCTGGTGGTGTGCACGCCGATGACGCAGGCGAAGGTCAGGATCCGGAGGACGTCGACCTCGTACAGGTGGCGTGGCTTGCCCGCCGCGGTGCGGGTCGGGGTCTGGACCTGCGGCCGCGGCTGGGCCTGCGGCTGCGGCTGCGGCTCCGGCTCCGGCTGCGGCTGGGCCTGCGGCTGCGGCTGGGCGCCGGTCACGACGGCTGCGCCATCGTCCGCACCTTCGCCCGCTGCACCTTGCCGGTGGGCGCGCGCGGCAGGTCGGGGACCACGATGATCTCGACGGGGCGGCGGAAGCGGGTCAGGTGGGCCTCGGCGCGCGCGGTCAGGTCGGCAACGAGCCCAGCGGCGTCGACCGGGGCCGCAGCAGCGGCGACCGCGCCGGCTTCGTCCGCTGCGTCGGCTGCGTCCGCTGCGTCCTGCTCCACGATCACGTACGCCACCGGGACGGCCCCGAGCACGTCGTCCGGCCGCCCGACCACCACGGCCTCGAGCACCCGGGGGTCGCCGAGCAGGACGTCCTCGACCTCGGAGGGGTAGACCTTCTCGCCGCCACGGTTGATGACGTCGTCGGAGCGTCCGGCGAGGGAGACCCAGCCGTCCGCAGCGACGGAGCCCACGTCGCCGGTGCTCAGCCAGCCGTCGGCGTCGAAGCGGTCGGATGCGCGCCCGAACAGGTAGCGCTCGACGATCCCCGGTCCGCGCACCCACAGCGCACCGACCTCGTCGGCGGGCAGGACTGCGCCGTCCTCGTCGCGTGCCTGCACCTCGGACCCGACGGGCACGCCGACGGTCCCCGGGCGAGCGGGCGCGTCCAGCGGTGTCGCGGTGATCTGCGACGCGCCTTCGGTCATCCCCCAACTCACGACGAGCGGGACGTCCCCGAGTGCGCTGCGCACCGGGTCCGGCAGCGGTGCCGAAGCGCTCCGGACGAACCGGAGGCCCTCCGGGAAGTCCAGTGGCCCGGTCTTCGCGAGCACAGCGAGGATCGCCGGCACCGCGTTCAGCCAGGTGATGCGCCGCTCGGCGAGCAGTTCCCAGAACCCGGTCCGCCGGAAGCGCACGTCGAGCACGAGCGTCGCACCGGCGACGAGTGTCGCCAGCAGGCCGACGACCTCAGCGTTGACGTGGAACAACGGCAGCGAGTTGAACCCGCGGTCGCGGCCGGTCAACCCGTTGTGCCGCGCGACCGCCCGCGCGACGAACAGCAGTTGCGACTCCGGCAGCTCGACGCCCTTCGGCGCGCCGGTCGACCCGGAGGTGAAGAGCACCACGGACCCCTCGCCCGGTGCGTCCGGACTCTGCGTGGGGACGTCTCCGTCACGGACGGCGGCCGGGAGGAACGTGGCCGCGTCGATCCCGCTGGCGGGCGCCCCGGGGACGGTCCCGTCCACGGCGCGGTCCGACACCACGATCGAGGCCCCGCCGATCAGGTCGGCGAGACGGGCCGGCTCGGTCGCCGGCTGTCCGGTGTCGACCGGGACGGCACGGCGCCCGGTCGCCACGGCGGTCAGGTGCACCACGGCGAACGCGAGGGGGTCGCCGACGTCGACGAGGACGGCTCCGGAGACAGGCACGCCGATCGCGTCGAACGTCGCGGACCAGGCCGTCACCGCGTCCTCGAGCGCTCGGTAGGTCAGGACGCGCGCAGAACGGGCGTCCTCCAGGTAGGGACGCTCGGGACTCTCCGCCGCGCGGTCGCGGATGAGCGAGCGCAGGTCGGGTTCTCCGTCGACGGGCTGCACCAGCAGAGGCTATTGCGCGAGCCTATGAGCGGTCAGAGGGGAACCGGTGCAGCATCCACTGCCAGAGCGCGGTCATCCGGGGGTCCCCGTCCGGTCCGAGCGGCGTGGAGTCCTTGATGATGAACGAGTGCGCCTTCCCCCGGCCCCGGACGTCGGTCAGGATCGCGTGCGGGTCCGCGTCGGCGGGCGGTGGATCGGTGTCCGTCCGGAACGGGCCGTCGACGCCGTCGAGCCCGAGCACTCGCCACGACCCGGTGATCCGCGGACCGAAGGTGTCGCGGACGTCGTCGACGGCGTACATCCGGGCGACGGGGGTCTTGCCGGGCCGGTTCATCCACGCCGCGTGCGACGGACCCCGTGACTCGACGGGCGACGAGAACATCAGTGCCCCGCGGACGGACCGGATGTGCGCGATGTACGCCGCCTCGCCGCCGCCCTGCGAGTGTCCGGCCACGACGATGTCCCGCCAGGCGATGTCGTCGTCGCCCTGCACGAAACGGCCCCACCCGCCGTCGGGGTCGTGGTCGTCGAGGTAGGCCACCGCGTCACGGAACCGGGACACGATCGACCCGGCGGGCGTCACCGAGCTGAACTCGGACTGGCGGGTGCCGTCGAACCGGTTGCGCTGCACCATGCCGTAGCAGCGGGCGTCGGCCTCGCACGTGCCGGAGAGCGTGCGACCGAGGTTCCAGTAGTCCAGCCCGAGCACGTGGTACCCGTCGGCGAGGGCCTGCCCGAGGAACCGCTGGTACTCCGCTGGGCGGGACCTCGTGGCGGGCAGGAACAGCAGCAGGGGGCCGTCTGCCGAGGTACGGGCGGCGAAGTCGTCGCGGTTCGGCGTGAGCCGTTCGCCGCCCACGGTGCCGAGCCGGAAGCGGTGGAACTCCCCCTCGGGTCCGCGCCCGTCGCCCGATGGCGGCGCGGCGGCGTGCGAGCGGTCGATCGTCGGGACGCGTCCCTCGTCCTCGATGCGCTGCGCACCGAGGAGGTTCGCCGCGACCAGCGCGCCGCCGCCGATCGCGACGAGCACGATCGCGGCGAGCACGAGCAGCAACCGGTGCTTCACGAGGTGATCCGCAACCACACCTCGTCGGCGGATCGGATCGTCTGGTCGAGTGTGCCCGTCGCGTCGACGACGTGGTCGGCGAGGGCGAGTCGGTCGGCGTCGCTCGCCTGAGCGGCCACCCGGCGCTCGGCCTCGTCGCGTTCCATGGCACGGTGCTCCACCAGCCGCTCGATGCGCTGCGCAGCGGGGGCGTCGACGACCACGACCGCATCGAACCGCAGCGGGCGGGATCCTCGGGCCTCGGCGAGCAGGGGCACGTCGTACACGACGACGGTGTCCGGGTCGGCGGCCTCAGCCGCGTCGAAGGCACGCTGGGCGAGCCGCCAGACCTCGGGGTGGGTGATCGCCTCGAGGTCCTTGCGTGCCGCGGGGTCGGAGAACACGATCGCTCCGAGCGAGGGACGGTCGAGCGAACCGTCGGCCGCGATCACCGAGGAGCCGAACCGCTCGGCGACCTGTGCGAGCCCGGGGCTGCCGGGTGCGACGGCGTCCCGCGCCAGCCGGTCGGCGTCGACGACGACGCCGCCGTGCTCCGCCCAACGCCTGGAGACCGTCGACTTGCCCGCGGCGATGCCGCCCGTGAGACCGATGATGCGCACTGCGACAGGCTAACGACCCGCAGCGTCGAAACGCCGGAAGCCCGGCACCCCCTTGGGGGATGCCGGGCTTCCGGTCAGTGCGACTCGCTCGATCAGTTGGTCGAGCTGAGCTTCTCGCGGAGCGCCGCCAGCGAAGCGTCGTCGGCGAGGGGGCTTGCGCCACCGGTCTCGCTCGAGAACGACGACGAAGAGGAAGCGGACGACGTCGATGCGCCGGCCGGGAGGTCGAAGCCACCCTTTTCCTCGTCGGCGATGGTCTTCGCGACCTGCGCCTTGTGGGCTTCCCAACGACCCTGGGCGGCCGCGTACTGGCCCTCCCACTCGGTGCGCTGGGTGTCGTAGCCCTCGAGCCACTCGTTCGTCTCCGGGTCGAAGCCGTCCGGGTACTTGTAGTCACCCTTGTCGTCGTACTCGGTCGGCATGCCGTAGAGCGCCGGGTCGAACTCGGTGCCCTCGGGGTCCACGCCCTCGTTCGCCTGCTTGAGGCTGAGCGAGATGCGGCGACGGTCGAGGTCGATGTCGATGATCTTGACGAAGACCTCGTCGTTGACCGAGACGACCTGCTCGGCGAGCTCGACGTGCTTGTTCGAGAGCTCGGAGATGTGCACCAGGCCCTCGATGCCGTCAGCAACGCGGACGAAGGCACCGAACGGGACGAGCTTCGTGACCTTGCCCGGTGCGATCTGACCGATCGCGTGGGTGCGGGCGAAGACCTGCCACGGGTCCTCCTGCGTCGCCTTGAGCGAGAGCGACACGCGCTCACGGTCCAGGTCGACCTCGAGGATCTCGACGGTGACTTCCTGACCGACCTCGACGACCTCGCTGGCGTGCTCGATGTGCTTCCAGCTGAGCTCGGAGACGTGGACGAGACCGTCGACGCCGCCGAGGTCCACGAACGCACCGAAGTTGACGATCGAGGACACGATGCCCTTGCGGACCTGGCCCTTGTGCAGGTTGTTGAGGAACGTGGTCCGGGACTCGGACTGCGTCTGCTCGAGGAGCGCACGGCGCGACAGGACCACGTTGTTGCGGTTCTTGTCGAGCTCGAGGATCTTCGCCTCGATCTCCTGACCGAGGTACGGCGTGAGGTCGCGGACGCGACGGAGCTCGATGAGCGAGGCGGGGAGGAAGCCGCGGAGACCGATGTCGACGATCAGGCCACCCTTGACGACCTCGATGACCGTGCCGGTCACGACGCCGTCGGACTCCTTGATCTTCTCGACGTCGCCCCATGCGCGCTCGTACTGCGCACGCTTCTTGGACAGGATGAGGCGGCCTTCCTTGTCCTCCTTCTGGAGGACCAGGGCCTCGACCTCGTCGCCGACCTTGACGACCTCGTTGGGGTCGACGTCGTGCTTGATCGAGAGCTCGCGCGAGGGGATGACGCCCTCGGTCTTGTAACCGACGTCGAGGAGGACCTCGTCGCGGTCGATCTTCACGACGGTGCCGGAGATGAGATCACCGTCGTTGAAGAACTTCAGGGTCTTCTCGACCTCGGCCAGGAAGTCATCAGCCGAACCGATGTCGTTGATGGCGACCTGCTTAGGAGCCTTGGTCGTAGTGGTTGTCATGTAGAGATTGCTCCGAACGGACATGAGTCGGGCCGTGGCGGGCGAGGAGTCGAGACCCCCGTGGTGCACCGCCGTGGCGATTGATTGTGTGACGCGGATTGCGCCGCACAAGTCTAACCGCACCGGCGGAGCCCCCACAACCGGGCGTGCCGCCCGCGCGTCAGCCGAGCAGCGCGCTCCGCAGCGTGTCGAGACCGATGCTGCCGAGGGCGAGCGCACGACGGTGGAACGACTTCAGGTCGAAGTCGGCGCCTTCGCGAGCAGCGACCTCGTCGCGGATCGACTCCCACACGCGCTGGCCCACCTTGTACGACGGCGCCTGTCCGGGCCACCCGAAGTACCGCGCGACCTCGAACTGCACGAACGCGTCGTCCATGTTCACGTTCTCGCGCATGAAGTCGAGGGCGTACTCCCACGTCCAGCCGCCGCCGTCCGGGTTGGTCTTCTGCAGGTGCACGCCGATGTCGAGCACCACGCGGGCGGCACGCATGCGCTGGCCGTCGAGCATGCCCAGCCGGTCGCCGTCGTCGTCGAGGAACCCGAGCTGCTCCATCAGGCGCTCGGCGTAGAGCGCCCAGCCCTCGACGTGTCCGGACGAGCCGGACAGCTGGCGGCGCCACGTGTTGAGCTCACCGCGGTTGTAGACGCCCTGGCTGATCTGCAGGTGGTGACCGGGGACGCCCTCGTGGTAGACGGTCGTCTTCTCGCGCCAGGTGCCGAACTCGGTCACGCCCTCGGGCACCGACCACCACATCCGGCCAGCGCGCGAGAAGTCGTCGGACGGCCCGCTGTAGTAGATGCCGCCCTCCTGCGTCGGGGCGATGCGGCACTCCAGCCGGCGGATCGGGTCCGGGATGTCGAAGTACGTGCCGGCCATCGCCGCGACGGAGGCGTCGCTCGTCTCCTGCATCCAGCGCTGCAGGGCGTCCGTGCCGTGCAGGATCCGCGACGGGTCGGTGTCCAGCACCTCGATCGCCCGGGCGACGCTCGCACCCGGCTCGATCCGGTCCGCGATCCGCTCCTGCTCGTCACGCATGCGGGCGAGTTCCTCGAGACCCCACTCGTACGTCTCGTCGAGGTCGACGACGGCGCCGAGGAACCGGCGGGAGTGCAGTTCGTAGGCCTCGCGCCCGACGGCGTCGACCGGGGTGGCGAGCGGCAGCAGCTCGTGCTCGAGGAACTGCCCGAGGCTCCGGTACGCCGCCGACGCGACCTCGGCCCCGCGGGTCAGTTCGGCACGGAGCGAGTCCGGCACGGGAGAGCCGTCGTCGAACGCCGCACCCTCGGCGAGCCGGCGGAAGAAGCCGTCCTCGGCGCCGTTGCGGGCGGCCTGCTCCGCGACCAGGGCGACCTGCCGCTTCGCCGGGGTGACGTCCTCGCGCGTGCCCTCGAGCAGGGTCTCGCGGATGCCCTCGAGCGCGTCCGGCAGCGCGTGCAGTCGGCTGGCGACGTCGTGCCAGTCCGACTCGGTCGCCGTCGGCATCAGGTCGATGATCTCGCGGACGGACTGGGCCGGGCTCGCGATCACGTTGAGGTCGCGGAGGTGCAGCTTCCGCGCGTACGACTCCTGCACCAGGTCGAGTTCGGCGCCGAGGTCCGCCTTCGTGACCTCGTCGACGGGGTCCGCCGCCGCAGCGGCGTCGAGCGCGTGCTTCGTGGCCCGCGCCGCGTCGGCCAGGGCGGCCGCGCCGGCGGGCGAGGTGTCGCCGTACTCCCCCGTGCGACCCGGCACACCGATGTACGTGGCCGTCGTCGGGTCGAGGTCGACGAGGGTGGCGACCCATCCCTCGGCCACGTGGTCGACGGCGGTCTGCTGGCGGACGGGACGCTCTTCGCTCATGCTCCGACCCTACCCACGTCGGCAGGCGCCGTCGGCCGGGCGCGCATCGGACGGGAGGCCCGGTGCCAGCTGGCACCGGGCCTCCCGTCCGTCCTGTGGTCGCGTCGCGACCCGCGGTCAGTGCGCCGCGCTCTCCCAGTTCGCACCGAGACCGACCGAGACGTCGAGCGGCACGGTGAGTTCGGCGGCGTTGCCCATCCGGGTGCGCAGGATCTCCTCGACGCGGTCCTGCTCGCCGGGCGCGACCTCGAGGATGAGCTCGTCGTGCACCTGGAGCAGCAGGTGCGACTCGAGTCCGCCGCTGCGCAGGTCCTCGTCGACACCGAGCATCGCGATCTTCATGATGTCGGCCGCCGACCCCTGGATCGGCGCGTTCAGCGCAGCGCGCTCGGCGTTCTCGCGCAGCACGCGGTTCGGGCTCTTCAGGTCCGGGAACGGCCGGCGACGACCGAAGATCGTCTCGGTGTAGCCGTCCTCGCGCGCCTGCTCGACGACGTTGCGCAGGTAGTCGCGCACGGCGCCGAACCGGGCGAAGTACTCGGTCATGAGCGTCCGGGCCTCGGACTGCTCGATGCGGAGCTGCTTCGACAGCCCGAACGCGCTCAGCCCGTAGGCAAGGCCGTACGACATCGCCTTGACCTTGGTGCGCATCTCGGCGGAGACCTCGGCCGGCTCGACGCCGAACACCCGGGCGCCGACGAAGCGGTGCAGATCCTCGCCCTCGTTGAAGGCCTGGATGAGTCCGGGGTCGCCGGACAGGTGCGCCATGATGCGCATCTCGATCTGCGAGTAGTCGGCCGTGATGAGCGTCGTGTACGGCTCGGCGACGGCGAACGCCGACCGGACCCGGCGCCCGACCGCGGTCTTCACCGGGATGTTCTGCAGGTTCGGGTCGGTCGACGAGATTCGGCCGGTGCTGCTGCCCGTCTGCTCGTACCGGGTGTGGATGCGCCCGTCGACGATCGCCGTGTCGAGCGTGTCGACGATCTGGCGGAGCTTCGTGGCGTCGCGGTGCTGCAGCAGCAGGCCGAGGAACGGATGCGGGTGCTGCTCCTGCAGGTCGGCCAGGCTCGCGGCGTCGGTCGAGAACCCGGTCTTCGTCTTGCGGGTCTTCGGCATCGCGAGCTCGGTGAACAGCACTTCCTGCAGCTGCTTCGGGGACCCGAGGTTCACCTCGTGCCCGATCTCGGCGAACGCCTGCTGTGCCAGGTCGGCCGCTCGCTCCCCCAGTTCCTTCGACAGCCCCGTGAGCACCGGGCGGTCGATGCCGACACCGATCATCTCCATGCTCGCGAGCACCGACACCAGCGGGAGCTCGATGTCGTCGAGGACCTTGAGCGACGACTCGTCGATCCGGGCACGGAGCGCCGTGGTGACCCGCAGGACGAACCACGCGTGCACGCCGACGTTGACCGGGTCGGTCTCCGGCACGAGCTGGTTCGGGTCGGCGGTGGGGAGCTCTTCGCCGAGCTCCTGGTAGACGAGATCGGCCAGCGGCTGCCCCTGCTTGCCGGGCTGGGCGAGCCACCCCGTGATGCGCGCGTCGCCGGCGATGCCGTTCACGACGAAGCCAGCGGTCGCGAGCACCTTGATCGCGGTCTTGGCGTCGTGGAAGTGCTTCGGGGCGTCGGAGGCGAACCACGCCGCCAGCTGCTCGTAGTCCTTCGCGCCGCTGCCACCGGGCACCTGGACGGCGTCGTCGTGCGTGGCGATGCCGATGGTGCTGAGTCGGCCGTCGATGACCTCGACCGCGACGCCGTAGCCGTTCGCCGCCTCGGACGCGTTGCGGCGCTCGAGCCAGTACCCGAGTTCTTCGTCGATCAGCGTCTTCACCGACGGCGGGGTCGCGGCGCCGTCCGTCACCCCACCCTCGGCTGGCTGCTCGGACGGTTCGCCGGAGCCGGCGACCTTGAAGACGCGGTCGAGCAGCGTGCGGAACTGCAGCTTGGAGAACAGCTCGCGCACGGCGGTCTCGTCGAGGGGACGGAGCGCGACGTCGGCCGGACCGACGGGCAGCTCGACGTCGGTGACCAGGCGGTTGAGTCTGCGGTTCCGGACCGCACGGTCCTGCTGCTCGCGCAGGTTGTTGCCGACGACGCCCTTGATCTCGTCGGCGTGCTCGAGGACCCCCTCGAGCGAGCCGTACTGCGTGACCCACTTGACCGCGGTCTTCTCGCCGACCTTGTCGATGCCGATCAGGTTGTCGCTGGTCTCGCCGACGAGCGCGGCGATGTCCGGGTACTGGTGCGGCTCGATGCCGTAGCGCTCGTACACCTTGTCGCGGTCGTACCGGGTGAGCTCGGAGACGCCACGGACCGACGGGTAGAGCAGCGTCACGTCGTCGTTGACGAGCTGGATGGCGTCGCGGTCGCCGGAGACGACGTACACCTGGTAGCCCTGCGCAGCTCCCTGGGACGACAGGGTCGCGAGGATGTCGTCGGCCTCGTAGTCCTCCTTCGTCACGGTGGTGATGCCCATCGCCTCGAGCGCCTGCTGCAGCAGCGGGATCTGCCCCTTGAACTCGGCCGGGGTCTCGGAGCGGGTGCCCTTGTACGCCTCGTACTCACGGGTGCGGAACGAGAACCGGGAGATGTCGAACGCCACCGCCAGGTGCGTCGGCTTCTCGCGCTGCAGGAGCATGAGCAGCATCGAGATGAAGCCGTGGATGGCGTTCGTGTGCTGCCCGTCGCGGTTCACGAAACTGTCGACCGGCAGCGCGTAGAAGGCCCGGAAGGCGAGCGAGTGGCCGTCGATGACCATGAGGGTAGGCTTTGCGGAGTCCGACACCCGGACAGCCTACCGACGCCATCCGACACGGGAGTTCGAGCGCGTGACCGACGAAGCCACCATCACCGGGAACGTCGACGAGCGCCTCGCGGCCCGCGGGATGGGTGAGCTGGCCGACAAGATGGGCATGGTCATCACCGAGATGTCGGCCGACCGCGCCGTCGGCAGCATCCCGGTCGAGGGCAACCGGCAGCCCGTCGGCCTGCTGCACGGGGGCGCCTACGTCGTCCTGGCCGAGAGCCTCGGTTCGATGGCCGCCAACGTGCACGCCGGCGAGGGCCGCTACGCCGTCGGCATCGAGCTCAACGCATCGCACACCCGGAGCGCCACGTCCGGCACCGTCACCGGTGTCTGCACCGCGATCCACCTCGGCAACACGCTCACCACGCACGAGATCGTGCTCACCGACGACCAGGGGCGCCGCTGCTCCACCGTCCGCATCACCAACCTCATCCGCGAGGCACGCTGACCCGTCGTCAGTCCTCGGGCGGACGCTGCAGCAGCAGCCGTGCGTCGCCGAAGCCGAGCCGTCGGTAGAGCCGCTCCCCGTCGACGCTCGAGTGCACCGAGGTCCGCTCGACGCCGAGGTCGTCCGCGATGTCGAGCAGTGCGGTGACGAGTCGTCCGGCGACGCCGAGCCCGCGCAGGTCGGGGTGCACGTAGACGGTCTGCACGTCGGCGGTCAGGCGTCGGCCTGGCCGGTCCGGGGTCGGCGGCCGGGCGACGAGTCCGAGCCACGCCATCCCGAGCACCGCACCGTCGCGCTCCGCGACCACGCAGCGGTGCGTGTCCGGGTGCTCGAGGGCGAAGGCCGTCATCACCGCGCGGTAGTCGTCCGGCGACGCGGCCGGCTCGGCGCCGCCCTCGCCGACGCTCCACCGCCACCGCAGGTCGGCCACCGCCGGCATGTCGTCAGGCCGGGAGGCCCGGATCACCACGTCGTCCACGGCTCCAGCCTGCCAGGTGGTCGCCACCACCGCCCCGACCGCCGTCCCCACGAGCGCATGCGTCCGCACACTTCGACAGAGCACGCGTCGATCAACCGGTGGCTTGTCGCGACATGCACACGCAGAGGATGCGTCTGCACACTGCGACAGGACACGCGTCGATCGACCGGTGCCGTGTCGCAACATGCACACGCACCGAGTGCCCCACGCGCCCGGGAACGCAGCAGCGCCGCCGGACCGGGGTCCGACGGCGCTGGTGTGAGCGACGAGTGGTGCTACTTCTTGGCGCTGAGCTGCTCGATGATCGCCTTGGCGACGTCGTGCATGGTCAGGCGGCGGTCCATCGAGGCCTTCTGGATCCAGCGGAACGCCTCGGGCTCGGTGAGGCCCATCTTCTCGTTGAGCAGGCCCTTGGCGCGGTCGACGAGCTTGCGGGTCTCGAAGCGCTCGACCAGGTCGGCGACCTCGGCCTCGAGCGTGATGATCTGCTGGTGCCGCGAGAGGGCGATCTCGATCGCGGGGAGCAGGTCGTTCGGGGTGAACGGCTTGACCACGTAGGCCAGCGCGCCGGCCTCGGTGGCACGCTCGACGAGGTCCTTCTGGCTGAACGCCGTGAGGAGGACCACCGGAGCGATGTGGTTCTTGGACAGCTTCTCGGCTGCGGAGATGCCGTCGAGCTGGGGCATCTTGACGTCCATCACGACGAGGTCGGGACGGAGGTCGGTGGCGAGCTGCACGGCGGTCTCGCCGTCGCCGGCCTCGCCGACCACGTCGAACCCGTTGTCGCGGAGGATCTCGACGATGTCGAGGCGGATGAGCGACTCGTCCTCGGCGACGACGACGCGACGGGGTGCTGTTGCAGTTGCTTCTGTGTCACTCACAGCCGCAAGCCTACTAGACGTCAGAAGAGCTTCATGTCAGCACACGGCTCAGGCTGCCAGAAAGCGTTGTACGAGTGGCGGGACGCGGTACCGGAACAGCCCCGCACGCCGTGAGCCTGCCTTGTACGAGTGGCGGGACGCGGTACCGGAACAGCCCCGCACGCCGTGAGCCTGCCTTGTACGAGTGGCGGGACGCGGTACCGGAACAGCCCCGCA
>NZ_JBIYED010000011.1:0-87984 GCF_044909335.1 Curtobacterium sp. AB7 | reverse complement strand
CTTCGGTGACGGGTGGTTCTCCGGGGCCTCCGTGCGGTGTGGGGGGGGGGGGGTGGGGGGGGCGCGGGGGGGGGGGGGGGGGGGGGGGCGGCGGGGGCGGGGGGGGGGGCGCGGGGGGGGGGCGGCGCCCCCCCCCCGCCTCCCGGCTGGTTGCGTTGGTCAGCGGACCGACTTGATCGGCAGGATCACGAGGGCACCGAGGATGACGGCGACGCCGGCACCCCAGAGCATGAGCGTGTAGTTCTGACCACCGCCGATGCCGAGCAGGAACAGGCCGACGGCCGGAGCGAGCGACTGCGGCAGCGCGTTCGCGATGTTGATGACGCCGAGGTCCTTGCCGGGGCGTTCCGGGTCGGGCAGCACGTCGACGATCAGGGCGGTGTCGATGGCGGCGTAGATGCCGAAGGCGAAGCCGAGGACGATCTCGGCGAAGTAGAAGCCGCCGACGGTGTCGACGTGGGCCAGGATCACGAGGCCGACC
This sequence comes from Curtobacterium sp. AB7, assembly GCF_044909335.1. Lineage (NCBI taxonomy): Bacteria > Bacillati > Actinomycetota > Actinomycetes > Micrococcales > Microbacteriaceae > Curtobacterium > Curtobacterium sp. AB7. Next base: position 87,503 of record NZ_JBIYED010000011.1, on the reverse strand, counting down.
GCGGTCAGTGCGGTGGAGCCCCAGACGAAGACCTTCCGGCGCTGGACGCGGTCCGACACCCAGCCGGAGACGGCGGCGCTGACGAGCAGGGCGACCGTGTACAGCAGGACGCCGAACGCGACGACCCCGACGGCCTCGGCCTGCGGCAGACCGATGCGGTCCTGCATGTAGAGCAGGCGGTACGTCGTGAACATGAACGTGCCGAAGGTGATGAGGAAGCGACCCCACCATGCCAGGCCGAAGTCCGGGTGCTTGATCGGGTTGGTCCAGAACGAGCTGATCAGGTTGATCCAGCTGAACGGCTTGACCGGCGTCGTCGGCAGGTCGTCGCGGGCCACGAAGCAGTAGACGAGGATCGCGATGATCGCCAGGACACCCGGGGCGATGAAGAGCACCGGCAGGTTCCCGACCAGGTACACGGCCAGGTACAGACCGGCGAGGATGGCGGTGTTCTGCGCGAGGGCGATGACGCTCGAGGCCTTGCCGCGCTGGAACTCCGGCACGTTGTCGGCGAAGCTCGCGGTCAACGTGGCGAGGACGGCGTTCGCCGTGACCTGCGCGAGGACCCAGGCCAGCGTGAGCTGCAGGACGTTCGGCGAGAACGCGAGCCAGGCGAGCGAACCGACGAAGACGATGACGCCGCCGAGCATCCACGGGCGTCGGCGTCCCCACCGGGTCCGGGTGCGGTCGGAGATCGCACCGAACAGCGGGTTGGCGAACAGCGCGCCGAGGGCACCGAACGGCAGGACGGAGCCCACCACGGTCTCGGGGCTCGTGGGGTTGAGCTCGGTCGCCTTGATCGACATGCTCACGAAGACCGGCGTGAGCAGGGCGACGAAGAGGCCGAACTGGGCGAAGCTGAGGCCCCAGAGGTAGCCACGGCCGACCCGCATGGTGCTGACGGACTGCGTGATCCCCTCGACCGAGAACGCTCGGGGCGCCGCAGCGTCCGAGGCGGTGGCACCGGCGGCTGCGGTGACCGCTGGTGATGCGGTCCCGGCGATGCCGCGGGTGGGTTCTTCCTTCGACGTCGGTGTCGACATGACTCCTCCTCGAGTCATAGGGGGCTTCGGGGCCCTCGAATACCTAGTGCTGCTAGGTGATCGGGACTGTAGCACCAGAAACCTCCGACCGGAAGTTTTTGCTCCGATTGTTGCGCCGGTACATTGGCACCTGTGACCTCCAACGATGGAATCGGCACCAGGGGCCCCTACGCCAAGGGCGTGCAGCGTCGGCGGGAGATCCTCGACCAGACACTCGACGTCGTCGCCTCGCGCGGGATCGACGGCACCTCGCTGCGCGCCATCGGCGATGCGATCGGGGTCTCGCACGCGGCGCTGAAGCACTACTTCTCGTCACGCGAAGCGCTGCTGGTCGAGGTCCTGCGGGAACGCGATGCCGCCTCGGACCGGGCTCTCGGCGACACCGCGGGCGTCTTCACCAGGCTGTCGTTCGTCGCCGATCGGAACGTCAGCGAGCCGGCACTCGTGACCCTCTACACGACCCTGCTCGGGGCATCGGTGGAGGCCGGCAACGAGACGGCGCGGGAGTTCTTCGCCGCACGGTTCGACGAGGCACGGGGGAACCTGGTCGCTCAGCTGCGCGACGAGCTCGCGGCGTCGGGGCGGCACTCGGACGCCGACCTCGAGCAGGTGGCGTCGCTCATCATCGCGGCGTTCGACGGACTGCAGGTGCAGTGGCTGCTGGACCGGAACGTGGACATCGCGGGGACGCTGCGGTTGCTGGAGCGGGTGTTGTAGGGGGGCGTGCCACGTGTCGACGTGGAACGACGTCCTCGTCGTCGTACGACGACGAGGACGTCGTTCCGAGTCGACGAACGACCCCTACTCCTCGCCGTCCTCTTCCGGGTTGAAGTGCGAGTCGTCCCCGACGTGCCCAGCGGCCAGGCCGTCCGGGTCGTTGGGGATGGTGTTGTCGTCGCCGAGCCCACCCGGCTTCTCGGTGCCCTCGGAGTCGTTCACGGGGGCCTTGGCGTCGTCGTCGTGCGTGTTGCTGCTGTCGGTCATGGTCTGCTCCAGTGCAGTGGTCGAACCGAGGGCGACGCCCCCGGCAGGTGCTGACCTCGGACGCTACGTGCCGCTGCTCGGAATCCACCCACCAGCCGCGTGCCCCGACCGGTCGACAGCGGGGTCACCGCTCGGTAGATTGTTCAACAACCCGCGACGACAGGGAGTCCCCGTGACGACGATCGACCTGAACAGCGACCTCGGCGAGGGGTTCGGCGCCTGGACGATGGGCGACGACGCCGCGATGCTCGACGTCGTGTCGAGCGCCAACATCGCCTGCGGATTCCACGCCGGCGACCCGACGATCATGCTCGACACCGCCCGCGCCGCCGCCGAGCGCGGGGTCGCGATCGGTGCGCACGTCGCCTACCGCGACCTCGCCGGCTTCGGTCGCCGTCCGGTGCACGTCACCCCGGACGAACTCCACGCCGACGTCGTGCACCAGCTCGGCGCGATGGCCGCCACCGCGCGGGTCGCCGGCACCGCTGTCACCTACGTCAAGCCACACGGCGCCCTCTACAACACAGCCTGCGCCGACCCGGTCCAGGCCGAAGCCGTGGTCCAGGCGGTCGCCGACGTCGACAGCGCGCTCGCGGTGCTCGCGCTGCCGGGTTCGGAACTCCTGCTCGCTGCCGAACGCCACGGGCTCCGCGCGGTCGCCGAGTCCTTCGCCGACCGTGCCTACGAACCCGACGGCGCCCTGGTGTCCCGCAGCACGCCGGGATCGGTGCTGCACGATCCGGACGAGGTCGCGGCTCGCGTCCTCCGGATGGTCACCGACGGGGTCGCGACCGCCGTCGACGGCTCCGAGCTGCGGGTCAGCGCCGACTCCGTCTGCGTGCACGGCGACTCCCCCGGTGCCGTCGCGATGGCGCGCGCGATCCGATCACTGCTGACCGAGCACGGCGTCACGATCGCGCCGTTCGCACCGTGACCGTCCTCGACCTCCGGCCCGCTGGGCGCGCGGCCTTGCTCGCCACGTTCGACTCGCTGCCGCAGGTCGTCGCGTTCCGCGCCGGGCTGACCGCGGCTCGGCTGCCCGGCCTCACCGAGGTCGTGTCCGGCGCGCGGACCCTGCTGCTCCGGTACGACCCGGCGTCGACCGACGCCGCGAGACTCCGCAGCGCACTCGAACGGGTCGTCCCGTCCGTCGACGCCGAAACGGCGAGCGCCGCGGACCCGCTCGTCATCCCGGTGGTCTACGACGGCGAGGACCTCGACCAGGTCGTCGCCCTGACGGGCATGCGCCGCGACCGCGTGATCGCGTGGCACACCGGCCAGCTCTGGACGAGCGCCTTCTGCGGCTTCGCCCCGGGCTTCAGCTACCTCACCGGCGCCGCGCCGTCACTCGACCTGCCCCGCCGGAGCACGTCGCGCACCGCCGTCCCGAGTGGCGCCGTCGCGCTGGCGGGCGAGTTCAGCGCCGTCTACCCCCGCGTCTCCCCCGGCGGCTGGCAGCTCATCGGCCGCACCGACGTGCCGATGTGGTCGCTCGACCGGGAACCGCCGGCGCTGGCTCCCGCCGGCACACGGGTCCGGTTCGTCGACGCGGGTGCGGCATGAGCGGGCTGACCGTCCTGCAGGTCGGCTTCGGCGTCGCCACGCAGGACCTGGGGCGCCCCGGCTTCAGTGACATGGGCCTCGGCGCGGCGGGCGCCGCCGACCGCGGATCCGCAGCGCTGGCCAACCGGCTGGTCGGCAACCGTCCCGATGCGGCCGTCCTGGAGGCCCTGCTCGGCTCCGTCACCCTGCGGACCGACGCGTACGTGGTCGCCGCCACCGCCGGGGCCGCCTGCCCGGTCGAGATCGAGCGGGCAGACGGGCGGGTCCGCGGTGCGGCCTCGCACGAGGTCCTGATGCTCGCCCCGGGCGACACGCTCCGGATCGGCACCGCCGCCGCCGGGCTGCGCTCCTACATCGCGGTCCTCGGCGGGTTCGCGGTCGAGCCCGTGCTCGGCAGTCGCTCGTGGGACTCGCTCGCACGCCTCGGGCCTCCGCCGTCGTCACCGGGTGACGTCCTGCCGATCGGCGACGCGCGCGCTTCGTGGCCGATCGTCGACGCCGTGCCGCAACCCGACGAGCGCTGGCCGGACGACCCGGTGGTCCTCGACGTCGCCGCCGGCCCCCGTGACGACTGGTTCACGCCGGGCTGGCGCGACACCCTGACCGGCCAGGACTTCACCGTCGGGTCGGACAGCGACCGCGTGGGGGTCCGCACCACGGCTCCGCAGCCGCTCGTCCGTGCTGTGACGCACGAGCTGCCGAGCGAAGGCGTCGAGACCGGGTCGCTGCAGGTCCCGCCGGAGGGCTTCCCGGTGCTGTTCCTCGCCGACCACCCGGTCACCGGCGGCTACCCCGTCGTGGCGGTCCTCACGCCGGAGTCGGTCGACCGGGCGGCGCAGCTCCGGCCGGGCGGCACCATCCGCTTCCGGCTCGTCCACTGACGACCGGCCGGCTGACCGATCCGGAACAGGTCGGTGCCGCCGCCGGTTGAGTGGGACACTACCGACGAAAGGTGCACCACATGTCGATCACCGTCCTGCTCGAAGTCCAGTTCCAGAGCGACGTCCCCGCCGACACCGTCGAGGCGGCGATCCGCGAGACGCTCGCGCAGACCCGCGCCTTCGACGGCTGCGAGTCCCTCGAGGTGCTGGTCGACGACGCCGACCCGACACGCGTGGTCGTCGTCGAGTCCTGGACGAGCGGGGCCGCCCACGACGCCTACGAGGCATGGCGGGCGACCCCGGACGGTGCCGCAGCGATCGGACCGATCGTCGCCGCACCGCCCGTCGCGCGGACGTTCGCACGGACGATCGCGATCGGCTGACCTGCTGCGGGTCAGCCCGTGTACTCGTAGGTGCTGACCCAGTCGATGTCGAGGTGCCCGGCGGCGCCCCAGTTCCCGACCTGGAACATGTACCGGTGCGCGGTCGTCGGCACGTTCGACGCCACCGTCGTGATGACCTTGCCGTCGAGCAGGTACTGCACCGACTTGCCGGGGATCCACTCGACCGAGTAGACATGCCAGCTGCGCCAGGTCACCCCGGTGCTCATGCTCGTCGAGTTCGCTTCCTGCCCCGCGACCATCGAGTGGTGGTGGAGCATCGGCGATCCCTCGAAGTTCGCCTCCGGGTAGTCGATCTCGCCGTCCGACGAGACGTTCGACGACGGCCACAGCATGAACGCTGCACCGTTCCCGTTGCCGCCGGTGGCCTTGGCACGGACGCTGAACTTGCCGCCCACGTGCGACCACGCGCCGGTCGGGGTCCCGAAGGTCCCCGCGGCTCCGTGCTTGCCGTCGAGCGTGACGTCCATGTAGCCGTCGCGGGCGCTGACCTGTGAGCCCGACCAGTACGTGCCGGCCGTCCCGTCCGGGTAGGGCTGCCACGAGTTCGCGTAGGTCTTCGCGAACTGGCCGTTCGCCGAGGCCGTCGTGCTGAAGTTCTCGACGAAGGTCTGCTTGAACTTGCCGACGTTGCCGACCGGGGCGGTGACCCCCGCGTAGGCAACGGTTCCCGCTCCGAGCGGTGCCGCCACGACGGCTCCGATGAGTGCGGCGATGAGTGCGGTCCGCCTGATCCTGCGGTGCTGCATGTGTCACTCCCTGGTGTGACTGGTGGCACCCGTTCCCCTCGGGCACCCAGCCGGATCTCGGCTGCGCGTCGAAGGTAGGTGCATTCCGCAACGAATGCAGGGGGTTGACACCCACCCGCTGGAGATGTTGCAGAGCGGCACACCTGTGACCACGAGCCACATCGCGCCCTCGTCAGCGGTATCGTGTTTGCATGCAAACGTCGGTCGTTGATGGTGTCTACACCACACCCATCTACGCGTTGAACGAAGCCGCGCAGATCGTCCGCGCGCCCTCGAGTTCGTTCGCGCGGTGGGCTCATGGACACAAGTTCCGACAACGGCGCGAGGGTGAGTGGGGGTGGAGCGAGCCGATCCTCACGGGAGTGCGCGAAGGACGTGGCTACACCGTCCCGTTCAATGCCCTCGCTGAGGGGTACATCGTCGAGACCTTCCGCCGAGCTGGACTGCCCATGGCGCGGATCCGTCCGGCGATCACCGCGCTCCGGAACGAAATCGGCATCGAGAACGCGCTTCTGAGCGAACGCCTCAAGACTGACGGTGCGGAGATCCTGTTCGAGAACGGTGACGACGAGCTGGTCGTCGTTCGGAACAAGCAAGGCGTGTTCCGGGACGTCGTCGCGGAGTACCTCCGGACGATCACCTACCGCAACGGATACGTCCAGTCCGTACGACTCCCGACCTACGAGCGGGCAGAGGTCGTCGTTGATCCGCTCCGGAACTCGGGCCAGCCGACGATCGACCGGATCGGCGTGAGCGTCGAGAGTGTCGTCAGCCGCGTCCGCGCCGGAGAACCGATGGCGGATGTCGCTGAGGACTTCGGTCTGGCGAAGCGAGAGTTGCAATCCCTGCTCCTGCAGGCAGCGTGATCGTGCTGTCTGCCCGGTTTCTTCTCGACCGATCTGTCGGAGGGCGACTCCTCGTCCGCAGGCTCCGCGAAGCAGGCTGGGACGCTCGCACGCTCGCAGAGGAGTACGGCGACGACCGCGCACAACGAATGCGCGACGAAGAGTGGATTGCCGAGGGCACTCACGGCGGGTTCCTTCTGCTGGCCAAGGACCACCGCGTGGCCAGCCGGCCACTCGAAGCACAGGCGATCTACATGAACGACGCGAGGGTCATTGCCTTTGCGCGCGGAGAGATCACCGCTGGAGTGATGGGTGACCTGTGTCTCGAGCACGAGCGGTCCATCCATCGGCTGGCGCAGGCCAGCCCGCCGTTCGTGATGTCCCTCAGCGAACGCGGGATCCGTCGGAAGCGGCTCAACTTCCCGTGACGGGACTCAGCTGACGGCAGGGTCAGCGCGCGGCGTGCTCCCGCGCTTCCATGGCATCCCAGGCGAAGCTCGCGAGCCAGTGCGTGGAGTAGTACTCCTCGCCGACGCTGGCGGCCAGACCCGAGGCCAACAGCCGGTCGGCCGCCTCGTCGAGCAGGCTCGCGAGCCCGTCGTCGTCCAGCGCACCGGCGCGCAGGGCGTCCGCGATGCGCCGGGCCGAGCCCGCTCGCGACAGGTCGAGCCCGAACAGGTGCACCTGCTGCGGGTCGTTCTCGTCGCGGACCACCGTCGACTGCAGGATCGCGTCGCCCGACCGCACCTCGGCGAAGAAGCCGTCCGACCACGTCGCGAACTCGGCAGGGGTCAGCACAGCCCGCATCAGGTCAGCCTCGGCCAGACCGGCGGACAGGAAGTCGTGCCCGCTGCGCTCCCAGGCGAACGGCCACCCGGCGTCCTCGCCGAACCACTCGCGCGCCGCCCGCTCCACCGTCGTGGCGAGCTCGTCGCGACCGAGCGACCGTGCGGCCTCGAGCACGAGCAGCAGCCCGAAGGCCGAGTTCGAGTGCACCCCGTGCCGCACCGGGTGGGCAGCGCCGTCGACCCAGCGGGCGACGAGTTCCTCGAGCACGTCGACGACGGGCGCGAACCCGGGGGCGAGCTGCCGGATGGCCGGCACCTCGGACGCGGAGACCTCGGCGGCGAGCTTCGCGAGCCAGGCCCACCCGTAGGGGCGCTCGAAGTGCGGCGTCGTGTGGAAGTAGGCGGCTTCCGTCGCCAGGTGATCCGCGCTCAGGTGGGCCTGCAGGATCGTGGTGAGCCGGGCCTCCAGGTCGGCCGGCAGGCCGTGCGCGACCAGACGCGCTGCGAGCCAGTGCATGTGCACGGACGAGTGCCAGTCGTAGGACGTCGCGAAGGCGGGGTGCAGCTCGACCGGCAGCGCCCGGTCGTCCGGACCGGACGTCGTGTGGTGCGCCGCGTACGGGTACTCGCGCGAGGTGTTCTCGGCGGCGACGGCCGCGAAGCGGTCGGCCCACGCAGCCCGGGTCAGGTCGAGCGGGGCAGCATCAGAAAGCGACAAGGTACATGACTCCCATGTTGACGACGAGCAGGATGGCGGCGGTCGGGATCTGCGCCTTGATCGGACCGTACTTGTCCCGCATCTCGAGCAGGGCGGCCGGCACCAGGTTGAAGTTCGCTGCCATCGGCGTGACCAGCGTTCCGCAGAAGCCGGCGAGCATGCCGATGGCGAAGACCGCGGCGGGGTTGCCGTCGAAGCCCTGCACCAGCACGGGCCAGCCGATCGCGGCCGTCATGATCGGGAAGGCGGCGAACGCGTTGCCCATGATGATCGTGAAGAGCGCCATGCCGAGGCAGTAGACGACCACCGCGGCGATCAGCGAACCGCCGGGCAAGATCGACTTGATGATCGTGCCGACGGCGTCGCCGACACCGGCCTGGGTGAACACGATGCCGAGGGTGGAGAGCATCTGCGGCAGCAGCGCCGCCCACCCGATGGCCTGCAGCAGACGACCGCCCTCGCGGATCGGTGTGGCGATCCTCGGCGGGCGCAGGACGAACACCGCGACGACCACGGCCAGCACCGAGCCGATGCCCAGGCCGGTCAGGGTCGCGCTGCCCTCGGCGAGCAGCGGTTCGCCGCCGATCGAGACGAGCGGACCGAGCGTCGCCACGAGGACGGCGACCACGGGCACAACCAGCGCCGGGATGAAGAGCTTGTTGCCGAACCGGGTGGCGAACGCCGCGCGCTCGTCCGGGCTGGTCGTCGCGAGGACACTCGTGCTGGCGGACGGTTTCGTCGCGGCAGCGGTTGGCTCGGCCGGGCCGGTCTCGGCACCCGTGCCGGCGCCGGGGATGCTGGCGACCCGCGAGCGACTGGTCGTCCCGGTGAACCCGAGTCCGGCGAGCGCGACCATCACCAGGACGGCGATGCCGAGCACCCACGACGGCGCGGTCTTCGCGGCCACGAACGTGCCGTAGAAGAACGAGACCCCGAGGATCCCCCAGAACGCCGCGTTGCCGAGTCGCTTCGCGTGCGCGGTGTCCGTGACGATGAGCACGGCCACCGCGATGAAGAACGCACCGATGAGCCAGTAGAGCCATTCGCTGGTGATCACGCTGCGGCTCCCTGCGTCGGGGCGTCGACGCGTGCGTCGGCGGCCATCTTGTCGAGCGTGCGGTCGAACAGCAGCAGTCGCGTGCCGTGGACCAGGAGCGCGGCGATGCCCGTCGGGATCGCCCACAGCGCCAGGTCGATGGGTTCGAGCGACAGACCGTAGGTGGCGTCGACGAAGGTCGTGATGAGCAGGATCGAGCCGACCGCGACGAACACGTCCTCGCCGAAGAAGACCCCGACGGTGTCCGACGACGCCGAGTAGCCCTTGATCTTCTCGCGCATCCGCTCGTCGATCCGGCCGTACTTCTTGATCGCCGCCCCTTCGGCCATCGGGTGCACGAGCGGCCGCACGGTCTGCGCCGGCCCGCCGATGCTGGTGAGGCCGACCGCGGCCGTGACCTGCCGGATGGCCAGGTACCCGGCCAGCAGACGACCCGTCGTGAGCCTGTCGAGCTTCGCGATCAGGCGCTTGGCCTGGTCCTGCAACCCGTAGCGCTCGATCAGGCCGATGACGGGCAGGACGAGCGCGAAGGTCGTGACGGACCGGCTCGACGCGAAGCCGTCGCCGAACGCGGTGAGGATGCCGACGGGACCGATCCCGCCGATGGCCGCGGTGACGATACCCGCGACGGTCACGACGAGCAGCGCGTTGATGCGCAACGCGAACCCGATGATGACGACGGCGACGCCGATGAGGACGAACATGCGGGACAGTCTGGACCGCATTGTTCAACAATCGCAAGGGGGTGTTCTGCTCTGTAACACGACGGTCACACGGTGCGGGGTTCGCACCCTCGATGCCCGAGGCCGTGTCAGGATCGGGACATGACCCGAACCGTCAGTGGTGCCGACTCGACGGCCGAGCGGCTGCGCACCCTGATCGCGGCGGGCGAGTTCTCCCCCGGGACGCAGCTGTCCGAGGAGCGGTTGAGCGACCAGCTCGGGGTGTCGCGGAACACGCTGCGCGAGGCCTTCCGGCTGCTCGCACGCGACCGGCTCGTCGAGCACGTGTTCAACCGCGGGGTCTTCGTGCGACGACTCTCCGCCGAGGACGTCGCCGACCTGTACGCCGCCCGGCGGGTGCTCGAGGAAGCCGCGGTGCGTGCGTGCTCACCGACGGCACCGGCACTCGATGCAGCCGCGGCGGCCGTCACGGCTGCACGGGACGCTGCTGTCGCGGGCGACTGGGGCGCCGTGGGCACCGCGGACATCCGGTTCCACTCCGAACTCGTCCGCGCGGTCCCGAGCGCTCGGATCCACGGGCTGATGGACGGGCTGCTCGCCGAGATGCGGCTGGCGTTCCTGACGACCGACGACCCGGGGTCGTTCCACGCCGAGTTCGTGGAGCGGAACGACGCGATCGTCGTGGCGCTGCGCGCCGGCGACCAGGCCGGGGCATCGGCGCTGCTGGCGGACTACCTCGACGATGCGGAGCGGACGCTGCGGGCGGCCGCGGGCGCGGGCGGCTGACGGGAGGTCCGGTGCGGGTCCTGCCGACGCGCTCGGACCGCCTCGACTAGCGTTGGTACCGGCCGAGGCCGCGCTTCCTGTCGCGGAGCGCGACGACGAGCATGCTGCCACCGAGCACCAGCCACAGGACGGCCATGATCGTTCGGAACGTGCTCGGCTCGACGATCGCCAGGACGCCCCAGACCACCCCGACCGCGATCCACACCACGCCGACCCAGACGAGCGGCCGCCCGAAGGCCGCGCGGAAGAACCGGTTGTCGCTGCTCATGGGCCGAACCCTACGCCCAGCCGTGCGACACGTCAGCCCCCGACGAGCGCCTCGACCGCGTCGATCACGATCTGCCGACGCCGCGCGGGTGCGACCGCCGCGACCAACGAGCCGTACTCGGGAGAACTCGAGCTCCAGAACGCGGCGAGGTGCATCACCAGGCCCAGCAGCACCGCGGGCCGGTAGCTGCGCGGCAGGACCCCGGCGCGCTGGGCGTGCTCGACCGCGGCGACGGCCTCGGCGTTGCTGGCGATGACCGCTTCGAGCGCACCGTCACTCCCCCGCTCGAGGCGGTGCCACGTCGCGAGCCGTTCGGCCCACGGACGCCGGACGTACGAGTCGTGCAGCCGGGCAGCCCACTCGGCGAGGTCCTCGGTGTCGACGGGGACCTCGTCGAACGTCTCGGCGACGGTCTGGGCGAGCAGAGCGTCGAACAGCCCCTCCTTGCTGCCGAAGTAGTGGAAGACCTGCGCCTTGTTGCTCGACGCCGCCGCGGCGATCCGCTCGACCTTGGCGCCGACGAGCCCGGCCGCGGCGAACTCGTCGCGTGCTGCGAGCAGGAGTCGTGCGCGCATCGCGTCGGCGGCTGGGGGCGTGAAGCGTGCCATGCAGACAACCGTACTGACGCATTGGCAACTCGTGGCAACATTTCCGTGTCACACCGGTGATACTGACACTTTGCTAGCGTCGACTGTGTACGAACGGGCGCCGGACCAGGCACGGTCCGACGCGCTTCCGGCGCACGAAGAAGGAGGGTCCGTGCCCGTCAAACACTCTCGTCTGCGCCACATGGTCAGCACCGGGCTCGCAGTGAGTGCAGTCCTGCTCGGGACAACCTGTGTCGTGCTCGTCGCCAGCGGCTGGCCGCTGTCGGTCGCAGCCGGAGCAGCCGGGCTGACCGCCTCGGGCTTTGCAGGCACCGTCGATCCGAAGAGCAAGGCCGCCCCGGCCGCCTTCCTGATCTGCGTTGCAGCAATCGGCACGGCGTTGGTTGTCCATCAGGTGGTCTCGTGAGCGACCCGATCGAACTGCGCGGGGTCCGCAAGGCCTACGGAAAGCACGTCGCCCTCGACGATGTGTCCTTCACCTGCCCGCAGGGGACGATCACAGCGTTCTGCGGACCGAACGGCGCCGGCAAATCCACCGCGCTTCGGATCCTGACCGGGATCACCCGAGCGGACGTCGGCACTGCGATGGTGAACGGTCAGGAACTCCAGGAGCTGCCCACTCCGGCCAGGTTCCTCGGTTCCCTTCTCGACGCGTCAGCGTTCCACCCAGGTCGGTCGGTTCGCGAGACGCTCCGACTCACCGCCTTCACCATCGGTGAGCCCAGGCAACGAGTCGACGAGTGCCTCGAGACCGTCGGGTTGCAGTCGGTGGCCGCGAGGCGAGTCGGCAAGCTCTCCCTCGGCATGCGGCAACGACTCGGGCTTGCGCATGCACTACTCGGACGCCCTCGGGTGCTCGTCCTGGATGAGCCCTCCAACGGTCTGGATCCCGAAGGAATGCAGTGGCTCGACAGAATGCTTCGCCAATTCGCTGATCAGGGCGGGACGGTGTTGGTCTCCACACATCAGCTCGCGGCGGTGGAGCGGACTGCGGATCGCATCGTTGCGATCTCGCGCGGACGGGTCGTCGACCAGGTTCGGCTTGAGGAGCTGCGCGCACGAACCGGGCGGAGTTTCCTCGTGGCCGAGGATCAACCGCGCTTCGCGCATGCTTTGCGGCTCGTCGGGGCGCACCCATCTCCGATGGCAGAAGGCTTGCTCGTGGACCTCGAGCCCGTGGAAGTCGGGCGGCTTGCCAGAGATTCGGGCATCGCGCTCTCCGCACTCCGCGCAGAGGACGTCCGGCTTGATTCCTACTTGTCCTCCATCACTGAGACCGAATACGAGGGGAAGTCGACGTGATCCGATTAGTTCTCGTCGAACTGCGACGCGCGGTCGATACGCGCGGGCCGCGCTGGGCCTTCGCGGCGGCGGCCGTCAGCGGGGTCCTGTTGTCCTTTGTCGTTGCGCGAGATGCGACGACGTTCGCGGCGTTCGTCGCCGGACTCAGCCTTGCGCTTCCGCTGCTCATGGGCCTTCTGGCTGTCATGGCGTTCACGGCGGAATGGAGCACGCGCGCTGCGTTGACGACGTTCGCTGTCACGCCACGCCGACAACGAATACTCGGTGCCCGTTACGCCGCAATCCTGCTCCTCGCTGCCTCGACTCTCGTTGCCATCCATCTCCTTGCAGCCGTCGGCTTCGTTGTCAGCAGGCCCGGTTCTGTCGGTTCCGTTTTCGACGTTGCCGTTCTGGCGCAGTTCTGGCAGATGCTCGCGACAACGGTCGCGGCAACCCTCACGGCAATCGCCGTTGCGAGCCTCGTGCTGCGAACGGCGCTCGCCCTGCTCATCGCCGTGTTCGGACCTTTTCTCCTGACCATCGGGCTCGCGTTCACACCCGGCCTGGTCGACTGGCTGAACCCGTACGGCTTCGCGTCTTGGCTCGCGGAGCCGCAACTGTCCTGGACCATCACGTCGGAGACCACTGTCGGACTCGGGCCCGCGGTGACGTCATTCGCGGTCTGGACCGCACTCCCGCTCGCGCTCGGGTGGGTCCGACAACTCCGCGCGGAGCCTCGCTGATGCTTGGTCCGACCGCGGGCAAGGCAAGCGGGCGCCCTACGAGACATCGCGTACCGACGCTCGACCTCGTCGGCGGGGTGGTCGTGACCTGCGGCGCCTGGCTGGTTCTCGACCTGCTCGCCGCCTGCGTTGCTGCGCTGGCCACGCTCGCCTGGGCGGCGTCTGCGCCGAGCGTCACCGGGACCACGCCGATCCCCCAGGGAGCATCGCCGGACCCTGCGGCAGTGCGGCGATGGCGCGCCGAGCACCCGAGCTCGACCGTGAGCGAGGCGATCGCCGCCATCACGAAGTCGTAGCTGTTGACGGTCCCCCGAGCCCGCGCCGGCGAAACGTTGCGCGCCGAGCGACATCGCGTGCGCTGACAATGCCCCGGCGCACGAAACCCCCACGGATGGGCAAGAATGCGTCCCCCGATCCTCCCTAGGCTCATGACAAGCGCACCACCACGCCGCAGATCCGCGGCCAGCCCAATGACGGGAGGTTCGACATGTCACAGTTCGTCCAGGAGTTCACGCAGGGCGCCATCGTCGGAGAACCCGAGGTCGTCGAGGACCGCCCGTCGGTGCGCGAGGTCGCCGAGCATCCCGCGTGGACGCGGCTGAAAGCCGCTGTCGTGTCGTTCCGTGCGCTGCAGACGGCCGACGGCTCGATACCCGACCAGTCGGACCACGCGACCGCTTCGGAGCACCTGGCCACGATCCTCTCGGCAGTTGCCGAACTCGCCCCGTTCTTCCCGCACGATGCGGCGTACCTCGCTGCACTGCAGCGCGACTTCGCACGCTGGGAACGCGACGGTTTCGGCGTTCCCGACTTCCTCGACGCACTGAACGCATTCCAGCCGCAACAGCACCGCATCGACGGACTCGGCCACCTGGTCGTCTTCCCGATGGTGACGCAGAACGGCAGTTCCTCGCGGTTCGTCGAAGCCGTCCTGGTCGAGGTCATCTGGCCGGAGTTCATCGCGGAACTCGAAGCGGGCGACTACAGCAACCAGCTCTTCGTCGCACTGCGGTTCGTCGACTTCACGCCCGGGTACGACACGAACTCGGCGGTGCTGTTCCCCGAGACGGTCGCGATGCGCGAGATCCCGACGTTCACGTGGGGTGCGATCTTCCAGGACCGCGAAGCCGCTCGCTACCGCCGAGTCGTCCGTGCCGCTGCGGAGATCACCAAACTGGAGTTGCCGGACGACGCTGCAGCGATGCTCGACGACCAGGAGCTGACGGAACGGGTCTTCGTGATGTGGGACATCATCCACGACCGATCGCACATGCGCGGCGACCTGCCGTTCGACCCGTTCATGATCAAGCAGCGGATGCCGTTCTTCCTCTACTCGCTGGAAGAACTCCGCTGCGACCTGACGGCGTTCCGGGAATCCGTGCGGCTCGAACGCGCGCTTTCCGCGGTACCGGATGCAGATCTCGACGAGGCGCAACGCGCGATCCGCGACCACGCCCGCCTGGTGCAGTACGCCGTCGTGTTCGACCGCATCTTCCGGTTCGCGATCACCGGCAGCCGCGTCCGGAACTACGACGGGCTCGGCGGGCAGTTGTTGTTCGCGTGGATGCACCAGCACGATGTCCTGCACTGGACCGACACACGACTCACGATCGACTGGGATGCCGTTCCCGATGTGATCATCGCGCTCAGCGATCAGATCAACGAGTTGTACCGGCGCTCGATCGACCGGCCGAAATCGGCACACTGGCTCGCTGCGTACGAGATGCTGACCCGGACGCTCACGCCGCACCCGGCCTCGAAGTGGGCGCGGGGACTGCCGGAAGAAACACTCGCCGGAATGCCGAAGGGCTACACCGACGCCGTGCTCGACGACGAATTCCCACTGTCGATGTTCTACGAGGCGCTGAACAAGAAGATGGCTGCGGTCATCGCTTCGACGGCTGGCATCACCGGCTCGTCGTCAGTTGCTCCCTCCGCTGTTCCGGACGTCGCCGCGTGAGCGCTGGATCCCTGTCCGGTCGCACGGTGCTGGTCGCGGGCGCGACCAGCACCAGCGGCACGGCCGTCGCGCGCGCACTCACCTCCGCCGGGGCGGCCGTCGTCGCGGTCGGCACCAGACCAGACGCACTGGAGGCACTGCGCGCCTCCGTCCCGGGCGTCACGACCCACACGTGCGACCTCGCAGACCTCGGGGCGGTCACCGCGCTCGCGGCTGCGGTCCGCGAGACGGCGGGACCGGTCGATGGACTGGTCCACCTGGTCGGTGGGTGGCGCGGGGGCGGGGGCATCGCCGGCCAGTCGGACGACGACTGGGACTTCTTCGACCGGGCGTTCCGCACCCTGCGGAACACCACGCGCGTCTTCTACGACGACCTGGTGGCGTCCCCGGCCGGACGACTCGCGTTCGTCTCGTCCACCGCCGTCGACTCCCCCACCGCCGGTGCCGCGAACTACGCAGCCGCCAAGGCCGCTTCCGACGCGTGGGTCCGTGCCGTCGCCCAGGGCTTCCGGAAGGACGCACCGGACTCGGCGGCAGCCACCGTCTTCGTCGTCGGCGCTCTGGCCGGTCTGGAGGACCGCCTCGGCGACGAGGTCGTACGGCTCTGGTCGGCACCGCCGGCCGACGTGAACGGCGCCCGTCTCCCGCTCCCGCTCTCCTTAGGATGAACCAGTGACCCTTCGACTCCACGATCTGGACCTGCGGGGCTTCGCCTCGGACAACTACGCCGGTGTCCACCCCGAGATCCTCGACGCGATCGCCGCGGCCAACGACGGCCACCAGATCGCCTACGGCGAGGACGTCTACACGGCCCGCCTCAACGAGGTGATCGGCGACCACTTCGGCGCGCAGGCGCAGGCGTTCCCGGTGTTCAACGGCACCGGCGCCAACGTCGTCGGGCTGCAGTCGATGCTGCCGCGGTGGGGCGCCGTCGTGTGCACCACGACCGCACACATCCACACCGACGAAGCGGGTGCTCCCGAGCGCATCGGCGGGATCAAGCTGCTGCCGGTCGAGACCCCCGACGGCAAGCTCACCCCCGAGCTCATCGACAAGGAGGCCTGGGGATGGGGTGACGAGCACCGTGCCCAGCCGCTCGTGGTCTCGATCACGCAGACCACCGAACTCGGCACCGCCTACACCGTCGACGAGATCCGGGCGATCGCAGACCACGTCCACCCGCTCGGCATGACGCTGCACATGGACGGCGCACGCATCTCCAACGCCGCCGCGACCCTCGGCCTGCCCCTGCGCGACTTCACCACCGATGCCGGCGTGGACGTGCTGAGCTTCGGCGGCACGAAGAACGGCATGCTCTACGGCGAGGCGATCGTCGTGCTCAACCCCGACGCCTCAGAGGGACTGCACTACCTGCGCAAGATGAACATGCAGCTGTCGTCGAAGATGCGGTTCGTCTCCGCGCAGCTCATCGCGCTGCTGTCCGACGACCTGTACCTGCGCTCCGCCGGGCACGCCAACGCCATGGCCGCCCGGCTCCGCGGCGCACTCGAGGCCCGGATCGCGGACGGCAGCATCCAGGGCGTCGGGTTCAGCCAGGAGACGCAGGCGAACGGAGTGTTCGCGACACTGCCTGCGGGGGTGGCCGAGCGGCTGCGCAAGCACTTCCGGTTCTACGACTGGGATGCCAGCCGCAACGAGGTGCGGTGGATGTGCGCGTACGACACCTCGGAGCAGGACATCGACGACTTCGTGGCGGCGTTGACGCGGGAGCTCGACGCGGCCTGATCCAACGTAGAATCCCGTGTGATCTCCGAGCACCCCGAACCCAGCGGCATCCTCCCCGAGGACCTCGACGCCACACTCCGGGTGCTCGAGCAGATGAGCGACATCGACGAGACGCACCCGGACTTCGTGCGGGTGCGTCAGGCCACGGCGAAGATGTTCAAGGCCGTGAAGCGGGCCCACCGCCTCGAGAAGCGCGCGGTCATCGCCGAGGCCGACCGCCGCGTGATCGCCGCCACCGCGACCGGAGCAGCCGACCGCATCGACGACGAGACCCGCGGGGTGCCGATCAGCACCTCGACCACGGCGTCCACCGCCGGCACCCTGCTGAAGTCACGCCCCTGCTACATGTGCAAGCAGCAGTACACGGTCGTCGACGCGTTCTACCACCAGCTGTGCCCGTCGTGCGCGGCGATGAGCCACGCGAAGCGCGATGCCCGGACCGACCTGAGTGGCAAGCGGGCCCTGCTGACCGGCGGCCGCGCGAAGATCGGCATGTACATCGCGCTCCGCCTGCTGCGCGACGGCGCCCACACGACCATCACAACGCGGTTCCCCCGCGACGCCGTGCGCCGGTTCACGAGCCTCCCCGACTCGGCCGACTGGATCTCGCGCCTCAAGGTCGTCGGCATCGACCTGCGCGACCCGGCCCAGGTCATCGGTCTCGCCGAGGACGTCGCCGCTGCTGGCCCGCTCGACATCCTGATCAACAACGCCACGCAGACGGTCCGCCGGTCGCCCGGCGCGTACCAGCCCCTCGTCGACGCCGAACTCGCGCCGCTACCGGACGGCCCGCTGCCCGAGCTCGTGACCTTCGGGCACACGAACGACCAGCACCCGCAGGCGCTCGCCCGATCGGTGACGGCGCACCCGATCCTCGCGGCCGCCGCAGCCCGCGCCGACGAGCTGACCGAGCAGGCCATGGCTCCGGGGTCGAGCTCGCTCGAGCGCCTCGCCATGGGCACCGCGATCGACGCCGGTGGTCTCGTGCCCGACCTGCACGACGTCAACTCGTGGACGCAGGCCGTCGACGAGGTCGACCCGCTCGAGATGCTCGAGGTCCAACTCGCGAACACCACGGCGCCCTTCATCCTCATCTCCAAGCTCCGCCCCGCGATGGCGGCGAGCGAGGCGCACCGCACCTACGTGGTGAACGTCAGCGCGATGGAAGGTGTGTTCGGCCGGGCCTACAAGGGACCGGGGCACCCGCACACGAACATGGCGAAGGCCGCCGTGAACATGCTCACCCGCACGAGCGCGCAGGAGATGTTCGAGACCGACCGCATCCTGATGACGAGCGTCGACACCGGGTGGATCACCGACGAGCGACCGCACCCGACGAAGGTCCGGCTGGCGGAGGAGGGCTTCCACGCACCGCTCGACCTCGTCGACGGGGCGGCTCGCGTGTACGACCCGATCGTGCGGGGCGAAGCGGGCGACGACGTGTTCGGTGTGTTCCTGAAGGACTACAAGCCGAGCTCCTGGTGAGCCCCTCGGCCTGTCCGCCGCTCAGTCCCCCTCGTGCGCAGCCAGGGTGGCGAGTACGAGCTTCGTGATCCGACGCTGCCCCTCGTCGTTCGGGTGGATGCCGTCCGTCGAGTAGATCCCCGAGCCTGATGTGTCGGCCTCGGGGAACGAGTCGGCCATGCTGACGTACGCGGCCCCGCCCTCCGCTGCGGCACGCTTGATCTCGGCGAGGTAGCTCGACCACGGCTCCGACATGGCGTCCGTCATGCTCGAGGCCGGGGTGAACTCCCCGATCACGAGCAACGAGGGCTTCGTGGGCAGCGCCGCGAGCGTCTCGAGGAACGCCACGTACTGGGCGCCGAGCTCCTCGGGTGTGAGGTTCGCCGCGTCGTTACCACCCAGCGTGATGGTGATGAGGTCCGGAGCAGCGCGGCGCATCGCCGTCAGGAAGCCCTCCTGGTCGTCGGTGAACGTCGCGATCGTCGAGCCCGAGTGCGCGGAGTCGTAGCGGCGGATCCCCTTGTCACGGTCACCGTCGTAGATCGTGAACCCCAGCAGTGAGAACCGTGCGACCGCGGTGATGGTCACCGTGTGCTCCCCGCTCGACAGTCCGTCCACCGTCGTGATCGTCCCGGTGCTGGCGGTCCCGGTCGTGGCGACGGTCGTCGGTGCGGCTCCGTCGACGCTGTAGGTGAAGTCGCCGGACCCGGGCCACCGCGCCCACCAGATGTCGATCCCGGTGCCCGTGAAGTCGTAGCTCCGCGAGGCGCCCGCCTGCATGGTGACCGAGCGGTAGCCGAGGTCGGGGGTGGTGACGTCGAACTGGCTCTCCCCCGTGCGCGCCGTCGCCCAGTCACCCCAGGTCGAGTCCGGTGCGTACACGGCGAACTGCGCGGGGAGGTACCCGGCCCCTCCGGTGACCCCGTCCGTCGGGTGCTCCGCGCGCAGCTGGTCGAGCGTGAGGTCCATCCACCGGGTGGAGCGTGACGAGGCGCCCTGCCCCTCGGTGATCGAGTCCCCCAGGGCGACCCAGTTCGCGGGCGCCTCGGTCCGGTCGGCCACGGCGGCGTTCCAGGTCGCGAGCGGCTCGGCGGTCTCCGGGGGCTTCGCCGCGGAGCACCCCGTCACGACGATCGACACGAGTGCGACGACCAGTCCGGCGACGAGCCGGGGCGCCCCTCGATGCCGTCCGCGATCGGTGGTGCGCTCGTGGCCGTTCACGTTGTCTCCCTTGGGTGGGATGGGGTCCGCGACCGGGCGTCGGGGCGGCAATGCTATCCGCGCAACCCTGGTGAACTACCGTCGTGTCCGTGCCCTCCTCCACCGGAACTCCGGACCCGACCGCCGGTCCAGCGACTGCACCGCACCTCGTCAGACGGACCATCGCGGTCGGTCTGGCGGTCGTCGTGTCGGCAGCAGCCCTGGTCGGCATCGGTGCGGTCGCGGGATCAGCGGACACCGCAGCATCGCCCGTGAAGATCATCAAGGTCGCCGCGACCTCGACGGGCAGCGCCGTGCGCACCACCTTGAAGGTCACGAACACCACCTCGGTGCGGAAGCCGGCTTCGTCCGCCTGGCTCTCCCTGTCGACCGGCACGACGAAGTACTCGCTCGGCCGGGTCGCGGTGCAGGCACTCGCCCCGGGCTCGAGCACGACGGTCAGCGCAGTCCGCACGACGCCTTCCCGCGCCACGGCCGGGAAGTACTCGGTCCTCGCCTGCGTGGGTGCGTACTCCGGGCAGCACTGTCGCACGTCGACGGCGACCGTCACCACCAAGCCCTCGAAGCGCGCACGTCCCGAGACCGGTGTGATGCTCGACGTCGCCCGCGCCTACTACCCCGTGGCGCTGATCAAGCGGTACATCGACATGCTCGCCGGCAACGGCGGCCGCTTCCTGCACCTGCACCTCACCGATGACCAGAACGTCGGGATCGAGAGCAAGGTCCTCGGCCAGACGCTCGCGAACGCTGATCTCGACCACGGCGTCTACACGAGCCGCGTGACCGGCCGGCCGTTCCTCAGCGCCGCGCAGGCACGGACGATCGCCGACTACGCGGCGAAGCAGGGCGTGGGGATCGTGCCCGAGGTCGACACTCCCGGCCACATGGCTGCCGCCTTCGCTCTGCTCGAGGCGCAGCACGGCACGAAGTGGGTCGACCGCATCCGTTCGGGCGAGAGTGAGCTCGACCCGTCGGCGCCCGGCAGTCTCGCGCTGGCGACGAAGCTCTACGCGGAGGTGCAGCGAACCTTCCCGTCCAGCCGCACCGTGCACATCGGTGGAGACGAATGGGGCGGCGACGTCACCGCCGACGGGCGCGTCGCGTGGTTGAACGCGATGGCCGCCGCGCTCGGCAACCGCGAGGTGTGGGCCTGGAACGACGGGATCGATCGGGCTGCCGTCGGGCGACTGGATCCGCGCATCCGCATCACCTACTGGAGCTTCGACGGTGACACCGAGGACGCAGCGGAGCGCAGCGAACGCCGAGCACGACGGGCGAGCGCGGTCGACCTGCAGCAGGCCGGGATCGACCTGCTCAACTACAACTCGTACTACCTCTACGAAGTGCCGACCGACCTCGACCCGGCCGACAGCGAGTACACCGTCGCCGACCTCCGCGAGCACTGGTCGCTCCGCGCGTGGGACGGCGACTCCGGAGCACGTCTCGCTGCTCCGATGTCCGGCGCGGCCGTCGCGATCTGGGGCGAGGACCTCGACAGTCCACCGGCTGACGCCCTCCTGCGGTGGAGCGCGCCGCACGTGAAGGCGATGATCGAGACCGCAGCCTCCTGACGGACGCATGTCGCGCCTCCAGGCCGACCGCCGGAACCGCCGAAAGCGCCGGAATCGCCGGAATCGCCACCCGCCTACCCGAGCGGCTCGACGCCGTAGCTGGTGACCACCGCGCGCAACTCGTCCAGGTACGTCTGCGCCTGCACGGTGAGGGGAACCGAGGCGTGCGCGATCCAGCCGATCTCGATGCGTTCGTCGACGTCGAGGGGGATGGCGACGATCTCGGGGTCGAGGTCGTCGCTGATCAGGCCCGTCGAGATCGTGTACCCGCCGAGGCCGATCATGAGGTTGAAGATCGTCGCCCGGTCCGACACCCGGATCTCCCGCTTGCTCGACATCGTCGACAGGATCTCCTCGGCCAGGTAGAAGGAGTTGTTCGCGCCCTGGTCGAACGTCAGCCGCGGCAGGTCGGCCAGGTCGGCGAGGGTCGCCCGCTCCCGTGACGCGATCGGGTTCCGACGGGCCACGAAGATGTGCGGCTGCGCGACGAACAGCGGCGTGAAGACGACCCCGGCGTCCCGCAGCAACTTGCCGAGCACCTGCTTGTTGAAGTCGTTGCGGTAGAGGATGCCCACTTCGCTCCGCAGCGTGCGGACGTCCTCGATGATGTCCCAGGTGCGTGTCTCGCGGAGCGAGAACTCGTACTCGTCCGCAGCGGCTGCTTCGACCATGCGGACGAAGGCCTCCACCGCGAACGAGTAGTGCTGGGCGGACACCCCGAGCAGCCGACGCGACGACTGTCCACCGACGTAGCGCTGTTCGAGCAGGGAGACCTGCTCGACGACCTGCCGGGCGTAGCCGAGGAACTCGACGCCGTCGACGGTGAGCACGACCCCTCGGGCCGATCGGGTGAAGAGCGGGCGTCCGATCCGCGTCTCGAGGTCCTTCATCGCGGCGGACATCGTCGGCTGTGACACGTAGAGCAGGTCGGCCGCTGCGCTGATCGAGCCCTCCGTCGCGACCTCGATGAAGTACCGGAGCTGCTGCAGGGTGATGTCGTTCGAGACACGTGCCATAGGCGCAGGCTATACCAGTGAATAGCGTCTCGGTATTACCTGATGGCTCGTGGTTCCCGCCATCATCGAGGTACCCCTTCCCCAGTGCCCTCGGGCGCTCGACGAACAGATTGCCGACCATGGCGAACGACATCACCTTCAGCATCACCCGGACGCGGTTCGACGAGGACTACTCCCCCGCGGACAGCTCCCGGCTGACCACGAACTTCGCCAACCTGGCGCGCGGCGAGCGCCGGCAGGAGAACCTCCGTGCTGCGCTGGCGATGATCGACGGGCGCGCGAACGAGCTCTTGGCTGCCGGTGATCGCTACCGCCTGCAGCTCGACATCGTCTCGGCCTCACTGCAGTTCTCCGACGGTGGATCGGACGCGGAGTTCCCGCTACTCGAGATGCTCGACGTCACGATCGTCGATCAGCAGACCGGCGAGCACCACCACGGCATCCTCGGCAACAACTTCTCGTCGTACCTTCGCGACTACGACTTCTCGGTGCTGCTGCCGTCGTCGCCGGGCTTGCCGTCTGACTTCGGGGCGCTGCACGGGGCGCTCTTCCAGCGGTTCCTTTCGTCGCCGGCATTCCGCGACGGGTTCGGTGGCGAGCCCGTCGTCTGCATCAGCGTCTCGACGAGCCAGACGTACCGCAGGACCGGGTACGTCCACCCCGTCCTCGGCGCCGAGTACGAGCACGAGCACTCATCGCTCACCGACGACTACTTCGGTCGGATGGGCATGCGGGTCCGGTACTTCCAGCCCGCCGGAGCGTCGGCCCCGCTCGCGTTCTACACGCGCGGCGACCTGACCGGGGACTACACGGACCTGCAGCTCATCGGCACGATCGCCACCATGGAGACGTTCCAGAAGATCTACCGCCCGGAGATCTACGCCGCGAACACCCCGGCCGGCAGCACCTACCGCCCCACCCTCGACCACACCGACTTCACGCCCACCCCGGTCACCTACGACCGCGAGGAGCGCAGCCGCCTCGGGATCACCCAGGGCCGGTGGACCGAGGAGCACCTCGTGACGCCGCACCACGCGCTCCTCTCGCGGTTCGCTGCCGACGCCGCCGTTCCTTCTCTCTGATCGTTAGGACTCGCACCCGCATGAGCACCCTCCTGCCCACCTCGATCGTCGGCAGCCTGCCGAAACCGTCCTGGCTCGCAGAGCCCGAGAAGCTCTGGTCCCCCTGGAACCTGCAGGGCGCAGCGCTCACCGAGGGCAAGCAGGACGCACTCCGCTCCGCCGTCCACGAGCAGGAGCGCCGCGGCATCGACATCGTCAGCGACGGCGAGCAGACCCGCCAGCACTTCGTCACGACGTTCATCGAGCACCTGGACGGCGTCGACCTCGAGCGCAAGGAGACCGTCCGGATCCGTGACCGGTACGACGCGGCCGTCCCGACCGTCGTCGGTGCCGTCAGCCGACGCGCACCCGTGTTCGTGGACGACGCCCGCTTCCTCCGCGCCCAGACCGACCGGCCGATCAAGTGGGCGCTCCCCGGCCCGATGACGATGATCGACACGCTCTCCGACCAGCACTACAAGAGCCGCGAGAAGCTGGCGTGGGAGTTCGCCACGATCCTCAACCAGGAAGCGCGCGAGCTCGAAGCCGCCGGTGTCGACATCATCCAGTTCGACGAGCCCGCCTTCACCGTCTTCCACGACGAGGTGCAGGACTGGGGCGTGGCCGCACTCGAACGCGCAACCGAGGGCCTGCGCGCCGAGACCGCCGTGCACATCTGTTACGGCTACGGCATCGAGGCGAACAACAAGTGGAAGGAGACGCTCGGAGCGGAGTGGCGGCAGTACGAGCAGTCCTTCCCGCTCCTGCAGCAGTCCTCCATCGACATCGTCTCGCTGGAGTGCATCCACTCGCACGTGCCGCTCGAGCTCGTCGAACTCATCCGCGGGAAGAAGGTCATGCTCGGGGCGATCGACGTCGCGACCGAGACCGTGGAGACGCCGGAAGAGGTCGCGGAGGTGCTGCGTCGGGCGCTCGAGTTCGTCGACGCGGACAAGCTCATCGCGAGCTCGAACTGCGGGATGGCTCCCCTCGCGCGGGGTGCCGCGCTGGACAAGCTCGGTGCACTGTCCGCTGGCGCGGACATCGTGCGGGCCGAGCTCGTCGGCACGGCGGTCCCGTCCGCGCGCTGACCACTGCGAGACACCACGGCGGCTCTCTTCCGGAAGGAGGAGGGCCGCCGTTCGTCTTGCGTCCGCCCCGTGCGCGGCTCTCGATCTGGCCTGGAGGCGCGGCTACCGTCCGACCGACGGGTCGCGCTGGTACCGGAGTCACCTTTCACCTCCCCTCGACCGCGGACATCAGCCGTCGCGTGTCGACCGCACCTCCTGCTCGATGAGCGCCGTGGCGATCGCGTCGGCCGCGTGCGGAGCCTTCGCGAGCGTGTGCACCACCGCGGTGAGCCCTGCCGCGTTGGCGATGACCGCTCCTGCCGCTCGCACCTCTCCGTTGATCCAGGTCGATGCCCCTTCCCGCTGCCAGCTCACCGTGCGGGAGTGCGCAGCGCCGGGCTCGAGCGCCCAGTCGGCGTAGCGGCAGAGATCGTCGAACGTGGACCAGACGCCACCGGCCGCCGCGAACGACGACTCCCCGAGCGCCCACGGCTGAATCGTGCGACCGAAGAGCTTCGCCACCACCCGGTCTGCTGGAAGAGGCTCGAGCGTGGCAGAGCTGATCCCCGCCGGCTCGAGGACGTGCTGGCGCACAGCGGTGAACCAGTCGCCGTGCACCTCGTCGAGCACTGCGCCGAGCAACGCGTACCCGAGGTTCGAGTACACGAACTGGCCTCGGGGCGTGGCCGGCACCGCAGCTGCCAGATCCAGAGGAACCCCGACAGACTCTCGGTACGGGTCGCCGAACAGTCGGTCGTGCATCGTGGCCGGAAGCCGGGGCAGACCCGAGGTGTGGTGCACGAGGTCAGCAACGGTCATGTCGGCATCGGGCACACCAGGGAGGTAGCGCGCGACCGGCCGCTCGACCTCGAGTGTGAGCCAGGCCGTCGTGCCGACGAGTCCCTTCGTGATGCTCCCCCACTCGAGCATCGAGGCGGTGGCGTACGGCCCGCGGGGCCCACGGACGGTTCGCCAGCCGTCGACTGCGCGAAGACTCGCGCGCCAGTGACCGGAACTCTCAAGCGGATTCCGCACCAGGCCCATCCTCTCCGAATGGTCCATCAAGCGGGCGGCAACCCTCACTGGGCATCGTCGGCCTCCATCTGCGCTGGGCTTGCGATCGACAGGAGAACCGCCGGGGATGCGCCCGCGACAGCAATTCCAATAATGTGTGCGACATGTCAAGCATCGGGGGTGCGTAGATTGCTCGTCGCTCGAATCATCGTCTTCATCGCGCTGGCCTACGGTGGAGCCTGGGCTCTCCTCGCACCGGCGCTCCTGTCGAGCGCTGACCTCGCGGATCCGGTGGGCAGCCCCGGGGCGTACCTCGCCGCGGTCGCGATGATGTTCACCCCTGCGGCGAGCGCGCTGCTCGTCGCTCTCGTCCTGGAGCGGCACCGCGGCCGCTCAGTCCTCCGCGGCGTCGGCCTCGACGCCTTCTTCACCCGGCGTGGTTGGCGTATCGGGCTCTGGGCGACGGCGGCATCGGCGGCTCTTGTGGTGGGGAGCTGGGCGCTGGGCCTGTGTTTCGGATGGCTCGAGCTGGACCCGGAACGGTCCCCGCTCAAGACCCTGTTCAGGCAACTCACCGGCGAGGAGCCGCCGCTGCCGATGGCCGCTCTCGCCACCCTCCAGCTCGTGAACCTCCCCATCGGTCTCGCCGTGACGAGCGTCGCAGCGGCAGGAGAAGAGGTCGGTTGGCGCGGCTGGCTCCTGCCGCGTCTCGTGGAGCTCGTGCCACGGTGGGCGCTCCCGCTCAGCGGACTCATCTGGGGCGTCTGGCACACGCCTGCGATCCTGCTCGGCCTCAACTACGACCAGCGCGATCTCCTCGGCATTTGCATGATGACGGTGGGGTGCACAGGCGTTGGAGTACTCATCGGTTGGTTGCGGCTGCGCAGCCGATCACTGCTGCCGTGTGTCCTCGCCCACGCAGGCCTCAACGTCTTCACCACCTACCAATCAGCGCTCTTCCCGCCCTTCGACCCACGCCTGGTCGGCCCCCTCTCAGTGACGGGGTGGATCGTCATCGCGGCGATGCTCGTCTGGCTCGGAGTCGCTCGGCGGCGACAACGCGGTGCGTTCGGCCGAGGAACCTCGGCACCGCCGACTCCGAGCGGCAGTCTTCCGGATCGCCGGCTCGACGCGTGAACTGACACGGGCGCTGCCCGCCTCGCCGGACTGAAGGCGCGGCGCCAACCGGCACCGCGCCTCCAGTCCGGAAAGCTGCCTCCCGCTACCGCCCCGGCTCCTCCACATCGTCCACGTCCCGCCAGTTCCCGATCACCGGGAACTCCGTCACCCGCAGCCGCGCCGACCCGTACGGCACGAGGCGCAGGTCGTCATCTGGCCCGTGGTCGAGCACCGGGCTCGCCGGGGGAACGTCGGCCTGCGCGCCCGCCATCCGCCACTCGGTCGCTCGGGCGCCCGGCGCGTGCAGCACGACCGCAGCGCTCCGCCGGTCGCGGAGCGACCACGGCGCCGCCGGAACGGTTCCGCGGGTCACCCGCCACGAAGCGGCTGATCCGACCTGGTCCAGCGCCCAGTTCCACGACCCGCGCGGGTGGATCTCCCACTCCCCGATGCCCGGTGCGCCCTCGTGTTCCACCCAGCGCTCCCCCGGCGAGTACACCATCGTCAGCGGCCCGAGCCGGACCGCCGCCGCTTGCCGCTCGCGTCGTGTCACCCTCGCCCGCATCGGCAGCACGAGCACGACGTCACCGGCCGTCGACCAGTCGCGTTCCAGGGTCACGTAGCCGTCCTCGGCCGGGAGCCGCGACTCACCGGCGAGCGCCACCGGGGCACCGCCGACCGTCAGCCGGGCGTCGTCGGCCCACTCCGGGATGCGGAGTCGGAGCGCGAACGGTGTCGTCCGCTCGGTCTCCACGCGGATGGTGACGGTCTCGTCGAACGGGTACGCCGTGTCGACCTCGATCGCCACGGGATCGGCTCCGACGGTCGTCCGCAGCGCCACGGGCGCGTACGCGACGACCCGCAGCCCGTCGTCATCACGTAACCAGGAGTTCGCGACGAACTTCGGCCATCCCTGGTGCAGGTTCGCGGTGCAGCAGCCGAAGTGCGGCTCGAGGCCGAAGATCCCGGCGTCGTCCGACGAGAAGCTCCACTCGCGGCGGGCGACGTACACCTCGACCTGGTTCGCCTGCTGGTGGTACTGGTGTCCGCGCATCTCGGGGTCGCTCGACGCCGGCAGCAGGTTGTACGCGAGGTGCTCGAGCCGGTCGCCGTCGATCGCCCGGCCGTAGACCTGCGCGTGGACCTCCTGCGTGAACATCATCTCGACGACCTGGCACGTCTCGACGCCCGCCGTCGCAGCCGGTCCCCCGAGCCACTCGTCGCCGGAGAACCACCCGTGGGCCTGCCCGTGCCACCGATCGAGGTTCCCGAACGCCGACTCCGTACGGGCGGCGTGGCCGGCGAGGTCGCGGTCACGGAGGGCGTCCACGGCGCCGGTCTTCAGCCCCATCGCGACGTTCGGTCCGTGGGTGCGGTGCGAGAACACCCGTGCGGCGCCGGTGATGAGGTCGCCGGCCAGGTACTCGTCCCACCGGATCGTCTGCGCCGCGAGCACGTCGACGAGGTCGAGCAGCCACTCCTCGCTCGTCTGCTCGTACAGCCACCACACCGACAGCGCGGCGTCCGCGCCGCGTGCACGACCCCACGAGGTGAGCGGGCGGCCGGGCAGGTGCTCGAGCTGGTGCCGGAAGTACCGCGCCAGGAAGGGTGCGACGCGCTCGTCCCCGGTGGCGTCGGCGTGCTGCGTGAGCACCTTGCATGCGACCATCCGTGGCCACCAGTCGTCGTTGCCGGTCGGTCCGAAGAACCCGTCCTCGCGCTGCGAGCCGAGGATCCACTCGATCCACGGCGTCGCGAGCGCCAGCAGTCTGTCGTCGTGCAGCACGTGCGCGAGCGGCACGAGTCCGTCCAGGTAGTACGGCCCGCGTTCCCAGTTCTCACCTGCTCCGCCGCGCCAGCCGCTGTCCGGTCCGACGTCGGGCCAGAGCGCCTCGAGCTGCCCGGTGATGTTGTCGGCCTGCAGCCGGAGCTGGTCCAGCAGCCAGCCGCCGGGTGTGATGCTCCCGAGCGGCAGGGGCCGGTGCGGCCGACCGCCGGGGGTGGGAGCGTCGGCGGCGATGCCGGTGGTCGGGGTGTCCGTGATGGTCATTTGATGGATCCTCCGATGAGACCTCTGGTGTAGTACCGCTGCAGTGCGAGGAACAGCACGACCACCGGGACGGTCGCGACGCACGCGACGGCGGTGAGGAGTCCCGGGTCGATCACCGGCACGCCGGGGATCTTGAAGGACGTGCTGATGCTCGACAGCGCGAGTGGGAGTGTGTACTTGCTGTCGGTCGACAGGAAGGTGACCGAACTGAGCAGGTCGTTCCAGCCGGCCATGAAGCCGAACAGTGCGGTGGTGACGAGCCCAGGCCACGCGAGCGGCAGCATCACCGAACGCAGGATCCGACCGGTGCCGGCGCCGTCGATGGCCGCGGCGTCCTCGAGCTCCGAGGGGATGCCGTCGAACGTGTTCCGCATCACGAACACCGAGAACGGCAGCTGGAGCGTCACCAGCACCAGCACCACCCCGGCGAGCGAGTCGAGCAGCCCGAGTTTGCCGAGCACGATCGACAGCGGCGTGAGCAAGCCCTGGAACGGTACGACGAGCGGCGCCAGCAGGAGCACGAACACGATCGTCGACCCGCGGAACCGGATCTTCGACAGCGCGTACGCGGCGAGCGTGGACACGATGGCGACGAGTACGGCGACCGAGATCGCGACGACGAACGAGTTGACGATGTTCTGTCGCAGGTCGACCGAGGGGTCGAACACCTTCGTGTAGTTCCGGAGCGTGAGCGTCGCGATCGACTCGAACCCGATCCCCCGGGCGTCGGCGTCCGCCGGCAGGAACGACCGGAACAGGATGTACACGACCGGCGCGATGAACAGCAGTGCCAGCACTGTCCCCACGACGACGTACGCGACGCCGCTCGCGTGCACCCGACGACGTCGCGGCGGGGTGACGCCCGGCAGGTCGGTCCGGCCCGGAGCACCCGGCGAATCCGGCCTGGAGGCGCGGCTCGCGTCGCGTCGGGACGCCGCGGTCGTCCGTCTGGTCACGTCGGTCGCGCTCATCGCTCGTCCTCCTGTCCGGTGGAGCGCAGGGCCCGGAGCTGGACGATCGCGATGACGAGGATGATCACGGTGAGGATCATCGACAGGGCGGCGCCGTAGCCGAGGTCGTAGCGGACGAACGACTGCTGGTACGTGTACATCACGGTCGTCGTGGTCGACCCGCTCGGGCCGCCCTTGGTCAGCACGTAGAACTGATCGAACACCAGGATCGACCCGGACACCGCGAGCAGCATGCACAGCGCGAACTGTCGCCGGACGAGCGGGAAGACCACCGAACCCTCGCGTCGCCACCAGCCGGCGCCGTCGATCTTCGCCGCCTCGATCACCTCGGTCGGTACGGCCTGCATGCCAGCCATGAGGAGGATCATCGCGACGCCCATCGACTTCCACACCGTCAGGACGATGACCGCCCAGAACGCGGTGTCGGGCGACGTGAACCAGGCGGTGTCCCCGTTCGTCAGGCCGATCGACTTCAGCAGGACGTTGATCACGCCGGTCCCCGGCACGAGGAGCACGTTCGCCATGTACGCCGCGGCGGTGAAGCCGATGACCACGGGCATGAAGAACGCCGTCCGGACGAAGGAGACGAGTCGGCCCTCACCGCGGACCATCGTCGCGGCGGCGTAGCTCGCGGCCATCCCGAGCGGCACCGACACCACCGTGAAGAGCAGCGAGAAGCCGAGGGAACGCCAGAACGCGGTGTCCTGGAACGCCTGCGCGTAGTTCGCGACGCCGGCGACGCTGACCTTGCCGAGCAGCGGCCAGTTCGAGAACGACATCCCGACGAGCAGCACCATCGGCACGACGAAGAACACGACCGCGAGGACGAGCGCCGGCGCCACGAGCACCCACGCGAGGGTCTGGCGACGACGACTCGCGGACCGCGGACGGGAGCGCTTCGCCCCGTCCGCGACCCCGGCGAGCGCCGAGGAGGTGACGGCTGTCACTGCCCGACCTGGCTGTACGCCTGCTCGATGAGCGAGTTGGCCTGCTTCTCGGCACTCGCCAGCGCGGTCTTCGCGTCGGCGCCCTGGAAGATGACCTTCTGGGACTGCTGCGCCCACGGACCGTTCGGGTCGTTGATCACCGCGTTGTAGGCGATGCTCTTCGGGAGCTTGCCGATCGCGAGCGTGTCGACGATGTCCTTCGACCAGTCGTCCGTCGCGAGGCTCTTCGCCACCGTGAGGTCCGGCGCGATCCAGCCCTGCGAGAGGTCGATCTCGGCGGCCTTCTTCGAGCTGACGAGCCACTTCATGAGGGACCACGCGCCGTCGGCGTTCTTCGCGCCGGCCGTCATGCCGATCTCGTCACCACCGAGGAACGAGCCGGAGCCGCCGTCCACGCCGGGGATCCCGACCGCGCTGCCGAAGTCGGCCTTCTTCGCGGTGAGGGTGTTCGCGCCGCCGAACAGGATGCCGACCTTGCCGTTCAGCGCGTTCTCCTGCCCGACGTTGCCCGGGTCCTGGTTCGGCTGGTCGGTCTTCTGCATGAGCCCGGACTTCCACATGTCCTGGTACCAGTCGACCATCCCGACGAGCTCCGGGCTGGTGAACTCCGCTTTCTGGCTCTTGCCCGCCGCCGTCAGGACGCTGCCGCTCTTCGCCCACGAGCTCGGGAACCCTGTCCACGCCTGCCCGACTCCGCCGAGGGTCGAGAACCCGGTGACGCCGCCCCCGAGTGCCTGGATCTTCTCGGCCGCGGCCTTCACCTCGGCGAGGGACGTCGGCGGCTTGGTGGGGTCGAGGCCGGCCTTCGTGAACAGTGACTTGTTCCAGAACATCTGGGAGCCGGTGAGCGCCACGGGCAGGGCGTAGTTCTTGCCGTCGAGCGTGCCGATCTCGACACCGGCCGGCGCGAGGTCGCCCTTGTTCGGCAGGCTCTTCACCTTGTCGGTGACGTCGGCGAGCAGTCCCTGGGTCGCGAGCAGCGGCGTGTTGACGATGTCGTAGCTAACGAGGTCCGGCACCGACCCCGCACGAGCGGAGTTCGCGAGCTTCGTGAGGTACTGGTCGGCCTGGATCGTG
The DNA here is from genome assembly GCF_044909335.1 of Curtobacterium sp. AB7. Lineage (NCBI taxonomy): Bacteria > Bacillati > Actinomycetota > Actinomycetes > Micrococcales > Microbacteriaceae > Curtobacterium > Curtobacterium sp. AB7. Next base: position 55,818 of record NZ_JBIYED010000011.1, on the reverse strand, counting down.
GAGAGCTTCACCGTGATGCCGGGGTTCGCCTTCTCGTAGGCCTTCACCTGATCGGTCAGGTCGACGCCACCGTCGCGCTGCCAGAGCGTCACCGTGCCCTTCGCGGAACCTCCGCTGTCGGCCGTCCCGCTCGAGGAGCACCCGGCCAACCCGAGTGCCGCGACCGTGAGGGCGGCGGCCAGGGTCGCGGTCCGCCGGATCGTGGATGTCTTCATCGTCATCTCCAAATCGCTCCTTGCCGCATCGTTGCGGCAAGCTTTGCTGTGTTTGCCGACGCTAGAGTGCACCACGAGCCGTGTCAATGCTTGACGTCTCAATCGTGATGCGGCAAGGTTTGCCGAGTGCCGTACGCTCGCATCGCAAGGAGGACGCCGTGGTCAACCGCCGTGAGGTGACGCTCGCCGACGTCGCCGCCCAGACCGGCGTCTCCGTCGGGACCGTCTCCAAGGTCCTCAACGGGCGCGGGCAGATCGCCGAGGGGACGCGGCAACGCGTCGCTGCAGCGGCGACCGAGCTGGGACTGAGCGTGCGCGCCGAGACGCGAGCCGTGCCTCCAGGCCGGTCCTTCCTGGTCGGGGTGCTCTCCACCGACGCCTACGGACGGTTCACCATCCCGATCCTCACCGGAGCCGAGGACACCTTCGGGCCGGGCGAGGTGTCGATGCTGCTCGCCGAGAGCCGCGGCGACCCCATCCGCGAAGCGCACTACGTGCAGACGTTCCTGAACCAGCGCGTCGACGGGATCGTCGTGACCGGTCGCTCGAGCGACCCGCGGCCCTCGATCACCGGACTGCTCGGGGTGCCCGCGGTCTACGCACTCTCGCCGTCCCTCGACCCCGACGACGTCTCCATCGTGCCGGACGACGAAGCCGGCGCCGCCCGCGCGATCGACCACCTGATCGGCTCCGGCCGACGATCCATCGCGGTGATCTCGGGCGCCCGCCGGCACACGGCGAGCTCGCACCGCGTCGAGAGCGCGAAGCGTGCGATCGCCGCTGCGGGGGCCACGCTCGCCGGTGGCGATGCCCTGTACGGAGAGTGGAGCGAGCGGTGGGGGTACGAAGCCGCCACGCGACTGCTCGGCACCGAGTTCGACGGGGTGTTCTGCACGAGCGACCAGATCGCACGCGGGGTCGTCGACTGCCTGCGCGAAGCGGGGATCGCCGTGCCGACGCAGGTCGGGGTCGTCGGTGTCGACAACTGGAGCGTCATCACCGACGCTGCGCGGCCCTCGATCACGTCGGTCGACCTCAACCTGCGCGAGGTCGGACGGCAGGCGGCGGACCTGCTCATGCGGAAGATCGCCGGGGAGGCCGTCGAGGGTGGGGTCCGAACGGCGGAGTGCTTTCTCGTGCCGCGACAGTCGACGTGAGCGTGCCAGGCTCGTTGGCCGCGGTGCTCGCTGCCGCCGGCCTGCCGACCGATGGGCACTACGAGGCGAAGAGTGGGTGGGTCAGTCGGGCGTGGGTCGGGTCGTCGTACGTCGTGCGGGTCGGGGACGCCGCGGCGGCGAGCGCGTACGAACACGAGGCGTCCGTCGTGGCGTTGCTTGCCGGGACGGACGTGCCGCACGCTCGGCACATCGCGCACGGGACCTCGGCTGAGGGTGCCTGGTACGTGTCCGCTCGCTTGCCCGGGCGGACACTGCACGACACGTGGCCGACTGCCTCGGTCGCCGAGCGTCGGTCGATCATCCACTCGCTCGGGGACGCGTTGCGGGCGCTCCACTGCGTGCCGGTTCCCGACGGTCTGATGCCGCCGTGGCTTCGTGGGGCCCTTGCCGGCGGATCGTGGCCGGCGTACCACCCGCCGGTCGTGGGTGTGGCGATGGCGCTCGTCGAGGATGCGGCGGCGGCCGGGCTTTCCTCGCGACTGCTCGCTTCTTGGGTGTCATCCCACTTGCCACTGTTCGACGCCTATCCGCACGTGCTCGTGCACGGGGACCTGCACGGGTCCAACATCATGGTCGACGACGGACGGGTCACGGGGTTGATCGACTTCGCCGAGGCCGTGGCGCAGCCGGCGGACGTGGAGCTCGACACGATCCTGCGGTGGTGTGCGCGGCCGGAGGAGTTCCCGCCGACGCCGACGTCACGGGGACTCGATGCTGCGTCGTTGGCTCCGGCGCGGGGGTGGTTGGAAGAGGCGTACCCGGAGTTGTTCGCGCGGCCATCGCTCGCGGCGCGGCTGGCGTTCTACGACCTGTGGGTGGAGTTGGCGATCTTCGGGCACCATCCGGATGCCCCCGTGCGGGCGGTGGCAGAGCAGCGGATCGTGCGGACGATCACTCGGGCTGCCCGGTAGGTCCGGGAGGCGTCCGTGCCCCTCATGTGTCGTTGCCGGCCCGCGTGGGCGTCACTGACCGATCGCGCCGTCGGGCGACGAGTGGATTAACGCCCTGCTCCTTGGTCGACGGCACCACTCCGTCGTATCGTCACACCGACGAGGCGGTAGCACATTGCCGTTTCGATTTCATCAAACTAGCGTTGGCGTCATGGGTGGAGCAATGGTGTTCGCGTTGGCACTCGAGATCGGCGCTGCCATCCTCGTGATCTGGCTGACCTGGAGGGCAGCCAACGGGACCCTGCCTCGGAACGATCTCGCTGGCGTCCGGACGCGAATCACGATGTCCAGCGACGATGCCTGGCGAATCGGGCACCGAGCGGCATTACGCCCGACGCTCATCGCCGGAATTCTGACCGTGCTGTGGAGCCTGGCGAGCATCGGTCTCGCGCCGCTCCGCAATCCGGTCTCGGTGCTCGTGGCCGCCGCGGTGCTCCTCGGCGGCACGCTCCTGTCCATCCCAATGGCGCACCGCGCCGTACGCCAGGCCTCGCCCGAGCGATGACCATCCTCGACACGCTCTCACGCGGAAAGCTGGCGTGGGAGTTCGCCACGATCCTCAGCCAGGAAGCGCGCGAGATCCAAGCCGCCGGCGTCGACATCATCCAGTTCGACGAGCCCGCCTTCACCGTCTTCCACGACGAGGTGCAGGACTGGGGCGTCGCCGCACTCGAACGCGCGACCGAAGGCCCGCGCGCCGAGACCGCCGTGCACATCTGTTACCGCTACGGCATCGAGGCGAACAACAAGTGACCCTCAGCGCGTGGCCCCCTGGACTCGAGCGCCCAATGGCCGTAGCGACAGAGACGTCAGAGGCCGGGCCGAGATCGTTGCCGCGAAGCGTCAGGCGCACGGCGTTGACTACGCCCATGATCTCCAAGAGCCTCATCCATCAGGTCGAGAGCGCGACGGTCCGGGACCGCGACGGCGCGTCGGTCGGCAAGGTGACGCAAGTGTTCCCCTCCGACGAGGACGGAAGCGCCGCCTACGTCAGCGTCGCGACGGGAGTGCTCGGGAGGAACCAGTCGCTCGTCCCGGTCGAGGATGCCACCTTCGACGGCACGGATCTGCACGTCGGGTACACGAAGAACGCGATCAAGGGCGCGCCAGCCCTCGGGCCCGGACACACCCTGTCCCTCGCCGAGGCGAACGCCGTCCGCAAACACTTCGGGCTCTCCCCCGCCGGCAAGGCCACCGGCGACATGGGCGACGCGCACGAGAACCTCGATCAGGCAGGCACCGGCCCGGCGGGCGCGGACGACACCGAGGGCGCAGGGACGACGCGGGCTGCGTGAAGGGTGCCGGACGGGCTACATCCGCCCGCGTCCCGTCCTCCCGGCAAGCGGACCCCGGCACGCCCCATTCACGTCACCGAACGAGACACGAGCCGAGCCGCGTCGGCATCTCACCAAACGATCGGCTAACGGACCCGGGTCTCAATCTCGGTCTGCTCCGTCAGGCGCTCCTGGAGGAGACTTTTCGCGGTACACGGGGCGGGCACCTCCACGCCGACGACCCGCGGGACACTATCGATGGCCAGTTCCGCCTCGGAAGCGCCAGCGGCGATGAGCATGGTGGCCTTCCCGCCCCTCGACGTCAAGGCGCTTCCAAGCGGCGCGGGCCGGTCGAGCAAGCACCAGAACTGGGGTGCGCCGTCCGGGTAAGGGGTGCACGGTTAGTTGCAGCGTCGGTTCATGGCCGACACGAGCGACCTACCACGTTCAACGAAAGCGGCCCCATCATCGTTGATGGGGCCGCTCCATCCGACTCGCGTCGGGAAAGCATCGGTCAGGTATGCCACAGCAAGCCCCCCGAGGATGCTGATGATGAGCGAGACGAGCTGTGTTGACACCGCTTGCATGGCTTTCATATCCAACCCCCTTCCCAATTCAGGCCCGAAGGCGACAACGGTGAACGCTGCTGTGCTGATGAGGAGGGCGAGCAATACCACCCATTTGATGAGTGACCACCGGTTTCGAGCCGGTGACTGACCGCGCACATTTTGAATTCTTCAATTACTATAGCACGGGCATTTGGGAATGTAAAGCAGTTAGTGCGTACGAGGCGGACGAGCTTCTCGAACCACCGTGTGGTGTATCTTCATTGTCCACCTAGAGCCGCACGGGCGTACTGCGGGCGGCGGCGTTCGAAGAGGACATCGAGCGGTGAACCGTCACTCCACATGCCTTGTAGGTCGAACATTTCACTGATCGCTATTTGGAGGTCGTCGTCGTATGTGCCCTCGAATGCGAGGCGAGAGGCTTCGCGCCCGACGCCCGCGAGGATGTCCGCAACTTGGACTCGAGCGTCAAGGTGCGAGGGCGTTTGCCGGATCACGCGGAGGTCGGCCGCCGGGAGCACACGGTTCCCGATGTGAAGCTCATCTTGTACGGCAGCAAGGACCTCCGCCGCTCTTGTGTCGGTAAGCGGCGCGTATGAGTCAACAAGAAACTCGACTGGGCGTGTTCCGAGTCGCAGCTGCCAGGTCCGCGCGACTGCGGTCAGCGTGCTGAACATCGGGTCCATCTCCCGGAACTCGCCCTTCCGAGCCCCGGCGTATTCGATGGCAAAGTGCCGCGCGGCCCACAGCTGATCCAGAATCCCGCGAACACGCGGATCGGTCGACCGATGCCGGGCAGTGTCGAGAGCTCGGAAGAACGGCTGCTCCGTTGGCGGGGTTTGGTTGGCTCGCGCGTACACGCGGATGAAGGCGTTGTACTTGCGCAGCAGCATGTTCCAGAACGTCGCGCCGACGTCGGCCGGCGCACGATCCGCGAGCATCGTGGTGAGGTACCGGGCTTCGCCGGTGAAACGGATGTCGTCGCCGAAAGAGTCTGCGTGCGCCGCCAGGAGCAGGTCGATGAGTTTCGCGGATACGTAGAAGGACTTGTCGACAAGGTGGATGTTGCCGCGGTCTGGTGCGGATGCGAGCATGCGCAGCAGTGTGTCTCGGTGTTTCGGCGCGAGTACCGCTGTCGACTTGAGTTCCGCGGCACGTGACCGGAGGCCCGCGCGGAGTTTTGTCATGAACGCTTCCGCCTCTCGAAGCGGCAGGTCGGTGCTTGCATGGACGAACACCGGAAACGGGGAGTCGATGAGGTTTTCCCCCGCCGACGCTGATTCGTCGCATGCGATGGTCACCAAGCTGCCGGCCGATGACGGATCTGTCATTGGTCCAGCGTAACGGCGTAGTCGACCTTGCGGCCGTGTTGCGTGTTTCGAAGGGTCCGTGCGACGGGGCGATGATGGTGGGCCGTGTGGGTCGAAAGTTTGCTCAGCCCTTTGGAGGGGCACTCGAATGGGGGTGAAACGTTCGCCCGTGGCCGTAGTGACCAGTGGGTACCGTGCTCGAGCCTTTATTGTTGCTCGAACCGTCGGAGTCTTCCCTTGAGCGTATTCGACACGGGGAGCGATGAGTTTCAGGACAGCAGACACCATTCCCGGGTTCTTGAAGCGTGTCGGGGCTGCGTCACGCCTCTTGGCTCGGAGTGGCTGTCGCGGCGATCGTGTCGTACACGGGGCGTCGCTCGGTGTCCGGAATCGTGTCGAGCTTCATCAGCGATGCCGCCTGCGAGCGCGCAAGGCCGCTCCAGGTACAAGCTAACTCGCCAGCACATGATGGTTCAACTCGCTTCTCTCCGACCTCCGATCCTCACGGGCGCGCGCAGAACTCGTAGCCGACGTGACCTTGTAGTCACCATCGTGAGTCGAGCAACGGGCGTCCCGACTCGGGAGGGGCCGCCCGACTACGCGCGCCTATGTCGTGTGCGCCAATACGCACGTCAAGGCCGGGTATATTGCTGCCTATGGGGGAAGAGGGCGCAGTGCGTCGCGCGAGTACCGGGGACGTTGGCGCCATGGGTATGATCCGATGACTCCGCAGCTGCCGGAACCTCCGCAGCTCTTCGCTAGGTTCGACTCGGACAACAACTCGGATGGTGCTGCCCGAGACCGGTTCGAACAGTTCGTCAGTGATCTCGTGGCTGTTCAGTGGTTGGATGCCTCGACGGTCGCTGCCTCGAACCACACGGACTGGGGAATTGATACCTTCGTCGGCAACCTTGGCGGCGGGGAGGTCCGCATCTGGCAGTCCAAGTACTTCCGGGAGTGGCAGGGCCCGGGGCCGCAGGGCAAGGTGCGGGAATCGTTTGCTTCCGCGCAAGGCAAAGCGCTCGAACACGGGTACCGAATCCTGGAATGGACACTGGTGGTGCCCGCGATTCTGCATCCCGCGCAGATGAAGTGGTTTCACGGCTGGTCTTCACGAACCCAACGGAATACTGGGGTGCGCATCGTGCTCTGGACCGGCGACAAGCTCCGCCAGCGTCTGATGAGCGCCGAGGCATTGGACGTCCGACGAGAGTATTTCCCACACACTCTCGATACGCCGAGCACTGCCGCCGCTGTCGCCCCGGTCGCGATGGCGGACGATTACAGCATGTTCGAGGATGCGTTGTTCGTCCGGCAGATGCACGCCGCCGGCTACACCGAAACCGGCGCGGCTCGTGGCATGTTCTTTGCTACCGACGCGTTGCGGCGCGACCTTCAAGCGAAACGCTCTACGGATGCCTTGCAAGCGCTGCAGACCGTTCAGTTGGGCGTACAGGGTGCATGGGAGACACGTTTCAACGAGCATGCCCCGACTGCCGACTCGGACGGGTTGATGCCGAAACTCTATGGCGTGGTGTTGGCAGACGCGGCGACGGTCCCTGACGCGCCCGGACTTGTCCTGCAGCACGCTCACAAGCAGGGCGCCGCGCACATCCTCGTCGAAGAGCAGAAGGCCGGCTGGGTGAAGCATTGGCGTGACGTTGCCACCGGTTACGGGGATGCGCGGGAAAACAACATCACCGACACGGACACTGGCATAGAAGCCGTTGCGGCAACAGCAGGTGGTGACGTCGCGGAGACGGAACACGTCGTTGTCGACACAGGAGAAACACGGTGACACCCGCACGATCGGCGCGGCCCGAATCCGCGTTCGTTCCGGAGAGCAGCGCAACGTTCCGCATGGGTCGGCTGTTGCTGCTGCTCGGTGTGGCCCGGCAGGACGGCCGAACCATCGACTCGGTCGATCGGCTTGCCTACTACGAGTTCTTCGCCGACAACCCGTGGGTGATCCTGGGCGACGGCGCTCCGTCCGATGCGAACGATCGGGATTCACTGCGTCTCGCGGGGTTCTCACAGACACAGCTGTCGTACGCATCCACCGGCCACCGATTTGCATCTCGGCGAGAGCGCATTCGGGGCGACCTCGCGCAGCTCATCACGTTCGGGTTGGTCCGTCTGGCTGGTACACGCTTCTCGACAACTGAGGGCGGCGATCAGCTAGTTGCCAACATGCAGTCGTCTTACGCCGACGCATACCGAAGCTCCGCGTCGATCGTGCTGAGACGACTGGTACGCCTCTCGAACAAGCGTCTCGAAGAGAATGTCGAAGAATGGCTCGGACACTCCTGGTTGCTTGTTGACCTCCTCGACGACGTCCGTGGCGCAGACCTCTCGCCGGCCTCGGAGAAAGGACTCTAGTAGTGGGTATCAGAGTGAAGCGACTGCGTCTTGCAGGAGCCTCAGCGACCGCCGAACCGTACGAGGTCTCATTTCAAGCTGAGGGCGCCGCGGGCGGCTACCGGCCCCTGTCGATCATCGCCGGCCCTTCCCTGACCGGGAAGACCACGATCATCGACTTCATCGCCTACGCGCTGGGCGGCAGTTACCTCCCACCGCACGATGAAGTGCGCACTAACGTCCGCGCGGCACTGCTCGAGGTGGATCTTGATGCAACGTCGACGGTGATCGAGCGGTCCGCGGCTGGTGCCGTGTCCCCGTTCGCGACGATCTGGCAGGCGACTCTTGACACAACAGCGGCGGCCGCGGAACGCCGATACCCGGTTGAACCCACCAGTGCCCCGGATGGGTTGTCGCAACTGGTGTTGTCCGCGTCGGGCCTAGACGGCGTGCGTCTGTCCGATTCAGTTGTCAAAGAGGACACCGGCTCAGCGATGCTGTCCATCCGCGATGTCTTCCACGTCATGATCATCCCGAACGACCGCCTCGACTCGAAGAACCTTGTATTCGAGCACGGCAACTTCATGGTCGGGCAGAAGTATCGGCAGACCATCGAGGTGATGTTCGGCGTCTACGACAACGAGGAAGCTGTTCTTGCCGAGCGGCAGAAGCGCGTTGCACTGCAGCGCACGAAAGAGGAAGGGCGCCTCGATGCGTTGACGGTAACGGCAGACCGTGACCATCCGGACGGACGTGCAGTGCTGCAGCAACGTGTCGACGCGCTGTCGGTAGAGCTCGCTGACCTCAACGTGCAACTTCGCACGCTCGACGCTCTTCGTCGGAGCACTGAGTCGGCGTCCGCCGAAATCCGCCTTGCGCTGGAGACCGCACAGCGCACTGACGCTGCGGCTCGTGTCCGGCTCCGTGACCGCGAGTCACTGCTCGACCGCTTAGACGCGCTCAGACTTCAGTACGCCGATGATCGCCGGAAGCTCGGGTTCCTTCTCGATACGCAGGTGCTGTTCGACCCACTCCGCGTGACCGTCTGCCCCGCCTGCTTTAACACGCTCTCCGAGGTGCCTACGGTCGCAGATGGAACTTGCTCGCTCTGCCATCAAAGCGTTGTACACACTGAAGACGAGGGCACCACGGAGGATGCTGGCAGCGATTCCGCTCCCCTCGTCCGCGCAGAGCTGCGCGCGGTGAATGCCCGAATCGTCAGCCTCACCGACTACATGACACGGTTGGAGAAAGACCGCGACCTGCTTGTTCGCGACGCCGCGGACGCTGCACGCCGAGCCGCGGAAACCGCCGCGGCAGTCGATGCCATCACCGACAGCCCCGCTCCGTGGCTGGCGCTCCGCGATCGCATCACCGCGCAGACCACCGACCTAAAACTGGCTAAGCAGGCCGCCGAGACCGGGGTGAAGGCTTGGGAATGGGTCGACAAGAGCGCAGCGTTGGTCCTTCAACTTCAACGCGAGTACGAGGAGCTCTCGGGTCAGAGACGAAAAACCAGACCCGATCGAGACGCCATCGTTCGGATGCTGTCGAACCGATTCGCTGCGATCCTTGAAGACGTCGGCTACCCGAAACTCAGCGACGCCTACATCAACTCCAACTTTGTCCCATATGTCCGCGGCCTTGAATACACCAACGCGAGCAGCGGCGGCATGGTCGTGATCGCGTTAGCGTGGAATCTCGCTCTTTGGGAAATCTCCTATGAACAGGATGCGAACGCGCCGGGTCTGCTAATCATTGATAGCCCACAGAAGAACCTCGGTCACAACGCGACCCCAGACGACGACTTCGCGGATGCAGCACTCGTAGAACGGTTCTACGCTCATGCAAAACACTGGCTGTCGACGGACGGGCAGGGCGCACAGCTCATCGTTGTCGACAACAGCCCACCGGAATCGGTCTCCGACGACGTGGTCATTGAGTTCACACGCCGCGCCGATATGCCGCCGTATGGGCTGATCGCTGACGCCGTCAGCTGACCCCGAAGCTTGAACGGTGGTCGGCCTTTGTGCGGTTGACCGTCCTTTCCGGCACTCGGGCCTTCCACAACCGCGGTGTCATGCCGTAAGTGTCGCTACGCCTCGCCCCGCTTCCACCCAGACCGCGTCACGAGTCGTGCTTCGAGCAACCGTATCGTCGCGGCGGACCAGCCGGTCCGGTAGCTGGAACCAGGCGCGCACCGGCATCGGCTGCTCGAGCTCGCGTACTTCAGTGCCGCGTGCGGCTCCGTCCAGCGAGACCGGGAGCGGTGGCACCCACCAACTCGAGCGACGACGACCCACGCCACGGATCGTACGAAGAGGTACCGACGCTTCCGGCGCGGTCGTATGACGCACCCGCAACGAGATTCGTTCCGGACCACCTATTCAGAACGGAGCATCTCTGCGGCGCGCACTCGATACGACGCGGCGCGCTTAGACATGTAAGCGCCCGGTTGCCGACGGGCGATCGGGCGATTGGAGTCGTCGACTAGGCGTCCCGCCCCTTTAGGCGACTCCGGCGACACTCAACAGGGGACCCTAGTCAAAACGCGCTCCCATAGAGCGTGCCCCGCAACGCGATCGACTTGAGACAGCTTCGTAGCGGGGTGGCATGGCGAAAGTAGGCTGACGAGATGAGTTTTACTGCGTTGCACCGATCGACGGGCCCGTCACTGACGAGCTGCTGAACGATGCCGTCGCCGCGGGTGTTCGTGAGACGCGGGACCTTGACTGGAAGTCAGAGCTACCGCCTCGCAAGAACATCACCCAGACAGACTTCCCGAAGGACGTCACTGCGATGGCCAACAGCGGCGGCGGCGGCGTGATCGTGTACGGGGTGCGCGAGGTGCAGAAGGCCGCGACCGAGCGCGTGCACATCGTCGAGTTCGATGAGGGGTACGAGCGAGCCCGGCGGAGCGCGGCGGTAACGGCGATTTCCCCACCAGTATTCGCGCTGGCTGTGCACGTCCTTGCCGGCGACGGCGCATCGGCGGTGGTCGTCGAGGTGCCGGCGAGCGTCGACGGGCCGCACTTGATCTACCGCCACGACTACTTCGGCGCGCCTGTGCGGAATGACGCCGATACGGTCTGGATGAAGGAGCGCGAGATCGCGAACGCCTATCGTGCTCGTTTTGATGAGCAGCGGCACGCTCGAGAGGCCCTGACGAACCTGTATACGCAGGTGAGCGCTGGGCGTGGGACCGTTCCACATGCATGGCTCTATGCGGTTGCGTCGCCACGTGTTCTGAACGTGACATCCGGGATGAACCACGACGCCGCGAGTGACGTCTTCGAGTCGGCATTCACCCTCGTTACCCGTCGCAGCTCTCGGGCGGCCAGCAGCAGCGCGTCGGGATCGCCCGTGGCCTGGCTGTCGACCCGAACATCCTGCTCATGGACGAGCCCTTCGGCGCCGTCGACCCGCTGGTCCGCAACGACCTGCAGGACGAGCTCATTCGGCTCCAGCGCGATCTCGGCAAGACGGTCGTCTTCGTCACGCACGACATCGACGAGGCTTTCAAGCTGGGCGACCAGGTCGTCATCCTGAAGAAGGGCGGCGAGATCGCGCAGCTCGGTACGCCGGCTGAGATCCTCGCCGAGCCCGCCGACGACTTCGTCGCCAACTTCACCGGCGCCGCCCACGGTCGCCGATCCCTACGAGTCAAGCAGACCCAGGCCGGGCCGATCGCGGTCGACGGCGAAGGACGCGCCGCCGGCGTGATCACCGGGCTGGCGGAAATCGTCGACGCGGCCGTCGCATTGCCAGAAGCACGACAAGAGGATTCGTGAATAGGGCGCGTGCGACCTGAACATCTCTCCACCGGGGGGGGGCACTGCTTGTGCGTCGCCCCGTGACCCTTACACCTTCCGTAGCCCCAACACTTTTGCGAGCGTATTGGGAATATCGAACACACTGTCCCAATTGAGCGCAACAAGGCTGCCGTGGTGCTCCGCGAGCCGCAGGAGGTCGTGTACGTCGGCTTCCAGCAGTGAGCCCTCCGGTGCGACGCCTTCCGCATGGATGCGAAACCGGTCGAACTCTTGCTCGGACCGGAAGAACACAACGAAGGTCTGCGCTGCGCGTCGAGCGTAGGAAACGTCCCAATCCTGTGCGAGTCTGTCGAGAACCTTCGCTATCGGCGCTGCGACCGACTGGTCGTCGAACAGGTCTGCGCCAACCTGCGCTCGGTGCGCGTCTTCAACATCGGTCGCCGACCAATCCACGATGACGTTCAGGCCGAACCGGATATCGCGGCGGTCGTCCTCGGTCAAACTGGTGCCGTCGAGTTGCAGATACCCTCGAGCAGCCTGCGTCAGCCAGAGGATTGGTGCGCCGGCAAGACGCTCGCGCATTGCGCCTTTGTCGCCGGCCTCTGGATTTGGCACGAGTGCACGAATGGTTTGCAAGAGTTCAGCGCAGTGATAGTCCTTGCAGAAGGAGAAGTAGTGGACTGCGCGACGGCCAAGGAATCCCCACCGCGCTCCAGCTGGCAGCGCATACTCTCTCAGGATTGCGTGTAAGGCATCCAATTGATCCGCAGTGGCAATCGGTTGAGCGACGGACTGCCCAGCGTCGTCGAACTCTGCAGGTGTTTCGTTGTCGAATTTCCGCTTGCAAGTATTGTAAATTTCGAACAGCACGCAGGTGTTGAAGAGTTCGTCAGTTGCCGTGTAACTGATCTCGCAGTGGTAGTTCGAGTTGTACCGGCGGAGCCGAGCTTCAGGCACACGTTCGAAGATTTGTTGAGCTGCTACGACGTCCCGTACAGCGATCTTGAAGATGTCTTCGGTGTTCGCGGGTAGCGCGGACGGAGAGCTCGCATCCTGCAGGTTCTCCTGGATGTCCTCCGCTTCTGTACTCATCATGATGGCCCGCAGCCAGTCATGGGCGGCGTTGATCGTGATCCGCTGCGTGGGGTCCTGGAGCATCATCAGGTCGACGAGGTCGTCCAGGGCCGACAAGTGCGGCTGAACATCGCTGACCCGCTGGTGCTCGAACCCGCGTGCATAGTCCTTGGTGAACGCTTCGTTGATGATCAGACCGACCGCGAACACATCTGCTGGAGCGTTGACGTCGCGGGCGTCCTGCCCCTGCATCTGTTCGGGGGCGAGGTAGTTCCGGTTCGCGAGCAGCGATGTTTGCGTGGTGAGGGTGGAGTCCTTGAAGTGCGCTATGCCGAAATCTGCGAGAACCAGGTGTTGCCGGTCCGCGTCGATCAGGATGTTCTCCGGCTTGATGTCTCGGTGCACGACCTCTTCGCTGTGGACATACTCGACGGCATCGCACAACTGGGAAAGGTACTCGAGGAGGACATCCGGGTCGTATTCGTCAGCGATGATCCTTCGGAGGCTTGCGCTGTACAAGTCCATCACGTAGTAGAAGTACTTCTCGTCTTCCGTCGATCCGTGGATTTTGACGACATTTGGGTGTGTTGCGTGCGCGCCGAAGTCAATCTCGCGCTCGAAGCGTTTGTTGTGGTCAGCGTCGGACTTCTCGATACGCTTTACCGCGTACGACTTGCCATCGGCGGAGGATCGCGCCTCCCAGACAATGGAGTTCCCTCCGTCCGCGACCGGCGCCACCTTCTTATAGGTCACGCCGTCGATAGTCAGGAACTTGTTCTTCATGATTTAACCGTAGCGACACCCACGGGCGGCACAACCGAACCGACCCAGCCGTGGACTCGCAACATTTCAAGTTGAGGCATTAGTTGAGGCTTTCGAACACCATCGTTGCTTGGATGCGGTCGCCTGCTCGAACCGCGACGACAAACGCCCGGGCAGTTTCCGTAACGGGGCCATCAGAAGGAATGTCGGGCCACGGCTCCCCCGTGACCTCCGCTGGTCGCAGTCGCGACGTCCATCCCATAGGGCAAGCCTACGGGCGTCCAGCACACGGACGCTCTAGCGCACGATTTTGACGCGGTACGGTTCAGCGCCCGAAACTCACGACCCTCCGGCGGCTACCGCTTACGCTCCCAGAGCCACCCGGGCCGCCGAGCTGCGCGTGGATCACTGTCCCCGTAGACAGCTCGAGCTTGCGGATCGTCGCCAGGTCCGGCCACACGCGCCCAGCAACAATCGCGTCAAGAGTCGCATGATGAAGCCCAGCTGCATCCGCAACTGATCGGATAGAGCGGTCGTCGATAACTTCCAGCAGCCGGAGCACCCATCGGCGAGCGTATTCGCCCAACGGATCCTTGGTTGGACGATCGGGCCAAGGTGAGGGCGCGATGTCCACGGGACGAGCACGGGGCGTTCTAGCCATCACCCTCACCCTTCTGCGTGTACTACCAACGGACTCGCTCGACCATCCGATGTCGGAGAGCTCACCCCCCTAACTCCGCCTCAAACGCGGCACCGAGAAAAACTGGCCAACTCGGCGCCGTCGAGGCCAAGTCGTCCGAGCCTTGGCCAACTTCACGGATGCAACGGCCAACTGGAAGGCTGTCGGGCCACCGAAGCCGACGGGGCGTCCCCACGCGTCAGACCAGGATCAGAAGTCCCAGTCCTCATCCTCGGTCTTCTCCGCCTTGCCGATGACGTACGACGACCCGGACCCCGAGAAGAAGTCGTGGTTCTCGTCCGCGTTCGGCGACAGCGCCGACAGGATCGCCGGGTTCACGTCCGTCGTCTCCTTGGGGAACATCGGCTCGTAGCCCAGGTTCATCAGCGCCTTGTTGGCGTTGTAGTGCAGGAACTTCTTGACGTCCTCGGTCAGCCCGACCTGGTCGTAGAGGTCCTGCGTGTACTGCACCTCGTTCTCGTAGAGCTCGAAGAGCAGGTTGAACGTGTAGTCCTTGATCTCCTGCTTGCGCTCTTCGGAAGCGCCCTCGAGGCCCTTCTGGAACTTGTACCCGATGTAGTACCCGTGGACGGCTTCGTCGCGGATGATCAGGCGGATCAGGTCAGCGGTGTTGGTGAGCTTCGCGCGCGAGGACCAGTACATCGGCAGGTAGAAGCCGGAGTAGAACAGGAACGACTCGAGCAGCGTCGAAGCGACCTTGCGCTTCAGGGGGTCGTCACCGGTGTAGTAGTCGAGGACGATCTGGGCCTTCTTCTGCAGGTTCACGTTCTCGGTGGACCAGCGGAAGGCGTCGTCGATCTCGGGCGTCGAGGCCAGCGTCGAGAAGATCGACGAGTAGCTCTTCGCGTGCACCGATTCCATGAACGCGATGTTCGTGTAGACGGCTTCTTCGTGCGGGGTGATCGCGTCGGGGATCAGGCTGATCGCGCCGACGGTGCCCTGGATGGTGTCGAGCAGCGTCAGGCCGGTGAAGACCCGCATGGTGAGCTGCTGCTCTGCCGGTGTCAGCGTGTTCCACGACTGCACGTCGTTCGACAGCGGCACCTTCTCGGGCAGCCAGAAGTTGTTGACCAGCCGGTTCCAGACCTCGACGTCCTTGTCGTCCTGGATGCGGTTCCAGTTGATGGCACTGACCGAGCTGATCAGCGGGATGGACTTGCCCGTGGCGTGGACCGGGTCGGTGAGGGTCATGGGATTGTCTTCCGGATTCGAGATGGTGATCTGATGACGGACTGGAGGCGCGGGGCGGGGCCCGCCCCGCGCCTCCAGGAAGAGAGCAGCAGCTCTACAGCATGCAGCTGACGCAGCCCTCGACCTCGGTGCCCTCGAGGGCGAGCTGGCGCAGACGGATGTAGTAGATCGTCTTGATGCCCTTGCGCCATGCGTAGATCTGCGCCTTGTTGATGTCACGCGTGGTGGCGGTGTCCTTGAAGAACAGCGTCAGGGACAGGCCCTGGTCCACGTGCTGCGTCGCCGCGGCGTACGTGTCGATGATCTTCTCGGCACCGATCTCGTACGCGTCCTGGTAGTAGTCCAGGTTGTCGTTCGTCATGAACGGCGCCGGGTAGTAGACGCGGCCGAGCTTGCCTTCCTTGCGGATCTCGATCTTCGACGCGATCGGGTGGATCGACGACGTCGAGTGGTTGATGTACGAGATCGAACCGGTCGGCGGGACTGCCTGCAGGTTCTGGTTGTAGATGCCGTGCTCCTGGACGGACGCCTTCAGCGCCTTCCAGTCGTCCTGCGTCGGGATCGTGATGTTCGCGTTGTCGAACAGCGACGCAACGCGGGGGGTCGCCGGGGTCCACGCCTGGTCGGTGTACTTGTCGAAGAACTCACCCGACGCGTACTTCGAGTCACGGAAGCCGTCGAAGGTCTCGCCGGTCTCGATCGCGATCTTGTTCGACGCACGAAGGGCGTGGAACAGCACCGTGTAGAAGTAGATGTTCGTGAAGTCGATGCCCTCTTCGGAGCCGTAGTAGACGCGCTCACGAGCGAGGTAACCGTGCAGGTTCATCTGGCCGAGGCCGATGGCGTGCGACTTGTCGTTGCCGTCCTCGACGGAACGCACCGAGGCGATGTGCGACATCTGCGACACGGACGTCAGGCCACGGATCGCGGTCTCGATCGTCTTGCCGAAGTCCGGCGAGTCCATCGTCAGCGCGATGTTCAACGACCCGAGGTTGCAGGAGATGTCCTTGCCGATCTCCTTGTAGGACAGGTCCTCGTTGAAGGTCGTCGGGGTGTTGACCTGCAGGATCTCCGAGCACAGGTTGGACATGTTGATCCGACCCTTGATCGGGTTGGCCTTGTTCACCGTGTCCTCGAACACGATGTACGGGTAGCCGGACTCGAACTGGATCTCGGCGATGGTCGTGAAGAAGTCACGCGCCTTGATCTTCGTCTTCTTGATGCGCGAGTCGTCGACCATCGCGCGGTAGTTCTCGGAGATCGGGACGTCGCCGAACGGGACGCCGTAGACCTTCTCGACGTCGTACGGCGAGAACAGGTACATGTCCTCGTTGTTCTTCGCGAGCTCGAACGTGATGTCCGGCACGACGACGCCGAGGGACAGCGTCTTGATGCGGATCTTCTCGTCGGCGTTCTCGCGCTTGGTGTCGAGGAACTTCATGATGTCGGGGTGGTGCGCCGACAGGTAGACGGCACCGGCACCCTGACGCGCACCGAGCTGGTTCGCGTAGGAGAAGGAGTCTTCCAGCAGCTTCATCACGGGGATGATGCCCGAGGACTGGTTCTCGATCTGCTTGATCGGGGCGCCGGCCTCACGGATGTTGGAGAGGAGCAGGGCCACGCCGCCGCCGCGCTTCGAGAGCTGCAGCGACGAGTTGATCCCGCGCGAGATCGACTCCATGTTGTCTTCGATGCGCAGCAGGAAGCAGGAGACGAGTTCGCCGCGCTGGGCCTTCGCCGTGTTGAGGAACGTCGGGGTGGCGGGCTGGAAGCGGCCGGCGACGATCTCCTCGACGAGGTCGACGGCGAGCTGCTCGTTGCCCTGGGCCAGGCCGAGGGCGGTCATGACGACGCGGTCCTCGAAGCGCTCGAGGTAGCGCTTGCCGTCGAACGTCTTGAGCGTGTAGCTCGTGTAGTACTTGAACGCACCGAGGAACGTCTGGAACCGGAACTTCTTCGAGTACGCCAGGTCGTTGAGTCGCTGGATGAAGTCCAGCGAGTACATGTCGATCGTGGCTTTTTCGTAGTACTCGTTCTCGACCAGGTAGTCGAGCCGCTCCTTCAGGTTGTGGAAGAAGACGGTGTTCTGGTTGACGTGCTGCAGGAAGAACTGCTTGGCGGCCTCACGATCCTTGTCGAACTGGATGTTCCCGTCCGCGTCGTAGAGGTTGAGCATCGCGTTGAGGGAGTGGTAGTCCATCCCCGTCTGCGGCGACGTCAGATCGACGTCTGCAACTGCTGCGTCCAAAATGCATCCAATCCTGAGTTGACCGCCGACACGTCGTCAGGGGTCCCGAAGAGTTCGAATCTGTAGAGAAGGGGGACGTTGCACTTCCGTGCGATGACGTCCCCTGCCAGGCCGTAGGCCTCGCCGAAGTTCGTGTTGCCGCCGACGACCACACCGCGGATGAGCGAGCGGTTGTGCGCGTCGTTGAGGAACTTGATGACCTGCTTGGGGACCGCGCCCTCGCCGTTGCCGCCACCGTAGGTGGGCAGGAACAGGACGTAGGGCTCGTCCACGTGGAGGAAGGGTTCGCTCGGGTAGAGCGGGATCCGGTCCGCGTCGCGGCCGAGCTTCTCGACGAAGCGTGCGGTGTACCCGGACACGCTCGAGAAGTAGACCAATCGGCTCATGGTGCGCTCCTGTGGTGAAGGTGCGGAACAGGCGGACCGGAGGGTGTCCTGTGGGCGGTGATCCGGGCCTCCTGAACGGAACCGGGTGACCGTCCACAGGACGGGAGACGACTACACCAGTTCGGCGCTGAGCGTCGCGATCTTGTCGGGGCGGAAGCCCGACCAGTGGTCGTCGTCCGTGACGACGACGGGGGCCTGCATGTAGCCCAGGCTCTTGACGTGCTCGAGGGCTGCCTCGTCGGTGGAGACGTCGTGCACTTCGTACTCGATGCCCTTGTTGTCGAGGGCCCGGTACGTCGCTGTGCACTGGACGCAGGACGGCTTGGTGTAGACGGTGACGGCCATGTTCTCCCCTGGTTCCTACTGGTTTCTGCTGTGCTGTGGAGGTGGTGCTGATGCCTGTCCGCAGTCGTGTCCGGGAAGGGCCGCTGCGATGGCTCCACACTACATCTAGTGGCTGGCGGAGTCACCGACCACAAGAGGCAGTGTTACAGCCGTGTAGTTCTCCACAAGCTCCTCCACAGTGTGAACAGCTCGGAGAGGCCCGTGATTCCGCCATTCTCCAGCGGACCACCGACACTTCCCCACACCCGTGGACAGGTTCGATCCACAAGTGTGGAATCAGCGCGTCGGCGTGTCGCGGGTGCGTCACGAACGGACCGCGATCCACACCTCCCCCGGACGGGTGACACCCCGATCCGTCCGGTCCGTACACTCGTCTCGTGAGTACGTACGGCCCCCTCCTGAAGACCCCCGGCGTGGGTCGCGTCATCGCTGCACAGCTCACCGCGCGCTTCCCGTTCGGGATGCTCTCGCTGGCCTACCTGCTGCACGTCGAGCACGTCTTCCACTCCTACGGCGCCGCAGGCCTGGTGCTCGCGACGACGAGTGTCGGGCAGGCGCTGGCGGGCCCGCTCACCAGCCGGTGGATGGGCAGCTGGGGCATGCGCCCCGTCCTCATCCTGACGAGCATCGTCGCGCTCCTGAGCATGGGGGTCATCGGCTTCGTCCTCATGCCGCTCTGGGGCTACGTGGTGGTCGGGTTCCTCGGCGGCCTCGCGGTCCCGCCCGTGCAGCCGGCGGTGCGCACCATCTACCCCAAGATGGTGACCTCGTCGCAACTCACTCCCTTGTTCTCGCTCGACGCCAGCGCCCAGGAACTCATCTGGGTCGCCGGCCCGGTCATCACCACGTTCGTCGCGACCCAGGTCGGCACGGTCGAGGCGATCGTCGTCGCGATGGTCTTCCTGGTGGTCGGCGGTACGTGGTTCATCGCCTCACCCGAGCTCGGCCGCGTCCGCATCCCGCGCTCGAAGCGCGCGTTCGGCGTGGTGCTGAAGCGCCCGTCGGTCGTCGTCGCCACCCTGACCGGTCTGCTGCTCATCGGGGCGTGCGCCGCGGTCGAGGCCAGCGTCACCAGCGTCTTCGGCGAGGGCAGTCCGAACGCCGGCATCGTCCTGGCCGTCTTCGCGGTGGGCTCACTGTTCGGCGGCCTGGCCTTCGGCCACCGTCCGATCTCCCCCAACACCCTGTGGACGCGCATGGCGATCGTCTTCGTCGGTCTCGCGCTCGCCCTGGGCGGCACGAGCTTCTGGTGGCTCTGCCTGGCCCTCATCATCGCGGGCATCGGCATCGCGCCGGCACTCGCGGTGATGTTCGGCTCGGTCTCCGCCACCGTCAAGTTCTCCGACACCGCCGAGGCCTACGGCTGGATGGGCACCGGTCAGCTCATCGGTGCCGCGGGCGGTTCCGCGGTCGCCGGCTTCCTGATCGACAGCAGCGGCTCGATCGGCGGCTTCACCGTCGGTGCGGTCATGGCCGGGGTGGGTGTCGTCGTCGCGCTCGGGGCCAAGCGCTGGCTGCCCGACCTGCGCGGCCGTGACGCCAGCCCCATCCCCGACACCGAGCCGGTGGTCCTGCCGACCTGAGCGGGGCGGACTTTCGGCGTACCTGGTCGAATCGGGCGTACCTGGTCGGAAGTTCTGACCAGGTACGCCCGATTGCGTTCGCGATCGCGGCCCGTATGGGAAGGAACGTGCTTCCCACGAGCGGGTCGCGTTCTCCACAGATGGCCGGGAGGCCCGACGCGCGCCCGCCACGCACCGGCAGGATGGGTGCATGGTCGGTTCACTTCCCCTGCGCGATGGCAACGCGATCCCCGCGATCGGGTTCGGCGTCTACAAGGTCGACGACGCCGAGGCCGAGACGGCGGTCGGTCTCGCGCTCGACTCCGGCTACCGGCACGTCGACACGGCCGAGATGTACGGCAACGAGACCGGCGTCGGCAAGGCGATCCGGGCCTCCCGGCTCGACCGTGACGACGTCTTCGTGACGACCAAGGTGTGGAACGACCACCAGGGGCGCGACGCGACCTTGCGGGCCTTCGACGGCAGCCTCGAGCGGCTGGGGCTCGACGCGGTCGACCTCTACCTGATCCACTGGCCAGCCGCGGCGAACGACCGCTACGTCGACACCTGGCGCGCGCTCGTCGAACTGCGCGACTCCGGCCGGGCACGGAGCATCGGGGTCTCGAACTTCCAGGTGCCGCACCTCCAGCGGCTCATCGACGAGACGGGCGAGGTCCCGGCGCTCAACCAGGTCGAGCGGCACCCGTGGCTCCCCCAGCGCGAGCTCATCGCCTTCCACCAGCAGCACGACATCGTCACCGGAGCCTGGTCGCCGCTCGGTCGCGGTCGGCTGATCGACGAACCGATCCTGACCGGCATCGCAGACGCCCACGGGGTGAGCGTCGCGCAGGTCCTCGTCCGGTGGAACGTGCAGCAGGGGGTCGTGGTGCTGCCGAAGTCCGTGACGCCGTCGCGGATCCGGTCGAACCTCGAGGCCGACTGCTTCGTCCTCGGTGACGACGAGCTCGCGGCGATCGCGACACTCGAGTCCGGGCAGCGGACGGGCTCCCACCCCGACTCGGTCTCGTGACGCGGAGCGTGCGTGACGGCGTAGGTTCTTCGGAGTGAACGATCCTCAGCAGACCGCCCGCGAGCACCTCCGACCCGACGAGCACCTGTACTGGGCCGGCACGAGCGACCCGGCGAAGCTCTTCTCGGGGCGAGACGCCTTCCTCGTGCCGTTCTCGCTGCTGTGGACCAGCTTCGTCGCGTTCTCGATGGTCGACATCGTGCGCAACGGCTCCCTCGGCGTGGGCGCGATCATCCCGATCGTCTTCTCGATCGTCGGTTTGCACCTGGTGTTCGGCCGCTTCTTCGTGAAGGTCCACCGCAAGCGCACGATGGTGTACGCCGTCACCGACCGCCGCGCGCTGATCATCGGGCCGAGCACCACCCGCGAGGTCCCGGTCGGACGCACCGACCGTACCGTCACCTGGACCAGGGGCCGACGACACTGTTCGGTGGAGTGGAACACCGGCGATCCGAGCGGAGTGGCGGCGTTTCGGCGGCGGAGCGACCGCCAAGATCTACGCGAACACCGGACTCGACGGACTGTTCGGACCGCAGGTGTTCGCGTTCTGGGACGTCCGCGACGGCGAGGAACTCGTGCGCGAACTCGACCGGGTGTCCGGCTAGCCCCGGCGGTCCTCCTCCGACTGCCACGGCAGGTGCAGGTCGCCCGGTGCGGGCTCGACGTCGCCGGCGTCGTCCGCGCCGCCCGTTCCCGGTGCGGCGGTGATCTTGGACGTGTCGATGCCGTCCGCCTCGAGCTCGGCGTCGCTGCGCTGGTTCGTCTGCGACGCTTCGGTCTCCCGCTCGCTCGACGGGCTGTACGCGGTGTCGGTCGAGTCGGGTTCCGGCGTCTCCGGGATGCTGTCGCTCATGTCCCGGACGGTAGTCCGTGTGCCCCGAGTACCAGTTCGGTCACGACCATCGATCGGGCTGGACCCCGGCGGTACGCTCCTGCCGTGGGGGAACGATGACACGGATGCGAACCGCGGCGAGCGCGGTGATCGGCACGGCGATGGTGGGGCTGCTGCTGACGGGCTGCACGGCGTTCGGCGGGGACGGCACCCTGCCGAAGCCGACCCGACAGGCCACCGAGCGCACCGCGGAGCCGATCCCCGATCCGACGCTCACGACCGAGCAGGTCGGCGGCAACGCGGACGAGGTCGAGCAGGTCCTGCCCACGGGCACGGTCGCGGCGGAGACCGACATCACATCCCCGAGCGGTGACACGAGCATCCACGTGCGCATCGTGGCGAACGACATGGGTACGTTCACCGCGCAGCTGTCCGACTACCGCACGACCAAACCGCAGCAGATGAGCCTGCAGTTCCGGCACCGGACCGCCAGCCCGCTCGACGGCGGTGACGCGTCGGCGCGGGACACGACCGAGTGGACCGCCGCCTCCGGGCCGCCGAAGACCGTGGTCATGCACGACGCCGGTGCACGACCGGACTACTTGCAGAGTGTCGTCCTCGTCCCTGCCTCGGTGCCGGACGAAGACCCGTCGATGCGCCCGTGGGTGGGATCGGTGCTGGCCGCCAGCGCCCTGGACTGGAAGATCCCGAACCCCTACCCCGACCTGCGCGTCACCGTGGGCAAGGACCGACCGGGGGCGTACGGCATCGTGACGGACTCCGACGGCAGCCCGGCCGACTACCTGGTGGCACACGGCGACGAGCTGACCACCGTCGCGCAGCGGTTCGGCATCACGCCGGCCGAGGTGCAGTGGCTCAACCCGTACCTGGAGACCCGCGCCGACGACTGGTTGCTCGAGGGCAGCACGCTGAACCTCGATCCCGCGCGCCGATGACCTCGGCACGGACGGTGCTCGACCGTCCGTTACGCTCGACGGGCACCAGCCCCGACCAGGAGGTCCCTTCGTGACGATCGTCGCCGCAGCAGACGGCTCAGCCCTCGGCAACCCCGGCCCCGCCGGTTGGGCCTGGTACGTCGACGACGACCGCTGGGCCGCCGGTGGCTGGCCGCGCGCGACGAACAACATCGGCGAGCTCACCGCCGTCCTCCAGTTGCTCCGCGCGACGAAGGACACCGGCGAGCCGCTGCACATCCTGTGCGACAGCCAGTACGCCATCAAGGCCTGCACCGAGTGGCTGGCTGGCTGGAAGCGGAAGAACTGGCGCAAGGCCGACGGCAAGCCGGTCGTGAACGTCGAGATCATCAAGGAGCTCGACGCCGAGCTGCAGGGCCGCAAGGTCACGTTCGAGTGGGTCCGCGGGCACGTCGGCCACGAGATGAACGAGGCCGCCGACGTCCGCGCCCGTGGTGCCGCCACCGCGTACCAGAACCACACCGACGTGCCGCACGGTCCGGGCTGGCCCGGAGTCGAGGTCACCGAGCCGTCCGCACTGCCCGAGGCGACCCCGCCGGCCACGCTCTTCTGACGCGGCCACCCCTGGCCGGTGGCCGAGTCTCGGCCTGAGCGACTGATCTCGCGGCCGCGCGCCCGAGAACCGTCGCTCACCGCGAGTCTCGGGCCAGCGCGTCCGCCCTCGGTCAGCCTGGGTCTCGGAGACCCAGGAACACCGAGGCACTGGTCCGCGTCGGGACTGCTGGCGATGCTGGACGCATGGAGAACACCGAACACGTCCTGGTCACCGGCGGCTCCGGCTTCATCGCCGGCCACCTGATCCTGCAGCTGCTCGACGCCGGACACCGCGTCCGCACCACGATCCGGTCCCTCGACCGTGAACCCACGGTCCGTGCGGTCCTCGCCGAAGCCGGCCTGACCGCCGACGACCGGCTGGAGTTCGTCGCCACCGACCTGACGTCCGATGACGGATGGTCTCAGGCGGTCGCGGACATCGACATCGTGCACCACGTCGCCTCGCCGGTGATGCCCGGCCACGTCGAGGACGAGGACTCGGTGATCCGTCCGGCCGTGGAGGGGACGCTGCGGGTGCTGCGCGCCGCACACGCTGCCGGAGTCGATCGCGTCGTGTTGACCTCGGCCTTCCACGCGGTCAGCTGGGGCCATCCGCACTCCGATCACGTGTTCACCGAGGCGGACTGGACGGTGCTCGACGGGCCCGGAGTCGACGCCTACGGGAAGAGCAAGACCCTCGCCGAACGCGCCGCCTGGGACTTCGTCGCGTCCGAGCCCGGTGCGCCGGAGCTCGTCACGACGATGCCGGTCGCGGTGATGGGACCGGCGATGGGACACACGGTGTCCGGCGCGAACCACATCCTGCAGACCATGCTCTCCGGCGCGATGCCCGCGACGCCGCGACTGTTCATCCCCGTCGTCGACGTGCGCGACGTCGCCGCGGCGCACGTCACCGCCACGACCGAACCGGACGCGGCGGGCAAGCGGTTCCTGCTCTCGAACGGTCCGGCGCTCGAGATGGCCGAGATCGCCGCCACCCTGCGCGAGCACCTCGGTGACGACGCACACGCGGTCCCGACGCAGACGCTGCCCGACGACGTCGTGCGAACCGCGGCCGAGACACAGCCGCAGTTCCGTGCGATGGTGCCCGACCTCGGCTCCGCCAAGCGCACCTCGAACGAGCGAGCCCGCACCGTGCTCGGCTGGACACCTCGCGACCCGCACGAGGCGATCGTGGCGGCGGCTCGGAGCCTGGTGGCCAAGGGCCTCGTCCGTCCCTGACCCACGAGGATCAGACCGCCCGCTCCCAGAGCGCCACCGTGCTCTCGAGCCCGTCGTACCGGTACGGCTTCCGCTCCCCCGTCGGCGCGTACCCGAGCGCCCGCCAGAACGGCTCGGCACCGGCCGCGTTCGTCGCCACGATCCCCAGTCGCAGGCGGTCGGCGCCGGCGTCGGCTGCCAGGGACACGAGGGACTCGTGCAGGACCCGACCGAGGCCGGACCCCTGCCGATCGCCGCGGACCACGAGCAGTCCGATGTACGCCGTGGTCGGCGCCGGGTACCCGAGCAGCACGTCCGCGAACGCCACGAGCGAGTCGCCGTCCCACAGACCGATCCCGTGCTTGCCCACGGGGTCGAAGCCGTCCGGCACCGACACGAGTGCACTCAGCGCGTCGGACGGCCCCGGCGGGTACCCGGTGATCCGCTCGGCGTAGCCCGGCACGGTCTCGAGCAGCACCTGCAGCGCGTCGACGTCGTCCGCACCGAGCGCTCGCACGACGAACGAGCCAGCACCGGCCGGCATCAGTCCACGTCCACGTCGGCCCACCCGTCGAACCGACCGATCTCGGTGACCCGGACCACGGCCTCGCCGGCTTCGTCCGAGGCGTCGAGGTCGATCGTCGCCGAGAACCCGAAGTCCTTGTCACCGGACGGGTCCGCGAAGATCTGCCGAGCGCGCCAAACACGCGACGGGCTCGACGCCCCAGCACCAGCACCAGCACCCACACCCGTCGCGCCCGCCTGGTCGAGCACCAGGTAGGACATGGACCGCGCCTCGGCGTCGGTGCCGATGGTGTCGTGCTCCTCGTAGTACTCCTCGAGCACCGCGTCCCACGCGTCGCCGTCGAACCCGGCAGCGGCGTCGAGCGCCCCGAGCCCGTCGACGTCGTCGCGTGCGGCGAGCAGCACCCGCTGGAACAGCGCGTTCCGCACGAGCACGGTGAAGGCCCGCACGTTCCCGGTGAGCCGTGCAGGCTGCGGCGGCGCGATCTCCTGCTCCTCGGCGAGGGCGAGCAGCACGTCACCGTTGAGCAGCGCTTCCCACTCATCGACGAGCGAGGAGTCGGTCTGCCGCACGACCTCGCCGAGCCACTCGATCAGGTCGTCCAGCTCCTGGTTCCGCTGTTCCTCGGTGATGGTCTGCCGCATGGTCCGGTAAGCGTCCGACAGGTACCGGAGCACGAGCCCCTCGGAGCGGGTGAGCTGGTAGAACCGCACGAAGTCGCCGAAGGTCATCGCGCGCTCGTACATGTCGCGGACGACGGCCTTGGGCGAGAGTGCGAAGTCGAGGACCCAGGGCTGTTCCGCCGAGTACGCCTCGTAGGCCGCCGTCAGCAGCTCGTCGAGCGGCTTGGGCCAGGTGACCTCTTCCAGCAGCTCCATCCGCTCCTCGTACTCGATGCCCTCGCGCTTCATGCGGGCGACCTCTTCGCCACGCTCCTTGAACTGCTGCTGCGACAGGATCGCCCGCGGGTCGTCCAGTGTCGCCTCGACGATCGAGACCATGTCCAGGGCGTACGTCGGCGAAGAAGGGTCGAGCAGCTCGAACGCGGCGAGCGCGAAGGGCGACAGGGGTTGGTTGAGGGCGAAGTTCGACTGCAGGTCGACGGTGAGCCGGTAGACCCCGTCGACCTTCTCGATCACCTGTGCGTTCACGAGTGTCCGCGCGATGACGAGTGCCCGCCGGGCCATCGCGAGCTGCCGCGCACGGGGTTCGTGGTTGTCGAACACCAGCGAGCGCACCTCGTCGAACGCCGAACCACCGCGAGCCACCACCGACAGCACCATCGCGTGCGTGATGCGCATCCGCGAGACCATCGGCTCCGGTTCGGCGCCGATGAGCCGGTCGAACGAGGCCTGCCCCCAGGACACGAACCCCTCCGGCGCCTTCTTCCGCTTGATCTTGCTCTTCTTCTTCTGGTCGTCGCCGGCCTTGGCGACCGCACGGGCGTTCTCGATGTCGTGCTCGGGGGCCTCGGCGACGACGTCACCCTCGGTGTCGTACCCGGCGCGTCCGGCACGGCCGGCGATCTGGTGGAACTCGCGTGCGGACAGCTGCCGCATCTTCGTGCCGTCGAACTTCGTCAGTCCGGTGAACAGCACGGACCGGATCGGCACGTTGATGCCGACGCCCAGGGTGTCGGTGCCGCAGATGACGGGCAGCAGCCCGCGCTGTGCGAGCTGCTCGACGAGCCGTCGGTACTTGGGCAGCATGCCGGCGTGGTGGACGCCGATGCCGGCGCGGATCAGGCGCGACAGGGTCTGTCCGAACCCCGCGCTGAACCGGAAGCCCGCGATCGCCTCCGCGATCTGGTCTCGGCGCGCCCGATCAGCGACCTTCGCCGACATCAACGACTGCGCCCGTTCGAGCGCCGCGGCCTGGGCGAAGTGCACGATGTAGATCGGCGCCTTGCCCTCCTCCAGCAGCCGTTCGACGGTCTCCTGCACGGGCGTCATCACGTACTCGTACTCGAGCGGCACCGGTCGGCTGACCCCGGTCACGCGGGCGGTGGGTCGGCCGGTGCGCCGTGACAGGTCGTCGGCGATGGTGGTGACGTCGCCGAGGGTGGCGGACATCAGCAGGAACTGCGCGCGCTCGAGCACGAGCAGCGGCACCTGCCACGCCCAGCCGCGGTCGGGGTCGCCGTAGAAGTGGAACTCGTCCATCACCACGACGTCGACGTCGGCGTCAGGTCCCTCGCGCAGGGCGAGGTTCGCCAGGATCTCGGCCGTGCAGCAGACGATGGGGGCATCCCCGTTCACGCTGGAGTCGCCGGTGACCATGCCGACGTTCTGCGCGCCGAACAGCTCGACCAGCTGGAAGAACTTCTCGGAGACGAGCGCCTTGATCGGTGCCGTGTAGTAGCTCCGCTTGCCCTCGGCGAGCGCGGCGAAGTGCGCGCCGGCCGCGACGAGCGACTTGCCGGTGCCGGTCGGGGTGCTCAGCACGACGTTCGCACCGGACACGAGCTCGATGACCGCTTCGTCCTGCGCCGGGTACAGCGGCCGGCCGCCCTCGGCTGCCCAGGCGGCGAAGGCCTCGTAGACCTCGTCGGCGTCGACGACGCCGTCCACCGCCGCCGGGATCGCGGCGACGAGTGGGGGCACGGTGGTGACGTCGGTCATGGCCCCATCCTCCCAGGCTGCGGTGACGAGGTGGTCGGTACGGCCGACCGGGAGGCCCGGCTCCATACGCGCGCATAGACTCGCGTCATGCGCGAACTCGGCTTCCTCACCTTCGTCCCGAACCACGGCGGCACTGCGGGTGCGGCGAGCGCCCTGCAGGACGGTCTGCGGCTGTTCGAGACGGCCGAGACCCTCGGCTACGGCACGGGCTGGGTCCGTGGCCGCCACTTCGAGCCCTTCCTGACGAGCCCGATGACGTTCTTCGCCGCCGCGGCCCAGCGAACCAGCACCATCGCCTTCGGCACCGCGGTGCTCGGCATGCGCTACGAGGACCCGGTGCGCCTCGCCGAGGACGCCAGCACGGTCGACCTGCTGAGCAGCGGGCGTGTGCAGCTCGGCATCAGCACGGGCATCGCCGGGTACGGGCCGATCCTGGACCCGGTGTTCGGCGCCGTCGACCGCTCGTTCCGCGACGAGGCCGAGGCCCGGGCTGCCCGGCTGCTCGAGGTGCTCGACGGCGACGCTCTCGGCAGCGCCGGCTCTGGCTACGAGAGCATCCCGGCCGGTGCGGACCTGACCCTGCAGCCGCTCAGCCCCGGCCTGCGCGACCGCGTGTGGTGGGGCGGCGGGAGCATGGGCACGGCGGTGCGCACGGCCGAGAAGGGGCTGCTCCTGCACTGCTCGACCCTGAACACCGAGGACACCGGTGCACCCTTCGCCCAGGCGCAGGCCGACCAGATCGCCGCGTACCGGGAGCGGTTCGCCGAGCTGCACGGTGGGACCGGCCGTCCGTCGAAGGTCGCCGTCGGCCGCATCGTCGTGCCGTTGCTCGACGACCACGACCGCGCGGTCCACGAGGAGTTCCTGACCGGGTACGCCTCGGGCATGGACGACGAGGGCCGGCCGCTCTCCGGCCCGCCGTTCCGGTTCAGCAAGGTCCTGTCCGGCGAGCCGGCCGCCATCGTCGACGCGCTGCTCGCCGATCCCGCCGTCACCGCGACGGACGAGCTGGTGATCACCCTGCCCGCGAACGGGGACGTGGCCGCCCACGAGCGGATCCTGCGCATCGTCGCCGAGGAGATCGCGCCGGCGCTGCGGGCCTGAGAACGGATCAGGACATCCGGCGGGGCTCAGATCGAGTCGGTGATGCTCGAGAGCCCTGCCGGATGACCATCTCGTCCCTGATCCGCACGGGATGGTGGGACCATCGTTCCACCTACCGAGCGGTTTGTCACACTCAGTCGCGGCCTCAGGACGAAAAAGTTGATCATCCGTCATCCGTTTTGCCCGGATTGCACGAAGTCCGTCAACCGGTTCGCCGCACCCCTTCCAGGACGGAAACGGTCCGGACGAACGAATGCGCCCCCGCGCGGACGCGGGGACGCATTCTGGACGCACCGGGGAAGCTGGGGCATCGTCAGCCGGATCAGGAGGCTGAGTCGCACAACCAGCGACCCCGTAGTCGGTGCGTGCGCCGACGGTAACCAGCCGACTGGCGCACGTCGATGTTACTCAACAGGCGTCGTCGGCGCGCGGAAACCGGACGAACTGGTCACTCCAGTTCGAGGGCCGCGCTCCCGGACTCGTCGGTGACCGAGGCTCCGACGTGCAGCGTGAAGGTGCCGGGCTCGTACTGCCAGGCCCCGTCCCAGTGCGCGAACGCGCGGGCCGGCACCTCGATCGAGACCTCGGTGGACTCCCCCGCGCCGAGGCGGACCGGGGCGAACCCGACGAGCCACCGCGCCGGACGGTCCACCGCCGACGACTCCCGCGAGGCGTAGACCTGCACGACGTGCTTGCCGGCACGCTGCCCGGTGTTCGCGACCGTCGCCGTGACGATGACCGCGTCGCCCTCGGACACGGTCGGCGTCGCGACCACGCCGTCGATGCTCCACGTGGTGTAGCCGAGGCCGTGCCCGAACGGGTACGCCGGCGTGATGCCGGCACGGAGCCAGGCGCGGTACCCGATGTGGACACCCTCGTCGTACGACACCTTGCCGTCGACCGGGGTGACGTCGAGCACGGGCACGTCCGCCATCGCGACCGGCCAGGTGGTGGGCAGTCGACCGCCCGGTTCCTGCGCGCCGGTCAGGACGTCGGCCAGGGCGTTGCCGTACTCCTGTCCGCCGAACCAGGTGAGCAGGACCGCGGCGACGTCGTTCCGCCACGGCATCTCCACGGGCGAGCCGGCGTTCACGACGACGACCGTGTTCGGGTTCGCCGCCACGACCGCGCGCACCAGGTCGTCCTGGTGCCCGGGCAGCGCGAGCGACGAGCGGTCGTAGCCCTCGGACTCGACCTTCGAGTTCGTGCCGACGACCACCACGGCGACGTCGGCCGTTCGGGCAGCCTCGACTGCGGCATCGATGAGCACCGACGGGTCCTCGTCGGACGGCTCGGTGCCGAACTGGTACGCGAGCACGCCGCCGAGGGTCTCGTCCTGGATGACGTCGTACTCGATGCGGATCGCGACCTGCTGCCCGGACGTCACCGACACGGGCACCGAACGTGCCGGCGGGTTGAGGAAGGCCGCGCCGAGCTGGTCCCCCTCGAAGGGCACGTCCTCGTCGAGCACGAGCTCGCCGTCGATCCACATCCGCGACCGGCCGGCCGCACCGATGCCGATCCGCACGGTGCCGGTGGACGGCGCGGTGTAGGTCGTGGTGATGTCGAGCCGGTCGGCCTCGCGCGTGGGGGCGTCGCCGCCGAACCAGAACAGCGCCGTGGCGCGCCGGTCCTCGACGTACAGCTCCTCGCCGTCCTTGACGAAGGCGACGCGGGCGCCGGGCTCGCCGGTGCCGGGGTTCGTGATGGTGGACAGCGGGAACTCCGCGATGCCCTCCTGCACGACGGCACCGATCGCGTAGTCGATCGTGGCGCCCGGGAACGCCGAACGGATCCCGTCGAGCGGCGACACGACCTGCGACGGCACGACCGTGGCCGAGCCACCACCCTGCGTGCGGGCCTGGTCGGCGTTGTGGCCGATGACCGCGATGCGGGAGACGGCGGGCGCGTCGAGCGGCAGCACGCCGGTGTTGCGGACGAGGACGGTGCCCTCGGCCTCGGCCTCGCGCACGAAGGCGACGCCGTCCTCGACGTGCACCGGCTGCGCGGCCACGGGCTCGAAGCCCTCGAGTGCGCCGACGCGGGCGGCCAGGGTCAGGATGCGGCGGACCTTGCGGTCGATCGCCTCGATCGGCACGGCACCGGACTGCACGGCGGCGAGCAGCGGTCCCTCGCTCCACCACTGGTTCGGCCCGGGCATCGCGACGTCCTGGGACGCCTTCGCCGAGTCGACCGAACGCACGCCGGTCCAGTCGGACACGACGATGCCGTCGAAGCCCCACTCCGAGCTCAGCGGCGTCTCGAGCAGGTCGTGCTCCGACGCGGTGACGCCGTTGATCGAGTTGTACGACGACATGATCGCCCAGGCGTGCGCCTCGGTCACGGCCTTCTCGAACGCGAGCAGGTACAGCTCGCGCAGCGCCCGGTCGGAGACCTCGGTCGACGCGGTGAAGCGGTCGGTCTCGTAGTCGTTCGCGATGTAGTGCTTCGGGGTCGCGGCCACGCCGTTCTCCTGCACACCGTCGACGTACGACGCAGCCAGGTCGCCGGTCAGGACCGGGTCCTCGCTGAACGCCTCGAAGTGCCGGCCGCCGAGCGGCGAGCGGTGCAGGTTGATGGTCGGGCCGAGGACGACGTCGACGCCCTTGCGGCGTGCCTCGACGGCTGCTGCGGCGCCGTAGCGCTTCGCGATCGCGCGGTCCCACGACGCCGACAGGGCGGTCGCCGAGGGCAGGTTCAGCGACGGGTCGCGTTCGTCCCAGACCTCACCACGGACGCCCGAGGGGCCGTCCGACATCAGGATCCGGCGCAGCCCGATCTTCTCGATGGGCCAGGTGGTCCAGAAGTCGCGCCCGGTCAGGAGCTGCACCTTCTCGTCGGTGGTCAGTTGGTCGACGAGCGCGTCGATGCGCTCGGCCGTACTGGAGGCAGGTGTCACGTCGTTCACGGTAGTCACGGTGGTCGGTCCTTTCGTTCAGAGCCTGGGGAAACGTGGTCAGCGCACGCCGCGGATGCGGGACACCGAGACGATGCCGAGCAGTCCGACGACGGCGCCGGTGATGAAGAAGCCGCTGTACCCGCCGGTCAGGGCGATGACGCCCGGGGCCGCAGCGGGCACGATCGACTGGGGCAGGGCCTGCGCGATGTTGACGACGCCGAGGTCCTTCGCGTTGTCCTCGTCGGACGGCAGCACGTCGGTGATGAGCGCCAGGTCGACGGCGTAGAAGACGCCCATGCCGGCACCCATCACGAACTCGCCGACCAGGACCGTGCCGAGCGACGGCGCGAGCGCGATGATCACGAGCCCGACCACGCCGACGATGCCCGCGATCGCGACGAACAGCTTGCGGCGGCCGAGCTTGTCCGACAGCCAGCCGGCGATGAGCGAGGTGAGGACGATGCCGACGACGTTCCACAGCGTGCCCTGGAACACCGCGTTCGCGACGTGGTCCGGGTCCACGCCGATGTCGTCCCGCAGGAAGTACGTCAGGTAGCTCACCGCGGTGTACTGCGCAGCGACCATCAGGAACCGGGTGAGCCAGGCCCAGCCGAGGTCCGGGTGCTTCACGGGGTTGAAGACGAACGAGCCGAAGACCTGCCCGACGCTGAGCTTCGACGTCGGCCGGTTGGTGAGCACGCGGTCGCGGAACACGAGCGCGTAGAGCACGACGACGATCGACCCGATCGCACCGGGGATGATCATCTGCGTCGCCGAGGTCGAGAAGAGCTGCACGAGGAACGTGCCGCCGACGAGCGCGAGGTTCTGGGAGAGCCCGAGCAGCGCCGCGACCCGGCCGCGCTGGGACCGCGTGACGTGGTCCGGCAGGACCGCGGTCAGGGCGGCGATCGTGGCGTTGTAGGCGACCTGCGTGACGCCCCACGCGATCACCAGCACGACGGTCGAGGTGGTCGTCGCGACGACCACGAGGCCCGCGAAGCCGACCACGGTGCCACCGATGATCCACGGACGACGCATGCCGAGCCTCCCGGCAGTCCGATCGCTGAAGCGACCGGCCAGGGGGTTGGCGACCATCGCGGCGAACGCGCCGACACCGAGTGCCAGGCCGAGCACACCCGCTTGGTTGTCCGGCGCGATCTCGGCGACCTTGAGCGCCATGGCGACCAGCACCGGCGGCAGCAGCGCGATGTACAGGCCGAGCATCGCGATCGGCATGCCGAGCGTGTACATGAGCGGGGCACCTCGGCCGCGCGTGGGTGCGACTGCGGTCGGGGTGTCGTTGATGGTCAGGGCATCGCCAGCCACTGCAACCTCTTCTCAGGGACGCCACCTGCATCGGTGACTCGCACGCCTTCGTCGGCGGCTGGTGCCACCGTAACACCAAAACCAAGCACGGCTAGGTTTTCCGTGTGCACTCCGAGCGGTACAGTCCTGCCATGGCACGACGGGGTTCGTACGCGAAGGGCATCGCGAAGCGCGAGGAGATCCTCACGGTCGCGCTCGACCTCGTCGCCTCGCAGGGGTTCCGCCGCACCAGCATCAAGGACATCGCCGATGCCGTCGGGCTGACCCAGGCCGGCCTGCTGCACTACTTCGACTCCAAGGACGAGCTCTGGGTCGAGATCCTGCGACGACGCGACGAGATGGACCTGCAGCACGACTGGCAGGCACCGGACCCGGCCGCCCTGCTCGCCGCGATCGTCCGGCACAACGCCGAGGTCCCCGGCCTGGTGCAGATGTTCGTCAACCTCTCCGCGGCCGCTGCGACCGACCCCGAGCACCCGGCCCACGCGTACTTCCAGGAGCGCTACGAGCGCAGCCGTCGCGACCTGTCCGCCGACTTCCGCACCATGCAGCAGGACGGCCGGCTCCGCGCCGACGTCGATGCCGAGGAGCTGACGAGCGTGCTGCTCGCCGTGTCCGACGGCATGCAGATCCAGTGGCTGTTCGACCCGTCCAGGGACATGGCGCAGCACGTCGAGCTCGTCGCCCGGCTCGCGATCGCCCAGGTCGCCCCCACCGCCTGACGCTGCTCCCGGGCGATCCCCGCCGGAACCAGGTTCCGGACACAGCACCGTGCGATTCCGTGGTGTCGTGTCCGGAACCTGGTTCGCGCGGCGGCTCAGGTCACGCGACGGTCAGGGCAACCGCACCGAGGCCAGCACGTACGACGCGTCGACCCAGGCACGAACCTGCGCCTTCGACAGAGGCTCCTCCGGAGAGGTCGACCAATCCGAGATGTTCCGCCCCCGCATCTCACTCGCGAGGTGTTCGAGCACGTCACGCTTCGACTCAGTCGCCAATGCCGCGCCGTGCTCTTCCGCGCCGGGGACGTCGGCGAGCTCGGTCAGGTAGGCCTGGCAGAACCAATCGGCCGCTTCTGCTCGCAGGTACGGGCTCTCGAGCGTGGCGTACCAGCGACGGAGGAACTCGTCGTACGGCCCTGAGTCCCGCATGAAGCCTCCAGACGCGAACAGGAGTTCGCGAACCCGCTGCGGGGTGAGCCCACGAGCTTGCTGCACGGCGTCACCGATCTTGCCCGCGTCGACCAGGTCAGCGATGCTGCTCATTTCACCCATCCGTTGCTGATGTGGCCACCCGTTGATGTCCGGACGGTGATCGTCCGGCCCTTGTACCCCCAGGTGTAGTCGATGTGGTCACGAGCTTTCGAAGAGCGTCCATTGACCACGGCCTTGCTCATCAGATCAGCCACCTTCGCTCGCGTCGTCCCCCCGACGTAGCGCCAATTGTGCTTCGACGCCATGATGTGCGTCCACTTCTTCGTTGCGAGCGAGAGAGCGTACTTCTTCGCTGCGCTCTGGATCGCGGCCTTCGAGAACTGACGGATGGCCATCTGGATCCCCACGCGTGCCAGCACCACGAGGATGAGCGGAAGCACCTGAGCTTCGGCTACCGATGTGTCGATGAAGTGTGTTTCACCGGTCGAATCAGACGTCAGCAGCGCCGAGAAGTTCTCGTCATCGACGATCGTGACGTCACTGATCGAGTACGTGTCCTGGAGGACCTCGCCCTCCTGCTCTGTCTCGACACGCACCTCGTCGATCTCGTAGGCGTCGATCGACACGACGGCCTCACCCTCGAGCCCGAGCTCAGACTCGATCTGAGTCGAGACCGACGCCTCGTCGGCTGGCATCCCCTGCATGACCACAGACACATCGACGACTGCTTCGCCCTGGTCGGGCTCCAGCGATTCTGCAGAGGCCGGTGTGACGAGGCCGAAGACCATGGCCACGGTCACGAGGATGCCGACGGGCGCTGCCCGCTTGAAGAGCTTCATTGCTTGTTCCTTTCGGTGCACCGCAGCACTGGGACGCCGCGGTCGTCTCGGAGCCCGCGACGCTGCGCGTCACGGATCAGGTCGCTTCGCGATGCGGACGGCGGACCGCACCGGACCACCGCAGCGGCGGCAGAAGCCGCAGCGATGCTGGTACCGGAGATCACCCGTCCATCTCCGAGGTCGACTTCCACGCCGAGCGCGCTGACGTCACCGTCGCGCGGCGATGTCGCGGCCCGCGCGAAGGCTTCGTCGACGCTCGACACGGAGAGCACGGACTCGTGATCCGCAGGGAACGACGATGCACCGACCAACTCGTTCCGCAGGCTGCTCACCACGAGGACGCCGTTGTGGTCGGCGTGACGCAACGCCTGTCGGAGGGTGACCGAGTCAGAACGACCGCTGAGCGCTATCAACACGATGTCGACCCCTCGGCCCACGGCCCAGTCGAGCCCTTGTGCGATCGAATCCGGGGTCGCCGCGTGACCCGGAGTCGCCACCCGGACGTCCAGGAGCGACGGCGCAGCATCCCCGAGCTTTCCGATCACTGCGGCGAGGAGATCGGCGTGTCCATCAACAGGCTCGCTCGGAAGGCCGGGAACGGTCCACGAGCCAGCCACCGAGAACTGGACCTTGCCCGCTGGCCTCATGCCCCCGTCGATGATCGCGATACTCCGGTCGCTGCTTGATCGAGTCGGCGTCCAGTCAGACACATGCGCGCAGCCGGCGACAGCCAGCAGCGTCATGACCGCGACTGCGCCGCATCCCCATCGAAGCATGAGATCGAGACTGTCATATGACACGTGAGATCTGAAATCCTGCGGGCACATTGCCGAGCGGGGTACGGACAGGGCCTGGTCGGGTCAGGCGGCACCGGGCAGGATGGGCCGTGCCCGAAGGGCGACCCGACGAGGATGTGGAGTGACGCGATGACGCGTGTAGTGGTGACCGGCGGCAGCGGCAAGCTCGGACGAGCGGTGGTGCGCGACCTCGATGCGCACGGGTACGACGTGGTGCTGCTCGACCGCGTCCCCTCCCCCGACCAGCCCGAGGGCGTGCAGTTCGTCCGGATCGACCTGACCGACTACGGCCAAGTCCTGAACGCCCTGCTCGGCATCGACGACCGGTACGACCACGTGGACGCCGTCGTGCACCTCGCGGCCGTGCCCGCTCCGGGGCAGGTCCCCGACGTGGCGCTCATCACGAACAACGTCACGGCGTCGATCAACGTCTTCCACGCCGCACGTGCCGCGAAGATCAAGAACCTGGTGTGGGCGTCGAGCGAGACCCTGCTCGGCATCCCGATGGGCGAGCACCACCCGCCCTACCTGCCCGTCGACGAGGAGTTCGCGGTTCGCCCGCAGTCGTCGTACTCGCTCGGCAAGGCAGTCGAAGAGGAGATGGCCCGCCACTTCACCCGCTGGGACCCGGAGCTGAAGATGATCGGCTTGCGGTTCTCGAACGTGATGGACGAGACCGACTACCCGGCGTTCCCGTGGGACGCCACCCCCGAGGCGAAGACCTTCAACCTGTGGTCGTACATCGACTCGCGTGACGGCGCCCAGGCGGTCCGCAAGGCCGTCGAGGCCGAGCTCACCGGGTTCGAGGCGTTCGTCATCGCGAGCCCCGACACCGTGATGGACACCCCGACGATCGAGCTCGTCGAGCGCTACGTGCCCGACATCGAGCGTCGCGCGGACATCGACGGCGTCAGCTCGCTGCTGTCGTCCGAGAAGGCCCGCGAGCTGCTCGGCTACGCCCCCGAGCACAGCTGGCGCGACGGGCGCTGACAGCGCCCGCGACCGCGGCTACGCCGGCAGCAGCAGCCCGTCGAGCACCAGGTCGCGCGCCGCCGGCAACAGGTCGGCGGCGAGCACCTGCTCGTCGACGCCCGTGATCTGCGCGAGCGCACCGACGATCGCCGCGACCGACAAGTCCCCGTCGCAGGCTCCGACGAACGCGGCGAGCGCCGTGTCCGCGTCCACCCGCCGTCCGAGTCCGCCGCCCTGCACGAGCGTCATCACCGTCGGGTCGTCGTTGCCCGGCCAGTAGTAGCGCTCCTCGGTGACGTCGCCCGCCACCGTCAGGTGCGTCGTGGCGAGCGCGGCGTCGTCGTGCGCAGCGAGCCACGCCGCCGCGTCGAGGACGCGAGCGACCGTGGCACCGAGCCCGGCGGGGTTGGAGCCGAGCGTCTCGGGGACGCGCTCGAACCGGCGGAGGCTCGCCGTTCCTCCTGGCAGGGCTCGACGCACCACGACGTAGCCGAAGCCGACGCCGGTGACGCGGCGGTCCGCGAAGTCGTCGAGCCAGGCACCCATCAGCGTGTCGAACTCGGGAGTTCCGGGCTTCGTGCCGCCGTCGCGGATCCAGGTCTCGGCGTACGACGTGGGGTCCTGGCGCTCGCGCTCGATGACCCATGCGTCGAGGTCGGTGTCCGCGAA
This sequence comes from Curtobacterium sp. AB7, assembly GCF_044909335.1. Classification (NCBI taxonomy): domain Bacteria; kingdom Bacillati; phylum Actinomycetota; class Actinomycetes; order Micrococcales; family Microbacteriaceae; genus Curtobacterium; species Curtobacterium sp. AB7. The sequence continues at coordinate 18,407 of NZ_JBIYED010000011.1, read as the reverse complement.
CCAGCCGCGCACGCGGTCGAGCCCGTCGACGCCCCAGTGGTACTCCCAGTTGCCGAGCAGCTGCGCGGTCCCACCGGGCTCGAGGTGCTCGGACAGCCCACGGAGCACGGTCTCGACGAGGGCGTCGCCGACCATGCCGCCGTCGCGGTACTCGTACGAGGGGACACCCGGCCGGCGAGGTGTGATGACGAACGGCGGGTTCGACACGATGCGGTCGAACCGCTCCCCCGCGACGGGCTCGAAGAGCGAGCCGTACCGGAAGTCGATCCCGTCGATGCCGTTCAGCTGCGCGTTGAACCGGGCGATGTCGAGGGCGCGGCGCGAGATGTCGGTGGCGACCACGTGCTCGGCGAAGCGCCGGGCGTGCATGGCCTGGATCCCGCAGCCGGTGCCGAGGTCGAGGACCGTGCGGACGGCGACGGGCACCTGCAGGCCGCTCAGCGTCGTGGTGGCGCCACCGATGCCGAGGACGTGCTCCTCGCTGATCGCGTGACCGAGGGCGAGCTCGCCGAGGTCCGAGACGATCCACCAGCTGCCGGCGCCGAGGTCGTCGACGAAGGCGTAAGGACGAAGGTCGACCGTCGGGCGGACGTCGTCTCCGTCTGCCGTCAGCAGCCCTGCCGCCACCACGGCGTCGAGTCCGGCGGTCGGGAACGCGGCAGCTGCGTCCGCGCGGGACGTCGGCAGGCCGAGCACGAACAGCGTGGCGAGCGTGCCGAGTGGCGATGGCTCACGAGCAGCCAGGGCACGGAGGGCCGCCACGCGCGAGCCCCGGTGCAGCGACGCGGCCGCTTCGGTCCCCCACAGCGCGTCGACCCGATCGACGGTGAAGCCGGCGGCGTCGAGGTCCGCGGCGAGCGCCGTCGTCACGGCCGGGTCGGCACCGATGTCGGGCAGCCGGTGCACGGCCGCCCCGGCACCGGCGGCGGCACCCGCGCCGGGCACCGTGCTCACGACTCGATCCCGTCGCGCAGCAGGGCCGCGGGCACCTGCCAGTCGAGCACCAGGTCGAGCAGCCCCGGGAACCGCTGCTGCACGTCCTCGATCCGGACCCGGCTGACGCGGGTCAGGCCCTCGAGGTGCTGTTCGAGCAGTCCGGCCTCGCGCAGGACCCGGAAGTGGTGGGTGAGCGTGGACTTCGGTCGGTCGATCCCGACCCAGCCGCAGCTCCGTTCACCACCGGCGGCGTCGACGAGGTAGCGGTGCAGGATCGCCAACCGGATCGGGTCGCTCAGGGCGTCCAGGACGACGGGGAGGTCCATCTCGGCCACGGACGGCTGGGGCAGCCGCTCGGGGGCATCGACGTGCGCGGGCATGGACGGGACGCTACCACCGTTCGGCTCGCTGTACGACTTGCGTCGTACAGCGGACTGCGCTACGAATGCAGTCGTACAACGGACCATCGGAAGGATGCTCATGCAGCAGTCAGCTCGCTCGGTCGCCGGGTTCTGGATCCTCGCGGCGATGCTCCTGGTGTCGGTCGCGTCATCCGCGGTCCCGTCGCCGATCTACCCGGTCTACGCCGCCGAGTGGCACCTCACGCCGCTCATGCTGACCGGCGTCTTCGCCATCTACGTCGCCGGGTTGCTCGCGAGCCTGCTGATCGCCGGCCGGCTGTCGGACCACGTCGGCCGCAAGCCCGTCCTGGTCGCCGGCGGCCTCGGCGTCGCCCTGTCGCTCGGGCTGTTCGCGATCGCGGACGGCGTCGGAGCGCTCATCGTCGACCGCATCGTGCAGGGCGTCTCCGTCGGGCTCCTGATCGGTGCGCTCGGAGCGGCCCTCATCGACAACTCGCTCGAGCGGCACCCGACCCTGGCCGGCGTGCTGAACGGTGTCATCCCGCCGATCGCGCTGGCCACCGGCGCGATGTCGAGCGGTGCGCTCGTGCAGTGGGGTCCGGCGCCGGAGCAGCTCGTCTACCTGGTCTTCGGCGCTCTGCTCGTGCTCCTCGTGCTGGCGCTGTTCATCGTGCCCGAGCAGGTCCAACGGCGTCCCGGCGCACTCCGTTCGCTCCGCCCGACGATCAGCGTGCCGCGGAGCTCGCGTCGGCTGTTCCGCGGGGTCGTCGGTTCCCTCGTCGCCAGCTGGGCCCTCGGCGGCATGTTCCTCTCACTCGTCCCCTCGGCCCTCGGTGCCGTGTTCGGCATCACGAACCACTTCGCGGCCGGCGCTCTCATCGCCGTCGTCACGGGCGTCGGCGCACTGACCGGGCTCGCGACGCAGCGGATGGACGCTCGTCGCGCCGTACTCGTCGGGCTCGTCGCCCTGGTGCTCGGCCCGATCGTGACCGTGGCGTTCGTGATGGCCCACTCCCTGCCTGGCCTCGTCGTCGGCAGTGCGATCGCCGGCATCGGGTTCGGCGCCGGGTTCCAGGCACCGCTGCGGATGCTGCTCGCGACCGCGGCACCGACCCACCGCGCCGGACTGCTCTCGACGATCTACGTCGTCAGCTACCTGGCGTTCGGGGTCCCTGCCGTGATCGGTGGGCTGCTCGAACCGTCGATCGGACTCGTCCCCGTCATCGCCGGGTACGGCGGGTTCATCGTCCTCGCGGCCGTCGTCGCGCTCGTGCTGCAGCTGACGTCGAAGGACGCGGCCGCCGTCGAGGAGCAGGCCGCCGAGGTCATCGAGCGCACGGCCACCGGATCGATCCGCGTCGCAGCGGAGTAGCGGGCCGTCCGCCCGGCGGGCGGCGCGCGCCAGGCGCACGGTGCGAGGTTGGTCACACGGTGCGAGGCCACAGCACCGCACGGAGTGATCAACCTCGCACCAGCTGACCGCTAGTGCCCCGGGTGCGCCGAGTTCGCGCCGCGCGCCCGTCCACGAGCACGCACCCCGACCGTCCGAGCAGCACCCGTGTGGGCGGCGTCGACGTCGGCCTTGCCCCGGTCGGCAGCATCGCGCAGCCGCTTCGGTCCGTGCCGCTTGGCCCAGTCCCAGAAGCGGTGCAGCTGCGCCTTGAGCCACACGATGATCTTGTGGAAGAAGTGGAACTCGCTCGCCAGCACCGTGAGGCCGATGAACACCACGAGCCATCCCGGCCCGGGCAGCGGCACCAGGATGAGTCCGATGATGACAACCAGCCCGCCGACGATGCCGACGAGGACCTTGTAGAACAGGTGCAGGTGGGGCCTGGCGTGGATCCAGGTCCGCATGTCGTGGAACCACTGGAAGCGCTGACGCGGCGCACCGTCGGTCCGGCTCTCGCCGGGTCCGTCGTTCGCGTCGCCGTCCATGCCGAAAAGGTAGGGCGTGCGGCTGGGAATCCGCGGCGCACGCGGTGGACGCGCGGTGCGTGGGTCGGGAGGCGCGGGGCGGCGTGCCCCCGCGCCTCCCGGCCGTCAGGTGGTCACCGCTACTGCTCCGCTCGCGTGAGCGAGACCTCCTGCAGGGCGGCGAACCAGCCGTTGCTCCACGTGAGCATCGTCTCGACGAGAGCGTCCAGGTCGTCGAGGCCGACGGGCTCGGTCTTCGGGCCGATCGACCAGTCCGCGTAGCCCCTCGCCAGGTGAGTGCGCCCGGACAGGTGGCGCTTCGCGAGCGGCAGCTTGTGCTTGCCGAGGCCCTTCCGGCCGTTGCCCGCCGACCCACGGCTCACCGCGATCCGGCCCGGGTTCTTCGAGAGGACCTGTTCGTCCAGCACCTCGAGCGCCCGGATCCACGAGGGCGCCTCTTCAGCGAGATTCGGATTCGGGAAGTCGGCGTCGGACGTGTGGTCCACGGAGATGCCGACGAAGCCCTCGAACTGCGTGTCCTCGAAGTGCGGGGGCATTCCGCGTCCTGGAACCTGGATCTGTCCGCGGATCCACTTCGCGTCCTCGCTGTCGTGCAGGCGACGCTCGAAGACGATGGACGGCATACCGCCGTCGCCGCGCTGCACGCGGATGTCCCAGTCGGGCATCCGCTCGTGGAGCCCGAGCGCATGGAGGCGAGCCTCGACGGTCGTCTTGAGCAGACGCCCTTCGCCCTCAATGTCGTCCTTGACGAGCCGCGGGGCGTCGAAGCACGCGAGCGCCTCGTCCCAGTCGATCACGCTCACGCGATCGTCGTGCATGACCGAACTTGCGAGCGACTCCTTGCGCGGCACCAACACGAACAACGTGCCGGTCTTGCCGAGGGCTTCCAGCTGCGCGGCGACCTGCCGCGCGGTCAGCTCGTGGTCCAGCTTCGCCTCGATCCCGACCAGTCCCCTGTCAAAGGTCAGCTGCACATCGAGACGAACAGTCCCCCGCTCAGTCTCGACGTCCTTGTGCGGCACCTCACACTCGACCTTCTCGAACAACCCGAATTGCTTGCCACTCACGCGTTCGAGGAGCTGGACGAACCGCTCGTGGTCATGTCGGATCTCAGCGCCGAGGGCACGAGTCGCCATCGGCTCGGTGCGGTAGATGGTCTGCGTCATGGTGCCATGATCTCGGGGAGCTGACGACTCGTACTGGCGCGACGCGCGGTCCGCGGTGAAATAGTAAAGAAATCTCACCTGTGAGGAAATCTTCGTGCGTCACGCGTGGGCGACGCACGTCGCGGCCCACGGGACGGCGGCCAATCGGGCCGCTGGGATCGGTTCTCCTCCGACCGCGCAGATCCCGTAGGTGCCGGCATCGAGCCGCGCGAGCGCGGCGTCCACCTGCTGGATGCGCTGCCGGGCCGCGTCACGGACGGCGCCGAGCGAGCCCCGCTCCCACGCGAGGGTCGCGCCCTCGGGGTCGTGCTCGTCGTCGGAGTTGGCGTCCTGGCGGGCGTCACTGACGTCGCGCATGCTCCGCTCGAGGTCGGCGAGCAGCCGTTCGTTGCGAGCGCGTTCGGCATCGAGTGCGGGGCGGGGGTCGTCCATGGCGGACACCGTAGTCGTGACGGAATGCCCGGCTCTCCGGATGCGTTTGCATCGACATGACGAAGATCGGGTTCCTGTCGTTCGGACACTGGCGCGACGTGCCTGGGTCGAAGGTGCGCAGCGGGCGAGAGTCCCTGGTGCAGGCGATCGACCTCGCGGTCGCTGCCGAAGAGGCCGGCGTCGACGGCGCCTACTTCCGCGTGCACCACTTCGCTCCGCAGCAGGCGGCACCGTTCCCCCTGCTGTCCGCGATCGCCGCGAAGACCAGCCGGATCGAGATCGGGACCGGCGTGATCGACATGCGCTACGAGAACCCGCTCTACATGGCCGAGGAGGCCGCGGCGACCGACCTGATCTCCGGCGGACGACTGCAGCTCGGCGTCTCCCGTGGCTCACCCGAGACCGCCCTCGCCGGTTACCAGCAGTTCGGCTACGTGCCGGACGCGTCCGACGAGAACGGCGGCGACATGGCCCGCGCACACACCAGCGTGTTCCGTCGCGCCATCGCCGGCGAACCGATGGCGAACGCCAACCCGCAGATGACCGGCTCCGTCGGATCGCTGCCGGTCTCCCCGCTCTCCGACTCGCTCGGCGACCGCATCTGGTGGGGTGCCGGCACACGGGCCACCGCCGAGTGGACGGCCGAACAGGGCATGAACCTGATGTCGTCGACCCTGCTCACCGAGGACACCGGCGTGCCGTTCGACGAACTGCAGGCCGAGCAGATCGAGCGTTTCCGCCGCGTGTGGGCGGAGTCGGGCTGGGAGCGCACCCCGCGCGTCTCGGTGTCGCGCAGCATCATCCCGATCATCGACGACGAGTCGCAGCACTACTTCGGCGTCCGCGCACAGGTCGAGGGGCAGGACCAGGTCGGACACCTCGACGGTGGGCTCGCCCGGTTCGGCCGCTCGTACATCGGATCACCCGAGGACCTCGTCGCGGAGCTCGCGGCCGACCAGGCCGTCCGCGCTGCCGACACCGTGCTCGTCACGGTGCCGAACCAGCTCGGCGTCGACTTCAACGCGCGGTTGCTCGCCGCGGTGAAGGACGTGTTCACCGAGGTCGACGCGGCGCCCGTTCCGGCCTGATCTGCTCGGTCAGGCGCTGACGGTCGGCGGCTTCGTCTCCGCAGGCGCCGTCGGCGTGGGCGTGGGCGTGGGCGTGGGCGTCGGCGTCGGCGTCGGCCAGATCAGCCGGAAACGCTCGCAGACCACCGGCATGCCCGGTTCGAAGCCGCGCGGGTTCTCGGAGTGCGCACGCCAGTACGCCTCGTGCACCCTCCGCCAGTGCTGGAGACTCCGGTCGCCCTCGCCTTCGGCGCGCGCGTGCTCGGCCCCGACCGCGTCGAACGGGACGATCCGGATGTCCGTCGTCTCGATGACGGCCCGCGGCACGCCGGCGCCGTCGGTCACGATGCTGAGTTCACCGGCCTCGGGCAGCGGGTCACCCGTCTCCTCGTAGTCCCAGAGCGAAGACGCCGTGCCGTCCTTGACCCCACGGAGCACCAGGCCGAGCAGCTCGTCAGCCTGCTCCGGCGTTGCACCGAACGACCACGCTTCCGGCACCTCAGTCGGCAGTTCCGGGGCCTCGGCGCACCGCTCGCTCCAGAAGTCGTCGAGGGTCGTGGTCACCAGCCGACCGTAGCGCACCGCCGGGTGTCCGCACTTGTGCCGACACCCGCGTTGGGACTGTGGCAGGACCGCCCCGACTCGTACCGTCGAGGAGCACCGTTCCCCGCACCTCGAGGAGTCCCCGTGACACTGCCGGCCGCAGGCTGGTTCCCGGACCCGCAGGACGCCAGCCGTCTGCGCTGGTGGGACGGTCACGCCTGGGGTGCTGCGACGCGCGTCCTGCCGAGCGCTCCGGAACCGGTCATGCCGATCGTCGTCGCGCCCGTCGGCCCCTCGTTCTCCGTGCACACGGCATCGATCCGGACCCATGCCTGGGCGTCCGGCGGCGCCCGCGACCGTCGGCTGTGCGTGTTCACGGCACTCGCGGTGCTGTTGGCGCTGATGTCGATCCTCATCAACCCGCTTGGTGTCTGCAGCGCGCTCGCCCTCGTGTGCGGGCTCGTCGGTGTCGTCTACCCCGGCGCGACCGGCGGGTGGGCGGTCGCGGCAAGGAGCGCGTCGTCGAGCGCGGTGGTGGTGGCGGTCGCGACCGGCGCGGTGGCGGCGTCGGCGCAGTTCCACCTCTTCTGACGGGCCGAGTACCGCCACCGGCCGACTTCGTGAGCAGAAGTGGTCGGGTACCGACCAGCGACCCGACCATTTCTGCTCACGAAGTGCACGCCCGGACCCGCCGAACGACGAGCCCTACCGCCGCGCCCGCGGGTGCGCCGTCTGGTACACGTCCCGCAGCATGTCCGCCGTGACCATCGTGTAGATCTGGGTCGTCGCGACGCTCGCGTGCCCGAGCAACTCCTGCACCACGCGCACGTCGGCCCCGCCCTCGAGCAGGTGCGTCGCGAACGAGTGCCGGAAGGTGTGCGGCGACACGTGCGCCTCGAGGCCCGCCGCCGCTGCCGCCGACTGGATCACGAGCCACGCGCTCTGCCGTGAGAGCCGAGCGCCCCGGGCGCCGAGGAACAGCGCCGGCGTCGAGTGCCCACGTGCTGCGAACACCGGCCGCGCACGCACCAGGTAGGCGTCGATCGCCGCCCGGGCGAAGCTGCCGAGCGGCACGACCCGCTGCTTGTTCCCCTTGCCGGTGACCTTCACGACGGCGAGGCCGTCGGCGTCGGGAGCCGAGTCGTCGGACAGCGTCGTCACGTCGTCCACCGACAGCCCCACCGCCTCGGAGATCCGCGCGCCGGTGGCGTAGAGCAGCTCGAGCAGGGCCTTGTCACGCAGCTGGACGGGGTCGTCGGCGTCGACGGACACCGCGCCCAGCAGCCGCTCCATCTCCTCCACCGAGATCGCCTTCGGCAGCCGCATCGGGGCCTTCGGCGGCCGGACGGCGGTGCCGGGGTCGAGCGGCAGCCAGCCCTCGCCCGCCGCGAAGGCCGTGAACGACCGCACCGAGCTGAGCATCCGCGCGATCGACCTCGGTGCCAGCGGACCGTCCGGCTTCGTCGCCAGGTGGGTCACGAACTCCGAGACGTCCGCACGCGCCAGCCGCCCGACGTCGTCGATCGCAGAGGCCCCGCCGGCGCGGTCGGCACCGTCGGAATCGACCACCGGAGCGGTCGCCAACCACGACGTGAACACCGCGAGGTCACGCCGGTAGGCCGACAGGGTGTGCTGCGACAGCCCGCGCTCGATCGCGACGTGCCGCAGGTACGTCTCCGTGGCACGGTCGAGCGGGATCACGACAGCAGGCTAGCCGCCGGACGGACGGCGACCGGACGACCGCCCGTCAGTGCAGCGCCTCGTCAGGTGCGCCGACCCGGTACCCGGTGAAGCTCACGGTCAGGCCGGCACGCGTCGGAGCAGCGCACAGCAGTCCACCCGACACGGCAGCATCGGGATCGAGGTACGCGACGCGCACCAGCCGGGGTTGCTCGTCGTCGGCCCACGCCCGCACGGTCACCGCATCGCCGTCGCGGCTGGCCCGGACCGTCACGACGCGTCCCACCCACTCCGGCACGGGCGCCACCGACCAGTCCGAGGAGTCACGGGTCACCACGGCGCCGAGCTGCGGCGTCCCGTCGGAGACCTCGACACCGGCCTTGATCCAGTTCCGCTCGTCGACGCGCAGGAAGACCCCTGCCTGGTCGAACTGCTCCGTGTAGTCGAGGACGAACGATGCCTCGATCGAGAACGATCCCTCGAGGGGCTGCACCAGCGCGTGCTCGGAGTCGTGGACGAACCCGTACGACGTGGTGCGCCAGGCATCACTGCCCGGGGCCGCCGTGACCCGCAGCACATCGCCGTCGAACTCCACGGCTTCGGGCTCGTGCGTCCACGTCGCCGCGTCGACCAGTTCTCGCAGGCTCACGCGCGGCCTCGCTCGAGCGCATCCACCGCGAGCACGGCCACGACCAGTCCGGAGTTGTGCAGCCGACCGTCGAGGATCGCCTCCACCAGCTCGGCCCGCGGCACCCACCGCTTGACGATGTCGGCTTCCTCGGCCTCGCGCTCGAACGCCGTCGTCGTGGGCCGCACGCCCCGCGCGCGGTAGACCTGCAGGAACTCGTCGCTCCCACCGGACGAGGTGTTGTACCGGACCAGCGGCTCCCACGTGTCCGCTTCGAGGTCGGCCTCCTCAGCGAGTTCGCGTGCGGCAGCGACCTGCAGGTCCTCGCCCTCCACGTCGAGCAGCCCGGCCGGCAGCTCCCAGTCGCGCACCTGCACCGGGTGTCGGTACTGCTGGATCACGAGGACACGGCCCTCGTCGTCCTCGGCGTAGACCGCGACGGCACCGGTGTGGTCGATGTACTCCCGCACCATCGTCTCGTCGTGGTACGCGATCGCGTCGCGACGCACGTCCCAGACGGCACCCTCGTACACGACGGTGGACTCGGTGACCTCGAACGAGGCGGGTTCGTCAGCGATGGGTGCGTCAGTCACGGAACCATCCAAGCACGCGCCCCTCGCGGAACCAGGTTCCGGACACAGCACCGCGTCGTTCCGTGGTTCCGTGTCCGGAACCACGTGCCGTGGACGCGACCAAAGACGGACGGGAGGCGCGGTGCCAGCTGGCACCCCACCTCCCGTCCGACCGTGGCTGGGCTGCGCTTACGCGACCTGCTCCTCGTTCTGCGGGTCGAAGAGGCTCGACGCCTCGTGGCGCTCGATCGCGGCCGCGACGAGCCCCGCGAAGAGCGGGTGCGCGTTCGTCGGACGCGAGCGGAGCTCCGGGTGCGCCTGCGTGGCGATGTAGAACGGGTGCACGTCGCGCGGCAGCTCGACGTACTCGACCAGGGTGCCGTCGGGCGACGTGCCCGAGAACACCAGGCCGGCGTCCGCGATCTGCTGCCGGTACGTGTTGTTGACCTCGTAGCGGTGACGGTGGCGCTCGGACGCCTCGGGCGCACCGTAGAGCGACTCGGCCAACGACCCCGACGTGAACGTCGCCGGGTACAGGCCGAGGCGCATGGTGCCGCCCAGGTCGCCGCCGGCGATGATGTCGACCTGCTCCGCCATGGTCGCGATGACCGGCGTCGAGGTCTCCGGGTCGAACTCGGAGCTCGACGCGTCGGTCAGCCCGGCTTCGTGGCGGGCGTACTCGATGACCATGCACTGCAGGCCGAGGCACAGGCCGAGCGTCGGGATGCCCTGCTCACGGGCGAAGCGCAGCGCGCCGAGCTTGCCCTCGATGCCGCGCACGCCGAACCCGCCGGGGATGCAGATGCCGTCGACGTCGCCGAGCTGCTTCGCAGCGCCCTCGGGCGTGGTGCAGTCGTCCGAGACGACCCACTTCAGCGTCACCTTCGCGTCGTGCGCGAAGCCACCGGCACGGAGTGCCTCGGTGACCGACAGGTAGGCGTCCGGCAGGTCGATGTACTTGCCGACCAGGGCGATCGTGACGTCCTTCTTCGGCTCGTGCACGGCTCGGAGCACCGGGGTCCACGCGGTCCAGTCGACCGGGCCGGCCTCGAGCTTGAGCGCGTCGACGATGACCTGGTCGAGGCCCTGGTTGTTCAGCAGCGTCGGCAGGTCGTAGATCGACGGGACGTCCACGGCGTTCACCACGGCGTCCTCGTCGACGTCGCACATCAGCGCGATCTTCTTCTTGTTCGACTCCGACACCGGACGGTCCGACCGCAGCACGAGCGCGTCGGGCTGGATGCCGATCGAGCGGAGCGCGGCGACCGAGTGCTGCGTCGGCTTCGTCTTCTGCTCACCCGAGGCGTTCATGAACGGCACGAGCGACACGTGCACGAAGAACACGTTGTTGCGGCCGAGCTCGTGGCGCACCTGGCGCGCCGACTCGATGAACGGCTGCGACTCGATGTCGCCGACGGTGCCGCCGACCTCGGTGATGATGACGTCGGGCTGCGGGTCGTTCTCCGCCTGCTCGCGCATCCGACGCTTGATCTCGTCGGTGATGTGCGGGATGACCTGCACGGTGTCGCCGAGGTACTCGCCACGACGTTCCTTGGCGATCACCGTCGAGTACACCTGGCCGGTCGTGACGTTCGCCGACTGCGCCAGGTTGATGTCGAGGAAGCGCTCGTAGTGCCCGATGTCGAGGTCCGTCTCCGCACCGTCGTCGGTCACGAAGACCTCGCCGTGCTGGAACGGGTTCATGGTGCCCGGGTCCACGTTGAGGTACGGGTCGAGCTTCTGCATGACGACCTTGAGGCCGCGAGCCGTCAGGAGATTGCCGAGGCTGGCTGCCGTCAGGCCCTTGCCGAGAGACGAGACGACCCCGCCGGTCACGAAGATCTGCTTCGTCACCTTCGGGGTCGGGGTGTTTGCCTGGGTACCGCTGCTGAGAGTGTCCGCCACGGGATTCCATCGTACGTCAGAACTGCCGGGAGGCGCGACCCGGGTTCGCCGTGGGCGTTGCGCGGGGTGGGTGGCCGGGTGTTCGGGCCGTGTTTCAGGCCGTCTGGCCGGCCACGTCGAGCAGTTCGCGGGCGTGCTCGACGCCGCTCGCGCTGTCGCCGAGCCCGGAGAGCAACCGCGCCATCTCCTGCAGGCGGTCCTCGCCTTCGAGCCGTCGCACACTCGACGACGTCACGGCGCCGCTGGCGTCCTTCACCACGTTCAGGTGGTTGTTCGCGAACGCCGCGACCTGCGCCAGGTGGGTGACGACGATGACCTGCGTGCGCTCGGCGAGCTTCGCCAGCCGACGGCCGATCTCGATCGCCGCCGCACCGCCCACGCCGGCGTCGACCTCGTCGAAGACGAACGTCGGTACGGTCGTGCTGCCGGCCATCACGACCTCGATCGCGAGCATCACGCGGGAGAGCTCGCCGCCCGATGCCCCCTTGCCGATCGGTCGTGGGTCGGTGCCGGAGTGCGGCTGCAGCAGGATCGACACCTGGTCGCGTCCGTGTCGGCGGTACTCCCCCGCGTCGGTGACCTCGACCACCAGGGTGGCGCCGGCCATCGCGAGCGTCTTCAGCTCGGTCGTGACGCGCTTCGCGAGGTCCGCTGCCGCCTTCGTGCGGGCAGCGGTCAACGCGGCCGCTGCCGCCCCGAGTGCCTGCTCGTCCTGTTCGACGGACTGCTGGAGCGCCGCGATGCGGTCGTCGTCGCCGTCCAGCTCGAGCAGGCGGTCGCTCGCCCGCTGCCCGTAGGCGATGACGTCGTCGACGGTCTCGCCGTACTTGCGGGTGAGCCCGGCGAGCAGGGCGCGCCGTTCGTTGATGAGCTCCAGGTCGTGCCCGGCCTCGGGCTCGAGCGAGCCGAGGTAGCTGGAGATGCTCGCCGAAGCCTCGGCCGCCTGGATGCCGAGCTCCGTGAGCTGCTCGAGCACGGGCTGCAGGGCGGCGTCGGAGTCGGCGACCCGCTCGACGGCGCGTCGGGCGGACTCGACCAGGCCGACGACGTCGGAGACGCCGTCGAGGGACTCGCTGGACAGGGCCTCGTGCGCCAGGGCCGCGGACAGCCGGAGTTCCTCGAGGTTGCCGAGCCGCTCAGCGCGCTCGGCGAGCTCGACGTCCTCGCCGGGCTGCGGGTCGGCCGCTTCGATCTCGTCCGAGGCAGCGCGGATCCGGTCGGCCTCGGCCACCCGCTCGTCGCGGTCGCGCGTCAGTGTCTCGAGTTCGCCCGTGTGCTGTTGCCACGCGTCGTACGCAGCGACGTACCGGTTCAGGGCCTTCTCGAGGGCCGCCCCGCCGAAGCCGTCGAGCGCCGCACGCTGCGCGGTCGACGAGGTCAGTCGGATCTGGTCGGACTGGCCGTGCACCGTCACGAGCTGGTCCGCGAGTTCACCGAGCACCGCGACGGGAGCGCTGCGGCCCCCGACGGTCGCACGGCTGCGCCCCTCGGCCGAGACGGTGCGCGTGAGGATCAGTTCGCCGTCCTCCACCGCGCCGCCGGCGTCCTCGACGCGTTCGGCGACGGCAGCGTGTTCGGGGACGTTCCACCGGCCCTCGACCACGGCGCTCGAGGCACCACGACGGACCGAGCCGGCGTCCGCACGAGCACCGAGCAACAGCCCGAGGGCCGTGACGATCATGGTCTTGCCGGCACCGGTCTCGCCCGTGACGACGGTGAACCCCGGACCGAGTTCGAGCGTGGTCTCGCCGATGACCCCGAGGTCACGGATCGCGATCTCCTCGATCATCGGTGGTGCTCCTCGCCTCGGCCGGTCACAGGTGGTCCTCGTCCTCGTCGGTCTGCGGCCCCCGCCACCCGGTGACCGGGAGCCGGAACTTCGCGACCAGCCGGTCGGTGAACGGGGCGTCCTTGAGGCGCGCGACCCGCACGGGGTCCGGCGACCGTCGGACCTCGACGCGAGCGCCCGGCGGCAGGTCGTGCGTCCGGCGACCGTCACACCACAGCACCCCGACACCACTCGTGCGCCGCAGGACCTCGATCGCGAGCGTGCAGTCCGGGCCCACCACGATCGGGCGGGCGAACAGGGCGTGCGCGCTGAGCGGCACCATCAGCAGGGCGTCGACGTCGGGCCAGACGATGGGACCGCCGCCGGAGAACGAGTACGCCGTGGACCCGGTGGGGGTCGACACGACGACGCCGTCGCACCCGAACGAGGACAGCGGGCGACCGTCGACCTCGGTCACCACCTCGAGCATGCGCTCGCGCGAGGCCTTCTCGATGGTGGCCTCGTTGAGCGCCCAACTCGAGTAGACGATCTGGTTGCCGACGACCACGTCGACCTGCAGGGTGACGCGCTCCTCGACGTGGTACTCACCCGACAGGGCGCGCTCGACGGTCTCGGCGAGGGCGTCCCGCTCGCTCTCCGCCAGGAAGCCCACGTGCCCAAGGTTCACGCCGACGATCGGTGCCCGAGTCTCGCGCACGAGTTCGGCCGCGCGCAGGATCGTGCCGTCGCCGCCGAGCACGATGACGATCTCGAGCTGGTCCGCCTGGACGTCGACGCCCAGGATGTCGACCTGTCCCACCGAGGCTTCGGCCCGCCGGATGTCGGCGTACTCGTCGAACGGCATCACCGGGATCAGACCGGCGGCGTGCAGGAGGTCGCAGACCTCGACCGCAGCGTCGATCGAGTCACGGCGACCCGTGTGGGAGACGAGCAGGATGTGCCGGTCGTCGCTCATGCGGTCCCCTCTGTGAGTTCGGTTGCCCGGACTCTCCATTCTGTCGGATTGCCACCGACACCACGCTGGAAGCGCGCGAGGTACTCGTGGTTCCCGTGCGTCCCGATGATCGGCGACGCCGCGAGCCCGGTGGTCCCGAAGCCAAGGTCCCATGCCGCCCACAGCACGTTCATCAGGGCGTCGTCGCGGAGTGCCGGATCGTGCACGATGCCCTCGCGCACGCCACCGCGACCGACCTCGAACTGCGGCTTGACCAACAGGACGAAGTCGTCGGCGGGGACGGCCTCGGCCAGGGCGGGCAGCACGAGCCGGAGCGAGATGAAGGACAGGTCGCCGACCACCAGGGTCGTCTCCCCTGCGGCGACGTCGAGCGAGAGGTAGTCGGAACGGGTCAGGCTGCGGGCGTTGGTGCCCTCGACCACGGCGACACGCTCGTCGACGGCGATCGTCGGGTGCAGTTGCCCGTGCCCGACGTCGAGCGCGATGACCCGGCGGGCACCTCGGGCCAGGAGCACCTGCGTGAAGCCACCCGTGCTCGCACCGACGTCGAGCACCACACGGCTGGACGGGTCGACGCCGAACGCATCGAGCGCCCCGACCAGCTTCTGGGCAGCGCGGGAGACCCATTCGTCGGCCGCGTCGACCACGATGTCGGCAGCCGACGAGGTCGGGGTGGAGGGCTTCACGACGGGACGACCGTCGACCGTCACCCGGCCGTCCTGGATGAGCTTGGTGGCAGCGGTGCGAGACCGCGCGAGGCCACGTGTGGCGAGGAGGGCGTCGAGGCGGACCGGGGTCGCGTCGGGCACGGCTCCGTCCGGTTCAGGCACTCGCGGTGCCGCCGCTCTCGAGCCGCGTGCGCAGCTCGTCGTGGAGTGCCGAGAACGCGTCTGCACGTTCGACGAGCGGCAGGGTCTCAGCCGCCGAGGTGCGCGCGGCGAACTCGTCCTGCGGTTCCAGGTCGGCGGACGGCTGCTCGGGGTTCGGCACGTCCGACACGCTACTCGCCGCCGTACAGCTGCGGGTCCACGTCCAGGCCGTAGATGGCCAGGCCGGACTCCCAGATCAGCGCCGCGCCGGCGCGGAGCCGATCGATGTCGCTACCGGCGTCGAGCACCCGCACCACGTGCCCCCGCATCGCCACGGTGGCGCTGCCGACGGTGACGTACCGCGTACCGTCGTCGTCCTGCCGCCGGACGGTCACCGGGTAGGGCTCGGACAGACCGCGGAGGTCCTCGAGCACGAACACCGGACGCGAGCGCTGATCGGCCGCGAGCACCTGCTTCGCCTGGTCGATGCCGGTGAGCACGAGGACGCTCGGGATCCCGACGTCGTTCGCCCCCTTGATGTCGGTGTCGAGACGGTCACCGATGAACAGTGTCTTCCCGCCGCCGAACCGCTCGACCGCGGCGTCGAAGATCGGGCGCTCCGGCTTGCCGGCGACCACGGGCATCCGCCCGACGGCCTGGTGGACCGCGGACACGAGCGTGCCGTTGCCGGGCGCGATGCCGCGCTCGACCGGGATCGACCAGTCCATGTTCGTGGCGACCCACGGGATCGCCGGGTCGGCCAACGCGAAGGACGCCTCGGCCAGTTCCTTCCACCCGAGGTCCGGGGAGAAGCCCTGGATCACCGCGGCCGGGGAGTCCTCGGCACTGGTCGTCACCGTGAAGCCGGCGGCCTCGACGATGCTCGACAGTCCTAGCCCACCGGTGACGAGCACCGTCGCGCCGGCGGGCACGAGCGTCGACAGGAGCTGCACGCCGGCCTGCGACGACGTGACGACGTCGTCCTCGGACACCTCGAGCCCGTAGCGCTCGAGGTGTTCGGCGACGTCGATCGGTCGTCGGGACGCGTTGTTGGTGATGTACCCGACCCGTGCGGTCAGCGAGGCCCGTGTGAGCGCCTCGACCGCGTGCGGGATGGCGTTCCGCCCCCGGTAGACGACGCCGTCGAGGTCCGTGAGCACCACGTCGACGCCGTCCGTCGGCGCGGTCGGGACGTCAGTCGGCTGCGGAGCCGTCGACGTCGCGGGGGTTGTCGTCGTCGAGTTCGCCGGGCTCGTCGGCGTCGCCGGGTTCGCCGACGACGTCGGGCTCAGCGAGGGCTGGCTCGTCGTCGTCGTCGAGGTCGGCGTCGTCGTCGAGCTGGTCGGTGTCGTCGAGCTCGCCGGTGTCTCCGTGTTCTTCGACTTCGAGCGTTTCCTCGACCACATCAACTGTCTCCCAAGCGTTCTCGTCGGCGGCTTCGGCGAGAGCCGTTGCCGCACGGTCGACACGGGCCCACCACTCGTCGGCCTCGTCCTGGCGGCCGAGCTCTTCGAGCGTGGCCGCGTAAGCACTGTAGAGCGCCGGTGACCACGTGTAGGCCGTGGACGGGTCCAGCTGTGGAATCTCCAGCTCGCCCAGGGCTGCTGTGGGGTTGCCGAGGTCGATGCGTGCGCCGGACATCGCGATCGCGAGTTCGACCTGCACGGCGGTGTCGAGCGCGGCTCGCTCGACCGAACGGCCGAGTTCGAGCGCACGCTCGGGGCGGCCGAGGCCTCGTTCGCAGTCCACCATCATCGGGAGCTGGTCGTTGCGGCCGGAGATGCGACGGTAGGTGCGGAGCTCGCGCAGCGCGGTCGCGAAGTCCCCCAGGCGGTACGCCGTGATCGCAGCGGTCTCGCGGACGACACCGACGCGACCGGCACGACGGGCAGCACTCAGGGCGTGCTCGTTCGCCAGGGCGGGGTCCTCGTCGACGAACAGCGCCGCAGCCACGAGGTGCCGGGCGACCCAGTCGGCGTTGTCCTTGCTGAGCGTCTTCAGCTCCATGCGCGCCGCAGGGTCGAGGTCGCGCGCATCGATCTCGTCGGGGATGTCCGGGTCGTCGTGACGCGGGCGGATCGACTTCGTGCCGTACGGGTCGCGGTCTTCCCAGTCGTCGCGGGCCGCCTCGCCGAACCGTGCGCCGGCGTGACGCGTCCCGTCGCCGAAGCGGCGGCGGTCGTCGCCACCGTCGTGACGCGGGCGGTCGCCCCCGCGGGCCGGACGGTCCGAAGCACCCCGGAAGGACGGTCGGTCTCCGTCACGACGCGGACGGTCGCCGTCGCGAGCAGGACGGTCGCCGTCACGCGCCGGACGGTCTGAACCGCCGCGGTACGCGGGACGGTCGGAGCCACCGCGGTAGGCGGGACGGTCGCCGTCACGACGCGGACGGTCCGATGAACCGCCACGGTACGACGGACGGTCGCCGTCACGAGCCGGGCGGTCGGAGCCGCCGCGGTACGGGCGGTCGCCATCGCGAGCGGGACGGTCGGCACCACCGCGGTACGCGGGACGGTCACCGTCACGACGCGGGCGATCCGAACCACCCTGGTAGGGACGGTCGCCGTCACGACGCGGGCGGTCCGAACCACCCTGGTAGGGGCGGTCGCCGTCACGACGCGGGCGATCCGAACCGCCACGGTAAGCCGGACGGTCGCCGTCGCGGGCGGGACGATCGGAGCCGCCGCGGTACGCGGGACGGTCGCCGTCACGGGCGGGACGATCGGAGCCGCCGCGGTACGCGGGACGGTCGCCGTCGCGGGCGGGACGATCGGGACGGTCCGAGCCACCGCGGTACGCGGGACGGTCACCATCACGACGCGGACGGTCCGAACCACCCTGGTACGGGCGGTCGCCATCACGACGCGGACGATCCGAACCACCACGGTAGGCGGGACGATCTCCATCACGCGCGGGGCGGTCCGACCGGAACGGACGGTCCCCGTCGCGGCGCGGACGCTCAGCACCGCGGGGGCCGTCGCCGCGCGGCGGACGGCCGGAGTCGCCGCGATCGCTCCGCCACGACGGACGATCATCACGGTCTCCGGAGCGGAACGGACGGTCGCCACCGCTCCGCGGCGCACTGTCGCGACGTGCAGCGCCGTCGCGGAACGGACGGTCGGAGCGCTCAGGGCGGTCGCGGCGGTCGCCTTCACGGCGTTCAAAGTCGCGTGGACCGGACGACCAACGGCCTCCGCTCGCAGCGTCTCCGCGCGGACCTCCGTCGCGTCGAGGGGCTCGGTCGTCCCGTCGGGGTCGGTCTCCCCGGTCGCCGTCGTTCCGCCGCTCGTCGTCGTTCGCCACCGTTGCTCCTCATCGCGTGCCCGACCCAAAGGCCGGGCGTTCGTCCGCTGTGTCGTTGTGTTGGGTGCCGCGTCGGTCGGACCGACGTTCGAGCTCCAGTCCATCACGAACCGGAGCCGACGTCGAGCAACGAGCGGCAAAACAGAAATGGCCACCGGCCACCACCGTGAACGAGGGTCTCCCCTGCGAATTCACGATGGAGGGCCGATGGCCACATCTTCTTACGTTAAGTCCGGCGGCGTCCTACTCTCCCACAAGGTCCCCCTTGCAGTACCATCGGCGCTGAGAGGCTTAGCTTCCGGGTTCGGAATGTGACCGGGCG
>NZ_JBIYED010000010.1:0-89968 GCF_044909335.1 Curtobacterium sp. AB7 | reverse complement strand
CCCGGGGGCCGGGGCTCCCCCGCCCCGGCGAACATCCCCACCCCCCCCCCCCCCCCCCCCCCCGGGGGGGGCGCCCCCCCCCCCCCCCCCCCCCGGGGGGGGGGGGGGGCCCCCCCCCCGCCCCCCCCACCCCCGTACCACGGCGGCAACACCTTCCCCCACCACATCGGGCGCCGCCGCCCGAACCGGACATCCGTGCCGACCCTCGGAACGTCCACCCCTCACCACAATGAACCTGATCGACATCGCTCCGGACCGGGCAGGGATCTGATGCTCTGGTACCTCGGCAAGCGCCTCCTGCAACTCATCCCCGTGTTCTTCGGGGCCACGTTCCTCATCTACTTCATGGTGTTCTCGCTGCCCGGCGACCCCATCGCAGCGCTGTTCGGCGACCGCCAGCCGTCGCCGCAGGTCATCGAGACCCTGCGCCAGCAGTACAACCTGGACAAGCCGTTCATCGTCCAGTACCTGCTCTGGATCGGCGGCGTGTTCCGCGGCGACCTCGGCGTGACCTACTCCGGTCTGCCGGTCAGCCAGCAGCTCGCCTCCGCGTTCCCGATCACCGCTCGTCTCGCGATCCTCGCGCTCGTGTTCGAGGCCGTCGCCGGCATCGTCGTCGGTGTCATCGCGGGTCTGCGCAAGGGCAAGCTGTTCGACGCCACCGCGCTCGTCGTCTCGCTGCTGCTCATCTCGGTGCCGACCTTCGTCGTCGGGTTCGTGCTGCAGTACGTGTTCGGCATCAAGCTCGGGTTGTTCCGGGTCACGGTGTCCGGGCAAGCGCCGTGGGACGAACTGGTCCTGCCGGCGATCGTCCTGGCGTCCGTGTCGTTCGCCTACATCGTGCGGCTCACCCGTGCGAGCGTGGCCGAGAACACCACGGCGGACTTCGTGCGCACCGCCACCGCCAAGGGCCTGCCCCGTCGTCGTGTGGTCGGCGTGCACATCTTCCGGAACTCGCTCATCCCCGTGGTGACCTACCTGGGTGTCGACATCGGCAACCTGATGGTCGGTGCGATCGTCACCGAGGGCATCTTCAACATCAACGGTGTCGGCGGCACGGTGTTCCGCGCCGTCAAGCTCGGCGAGGGCCCGACGGTGGTCTCCTTCGTCGCCGTGATGGTCATCATCTTCATGCTCGCCAACCTCCTGGTGGACCTGCTCTACGCCGTCCTGGACCCGAGGATCCGCTATGCCAAGTAACGCCGCACCCCGCTCGGCGACGCACTTCGTCGCCCCGCTCGAGGAAACGCCCCTGCAGGCGATCGACCAGGTCAACGAGGACGAGAAGACCCGTTCCCTCTGGACCGACGCCTGGGAGTCCATGCGGACCCGCCCGACGTTCTGGATCTCCTCGATCCTGATCCTGCTGATCATCGTCGTCGCGGTCTTCCCGGGGCTCTTCGCCCACGTCGACCCGCGTGCGTCGAACCTCGACAACAGCGACGGCGGACCCGAGGCCGGGCACATCCTCGGCTTCACGCGTCAGGGCTCCGACGTCTACGCCCGCGTGATCTGGGGCGCCCAGAACTCGCTCATCGTCGGCATCGTCGCGACCGTCCTGGTGTCGCTCGTCGGCATCGTGATCGGTGCGCTGGCCGGTTTCTACGGCGGCTGGCTCGACACGATCGTGTCCCGCATCGGTGACATCTTCTTCTCGATCCCCACCGTCCTCGGTGCGATCGTGATCATGTCGGTCATCCCGGCGCGGAACGCGATCACCGTCGCGCTCGTGCTCGCCGCGTTCGCCTGGCCGCAGATCGCCCGCATCATGCGCGGTGCCGTCCTGAGCGCCAAGCAGGCGGACTACGTCATGGCGTCGGCGGCCCTGGGCGTCAGCCGGTTCAAGACGCTCGTGCGCCACGTCATCCCGAACTCGCTGGCTCCGGTCATCGTGGTCGCGACCGTCTCGCTCGGCACGTTCATCGTGGCCGAGGCGACCCTGTCGTTCCTCGGCATCGGACTGCCGCCGTCGGCCCTCAGCTGGGGTCTCGACATCGGTACGGCACAGACGTCGATCCGCACCAACCCGTCGACGATCTTCTGGCCGTCGGCCGCGCTGTCCATCACCGTGCTCGCGTTCCTGCTCCTCGGTGACGTGGTGCGCGACGCGCTCGACCCGAAGGCGAGGGCCCGCCGATGAGCGAGACGCTGACCAACCCCACCGGCCGACGCACCAACGCCGACGGCGCCCCGCTGCTCGAGATCCGCGACCTGCAGGTCGGCTTCAAGACGCAGTCCGGTCTCGTGCAGGCCGTGCGGAGCGTCGACCTCACCCTCGAGCAGGGTGAGCGTCTGGCCATCGTCGGCGAGTCCGGCTCCGGCAAGTCGACGAGCGCCCAGGCCATCATCAAGCTGCTGCCCGGCACCGGCCAGGTCACCGGCGGGTCGATCAAGTTCAACGGGCGCGAGCTCGTCGGGCTGAGCGACAAGGAGATGTCCGAGATCCGCGGGAAGGAGATCGGCTACGTCCCGCAGGACCCGATGTCGAACCTCAACCCGCTGTGGTCGATCGGCTTCCAGGTCGAGGAGGCGATCCGTGCGAACGGCATGGCCACCGGCAAGAAGGCCGTCCGCGACCGCGCGATCGAGGTCCTGAAGGAGGCGGGCCTCGGCGACGCCGCGAACCGCCTCAAGCAGTACCCGCACGAGTTCTCCGGCGGCATGCGGCAGCGCGTGCTCATCGGCATCGGTCTGTCGAGCCGCCCGCAGCTGCTCATCGCCGACGAGCCGACGAGCGCGCTCGACGTCACGGTCCAGCGCGTCATCCTCGACCACCTCGAGAGCCTGACCCGCGACTTCGGCACCTCGGTGCTGTTCATCACGCACGACCTCGGCCTCGCGGCTGAGCGCGCCGAGAAGCTCGTCGTGATGTACAAGGGCCAGGTCGTCGAGGCCGGTCCCTCGAAGGAGATCCTGGCCAACCCGCAGCACCCGTACACGCAGCGCCTGGTCGCCGCGGCGCCTTCGCTCGCGAGCCGTCGCATCCAGTCGAAGGTGCAGCACGAGCGCATCGAGATCGCCGACGCCGGCAGCGACGACGCCGAGCTCATCGCCCGGGCGCAGGAGCGCGAGCACCGCCCCGCCGAGGACCTCATCGTGGTGAAGAACCTCGAGAAGATCTACAAGCTGCGTGGCAAGAGCCTCGCCACCCGCGAGCTCAAGGCCGTCGACGACGTGTCGTTCGCGATCCCGAAGGGCACCACCACGGCGCTCGTCGGCGAGTCCGGTTCGGGCAAGTCGACCGTCGCCAAGCTGGTGCTGCAGCTCGAGAGCATCTCGAGCGGCACCGTGCAGTTCGACGGCATCGACATCGGCGCGCTGAAGGGCAAGGACCTCTTCGACTTCCGCCGCCGCGTGCAGCCGGTGTTCCAGGACCCGTACGGCTCCCTGGACCCGATGTACAACGTCGGGAACACGATCGCCGAGCCGCTCGCCACGCACAAGGTGGGCGACAAGGCATCGCGTCGGGCCCGCGTGCTCGAGCTGCTCGACCAGGTCGCGCTGCCGAAGTCGATGGTCAACCGCTACCCGAACGAGCTCTCGGGTGGGCAGCGGCAGCGCATCGCCGTCGCCCGCGCGCTCGCGCTCAAGCCGGAGGTCATCGTCCTCGACGAGGCCGTCTCCGCGCTCGACGTGCTCGTGCAGGGGCAGATCCTCGACCTGCTGACGGAGCTGCAGAGCGAACTCGGCCTGACCTACCTGTTCATCACGCACGACCTGGCGGTCGTCCGCCTGGTCGCGGACAACGTGTGCGTCATGCGCCAGGGCAAGATCGTCGAGAAGGCGACGACCGACGAGGTCTTCGCCGCACCGAAGGAGCAGTACACGAAGGACCTCCTGGCCGCCATCCCCGGCGCCGGGTTCGAGTTCGGACGCTGATCCTGCTGGACACGAACGAGGCCGGACGTCCCGTCGTCCTCCGCGCTGGTCGCGGAGGCGCCGTGGCGGCCGGCCTCGTCGCCGTCCTGGGCCTATTCCTGCTGGTCGACGCGGCGGTGCGCGGCAGCTGGATCGTGGTGCTCGACGCCGTCGGACCGGTCGCCGTGCTCGTCTGGGTCCTGTGGGTGCTCACGTACCGCCCGTGCATCCGCATCGACGACACTGCCGTCACCGTCGTCAACCCGCTCCGCCGTACCGTGGTGCCGTGGCACGCGGTCGCCGACGTCAAGCTCCGCTGGCAGATCGTCATCGAGACGGTCGCCGGGCGTCGCGTGCAGTGCTGGGGCGGTCCGTCGCTGCCCCGGCCGAAGCCCGCCCGGCGCGGTGAGCGTGCCGTGCTGCGCCAGCCGGACGAGATGACCGTGCTGCTCGACCGTTGGGCGGAGCAGCGTGCCGTCGCCGGTGACGGCGACGCCGTGCGCGGCTGGGACCGACCTGCCGTCGTCGTCGGCGCGGTCGCGCTGGCGCTCCTCGTGGTCTCGCTGCTGAGCCTGTCGCTGGGCGGCTGACGCGGCTCGCGATCGCGACCACAAGACGGACGGGAGGCCCGGCGCAGGACGTGCGCCGGGCCTCCCGTCGGTCTGCTGGTCGCGTCCACCACGTGACCCGCGTCGTCAGACGACCGCGCCGACCCGCTCGGTGAGCAGGTGCTCCTGGTCGGTCTGGATGCACGCGACGCCGCGGCCGTGCACGTCCTGCAGGCGCGGGTCCACGGTGCGGCACTGCTCCTGCCGGCCCTCGTCGAGGAGCTGGTAGAGCGGGCAGCGGGTGCGGAACCGGCAGCCGTCGATGCGCTCCGTGGGCGAGGGCAGGTCGCCGTCGAGCAGGATCCGACCACGGGCGGCCTCGGCGGACGGGTCCGGCACCGGTACTGCCGACAGCAGCGCGCGCGTGTACGGGTGCTGCGGGTCGGAGAACACCTTGTCGCCGTCGCCGTACTCGACGATGCGGCCGAGGTACATGACCGCGACGTCGTCGGCGATGTGCCGGACGACGGACAGGTCGTGGGCGACGAAGAGGTACGACAGGCCGAGGCGGTGCTTCAGGTCCTCGAGCAGGTTGATCACGCCGGCCTGCACCGAGACGTCGAGCGCCGAGACGGGCTCGTCGAGCACCAGGATCTTCGGCTCGACGATGAGCGCGCGGGCGATGCCGATGCGCTGCCGTTGGCCACCGGAGAACTCGTGCGGGTACCGGTCGATGTAGCTCGGCTCGAGCCCGACGAGTTCGAGGACCTCGCGGACCCGTCGCCGGATCTCGTCCTTCGCGACGCCGTGCACCGTCAGCGGCTCACCGATCACCGAACCGATGTCGAGCCGGGGGTCGATCGACGCCATCGGGTCCTGGAACACGACCTGGATGTCGCGGCGGATCGCCAGGCGGTCCTTCTTCGACAGCGACGCAGTGTCGACGCCGTTCACCCGGATGGTGCCCTGCTGGGCGCCGGCGAGCTCGAGGATCTCCATGATCGTGGTGGTCTTGCCGCAGCCGGATTCGCCGACCAGGCCGAGCACCTGCCCGCGCTTGAGCGTCAACGAGATGCCGTCGACCGCGTGCACCTCGCCGATCTGCCGGCGGAAGAGCGCGCCCTTGGTGAGCGGGAACGTCTTGACGACGTCGGTGAGCTCGAGGACGACGTCGTCGCCGTGGTCGATCGTCGCCTCGGGGACGTCGTCGGGCCGGGGGAAGATCTCCGACCGTTCGAGGGTGCCGGCGGCGATCTCGTCGCGACGGATGCACGCGGCGGTGTGGTCGACGAGCACGGCGGGTGCGGAGACCGCGGCGCCCGTGGCGATGTCGGCGACCGTGTCACCGCCGGCGTTCGTGATGGCGCCGGCACCGGCCTGCGTGATGGTCGGGGCGATGAGCGCCGGTTCGCCGTCGCGGCAAGCGTCGATCACGGCGGGGCAGCGGTCGGCGAACGGGCAGCCGGTCGGCTTCTGCGTGAGCAGGGGCGGGCGGCCCTCGAGCGGGACGAGCCGTTCGGTGCGGGCCGCGGTCATGTTCGGCATCGAGCGGAGGAGCCCGATCGTGTACGGCATGACGGGCTCGCGGAAGAGCGGCTCGACCGGTGCCGTCTCGACGATGCGGCCCGCGTACATCACGGCGACGCGGTCCGCGTTGCCGGCCACGACACCGAGGTCGTGCGTGATGAGGACCACGGCGGCGCCGGTCATGTCCTTCGCCGTCTGCAGCACGTCGAGGATCTGCGCCTGGATCGTGACGTCGAGCGCGGTGGTCGGCTCGTCGGCGATGATCAGCTTCGGGTCGTTCGCGATGGCGATGGCGATCATCGCGCGCTGCCGCATGCCGCCCGAGAACTCGTGCGGGAACGCGTCGAGGCGCCGAGCGGGGTTCGGGATGCCGACGACGCGCAGCAGCTCCTCGGCGCGGGTGCGGGCGGCGTGCTGGGTGAGGGAGCGGTCGTGCAGTCGCAGCCCCTCGATGATCTGCTGGCCGATCGTGTACACGGGCGTCAGGGCGGACAGCGGGTCCTGGAACACCATGGCGATGTCGCCGCCGCGCAGGCGGGACATCTCGCGGTCGTTCTTGCCGAGCAGTTCCTGGCCGTCGAAGCGGATGCTGCCCTCGACGTGGGCGGACGACGGGAGCAGACCCATCACGGCCATCGAGGACACCGACTTGCCGGAGCCGGACTCGCCGACGATCCCGAGGAACTCGCCGGGGGCCACCGTGTAGTCGACCCCGCGGACGGCGTAGACGGGCTTGGTCTTCGGGTTGAACGTGACCGACAGGTCGGACACGGTCAGCAGCGGCTCAGTCACGGTTGGCTCCGGAGGTGGGGTCGATGGCGTCGCGCAGGGCGTCGCCGAGCAGGCTGGTCGAGAGCACGGTCGCGACGAGGGTCGCGGCGGGCAGGACGAACAGCCACGGGCGGGTGACGGCGGACTGGCTGCCGGCGGCGAGCAGGGTGCCGAGCGAGACGTCGGGGATCTGGATGCCGAAGCCGAAGAAGCTCAGCGAGCTCTCCGCCAGGATCGCGGCCCCGACGCCGAGCGTCGCGTCGATGATGAGCAGGGACGCCACGTTCGGCAGGATGTGCCGTCGGATGATCGTGAACGCCGGGACACCCATGAAGCGGGCGGCCTTGACGTAGTCGCGTTCGCGCAGGGACATCGTCTGGCCGCGGATGACGCGCGCCATCACCATCCAGCTGAATACCGCGAGGCCGACGATGAGCGCCACCCAGGTCAGGTTCTTGAACACCGGGCTGAGGAGCACGAGCGCGTA
Organism: Curtobacterium sp. AB7; assembly: GCF_044909335.1. Lineage (NCBI taxonomy): Bacteria > Bacillati > Actinomycetota > Actinomycetes > Micrococcales > Microbacteriaceae > Curtobacterium > Curtobacterium sp. AB7. The sequence goes on along the minus strand of NZ_JBIYED010000010.1, from coordinate 82,777 downwards.
GAACGAGGGGATCACGAGCAGCAGGTCGATGACCCACACGAGCACGCGGTCCACGGTGCCGCCGAAGTAGCCGGCGATCGCACCGACGATGCCGGCGATCAGCGTCGCGGCCGGACCGGCGATGAGGCCGATGAGCAGCGACTTCTGCAGGCCGACGAGCGTCTGCGCGTAGATGTCCTGGCCGATGTCGTTCGTACCGAACCAGTGCGCGGCGCTCGGCGGCATGCCGAACGCCAGGCCGTCGGAGTCGACGGCGTTCCAGTGGTACAGGTGCGGGCCGACGAAGGCCCACAGCAGGATGAGCAGCAGGGCGCCGCCACCGATGCGGGCACGCCAGGTGCCGAACACCTTGCGCCAGAGCGGCGTCCGGCCGCCCTTGACCTCGATGACGTGCGCCGGCGTGCCGGCGTTGCCGTCACCGGGGTCACCGGCGGTGGTCGTGGTCGTGGGGTCGAGAACAGACACGGGTCACACCCTCACTCGCGGGTCGAGCGCGGCGTAGAGCAGGTCCGCGAGGGTTCCTGCGATGAGCACGAGGATCGCCGTGAAGAGGATCGTGCCCGAGGCCGCGTTGATGTCGTTGTTGGTGATGCCCTGGACGAAGTACTCGCCCATGCCGTGCCAGCTGAAGACCAGCTCGGTGATGCTCGCGCCGGTCAGGATCAGCCCGAACGAGTACGCGAAGAACGTCGACATCGGGATGAGGGCGACGCGGACGCCGTGGCGCATGATGGCCGATCCGCGCGTCCGGCCCTTCGACCGCGCGGTGCGGATGAAGTCGTTCGACAGCACGTCGAGCATCGCGGAGCGCTGGTACCGCGAGTACGTGGCGACGGCGCCGATGGTCAGCGAGATCGTGGGTAACAACAGGTGGATCAGCCGGTCGCCCAGCACCGGGAAGAACCCGTTCACCCCCGGCGTGTACTCACCCGTGAACCGGATCACCTGGGTGCCGAGCCCCTGGTTCATCGCGGTCGCGAGGATCATCAGGACGACCGCGATGACGAACGTCGGGGTGGCGAGCACGGCGAACGACAGGTACGTCGAGACCTGGTCCGACGTGCGGTACTGGCGGACGGCGTTCCACACGCCGAGCAGCACCCCGAGGATCGCGCCGAGCAGCGTGCCGATGACCAGCAAACGCAGGCTCGTGCCGGAGCGGGCGACGATGTCGGCCGTGACCTCGGTGCCGCGGGTGCTCATGCCGAGCGACCCGTGCGTGACGAGGTTCGACCACCAGGTCCACGTCCGGACGATGAGCGGGGTGTCCGGATCGGCACCCAGCTTCTGCAGGGACGCGTCGATCGTGCCCTGCGGCACGGCCGGGTTGCGGCCCAGGAACCGGGCAGCCGGGTTCAGCGTGCTGCTGGCGAGGATGTAACCGAGGGTCGTCGCGACGATCGTCAGGACGATGTAGTTGACGATCCGCTTTGCGATGAAGGCAAGCATGTACTGGGACCTCGTGGGGTGCGGCCATCCGTCCGGACGGCGTTGTCGGTGGCGACAGGTTAGCCGCTCGCGGCGGAGGGATGGGACTTGGCGTTGTGACGCTATGCAACATTCGTTACGAGCATGTTTCGATTCCCCACACCAACCCTTGTGGAGCCTTCGGATGTGACTAGGGTTCTCAACCAACAGGCGTGGCGGCGGGGGTCGTCGCGTTCCAGCGCGAACTGCGCGAACCACAACGAAAGGGAATCCTCGCCATGCGAAAGAGGATCAAGGGCATCGCCGTGCTGGCCACCGCTGCGGCCGCGGCCGTCGTGCTGGCCGGCTGCTCCGGCGGTGGGCAGGCGGGCAACAGCAGCTCCGCAGTCGCCGAGTCGTCGCTGAAGTCGACCGGCTGGACCGTCGCGGACCGCGCGGACGTCAAGGACGGCGGGTCGATCACCCTGCCGATCGACTCCGCTCCGGCCAACTGGCAGCTCGCCAACCTGGACTCCGGGACGGTGGACGACACCACGATCTCGCAGACCTACCTGCCGGGCTTCATCCAGTTCAAGGAGAACGGCGAGTGGGAGGCGAACAAGGACTACGCGACCTCGGTCGAGCTGACCAAGGACTCGCCCCAGACCGTCGAGATCAAGATCAACCCGAAGGCCGTGTGGTCTGACGGCACCCCGATCAGCGCGAAGGACGTCATCGCGAACTGGAAAGCGCTGAACGGCACGAACAAGGCGTTCGCGCCCCTCGCCACCAACGTGTGGGAGGACGTCGACTCGGTCAAGCAGGGCTCGGACGAGCGGGACGTCATCATGACGTTCTCGAAGACCAACGCCGACTGGGCGAGCGTCCTCGGCGCCATCTACCCGTACTGGGCTGTCGACACCCCCGACCACTTCAACACCGCCTGGGCCAAGGGCCCGTACGCCGCTGACGGCAAGACCTACGTCTCCGGTGGCCCGTACATCCTGAAGTCCTTCGACGCCAACGGCGGCGTCGTCACGTTCGAGAAGAACTCGAAGTGGTGGGGCGACGAGGGCAAGCTCGACACCATCGTCTTCAAGACGGTCTCGCGCGACGGCGTCGCGCAGGCCTACGGCAACAAGGAGCTCGACGCGTTCAACCTGAACGGCAGCGCCGACAACCTCAAGACGGCGAACTCGCGCTCCGACTCGAAGATCGAGCGCTCGCTCGGCACCACGCAGCGGCAGATCACGCTGAACGGCACCTCGGACGTCTTCAAGGACCAGGACGTGCGCCAGGCGTTCGCCCAGGCGATCAACCGCAAGGTCCTCGCCCAGGCGATCCTGTCGCCGGTGAAGAGCCCGGGCGACGTGCTCAACAACCTCGTCTACCTGCCCGGTCAGGAGGGGTACAAGGACGACGTGTCGAGCGTCTACGGCTACAGCACGGACAAGGCGAAGTCGAAGCTCGAGGACGCCGGCTGGAAGATCGGGTCGGACGGCTACGCGACCAAGGGCGGCAAGGAACTCGACGTCCGCTTCGTGATCCCGTCGGACAACCCGAACTCGGCGAACATCGCGCAGCTCGTGCAGCAGCAGACGAAGCTCGCCGGCTTCAAGGTGACCATCGACACCGTGCCGACCGACGACTTCTTCACGAAGTACATCACCACCGACGGCCGTGACTTCGACGCCACGTACTTCGCGTGGCAGGGCACGCCGTTCCCGATCTCGTCGCTCAAGTCGATCTACTACCCCGCCGATGCCGGTCAGAACTACACCGGTGTGACGGACGACTCGCTCGGCGCGGCATGGGACAAGGCGAACGCCGAGCTCGACCCCGATGCCCGCATCAAGGACGCGCAGGCGATCGACAAGAAGATCGTCGCCGTCGCCGGCACCATCCCGCTGTTCGCCGAGCCGTACGCCTGGGGTGTGCGCAAGGACCTCGTGAACTACGGGCCAGCGCAGTTCCAGCAGTCCTCGGTCAAGTGGCAGGACGTGGGCTACACCAAGTAGTCCCGCGGTCGCACGACCCACGACGACACCCTCGACGTCGCACGACGTCGGGGGTGTCGTTCTGCGTCGGCGGGCGAGTGGACGTCGGGCACGCTACAGCCGGGCCGCCGCGAGCGACGCCGCGATCCCGAGGACGACGAACGCCAGGACCGTCCACCCGTGCACCCGGTGGGTGATCGGCGCCGCCGTCACGGTCGCGGGCGGCGGGCCGTCCTGCGGAGCCGAGGCGGGCACGAAGGTCAGCATCCGCGCGGCCGCAGCGTCGACGTCGAGGTGATCCGGGCCTCCCGGTCGGCCCTGCACCCGCGCGGTGAGCCGCGCGGTCGGGCGCGTCGCGATCCAGACGCGGCGGACGCCCTCGCTCGTGACGACCTCGATGCCGTACTTCGTCCGCACCTCGGTGACGCGCGACCACGTGTAGGTGCTGGTGCGGCGGACGTCCACGATCCGCAGGTGCTCGGGCGTCAGCTCGATGCGCGGACGCCAGAGCGCGGCCCATGCCACGAACGCGATGCAGATGCTCGGGACGGGGACGAGCCACGGGGTGCTGCCACCGAGCAGTGCCAGGGGGACGAGCGCCACCGCGACGACCCAGAGGACGACGGCGAGACGACGGAGACCCGGGGCGACGATGGTGGTGTGCACCGGACGAGGTTACGAGATGCCTCCCCGGAGACGCCCGGGGAGCGGGTGTGACACACCAGCGCGTATCTCCGGACGACCCGATTCCCCGGGGAGGCAGATCCTGTGTGGACCTCTCGTTCCGACAATGGTCGTCGCCCCCAGTTCGGGTGTCAATACCCCACCGCGACGGATTCTGGAATTGCCCACGCCGGGAACGGCGGGAGCCGCGGTATCGGGCTACGAGACGAGCAGTTCGATCTGTTCACGGATGGTCTCGGCCGTCGGGAACCGGAGACCGACCAGGCCGACGTGCCGCCACCGCACGACCCCGTCGGGACCGATCACGAACACCGACCGACGCAGTCCGATCCCCGGCGCACGCACGCCGTAGTCGCGGATCACCGAGCCGGCCGTGTCGCTCAGCAGGGGGAACGTGAGCGAGGAGCCGCGCGCGAAGGTCTCGTGCGAGTCGAGGGCCTGCGGGCTGACGCCCCACACCACGGCGCCGAGGTTGTCGAACTCGTCGAGTTCCGCCTGGTAGCTGCAGAGCTGCGCGGTGCAGACGGCCGTCGCGTCGCCGGGGTAGAAGGCGAGCACCACGGTCCGGCCGATCTCCGACGACAGGTCGTACTCGTCGTCGGTGCGGACCCCGTCGCGGACGACCATGCCCGGCAGGGTGAACGTCGGCGCGGACTCGCCGACCTCGGGGATGCTCATGTGCTCACGCTACGAGAACAACCCGGGGAAGGCGTTCGCGACCCAGGGGTAACCGATGAACACCGCGGCGTCCAGCAGGCAGTGCGTGATGACCAGGGGCATCAGGCGGCCCCACTTCGTGTAGATCCAGCCGAACACGATGCCCATCACGGCGTTGCCGACGAACGCGCCGAAGCCCTGGTACAGGTGGTAGCTCCCGCGCAGCAGTGCCGTCGACAGGATCACCTGCCACCGACCCCACCCGAGGTCACCGAGCCGGGCGTAGAGGTACCCGATCACGATCACCTCCTCCTGCAGGCCGGAGCGGATCGCGGACAGCAGCAGGACCGGCACCGTCCACCAGTAGGAGTTCAGGGCAGCGGGGTCCACGTTCACCGTGATGCCGAGGGCGCGCCCGGCGAAGTACAGGGCGAGCCCCGGGATCCCGATGCAGAGCGCGATGAGCGCCGGACCACCGAGGTCGGGCTTCACCCGGAACCGGTCGATGCCGAGCCGGGACAGGTGCGGGCGGGACGTGCTCCACAGCAGGAAGCAGACGAGCGCGACCGGCGCCAGGTCCACCGCGATGCCGAGCAGCTGGCGGGCCAGGTCGACGTACTGCACCGTCGTCGACGACGTGTTGAGCGCCGTGGACTGCTCACCGAGCGGGGTCGTCTGCGACAGGTCGTCGATGATCTGGAGGATCGAGTACAGCGCGCTGGCGCCCAGTGAGAGCAGCAGCACGATGGTGATCTCGACCCACGTTCGCCGACGGCTCATCTGCTGGTACTCCTGACGGTTGCGAACTACCGGTAGACTGGCGTGTCGGGCGTTCTGCCCGCGGGTGCGGTGCCGACAAATCACTGGCCCGACACTCTCCCAGAAATTGAAGGATGTCCTGTATGGCGCTCGCCACCCGGTCCGACCTGCGCAACGTCGCCATCGTGGCACACGTCGACCACGGCAAGACCACCCTCGTCGACGCGATGCTCACGCAGACCAACTCGTTCGACGCCCACTTCGAGGGCGAAGACCGCATGATGGACTCGAACGACCTCGAGCGCGAGAAGGGCATCACGATCCTCGCGAAGAACACGTCGGTGCTCTACAACGGCAAGCACGCGACCGAGTTCGGCGCGGACGGCCCCATCACCATCAACGTGATCGACACCCCGGGTCACGCCGACTTCGGTGGAGAGGTCGAGCGCGGCCTGTCCATGGTCGACGGCGTCGTGCTGCTGGTCGACGCGTCCGAGGGCCCGCTGCCCCAGACGCGCTTCGTGCTCCGCAAGGCGCTCGCCGCCAAGCTCCCGGTGATCCTGCTCGTCAACAAGACGGACCGCCCCGACTCCCGCATCGACGAGGTCGTCTCCGAGTCGCAGGACCTGCTCCTCGGCCTGGCGTCCGACCTGTCGGACGAGGTCGACGACCTCGACCTCGACGCGATCCTCGACGTCCCCGTGGTCTACGCCTCGGGCCGTGCCGGTGCCGCGTCGCGCAACAAGCCGGCCGACGGCTCGCTGCCCGACAACGACGACCTCGAGCCGCTGTTCGAAGCGATCCTGCAGCACGTCCCCGCGCCGAAGTACGACGACCAGCACCCGCTGCAGGCCCACGTCACCAACCTCGACGCGTCGCCGTTCCTCGGTCGTCTCGCGCTGCTGCGCATCTTCCACGGCACGATGAAGAAGGGCCAGACGGTCGCGTGGGTCAAGCACGACGGCACCGTCGCGAACGCCCGCATCACCGAGCTCCTGATCACCAAGGCCCTCGAGCGCTACCCGGCCGAGTCGGCGGGCCCCGGTGACATCGTCGCCGTCGCCGGCTTCGACACGATCACCATCGGTGAGACGCTGACCGACCCCGAGGACGTCCGCCCGCTGCCGACCATCACGGTCGACGACCCGGCGATCTCGATGACGATCGGCACGAACACCAGCCCGCTCGTCGGCAAGGTCAAGGGCCACAAGCTGACCGCCCGCATGGTCAAGGAACGCCTCGACCGCGAGCTCATCGGCAACGTCTCGCTCAAGGTCCTCGACATCGGTCGCCCCGATGCCTGGGAGGTCCAGGGCCGTGGTGAGCTCGCGCTCGCCATCCTGGTCGAGCAGATGCGTCGTGAGGGCTTCGAGCTCACCGTCGGCAAGCCGCAGGTCGTCACGAAGCGTGACGAGAACGGCAAGCTGCAGGAGCCGTACGAGCACATGACGATCGACACGCCGGAGGAGTACCTCGGCGCGATCACGCAACTCATGGCCGCTCGCAAGGGCCGCATGGAGAACATGACGAACCACGGCACCGGCTGGGTGCGCATGGAGTTCATCGTCCCGTCGCGCGGCCTGATCGGCTTCCGCACGTCGTTCCTGACCGAGACCCGCGGTACCGGCATCGCCAACGCGATCTCGCACGGCTACGACGAGTGGGCCGGCCCGATCCAGACCCGCATCAACGGCTCGATCGTGTCCGACCGTTCGGGTGTCGTCACGCCGTTCGCCATCACGAACCTGCAGGAGCGGATGACGTTCTTCGTCAACCCCACCGAGGAGGTCTACGAGGGCATGGTCATCGGCGAGAACTCGCGCGCCGACGACATGGACGTCAACATCACGAAGGAGAAGAAGCTCACGAACATGCGTTCGGCGAACGCCGACTCCTTCGAGTCGATGACGCCGTCGCGCCAGCTCTCCCTCGAGGAGTGCCTGGAGTTCGCGCGCGAGGACGAGTGCGTCGAGGTCACCCCGGCCGTCGTCCGCATCCGCAAGGTCGAGCTCGACGCGCAGGCCCGCCAGCGCTCGTACGCCCGCCTGAAGCGTCAGGACGCGTAAGCACGAAGCGACGCGTCGCGTCAGCAAGAGCACGACCTGAGGAGGTCGGGGGTTACGGTGGATGCCGTGACCCTCGACCTCCTCTCGCTGTACCAGGACCTGCACGCCCACCCCGAGCTCGGTTTCCAGGAGCACCGCACCGCGGGCATCGTGGCCGACCGGCTCGCCGAGATCGGTGGCATCGAGGTGACCACCGGCGTCGGCGGCACCGGGGTCGTCGGCGTGCTGGCGAACGGCGAGGGCCCGGTCGTGTGGCTCCGCGCCGACATGGACGGCCTGCCGGTCCAGGAGCGCACGGGTCTGCCCTACGCCAGCCAGCACCGCGGCACCGACGAGGACGGCAACGACGTCCCGACGATGCACGCCTGCGGCCACGACATCCACGTCACCTGGCTGCTCGGCACGCTCGAGCGCCTCGTCGCCACCAGGGACCAGTGGAGCGGCACGGTGGTCGGCGTCTTCCAGCCGGCGGAGGAGGTCATCTCCGGCGCCCGCGCCATGGTCGAGGACGGCCTGGTCGACCGGTTCCCGAAGCCCGACGTCGTGCTCGGGCAGCACTCCGCTCCGGCCCCGGTCGGCATCGTCGCGATCGGCTCCGGCCCGGTGATGGCCTCGAGCGACCGGCTCACGGTGACCTTCAACGGTCGCGGTGCGCACGGCTCCGCGCCGCAGGCATCCCTCGACCCGGTCGTCACCGCGGCGTCCGCCGTCGTCCGGCTGCAGACCGTCGTCTCGCGCGAGGTCTCGCCGAGCGACGCCGGTGTCGTCACCGTCGGCAGCTTCCACGCCGGCACCCGCGCCAACATCATCCCCGACCAGGCCGTCATCGAGATCTCGACGCGTGCCCGCAACGAGGAGACCCGTGCGCGGATCATCGCGTCGATCGAGCGGATCGTCCGTGCCGAGAGCGACGCCGGTGGCCTGCCCGAGCCGACGATCGTGCGGTCGCCCGGTGCCGAGGTGACCGTGAACGACGCGGAGTCCGCAGCCCGGGTGCTCGCGGCCGTCAGCGCCGCCGTGCCGGGTGCGCGCGAGCTGGAGATCGGGCTGGCGATGGCGTCGGAGGACGTCGGGCAGCTCGCGACGGCGGCGGGCGTCCCGCTCGTCTACTGGTTCACGGGGATCACCGACCCGGAGCTGTTCCGCCGTGGCGAGGACATCCCGAGCAACCACTCGCCGTTCTACGCGCCGCAGGCCGAGACCGCGATCCCGGTGGGCGTCGACGCCCTGGTGGCCGCGACGCGCGCCTACGTCGCCTGACGGGCGGACGGGAGGCACGGGGCGGCCCCGCCGCGCGGGTGACCGTCCCGGGGACAGGACGTTCACAGCCAACTCGCGTCGTGCCTCCCGGCTCACCCGTTACCGTCGGCGCATGCGTTCCCTCCGTACCCCGCTGATCGCCGCCGTCGCCGCCGGCATCGCCCTGGCCGGACTCACCGGCTGCTCGTCCGACTCCGTGAAGCAGGCGACGGACCTCGGGTCCTCGGTGGCCTCGACGGTCGCGGACGGCGTCGCGGGCATCGACGGCAAGGCGATCCAGGACGGCATGTCCTCGGTCGCGGGCGGCATCGACGGTGCCCTCGACACGGCGCTCAAGGGCGCGAACGTGACCTCCGACGGCAAGGTGCCCGACGGATTCCCGTCGTCCGACGTGCCGCTGGTGGACGGCACGGTGCTCGGCGGGGGAGCGGGACCGAACGGCTCCGGGTGGGTCGTGCAGGTGCGTGCCGGGTCGGTCGACGACTTCGCATCCGCGGCGCAGCAGCTCGCCGACGCCGGCTACACCGAGTCGGCGAAGCGCGCCGACTCGTCGAGTGCGTTCGGGATGTTCCGCAGCGACGGGTACCGCGTCGTGCTCACCTTCTCGGACGGCGACGACGGCGTCACCGCGACCTACATCGTCACGGCCCGCTAGTCCCGTACCCTTGGGGGCGATGTCGAAGGCCTCCGTCACGCGCCCCGAGCGCGTCCTGTTCGTGCACGCCCACCCCGACGACGAGACCCTGTCGTCCGGTGGGACGATCGCGACCCTGCTCGAGCTCGGCGCCGAGGTCACCGTGCTGACGGCGACCCGCGGTGAGCGTGGCGAGATGCTCACCGAGCGGCTCGCCCCCCTGGCCGGCGATGCGCAGCGGGTCGCCGCGCACCGCGAGACCGAGATCGACGCGGCGCTCGCGGCCCTCGGCGGCCCGGCGCACCTGTGGCTCGGCGGGCGCGGTGCGCGGCCCGCCGACCTGCCGGAACGCCGGTACGTCGACTCCGGCATGCAGTGGGGGCCCGACGGCCGGGCGACCGCCGCCGACGACGCCCCCGTCGACTCGCTGACCGCCGCCGACCTGGCGGAGGTCGTCGACGACGTCCGTGCCGCGATCCGTTCCACCGGTGCGGACGCGGTCGTGAGCTACGCCGACGACGGCGGGTACGGCCACCCCGACCACGTGCGCGTGCACCACGCCGCTCGGTACGCGGCCCGGGCGGAGGAGGTGGCGTTCTCGATGATCGTCGCCCCGGACACCGGGGACGCCGACGTCACCGTCGACGTCCTGCCGGTGCGGGCGAAGGTGCGTGCCGCGGTCGAGCAGTACCGCTCGCAGGTCACCGTCGACCCGGTCGACCCCGCCGCCCCGACCGCGCTGTCGTGGGTGATGCCGCACGGCGTCCGCGAGCACGCCCCCGCGGTCGAGGCCTTCCGGCACGATGCCGACCCGCAGCCCCCGGCGCCGCAGACCTACGCCGAGATGTCCGGCCAGGGCAAGGTCGCCGCGGTCGCCGTCGCGCTCGTGCTCGGGCTCGTCACCGGCGGTCTCGGCACCGTGACGCACCAGCAGACCGTCGGCGCCGCCGCGTTCCCGATCGGCATGGTGATCACCACGCTGCTCGTGGTCGGGCTCACGGTGGGCATCCGGCTGCTGTACCGGTCGCGGGCCATGGTCGCCGCGATCGGCATCGGCATCCTCGTCGCCACGCAGGTGCTCGTGTCGGTCGGTGGGCAGGGCTCGCCGCTCGTGCTGGCGAACGCCGCCGGGTACGTCTGGACGTTCGCACCCGCCGTCATCGCCGCCCTGGTGCTCGCGTGGCCGGACCTGTCGGGGCTGCGGTCCCGGACGGCCCCGGGCCGCGAGTAGACTCGAACCCGCTCGTCGAAGGGAGCACCCGAACCGTGACCTACGTGATCGCCCAGCCCTGTGTCGACGTCAAGGACCGCGCCTGCATCGACGAGTGCCCCGTCGACTGCATCTACGAGGGCGACCGGTCGCTGTACATCCACCCCGACGAGTGCGTCGACTGTGGTGCGTGCGAGCCGGTCTGCCCGGTCGAGGCCATCTACTACGAGGACGACCTGCCCGACGAGTGGGCCGACTACTACAAGGCCAACGTCGAGTTCTTCCAGGAAGTCGGCTCGCCCGGTGGTGCCGCGAAGGTCGGTGTGATCCACAAGGACCACCCGGTCGTCATGGCCGAACCGCCCCGCGGCTGAGCCGGACACGCACGTGGCGCTCGACCTGCCCGACTTCCCCTGGGACCAGCTCGTCCCGTTCAAGCAGCGCGCGGCCGGGTACGAAGGCGGCATCGTCGACCTGAGCGTCGGTTCGCCCGTCGACCCCACCCCCGAGGTCGTCCGACGCGCCCTCGCCGACGCCACCGACGCGCACGCCTACCCGCAGGTCGCCGGCACCCCGGCCCTGCGGCAGGCCATCGCCGACTGGTACGGCCGACGGCACGGGGTGCAGCTGACCGAGGCGCACACCCTGCCGACGATCGGGTCGAAGGAGTTCATCGCCGGCCTGGCGCTCTGGCTCGGCATCGGCGCCGGCGACACCGTGGTGTTCCCGGCCGCTGCGTACCCCACCTACGAGCTCGGCGCGGCCCTGGTCGGCGCGGACGCCCTCGCCTCGGACGACCCAGCGGCGTGGCCGACGACGACGAAGCTGGTGTGGCTGAACTCGCCCGGCAACCCCGACGGCCGCGTGCTCTCGATCGACGACCTGCGCGTCGCGGTCGCCCGTGCCCGAGAACTCGGCGCCGTCATCGTCGGTGACGAGTGCTACGCCGAGCTCGGCTGGGACCCCGAGTACGCCACCACGCCCACCCCCACGATCCTCGACCCCCGCGTCGTCGGCGACTCGGTCGACGGTGTGCTCAGCGTGTACTCGCTGTCGAAGCAGTCGAACCTGGCCGGGTACCGCGCGGCGTTCGTCGCCGGTGACGCCCGGGTCCTCGCCGACGTGCTCGCGGTGCGGAAGCACGCGGGGCTCATGCCGCCGCTGCCGGTGCAGGAGGCGATGATCGTCGCGCTGGCGGACCAGACCCACGTGCAGCAGCAGAAGGCCCGTTACCGGGCACGCCGGAACATGCTCCGACGGGCACTCGAGGACGCCGGCTTCCGCGTCGATCACAGCGAGGCCGGCCTGTACCTCTGGGCGACCCGTGGTGAGCCGGCGCTCGACACGGTGTCGTGGTTGGCCGACCGCGGGATCCTCGTCGCACCGGGCACGTTCTACGGCACGGCGGGCGGGGAGCACGTCCGGGTGGCCCTCACCGCGACCGACGAGCGCATCGCCGCGGCGGCCCAGCGGCTGGCCAGCAGCCGTCGGCTCGGCACCGCGTAGCCCGCAGCGCAATCGGGGGTTCCCACCAAGTCGTGACCTCCGAGGTGTGCACGAGCGACAGACGCCGCGATTAGGCTGTCATCGTGACTGACACTGCCAACGACGCTCAGAAGACGGCCACACCGCCCACGACGCCCGTGCCCGTGAGTCCCGCCGCCGAACAGACGGGCGAGACCGCGACGCTGACGTACCCGGGCGGCAGCGCGGAGTTCCCGATCCTGCCGAGCGTCGACGGCGCGTCGACCATGGACATCTCGACGTTCAAGAAGCAGACCGGGATGAACACGCTCGACTACGGGTTCGTGAACACCGGGTCGACCAAGAGCGCGATCACCTACATCGACGGCGACGAGGGCATCCTGCGCTACCGCGGGTACCCGATCGACCAGGTCGCGTCGAACTGCACCTTCCTCGAGGTCGCGTGGCTCCTGATCTACGGCGAGCTGCCCGACGAGTCCGAACTCGCCGACTTCGACGCCCGCATCCGTCGGCACACCCTGCTGCACGAGGACCTCCGGCGCCTGTTCGACGCGCTGCCGCACTCCGCGCACCCGATGTCCGTGCTGTCCAGTGCCGTCAGCGCCCTGTCCACGTACTACGAGGACGACATGGACGTCGACGACCCGGAGAAGGTCGAGCTGCAGACCGTGCGGCTGCTCGCCAAGCTCCCGGTCATCGCCGCGTACGCGCACAAGAAGTCCATCGGGCAGGCGTTCCTGTACCCGGACAACGGGCTGTCGTTCGTCGACAACTTCCTGCGCCTGAACTTCGGCACCATGGCCGAGACGTACCAGCCGAACCCGGTGCTGTCGAAGGCCCTCGACCGGCTCCTCATCCTGCACGAGGACCACGAGCAGAACGCCTCCACCGCGACGGTCCGCCTGGTCGGCTCGACGAAGGCGAACATGTTCGCCTCGATCTCGGCCGGCATCAACGCCCTGTACGGGCCGCTGCACGGCGGCGCGAACGAGGCCGTGCTCGAGATGCTGCAGCAGATCAAGGACTCCGGCGAGCCCGTGCAGCGCTTCGTCGAGCGGGTGAAGAACAAGGAGCGCGGCGTGAAGCTCATGGGCTTCGGACACCGCGTCTACAAGAACTACGACCCCCGCGCGAAGCTCGTCAAGGAGTCGGCGGACGAGGTCCTCGAGTCCCTCGGCGTGCAGGACGACCTGCTCGACATCGCGAAGGAGCTCGAGCAGATCGCGTTGAGCGACCAGTACTTCATCGACCGCAAGCTGTACCCGAACGTCGACTTCTACACCGGCATCATCTACAAGGCGATGGGCTTCCCGCCGCGCATGTTCACAGTGCTGTTCGCGATCGGCCGTCTGCCCGGCTGGATCGCGCAGTGGCGCGAGCTGAACAACGACCCGCTCAACAAGATCGGTCGCCCGCAGCAGCTCTACGTGGGTGCGCCGAAGCGGGACCTCCCCGCGCGCTGACGGAAGCGCTGACGCAAGCGCTGACGCACGCCCCCGGGGGTGTCCGGCCTACGCGTGGAGCGCGGTGTTGAGCTGGATGCCCTCGCCCTCGCGTTGCAGGGCCTCGACCGCGCCGGACAGGCTGTTGCGCCGGAACAGGACGTTCGGGGTGCCGGACAGCTCGGCGGCCTTGACGGTCTTCGGCGTGCCGTCCGGGTTCGGTGCGGCGCCGACCAGGACGACCTTCGTGCCGGCCGTGACGTACAGGCCGGCCTCGATGACGGAGTCGTCGCCGAGGGAGATGCCGAGGCCCGCGTTCGCCCCGAGCAGCGCGCGCTCGCCCAGGGAGACCCGGTGCGTGCCGCCGCCGGAGAGCGTGCCCATGATGGACGCGCCGCCGCCGATGTCGGTGCCGTTGCCGACGACGACGCCCTGCGAGACGCGGCCCTCGATCATGGCGTCGCCGAGGGTGCCGGCGTTGAAGTTCACGAAGCCCTCGTGCATGACGGTCGTGCCCGGCGCCAGGTGCGCACCGAGACGGACGCGGTTGGCGTCACCGATGCGGACGCGGTCCGGCACGACGTAGTCGACCAGGCGCGGGAACTTGTCGATCGCGTGCACGGCGATGCCCGCGCGCTGCAGCGACGGGCGCAGGCGGGTCAGGGACTCCGGGTGGACCGGCCCCGCGTTCGTCCACGCGACGATCGGCAGGTACCCGAAGACACCGTCGAGGTTGATGGTGTTCGGACGCACGTGCAGGTGGCTCAGCAGGTGCAGGCGCAGGTACGCGTCCTCGGTGCTGGTCGGGGCGGCGTCGATGGTGACCTCGGTGGTGACGGCCTCGATCCGGACCTCGCGGCGGGGGTCGTTGCCGACGTGCGCCTGCAGTTCTGCAGGGAACACCGCGTCGGTGGGCAGCGGGCCGAGGTGGGTCTCCGGGTACCAGGTGTCGAGCGTCGTGCCGTCGGCGGCGATCGTCGCGAGGCCGTGGCCCCAGGCGTGCGTCGGGCGATCGGCGGTGGCGGTCGGGTCGGTGGCAGCGGTCGTGTCGGTCACCGCACCAGGGTACCGACGCACTGGACGGGAGCACCGGACCGACCGGACGGACGCTGCGGAACCGCACCGTGCCTCCCGGCCGCCGTGCCGTGGGCCAGCGCGACGGGGGTGACGGCAGATAAGGTGACCGCATGCCGGAGCAGCTCGACCTCACCGCCTCGTCCATCGACATCACCCGTGCCATCTGCGACATCGAATCGGTGTCGGGGAACGAGCAGGCCCTCGCCGACGCGATCGAGGCGGTGCTCGCACCGCTGCCGCACCTCGAGGTGATCCGCGACGGCGACGCGATCGTCGCCCGCACGAACCTCGGCCGCGACCGCCGTGTCGTGATCGCCGGGCACATCGACACCGTGCCGCTCAACGACAACCTGCCGACCGAGTTCCGCACGGCTGAGGACGGCACCGAGATCCTGTGGGGTCGCGGCACCGTCGACATGAAGGCGGGCTGTGCAGTGCAGCTCAAGCTCGCGTACGACCTGGTCGAACCCTCGGTCGACGTCACGTGGGTCTGGTACGACCACGAAGAGGTCAGCGACCTGCTGAACGGCCTCGGCCGTCTCGCCCGGACCCGGCCGGAACTGCTGGCTGCCGACTTCGCCATCCTGGGGGAACCGTCCGGCGCGCAGATCGAGGGTGGCTGCAACGGCAACCTCCGCGCCGAGATCCGCACGTTCGGCAAGCGCTCGCACAGCGCCCGCAGCTGGATCGGCGACAACGCGATCCACAAGACGGCACCGATCCTCGCCACGCTGGCCGCCTACGAGCCCCGCACCGTCACGGTCGACGGGCTCGAGTACCGCGAGGGCCTCAACGCCGTCGGGATCAGCGGCGGCATCGCGGGCAACATCATCCCGGACGAGGCGATGGTGCACGTGAACTACCGCTTCGCGCCGTCGCGTTCGGCCGACGAGGCCGTGGCGCACATCCGCGAGCTCTTCGACGGCTACGACGTGACCATCGTCGACCTCGCCGCCGGTGCCCGCCCCGGCCTCGACGCCCCACTCGCGCAGGACTTCGTGTCGGCGGTCGGTGGCCCGGAGCCCCGCCCCAAGTACGGCTGGACCGACGTTGCGCGCTTCTCGGCGCTCGGTGTGCCGGCGGTCAACTACGGCCCGGGTGAACCCGTCTTCGCCCACCACGACGACGAGCAGGTCCCGGTCGCGCAGATCACCGCGGTCGAGGCCGGCCTCCGTCGGTGGCTGACGGCCTGACGACGGCCGGGGCCACCCGGCCGACCCCTGCACGCACCCGCTGGCGCGCCCGATACCGGGTGGTGCCGTGGTGGGTCCGCATCACGGTCGTCTACGTGCTCGCCCGGTTCGTCACCGGACTGATGATGCAGGCCTTCGCGAGCGTGCAGGCGGCGAACTCGTTCACCGTCCAGCACCCGGCGTACCTGTCGTTCGCGTCCATCTGGGACGGCGCGTGGTACCGCGTGATCGCAACCGGTGGCTACCCGTCGACCCTGCCCGTCGACGCCGCAGGGCACGTGACCGAGAACGCGTGGGCCTTCATGCCCGCGTACCCGTTCCTGGTGCGCGGTCTCATGCTGCTCACCGGCGCGTCGTTCGAGCTCGTCGCGGTGACGGTCTCGCTGCTCGCCGGGCTCGGCGCTGCGCTCGTGTTCCGGCGCCTGATGGGGCGCTTCCTCGACCCCGCGCGGGCGACCTTCGCCACGGTGCTGTTCTGCGTCGCGCCCGTGTCGGCGATGTTCCAGGTGGCGTACGCCGAGTCGATGGGCCTGTTCCTGCTGCTGGTCGCGCTGCTGCTCATGGTCGACCGGCGGTGGTGGACGATGCTGCCCGTCGTGCTGCTGCTCGGCATGACCCGGCCGACCGGGCTCGCGTTCGCGCTGCTCGTCGTGCTGTTCGTCGGCGCGTGGGCGATCCGGCCCGCGTGGGTGCGGTCGTCGGAGCCGCTCACCCTGCGCCGGCTCGTGCCGCCCGCCGTGGTCGCGGTCGTGTCCGGACTGGTCGGCCTGGCGTGGCCGGCGATCGCCTGGGCCGTCACCGGGGTGCCCAAGGCCTACACCGACACCGAGCTCGCCTGGCGGTCGTCCTACGTCGGGTGGCAGGAGCTCGTGCCGTTCGCGCCGTGGATCCAGGGCTTCGGGTGGTGGTTCCACCAGCCGGCCGGCGGGATCCTGCTGGCCGTCGTGGTCGTCGGCTTCGCGGCGTTCGTCTGCATGCCCGCGGCACGACGGATCGGGATCGAGCTGCGGCTCTGGGGCATCGCCTACGTCGTGTACCTGCTCGCCGTGTTCTTCCCGCAGTCGAGCACCTGGCGGATCCTGGTGCCGATCGCGCCGCTGCTCGGCATCGTGGCGCTGCCGCGGTCCCGCGTCTACCGGGTGGCCGTCGTGGTGGCGTTCGTCGGGCTGCAGTGGGTCTGGCTGTACTACTGCTGGTGGATCGACGGCTACGACTGGACCCCGCCGTGATCGGCTCGGCGCTCACGCGCCTGCGCGCGGGCCAGGAGCCGTGCCGCGGGACCGCTCCGCTCGCGCTTCGGCACCGTCGCTGACATCGGCTCCGGGTCACCCGGCCGCCAGTTCGCCGCCGCCACGACCATCGCGTTGACGGTGGCGATGAACGGCACCGCGAAGAACGCGCCGACGACACCCGCGATCGTCGTGCCCGCGGTCACCCCGAGGACGACCCCGAGCGGGTGGACCTTGACGGCCGTGCCGGTCAGGAACGGGTGCAGGACGTGGCTCTCGAGCTGCTGCACGACCACCACGATGCCGAGCATCACGAGCGCCGGCACCCAGCCGTTGAAGACCAGGGCGATGAGCACCGCGACCGCACCGGCGACGATCGCCCCGACGACGGGGACGAAGGCGCCGAAGAACACGATGACGCCGATCGGGATCGCCAGCGGGATCTGCAGGGCGAGCGCGCCGATGGTCACACCGAGTGCATCGGTGACGGCGACGACCAGCTGGACGCGGATGAAGCTCGTCAGGGTCTTCCAGCCGGCGTGCCCGGCGACGTCGATGCGAGCACGTGCCCGGCGCGGGAAGAGCCGGACGACCCACCCCCAGATGCGCGGGCCGTCGATGAGCACGAACAGCGTCGTGAACACGATGATGAACAGGCCCTCGAGCACGTGCACGGCGCCGGTGCCGGCGGCCTGGAAGCCCGACAGGATCGTCGCGGCGTGCGCCTGCAGGTAGTCGAAGCCGTTCGACACCCACGAGTCGACGTCCTTCGCCGTGATCCCGAACGGCTCGCTGTCGAGCAGGGTCCGCAGGGACTGCACGCTGTGGTGGAGTCGGCGTTCGAGCGACGGCAGGTCGGACCGCACCTGCTCGGTGACGAGCAGCGCCAGCCCGCCGAGCGCCAGGACCAGGGCCACCAGGCTCGACAGCACCGCCGTCCACTTCGGCCACCGGTGCCGCTGCAGGAACGACGACATCGGCATGAGCAGTGCGCACACCAGCAGCGCGATGAGGAACGGCACCACGATGTCCTGCAGCAGCACGACCAGCGCCACCAGGACGGCGAGACCCGCGCCCACGACGAGGATGCGCCAGGTGAACGCCGCGCCGATCCGCAGGCCGGCGGGTACCGCGTCGTCGGACCGACCGGTCCGCTCGGATCGTCCGCTGGGGGACTGACGGCGCATGGAGCGGATGTTCGGCATCCGCCAAGGTTACGAACGGAACCCGCGAAGAACCGCCGATCCGACACCCCCAACCTGGGCGGTTTCGCAGTTGCCCCATCAATACGAGATAATGAGCGGGCATGTACTGCACGAAAGGGGACATCTGATGGCAGCCATGAAGCCGAGGACCGGTGACGGGCCGATGGAGGCTGTTAAGGAGGGTCGACTCATCATCGTGCGGGTTCCGCTCGAAGGAGGAGGCCGCCTGGTCGTCTCGGTCAAC
Source organism: Curtobacterium sp. AB7 (assembly GCF_044909335.1). Lineage (NCBI taxonomy): Bacteria > Bacillati > Actinomycetota > Actinomycetes > Micrococcales > Microbacteriaceae > Curtobacterium > Curtobacterium sp. AB7. Next base: position 64,228 of record NZ_JBIYED010000010.1, on the reverse strand, counting down.
GATGCCGAGGCCAAGGAACTCCATGACGCACTCGCTGAGGTCGTCTCGGCCTAGTAGTCGAAAGCACCAGAACGTCGGGCCCGGAGCGTGTACGCGCCGGGCCCGTCGTCTGTGTCCGGGGAGCCGCGCCGTCGGCGTAGGCGCCCGTCGCGCTGTCGGTCGGGTCCGGCAGGATGGGCTCGTGCCGAGGACCCACATGCCGATCCGCCGCGTCGAGGAGTACCGCGACCCTGACCCGATGCCACGCGACGTGTGGCCTGCGACGCTGCCCCCGGTGCGGCAGCTGCTCGACGAGGGACTGGACCTCGACCCGGTGACGGTGTTCGTCGGCGACAACGGTGTCGGCAAGTCCACCCTGATCGAGGCGATCGCGCTCCGGTTCGGCATGTCACCCGAGGGTGGCTCCACCCTGGCGAACCACTCGACGCGTCCGTCCGAGTCGTCGCTGTGGGAGCACATCGTCCTCCGCCGCGACTTCGGTGCGCCCCGCGGTGGGTTCTTCCTGCGCGCCGAGACCATGCACGGCTTCTTCACCTACCTCGAGGACCACCCCAACCGCTCCCGCCCCGAGCCGGTGTTCCACGAGCGCAGCCACGGTGAGTCGTTCCTCGACTTCGTGATCGACCGCGCGCAGTGGCCGGGGCTCTGGATCCTCGACGAACCCGAGTCGGCGCTGTCCTTCTCCGGGTGTCTGACGCTCATCGCGCTCCTGCGGTCGATCGTCGACAGCGGGGTCGGGCAGGTCGTGCTCTCGACGCACTCACCGGTCCTGGCGGCGTTCCCCGGCGCGACGATCCACGAGGTCGGCGAGTGGGGGTCCCGACGAACCGTGTGGGAGGACCTCGACCTGGTGCGCAACCAGCGGTCGTTCCTCGAGTCCCCGGAGCGGTACCTGCGGCACCTCGAGTGACCGACAGGGGACGCCGCTACGCGGTGACCTTCGTCAGCTGCAGCAGCCCGTCGCCGGCCGGCGAGAGCGCACTGCGCACCGCACCCGACGTCGACACCTCGGTCAGCAGCAGCCGGAAGTCGGTCGTCGCCCGGTCGCGCTTGACCGGGTCGGCGACACGTCCGCGCCACAGGGCGTGCGGCACCAGGACGGTGCCGCCGAGGCGCGCGAGCCGCAGCCCGTGCTCGACGTACTCGATGACGTGCTCAGGGTCGGCGTCCACCAGGACGACGTCGTACGACGCTTCGTTCATCCGGGGGAGCACCTGGTTCGCGCGGCCCGGGATGAGCCGGATCCGAGCGGGGGCGGTGCCGGCGCTGATGTAGGCGTCGCGGGCGAACTGCTGGTGGTCGACCTCGACGTCGATCGTGGTCAGGGTCGCGTCCGGCGCGCCGCCGAGCAGGTACAGCCCGGAGACTCCCAGGCCCGTCCCGATCTCGATGATGCTCGTGGCTCGGGAGGCTGCGGCGATCACGCCGATCTGCGCGCCGATCGCGGGCGAGATCGCCTCGACACCGAGTTCCAGGGAGTGCTCACGAGCGCGGGCGATCACCTCGGACTCCGAGACGATGTCCTCGGCGAACTTCCAGTTCGACTCTTTCTCTGACACGCACACTCCGTTCGGTTGACAACTCTAGGGGTGCATCGGAGCCGTACGGGTTAGGCTCGCTCACGTGAACATCCCGCTCGACAAGATCCTGATCATCGGGATCATTGCCGTGCTCTTGCTCGGGCCGCAGCGTCTGCCGATGTACGCCCAGAAGTTGGCCGAGTTCGTGAAGGCCGTCCGCCGGTTCGCCGACACCGCGAAGGAGCGGATGCGCGACGAGATGGGCCCCGAGTTCGATGACATCGAGTGGCAGAAGCTCGACCCGCGGCAGTACGACCCCCGCCGGATCATCCGCGATGCACTCCTCGACTCCGGCAGCGCCAGCAGCGCCGCCGCGGTCCAGACTGCGCAGGTGACTGCGTCCAGGGTGCGCGCGACGGCTCCCGTCGTGCCGCTGGCCGCGGGAGAAGCGCCACCCTTCGACGCGGAAGCGACCTGACGCCCGTCACGTGACCACGAGACGGACGGGAGGCCCGGTGCCAGCTGGCACCGGGCCTCCCGTGTTCGGTGTGGTGACGACTACTTCAGGTCGGCGAGGAAGCGATCCGTCCAGGCGAGTGCCGGTGCGCCCGGGACGGAACTGCAGGTGGACGACGCCGTGGTCGAGGCGCAGGGCGTGTCCCGGTCGAGCGACCAGTAGTGGATCCCGGCGAGGCCGTTCGCCTTCGCGTAGGCGGACAGGGTGTCGACGTCGGCGAGGGTGAAGACCTCGTCGGTGGTGTCGTTGACGCCGATCATCGGGGTGACCTCGATCTTCGACGACGCGATGCCGTACGTGTGCTGCAGGTTCATGACGGCCTGGATCGAGGACTTGCCCATCTGGCAGGTGGAGCCGGAGAGCACGCAGTTCGCGGCGGTCGCGCGACCGAAGTCCATCGTCATCAGGTTGATCGTGTAGTTCGTCAGGGTCGACGCCTTGATCGCCTTCACGGTGGCGTCGCCGGTGCCGTTCAGCCCGCCGTACGAGCCGTCGCTGGCGGCCAGGGTCGCGAGCGTGAACGAGAAGCGCATGCCCGGGTACTTCGCCTGGGCGAGGGCTGCGGCGCTGACCAGGTTCTGCACGTCCGCGGCGGACTGGCCGCTCTCGATGTCGAAGTCCACGCCGATCATGTGCGGGGTCGCGTACCGGGCGATGAAGCTCTGCAGTGCGGCGCCCGAGCACTTGAACGAACCGGCGGCTCCACCGGTGCTGACGATGTAGTTCACCCCGGCGGCATCGAGCTTCGGGATGTTGGCGTTCGCGAAGGCATCCGCCGCGACGCCGCCCCAGTTCTCGCTGCCGCACGTGCCGGTCGCGAAGGCGAGGGTGATGGCCTTGAGGCCGGGCTCGCGGGTGGACACCAGGCTGTTGCTCGCCCCGACCACCGGGATGCGGGTGCCGGTGACCGCGGTGTTCATGACGTTCGTGTTCCAGTCGAGGTTCACGGTGATGTCCTTGTACGGGCTGAACACCAGTCCGCTGGCCGTGCCGCCGCTCCCGCCCGTCCCGGGGGTCGTCGTCCCCCCACCGGGAGGAGTGGTGCCGCCGCCCGTGCCGGAGCAGGCACCGGTCGACGTCCACGGCTGGCCGCTGCCCGTCGCCCCGGAGTGCGTCGCCGGGTCGTCGCCCTGCGTCCACCAGTTCGCGGTGTAGTTCGATCCGTTCTCGCTGACGGTGGCACCGCCGGAGTACGCGGTGCCGGCGGTCCACGCGGTCGCGCACGACGGTGTCGCGGCGATGGCCGGTGCTGCGGCGAGTGATCCCCCGGCGATCACTGCGGCGACGGTGGCCACGAGGCCGATCCGTACTCGGGTGTTCTGGTTCACACGGTTCTCCTGTCCTCGGCCGGACGGCGTCGTCCGGCGGGTGGAGCCCAGGCGGTCACATTCCGCAAGGGCATTGTGCAATGCCCTTGCATAATGCTCCGGGGTGGAACGACCTGTCCATGAACGAACGTACAGCTGTGCGCCGAACGGACGGCAGGACGCCCGTCGTCAGTCGCGGGTGGCGACGACCGTGTACGTCAGGGGGACCCGGTCGCGGTCGGCGTCGGGCCACGCCCACGAGCCGTCACCGGTGTCCTCCATGCGAGGACTGAAGCGCCAGGGCAGGGTGCGCCCCTCGTCCAGGCGGCGGAGTCGGAGTCCGGCGTCGAGCAGGGCGTTCACGATCTCGGACAGCGGGTGCGGCCACTCGAACGTGCGGGTGTTCGCCACGGTGCCGTCGCCCGCGTAGGTTCCGGCGTCGTCCCACTGCTGCGCGGTGCCGTCCGGGAAGTACCGGTACCGGGTGACGAGTTCGTCGGCGGTCTCGTCGAGGGCGTAGAGCGCGGGGTGGCCGTCGCGCATGAAGAACACCCCGCCCGGGCGCAGCAGGCCGGCGACCTGCGCTGCCCAGCGGTCGAGGTCGGGGAGCCAGCAGATCGTGCCGATGCTCGTGTAGACGACGTCGAAGTCGCCGGTGACCGCAGCGCGCGCGTCGAGCACGTCGGTCTCCACCCAGGTGACGTCGAGTCCGAGCCGCGTCGCGAGGCCGGCGGCGGAGGCGAGCGCCGCGGGGGAGAAGTCGACACCGGTCAGTCGGGCGCCCTCTCGGGCGAGCGACACGGTGTCGGTGCCGATGTGGCACTGCAGGTGGCAGACGTCGAGGCCGGCGAGCGTGCCGTTCGGCAGCCACGGTGTCAACACCGGCAGGTCGTCGCGCACGACGTCGGAGCGGTGCGCCGGGTCGGACAGTTCGTCGACGGCGTAGGCGCCCTCGTGGATGGGGACCCGGTCGTCCCAGTTCGCCCGGTTCGTGTCGCGGGCGCGGTCCCAGTCGACGCTGACGTGATCCATGCTCATGCTGACGAGCCTAGGACAGCGACAGACCCAGCTTCCGTCCGGCCAGTCCGCGCCCCATCGTCGTGATGCCGTCAGCGATCGCGGCGAGTGCGACGGCTGCGGGGTCCTCCGGCGCGCCGAGCACGACCGGCAGGCCGGTGTCCCCGCCCTCGCGGAGCGGCACGGACAGCGGCACGCTGCCGAGCACCGGCACGGCGGCGTCCTGCCCGCGGGACAGCCGTGCGGCGGTCTCGGCGCCACCGCCCTCGCCGAACAGGTGCAGGACCGAGCCGTCGGGCTGCACGAGCCCGGCCATGTTCTCGATGACCCCGATCACCCGCTGGCCGGTCTGCCGTGCGACGATCCCGCTGCGCTCGGCGACGTCGGCCGCAGCGGCCTGGGGGGTGGTGACGACCAAGACCTCGGCGTGCGGGAGGAGCTGGCCGACCGAGATCGCGACGTCACCGGTACCGGGCGGCAGGTCGAGCAGGAGCACGTCCAGGTCGCCGAAGAACACGTCGGTCAGGAACTGGTTCACGGTGCGGTGCAGCATCGGGCCGCGCCAGGACACCGCGGTGGAGGCGTCGTCGACGAACATGCCGATCGACACGACCTTCACGTCGTGGGCGACGGGCGGCAGGATCATGCTGTCCACCCGGGTCGGACGCGGCGCGACGCCGTGCTCGTCGGTCAGGCCCATCAGTCCGGGGATGCTGAAGCCGTGGACGTCCACGTCGACGATCCCGACCCGCAGGCCGCGGCGGGCGAGCGCGACGGCGAGGTTGGCGGTGACCGTCGACTTGCCGACACCGCCCTTGCCGCTCGTGACGGCGATCACCCGGGTGAGCGAGTCCGCCGTGAACTGGACGCCGTTCGGCCGGCCGGCCCGCAGCCGTTCGGTCAGCGCGGCACGCGTCGCGGGGGCCATCACCGACACGTTGACGTCGACCGACGACACCCCGTCCACGGAACCGGCGGCGACGCGCACGTCGCGCTCGATGGTGTCGGCGGCGGGGCACCCCACGATCGTGAGCTGCAGGTCGACGCGCACCGCGCCTCCTTGCTGCACGTCGACACCACGGATCATGTCGAGCTCCGTGACGGGCCGACGGATCTCGGGGTCGATCACGCGGCCGAGCGCAGCGAGGACCGCCGTGCCCAGCTGCTCGTCGGCGGGGGCCGCGTCAGCCACGGGTGGAGCTGCCGGGCTCGTTCGCGTAGCCGGCGTCGTCGGCATCGCGCCGGTCGAGTTCCTCGAGCAGGGACCGCAGCTCGGCACGGATGAAGTCCTTGGACGCCATGTCGCGCATCGCCAGCCGGAGCGCGACGACCTCGCGCGCCAGGTACTCGGTGTCCGCCAGGTTGCGCTCCGCACGCTGCCGGTCCTGCTCGAACTGCACGCGGTCGCGGTCGTCCTGCCGGTTCTGCGCGAGCAGGATGAGCGGGGCGGCGTACGAGGCCTGCAGCGACAGCACCAGGGTCAGCGCGGTGAAGCCGATCGCGGCGGAGTCGAACTGCCACGGCTTCGGCGCGAGGGTGTTGTACCCCATCCAGACCACGCAGAACAGGGTGAGGCCGATGAGGAACCACGGCGTGCCCATGCCCCGCGCGATGCCCTCGGTCGCGCGACCGAACGTGTCACCGCGTCCGCCGCGGCGGCGGGTCGGGAGCACGCGCGTGCGCATGCCCTTGGGGGAGTCGAGGCGGACGTCGGAGCGCTCGCGATCACGACGGTTCTCATCCGTTCGGGCCACGGGTGGTCCTCCTTCCCGTCGTCACGGGTGTCTTGCGCGGGCGTTGGCGTGGAAGCGGTGAGGGTTCCCCCTCGCCCTGACTTCGCCAGTCGTCCGGCAGGACGTGGTCGAGGACATCGTCGATCGTCACCACCCCGACGAGGCGGTGGGCGTCGTCGACCACGGGGACGGACAGCAGGTTGTAGGTCGCCATCACGCGGGTGACCTCGGCGGCGCTCGCGTCGACCCGGACCGGTTCGGTCTGCTGGTCGATGAGCGTGCCGAGCCGTTCGTTCGGCGGGTAGCGGAGCATGCGCTGGAAGTGCACCAGCCCCAGGAACCGACCGGTCGGCGGCTCGTACGGCGGCAGCGTGACGCACACCGCGGCGCCGAGCACCGGCGCGAGGTCGTGGCGGCGGACGAGTGCGAGCCCCTCGGCGACGGTCGCGTCGGCGGAGACGATGACGGGCTCGGTGGTCATCAGACCACCGGCGGTGTCCGGCTCGTACTCCAGGAGCATGCGGACGTCCTGCGCCTCCTCCGGCTCCATGAGCTGCAGGAGCGCCTCGCTCCGTTCGTCGGAGAACTGCGCGAGGACGTCGGCGGCGTCGTCCGGCTGCATCTGGTCGAGCACGTCGGCCGCGCGGGAGTCCTCGAGCCGCGACAGGATCTCGACGCGCTCCTGGTCGGGCATCTCCTCGAGCACGTCGGCCAGTCGGTCGTCGGGGAGCTCTTCGGCGACCTCGAACCGGCGTTCCTCCGGCAGGTCGAGCAGCGTGCTCGCCAGGTCGGCGGGTACCAGGTCGGAGTACGCGGCGATGACGTGCTCGGCGGACTGGGCCTCGCCGGGGAGCTCGTCCTCGGTGACCTCGTTCCACGTCGCGAACGTCGTCGGGCCCTTGCCGAACGGCGACGGGGTGGTCTTCGGCTTGCGGAGGAAGAGCTGCGCGACCTCCCAGTCGCCCTGCCCACGGTCCTCGATCGCGACGTCCTCGATGGTGGCGCGGATCCGCTGGTTCTTGATGAGCACCTTGCGACCGAGCATCTCGGCGATCACCCGGACCTCGCCGCCGCGCTGCTCGAAGCGGCGCATGTTGACGAGCCCGGTGGTGATGACCTGGCCGGCACCGATCGAGGTGATGCGGCCGACGCTGACGAAGATGCGGCGCTTGCCCGGTACCTCGACGATCAACCCCACGACGTGCGGGGGATCGGCCCGGCGGTAGACCACCAGGACGTCCCGGACCTTGCCCACGCGGTCGCCCGCGGGGTCGAAGACGGAGCACCCGGCGAGGCGGGCGACGAAGACCTTCGTGGCGCTCACCCGACCCAGCGTAGTCGGTTGCGTGCTGGCGCTTCCCCGGCGGTGCACGTGCGATTGCAAGGTGCGCGGTGAATGATGGCTGTGTGAGCAATCAGAGTCCCTTCGCCGGCAGGACCGCCCAGGCCTTCCCGACGCTGCCCAAGGGCGACGTCCTCGGCACGTACGACAGCTACCCCGATGCGCAGCGCGTCGTCGCGAAGCTCGCCGACGCCGACTTCCCGGTCAACCAGCTCTCGATCGTGGGCAACGACCTGAAGACCGTCGAGCGCGTCACCGGCAAGATGACCTACGGCCGTGCAGCCATCGCCGGAGCACTGTCCGGTCTCTGGCTCGGCATCTTCTTCGGCATCGTGCTCACCCTGTTCTCGCCGAGCGCCGGCGGCCTGATCCTCGCCGCCGCGATCATCGGCGCCGCGTTCGGCATGCTCTACGGCATCGTCTCGTTCGCGATCACCAAGCGGCAGCGCGACTTCACGAGCGTCCACCAGGTGCTCGCCACGAACTACCAGATCGTCGTCAACCCGCAGCTGACCGGTCAGGCGCAGCGGATCCTCGGCGAGCACGGCGCGACGCCGTCCACGCACTGGAACGAGCAGCCCCAGCAGGGCGCTCCAGGAGCGCCCGTGCAGGGACAGCAGCCGTGGCGTCCCGCCCCGCCGCAGCAGTCGCCGTACGGCGGACACGCCACACCCCACCAGCAGCCGGGAGGCCCGCAGCAGCCCGGCACGTCGGCCCCCGGCGGGCAGGCGGATGCGCCCACGGCCCCGCCGCGCTACGGCACCAACGACGGGCCCCGGTACGGGGAGAACGCGGACCCGGCCGCCGCCGCCCCCGCGGACCGTCCGACCTCGGGTGGGCCGGCGATCCCCGAGCGTCGTCCGCAGGACCCGCCGCAGTACGGCGAGCGGGTGCCCGGTGCGACGCCGCCGGCACCGGCTGCCCCGCCGTCGCCGTCGACTGAGTCGTCTCAGTCGTCTCAGTCGTCTCCGAAGGGTGACGAGCGCGCCTGACGCCTGCGTGCTCGGGGCCGATGTGCTCGGGCTACAGCACCTTCGAGTAGCAGATCGACAGCGGGGCGCCGACGTACGGGCCGAAGTTGGCGATGCGCGTGAAGCCCTCGCGCTCGTAGAACCCGACGGCGCGCTTCTGCTCGTTCCCGGTCTCGAGCACGAGCGCCGGTGACCCGAGGTCGAGCGCGGCCTCTTCGAGCCGGCGCAGCAGCGCGGCCGCCACACCCGAGCCGCGGGACTCCGGCCGGACGTACATGCGCTTGATCTCGGTGATGCCGTCGGCGACGACCCGCAGCCCGCCGCACGCCAGCGGCGTGCCGGCCTGGTCGCGCGCCACGAAGAACACCGCGATGGAGTCGGCCGTCGGCTTCTCGCCGGGTTCGGTGTCGCCGCCGTAGGCACGGTCGATCTCCAGGCGCTGTGCGGCTCGGAGTCGCTGCGCATCGGGGGAGTCGAAGTGCTCGACCTCGATCGAGAACTGCGGCGTGCGGGAGTCGGTGGAGGCGTCGGGCGTCGTCACCCGCTCAGGCTAGCGGCCGGAGCGGGCGATCCACCCCTCCACTTCCGAGGGGGTCCGGGGGATGCCGATCGACAGGTTCTCGGCGCCGTCCGCGGTGACCAGGATGTCGTCCTCGATCCGGACGCCGATGCCGCGGAACTCCTCGGGCACCGTCAGGTCGTCCTGCTGGAAGTACAGACCGGGCTCGATCGTGAACACCATGCCGGGCTGCACGACGCCGTCGATGTACATCTCGCGACGGGCCTTCGCGCAGTCGTGCACGTCGAGGCCGAGGTGGTGGCTCGTGCCGTGCACCATGTAGCGGCGGTGGAACTGGTTGTCCGGCTCGAGCGACTCTTCTGCCGAGACGGGCAGGAAGCCCCACTCGGCGGTCTTGCGGGCGATGACCTCCATCGCCGTGGCGTGCACCTGGCGGAACGTGATGCCCGGCTTGACGATCGCGAACGCGGCGTCCGCCGCTTCGAGCACGGCGTCGTAGACCATGCGCTGCACGGGGGAGAACGTGCCGCTGACCGGCAGCGTGCGGGTGATGTCGGCCGTGTAGAACGTGTCGACCTCGACCCCGGCGTCGATGAGGATCAGGTCGCCCGGCTGCACGGCGCCGTCGTTCCGGGTCCAGTGCAGGATGCAGGCGTGGTGGCCGGAGGCGGCGATGGTGTCGTAGCCGACCGTGTTGCCGTCGGCACGAGCCCGGCGGTTGAAGGTGCCCTCGACGATGCGCTCGCCCCGGGGGTGTGCCAGGACGGCGTCGAAGTCGGCGATCACGTCGTCGAAGCCGTGCTTGGTGGCGTCGACGGCCTTGCGGAGCTCACTGACCTCGTACGCGTCCTTCACCAGGCGCTGCTCGGACAGGTCGCGGGCGAGGACGTCGTCGGTCGCCGGTGCGTCGTCGGTCTCCGGTGCGCCGCCGACGGCCCTGCCGAGTCGTGCGTCGAGGGTGCGGGTCAGGTCGTCGTCGGCCTCGCGCACGAGCAGTGCCGAGGCGTCGAGCCCGTCGGCGACGTCCGGGAAGGCACCGAGGTCGGCCGTGGCCAGCCCGAGGTCGGCAGCGACGGCGTCGAGCGAGGGACGCGGGCCGACCCAGAACTCGCCGATCTCGGGGTTCGCGTAGAACTCTTCCGAATCACGACCGGCCGTGGCACGGAAGTAGAGCGTGGCGTCGTGCCCGGAGCCGTTCGGCGTCATCACGAGGACGGAGCCGACGACGGTGTCGGTGCCCCATCCGGTCAGGTGAGCGAACGTGGAGTGCGGGCGGAACGGGTAGTCGCAGTCGTTCGAGCGGACCTTGGCCTGCCCGGCGGGGACGACGATCGTGCGGCCCGGGTGCAGCTCGGAGATGCGGGCACGACGCTCGGCGGCGAAGGCGGCCTGTTCGCGGGGCTCGGGGATCGTCTGCTCGCGGTCGGCCCACTGCGACCCGATGAAGTCCTTGAAGGTCGAGGACCCGGGGGTCGTGGAACGGTTGCTCGTCGCGCGGGGAGTCGTGTCGGCCATGCCCCCATCATCGCACCGCGCTGCACCGGCGTCCTGTGCGGCCCCTCACCTGTGGATAGCATTGTCGACGTGCCCGACCCGTTCATCGACCTGCACGCGCACTCGAGTGTCTCCGACGGCACCGAGCAACCCGCGGAGCTCGTCCGAGCGGCCGCGGCCGCCGGCCTGGACGCCGTCGCGCTCACCGACCACGACACGACCGCCGGCTGGGCCGACGCGTCCGGGTCCGCACGCGAGCTGCCACTGACGCTCCTGCCGGGTCTCGAGCTCAGCACGCGCATCGGCTTCCGCAGCGTGCACGTCCTCGGCTACCTGGTCGATCCGCACGACCCGGGCCTGGTCGAGGAGACCGACCGCATCCGCTCCGGCCGCCTCTCCCGCGCGCACCGCATGGTCGACCGCATCGGCGAGGACCACCCGATCACCTGGGCCGACGTGCTGGCGCAGGCGAGTCCCGGGGCCACCATCGGCCGCCCGCACATCGCCGACGCGCTCGTCGCGCGGGGCCTCGAGTCCGACCGGAGCGCGGCCTTCCGCGGCATCCTGCACCCGGCGTCCGGCTACTACGAACCGCACGAGGCGCCGTCGCCCCTACGCGGCGTCGAACTCATCCGACAGGCGGGCGGTGTGCCGGTCATCGCGCACCCGGCGGCCTCGTCGCGGGGCATCGTCATCGACGAGCCGATGCTCCGCGACCTCGTCGACGCCGGGCTCGGCGGGCTCGAGGTCGACCACCGCGAGAACCTCGCGCACGGCAAGCGCACCCTGCTCGACTGGGCATCGCGATACGGTCTGTTCGTCACCGGTTCGAGCGACTACCACGGCACGGGCAAGCCGAACCGGCTCGGCGAGCACCGGACGGCGCGGGCCGCGTTCGACGCCATCCTGTCCGAGGCCACCGGCAGCGCGCCCGTGGTCGGCCCCGGTTCGCGCCTGTCCTGACCCGAGGGCCGTCACCACCAGCCCGAGACTCACGTTCAGCGACAGTTCTCGTGTCCGCGGACGCGAGGAATGTCGCTCAGCCCGAGTCTCGGGGTGGGGAAGACGAAGGGCCCGTCGCGTCAGCGACGGACCCTTCGGTCTGGAGGCGCTACTCGCCGTCCGACGAACCCTGCGGTGCCGAGGCGGTCGCCGAGGCATCGCCGGTGCCGGCCCCGCGACGGCGGCGACGACGGCGACGCTTCGCGGCGCCGTCGGTGGTCCCGCCCTCGGTGGCCGACGTGTCGTCGGCGGGCGCGGAGGTCGGAGCCGCGGACTCGGTGGCGGGAGCCTGCGAGGCGGGCTGCTCAGAGCCTCCTGACCGGGTGCGACTTCGCGACCGCGAGCGCGACGCGTCACGCGGACCGGAGGCCGGACGGTCGCTGCTGCGCTTCTCGGCGGGGGCGCCGGCCGACGCGGCGTGCGACGAGGCACCGGGCAGACGGCCCTTGGTGCCCTTCGGGATGTCGAGCTCCTCGAACAGGTGCGGCGACGACGAGTAGGTCTCGACGGGCTCGGGGATGCCGAACTCGAGGGCCTTGTCGATCAGCGTCCACTTGTGCAGGTCGTCCCAGTCGACGAACGTGACCGCGATGCCGGTCTTGCCGGCACGGCCGGTGCGGCCGGCGCGGTGCAGGTACGTGTCCGGGTCGTCCGGGATCGTGTGGTTGATGACGTGCGTGACGTCGTCCACGTCGATGCCGCGGGCGGCGACGTCGGTGGCGATGAGCACGTCGCGCTTGCCGGCCTTGAAGGCGGCCATCGCGCGCTCGCGCTGCTCCTGGTTGAGGTCGCCGTGCACCGCTGCGGCGTTGAACCCGCGGTCCTTGAGCTCCTCGACCAGCTTCGCCGCCGCACGCTTGGTGCGCGTGAAAATCACGGTCTTGCCGCGGCCCTCGGCCTGGAGGATGCGGGCGATGACCTCGTCCTTGTCCAGGGAGTGCGCGCGGTAGATGAGGTGCTTGATGTTGGCCTGCATGAGGCCCTCGTCCGGGTCGGTCGCCCGGATGTGCACCGGACGGCTCATGAACCGGCGGGCGAGGGCGACGATCGGCGCGGGCATCGTGGCCGAGAACAGCATCGTGTGCCGCACCTCGGGGATGGCCTGGAAGATGCGCTCGATGTCCGACAGGAAGCCCAGGTCGAGCATGCGGTCGGCCTCGTCGAGGACGACTTCCTGCACGTGGGACAGGTCGAGGAGTCGCTGGCGCTGCAGGTCGATGAGGCGCCCGGGCGTGCCGACGACGATCTGGGCGCCGGCCTTGAGCTGCTCGATCTGGCCCTCGTACGCCTTGCCGCCGTAGATCGCCGCGATGGTGGTCGGGCGGTTCGAGGTGGCGACCTCGAGGTCCTCGGTCACCTGGACCGCGAGTTCACGGGTCGGGACGACGACGAGGGCCTTGACACCGGGGGCCGGGTCGGCACCGAGTCGCTGGATGAGGGGGAGGCCGAACCCGAAGGTCTTGCCCGTACCGGTCTTGGCCTGGCCGATGATGTCCTGGCCGGTGAGGGCGAGCGGGATCGTCTGCTGCTGGATCGGGAAGGGCTCGAGGATGCCCTTGCCCGCGAGCGCGTCGACGATGTCCTGCTCGATGGAGAGGTCTGCGAAAGTCAAAGAATCACCTTAGTTCTGGTGGAAGTCCGGGCCAGTCTACCGATGGGCGGGTGGAGCGGGGCGCGAGGCGGTTCCCGCTATGCTCTCCGGGTGGTGTCGTGGTGGAACCGGAAGCGCGCGGCGCAGCTCGCAGCAGCGTGGCTCGCGTCGCGGAACCCGCGGAACGCAAGCCAGGTCAAGCGCCTGGCGCTCGACGACGTCACCCCCGAGCTCGACGTCTACCTGGGGCAGGCCGCGTACCTGCAGCTCTCCGTCTACGAGACGATGGGCCGTGCCGGTGCCTCGGCGCCGACCCTGTCCGGCCGCCTGGTGACCGGTGTGCTCGCGACGACGGCGCTCGACCGGCACCGCACGATCGTCGCCGAGATCGAACGGAACGGTTCGGACCCGGCTGAGCTCATGGCGCCGCACCGCGAGGCGATCGACCGGTTCCTCGAGCGCACGAGCGGCGCCGACTGGTACGAGTCGATGCTCACCGGTTACGTCACGGCCGGCATCCTGAACGACCTGTTCGGCAACCTGCTGCGGTCGCTGCCGAACGACGTGCGGCAGCGCTTGCGCTCCGTGTTCGACGCGCGTGAGGAACCCGCGGTCGTCGAGGAACTGACCGCCCGGATCGAGGACGACCCCGAGGTCGGCTCGCGCCTGGCGATGTGGGGCCGGCGCCTGGTCGGGGACACGCTGCTCGTGGCACGGTCGGCGCTGGCGTCGCACGCGCGCGAGGACCAGGAGCGGCTCGAGCCGGTCTGGACCGAACTGATCGCGGCGCACACCCGGCGGATGGACGCACTCGGCCTGACGGCCTAGGCCCCGCGGGCCTTGAGTCGTTCGTAGTACTCGACGTCGCTCTTGTCGCGACGCGTCCCGAGCAGCCACTCGACGACGAGGGCGACGACGCCCGCGCCGACCAGGGACACGACCCAGATCCAGGTGGCGTCGTACCGCCACCCGGCCCAGGTCAGTGCCTCCCACAGCACGGCAGCGGCGATGCCGCCCACGGCGGGCCCGATCAGGACGCCACGACTGGCGCGCCACGGCAGGACCACGTGCGCGATCCCACCGATGATCAGGCCGCCGAGGACGGCGAAGAGCAGTTCCACGTCGTCAGGCGACGAAGCCGATGCGGCGTGCCTCTTCCGCGCCGACCTCGACGTACGCCAGGGCGGCGACCGGAACGATGAAGCGACGGCCCTTGTCGTCCTGGAGCGACAGGTGCGTCGCCTTCGACGCGAGGGCCTCCGACACGGCCTTCTCGATCTCGTCGGCGGTCTGGGCGGTCTCGAACGCGATCTCGCGCGGGCTGTTGATGATGCCGATCTTGATGTCCACGAGCACAGCGTATCCGAGCGGTCCCGGAGGACATCGGACGTTCGCCGCGGGCGCACTCGGCGGCCCGGGTACGCGCCGCGCCCGCGCCGAGCCGGGTGGTGTCGGCGGTCGTGGGTACCGTACGAGCGTGCCGCAGACCACGCTGACGCCAGCCCCCGCAGACGTCGGCGTCGCACGCGCCCTGGTCGACGACCCGTCCCAGACCGCCGTGCTCGCGCTGCCCGACGGCCGGCACGCGGCGGTCATCGGCGCCCCCGGCACGGGCAAGACGACCACGCTCGCCCGGCTCGTCGCCGACCGGTTGCGCCGACCGGGCGCGATCAGCCCCGACGGGCACGCCACCGTGCTCGCGCTGACCTCGTCGCGGACCGCTGCGACCGCCCTGCGTGACCGCCTCGCCGCTGCCGTCGACCGCGTGGTGCCCGGGGCGCTCGCCCGGACCGTGAACTCGTTGGCCTTCCAGATCGTCGCGCACGCCGCCGCGGTCCAGGGACAGGAAGCGCCCACGCTGCTGACCGGTGGCGAGCAGGACCGCATCATCGCCGACCTGCTCGCCGGCCACGAGCTGGATGGCACTGGTCCGGACTGGCCCGAACCGATCACCGCGGTGGTGCGCGAGCGCGCCGGGTTCCGGACCGCGCTGCGCGACGTCATGATGCGTGCGGTCGCGGCGGGCGTCGAGCCCGAGGACATGCGCGAGCTCGGGGACGAGGGCGGTCGACCCGAGTGGCGGGCGGTCGGTGACTTCGTCGACGAGTACCGGGCCTCGGTCACCGCGTTCCGCGCGACCAGCCTCGACTCCGGCGAGCTCGTCGCGTTCGCCACCGCGGCCGTGCTGCGCGGTGAGCTGCCCGCGAGCATCGCAGCCCTCGGACTCATCGTGGTCGACGACACCCAGGAACTCGTCGAGGGCGAGGTGGCACTGCTCGGTGCGCTCGCCCGGTCCGGCGTGCAGGTCGTGGCGTTCGGCGACCCGGACATCGCCGCCTCGGCGTTCCGCGGGGCCGAGCCGGACGTGCTCGGGCGCCTGGCCGTGCGACTCGGCGTGGACCGGGTCGACGAACTCTTCCTCGGCACCGTGCACCGGTACCCCGCGCCGATCCGGTCGCTGGTCTCGGGGATCACGGGGCGCATCGGCACGGCAGCGGCCGGTCGGCAGCGCGCCGCGACGGCGAGCGACGAGGACGCCCGAGCAGACGCCGTCGTGCACCTCGAGGCGGCGAGCCGCTCGGCGCTGCTCGTGGCCGTCGCGCGGAGGCTCCGGGAGCACCGCCTGCTCGATGGTGTGCCGTGGCACCGGATGGCCGTCGTCACCCGCAGCGGTGCCGCGATCCCCGAGCTCGTCCGTGCGCTCTCGGTGGCCGAGGTCCCCGCGACCGCCGGTGCCGCGCCCGTCCGCCCCCGTGACGACTCGGCGGCGCGGGCGCTGCTCGACGCCGCGGCGGTCGCCCTCGGGGTCCTGCCCCTCGACGCCGCCCTGGCCACGGCGTTCGCCACCGGGCCGCTCGGCGGGCTCGACACCCTGGCGATGCGCCGGCTGCGGCTCGCCCTGCGGCGTGAAGAGCTGGCCGGCGACGGCACCCGCACGGCCGACGAGCTCCTGATCGACGCGCTCGGTGCCCCGGAGCGTCTGGCCACGGTCGACGCCGGCTTCGCCAGACGGGCGACCCGACTCGCACGCAGCCTGGTGCAGGCACACGCCGACGCCGAGGCCGGATCGAGCATCGAGGAGATCCTCTGGGGCCTGTGGGAGCGCAGCGGCCTCGCGAAGTCGTGGGGCGGGCAGTCCGCGGCCGGCGGGGTCGGAGCCGGCGAAGCCGACCGGCACCTCGACGCCGTCGTCGGCCTGTTCACCGCCGCCAAGCGGTTCGTCGAACGCACCCCGGACGCCCCGGCCCGGGTGTTCGTCGACGACCTGCTCGGCGCCGACCTACCCGAGGACTCCATCGGACCCGACCGCACCGCCGGCCGGGTGCGGGTGCTCACCCCCTCGGCGACGATCGGACTCGAGTGCGACGTCGTCGTGGTGCTCGGACTGCAGGACGGCGTGTGGCCGAACACCCGGGTGCGCGGCAGTCTGCTCGACCCGGACGGGCTGGTCCGCGCGGCTTCCGGGGCCGAGCGTTCGCCGATCGACGACCGCGCCGCCGTGGTCGCCGACGAACTCCGCCTGTTCGCCCGCGCCGTCTCCCGCGCGACCACGCAGGTCGTGATCGGCACCGTCGCCAACGACGACGAGTCCCCGTCGCCGTTCGTCCGCCTGGTGCCGGTGCCGCCGGACCGGCAGCCGACCGTGCACCCGCTGTCCCTGCGCGGCCTGGCCGGGTCCCTGCGGCGGCGCGTGGTGCTCTCCGGCGACCACGAGGCCGCCTCGGCGCTCGCCCGACTGGCCGAGGCAGAGGTCCCCGGGGCCGCTCCGGACGACTGGTACGGCCTCGCCGAGCCCACCACCGACGAGCCGCTGGTCGACCTCGACGCCGACCCGGCCCCAGAGGTCGAGGGCGGCGAACCCGTCGCCCCGACGGTGTCCGTCTCGCCGTCGCGCATCGGCACGTTCGAGGAGTGCCCCGTGCACTGGTTCGTGCAGACCTTCGGCGGCGGTGCACCGAGTCCGGCGATGGGGATCGGCACGATCGTGCACGAGGCCATGGAGCACGCGACCGAGATCGACGTCGAGTCGCTGTGGGAGCGGGTCGAGGCCCGGTGGGACGAACTGACCTTCGAGTCGCCGTGGGTGGCCGATCGGGAGCGCGCACGCACCCGCCGCATGATCGAGGGGCTCAGTGACTACCTGCGGACCTTCGCGGGCGCCGGCCGCCGGTTGCTCGGCGCCGAGACCTCGTTCGCCCTGGTCACCGGCCCCGCCCGGATGCGCGGCAGCATCGACCGCATCGAGGTCGACCCCGAGGGCCGCGTCAGCGTCGTGGACCTGAAGACCGGACGCTCGATGCCGAGCGAGAAGAACGACATGCCGGAGCACCCGCAGCTCGGCGCGTACCAGCTGGCGATCGAGGACGGCGCGGTCGAGGGCGTGCCCGCCGGCTCGGCCATGACGGACGCCCGACTGGTCTTCGTGCAGAACCCCCGCGGCGGGCAGGCCTACTCGGAGCGCACCCAGCACGCGTTCGACGCCGAGGCGCGCGACGCCTACCGGGAGCGCCTGCACGGAGTCGCGCGCGGCATGGCCGGACGGACCTTCCTGGCGAACGTGGACGACCACTGTGAGAAGGCCCGGACCGGCGTCGAGTGCCGCATCCACGTGGTCTCGGAGGTGACCTGGTGACCGAAACGACCGACACGACGGACACGACGGACACGACGGACACGACTGCCGCGCCCGGACCCGCCGCGCCCGCGATCCTGCACGGGGCCGACGCCATCGCCGACGCCCTCGGCCGCCCGCGTCCGACCGCACAGCAGCGCGCCGTCATCGAGTCCCCGCTCGCCCCCGCCCTCGTCGTCGCCGGAGCCGGCAGCGGCAAGACCGAGACGATGGCGTCGCGGGTGGTCTGGCTGCTCGCGAACGGCATGGTCCGCCCCGACGAGGTCCTCGGTCTGACCTTCACCCGCAAGGCCGCCGGCGAGCTCTCGGTGCGCATCAACGACCGCATCCGTGCGCTCGAGGACGTCGGCCTGATCACCCCGGGCGACGCCTTCGAAGCACCAACGGTCTCGACGTACAACGCGTTCGCCAACGCCGTCTTCCGCGAGAACGCCCTGCTCGTCGGGCGCGACGGCGAGTCCCAGGTCCTGACCGAACCGTCCGCCTGGCAGCTCGCCCGCCGCGTCGTGGTGGCCGCGCGTGACGACCGACTGGCCGGACTCGACCGCGACGTCGACACCCTCACCGCGGCCGTCGTGGCGCTCGCGGGCGCCACGTCCGAGCACCTCGTCGAACCGGAGGACCTCCGCCGCTTCGCCGTCGAGTTCTCCGACCTGCTCGAACTGCCCGGCAACCGGGGCAAGCCCTACAAGGCGATCACCGACGCCGTCGCCGCGATCGGTGCACTGGAACCCCTGGCCGACCTGGTCGCGGAGTTCCGGCGGCAGAAGGTCGACCGCGGCTTCGTCGAGTTCTCCGACCAGATCGCGCTGGCGCTCGCCGCGGCCGAGTCCGCGCCGCGGGTGGTCACGGACCTGCGGCAGCGGTTCGGCGTCGTGCTGCTCGACGAGTACCAGGACACCTCGGTGGTGCAGACCCGGTTCCTCGCCCGGCTGTTCCGCGGGCACTCGGTGATGGCCGTGGGCGACCCGCACCAGTCGATCTACGGGTTCCGCGGTGCGAGCGCCGCGAACCTCGCACGCTTCCCGCACGACTTCGGCGGCACCGATCCGGGTGCGGTCCGGCCCGTGACGTTCGCGCTGTCGACGAGCTGGCGGAACCCGGTCGACGTCCTCGCGGGGGCGAACGCGATCGTGGCACCGCTGTCCGAGGCGTCCGAGGTCGACGTCGAGCGCCTGTCACCACGACCCGGTGCGGACGCCGGGACGGTCCGGGTGGAGTTCCCGGAGACCCTGCCGGAAGAGGCCGACGCGGTCGCCGCGTGGTTCCAGGACCACCGGAAGCGGAACCCGACCGGGTCGATGGCCCTGCTGCTCCGCGCCCGCAAGGACCTGGCGTCGTTCACCGCGGCGCTCGGAGCGCGCGCGGTGCCCTTCCACGTGCTCGGCACCGGCGGCCTGCTCCAGCGCCCCGAGATCGTGGACCTGGTCGCCTGCCTGCGGGTGCTGCACGACCCGGCTGCCGGCAACGAGCTCATCCGGTTGCTCGCGGGCGCCCGGTGGCGGGTGGGCGCAGCGGACGTCGTCGCCCTGCACCACCTCGCGCGGTGGCTGTTCCAGCGCGACCACACCCAGCAGCGGCTCGACGACGAACTGACGGCGGCGTTCCGCGCCTCGGTGGCTGCGGGGGAGCACGGTTCGATCGTCGACGCCCTGGACTTCGTGGCCACCGCGCCGGACGAGCACGGCGCGCTCGAGGGCATCACACCCGCCGGCCGCAGCCGGATGCGTGCGCTCGGCGCGCAGCTCGCGATGCTGCGGTCGCGGGCCGGCAGCGACCTGGTCGACTTCGTGACGCTCGTGGTGCAGGAGATGCGGCTCGACATCGAGGTCGCGGCGCACGAGCAGGGCAGCGGGGCGTACCTGGACGCCTTCATCGACGAGCTCGCCGGGTTCGTCTCCACTGACGACCGCGCCGACCTCGGGTCGTTCCTGGGGTGGATCGACGCCGCCGCCCGTCGTGACGACATGGGCCCGCGCTCCGAGGAACCCGAAGCCGGCACGGTCCAGATCCTGACGATCCACGGGTCGAAGGGCCTCGAGTGGGACGCCGTCGCGGTGCCGCGCATGGTCGAGGGCGGGCTGCCCGCGCGTCCGCAGGAGGGCTCGTCCGGGTGGCTCGGCTTCGGCCGTCTGCCGTACGAGTTCCGCGGTGACGGCGCCGAGCTGCCGAGCCTGGCGTGGCGCGGGCAGGAGACCCAGAAGGACGTCACGACCGCGATCGACGCCTTCAAGGAGCAGGTGAAGGCCCGCAACGAGGACGAGGAACGCCGACTCACGTACGTCGCGCTGACCCGTGCCCGCCACGACCTGCTCGTGTCCGGTTCGTTCTGGGCCGGCGGCGTGCGCCCCACCGAGCCGAGCCGGTACCTGCACGACCTGGTCGAGGCCGGGGTCATCGACGGCACCGCGATCCCGGAGACCACCGTGCACGACGAGAACCCCCTCGGCGAGGACGGCGCCCAGCAGCTCTGGCCGCACGTGCCGTTCGGGCAGCGGGCGCCTCGTGTGCTGGCGGCGGCCGAGCGGGTGCGGAACGCCAACCCCGGTGCCTCCGGCCGGTACGCGGCCGACATCGACCTGCTGCTCGCCGAACGACTAGCGACCCGGAACGCGAAGCACGCGGTCGTGGTCCCGCACCGCGTGCCGGCCTCCGGCTTCAAGGACTACCTGACCGAGCCGGACAAGGTGGCCGAACGCCTGCGTCGGCCGATGCCGGAGCGTCCGTACCGGGCGACCCGGCTCGGCACGCTCTTCCACCAGTGGGTGGAGCAGCGTGCCCGCACGGGCGGGTCGCTCGAGACCCTCGACGTGTGGGGCGACGAGCTCGACCTCGACGCCGACGACCTGCTCGACGCCTCGCCCGACGCCGTGGTCACGGACGACGACGCCCGACGGCTGGCGGACTTCCAGGCCACCTTCGCCCGCTCACGGTGGGCCGGCCGCACGCCGGTGGAGGTCGAGCGCGAGATCCACATCCCGTTCCTCGGGCACAGCGTCGTCTGCAAGCTCGACGCCGTCTACGAGATCGACGGGCGTGCCGAGGTCGTGGACTGGAAGACGGGCAAGGCGCCGTCCGGTGCCGACGACCTGGCGCGACGGACGCTACAGCTCGCCCTGTACCGGGTGGCGTACGCCGAGTTCACCGGTCGACCGCTCGACCAGGTCGATGCCGTGTTCTACTTCGTCGCGGACGACCTCGAGGTGCGTCCGACCGAGCTGCTGGACCGTGCCGGACTCGAGCGCGCCTGGACGGCTGCGATCGGCTGACGGACCCTCGGGCCACCGAACCGCCGGGTCGCCGGGTCGCCGGGTCGCCGCTGGTCGGCGACGTACCGCCCGGCAGTCGTGACCGCTCGGCGGAGCGCCCCGCGCCCGTCCGGCGACGCACTGGAGGCCCGGTGCCGGTCCGCCGGACCGGCACCGGGCCTCCAGGCGGTCGCGGACACCGCTTCTCAGGCGACCGACGTCGGCCGCTCGACCGACACGTGGGGTCAGCCGTGTCGGCGTTCGGTCGACGACAGCAACTGCTCGACCTCGCCGATCTCCATCGTCTCGGGGGACACCGACTGCAGCGGCTCCGCGCTCGGCGCGTGCACCGCGTCGACCAGCCGGTGCATCATCGCGACCGCGTCGTCGACGACCTCGGTGCTCTTCGCCTGCACGCCGTGCAGCAGCCAGTGCGCCGTCTCGAGTTCGTGGTGCACGCGGGCGCGCTGCGCGAGCTGGCGGTCGCGGCCGCCGCCGTTCGCCTCGTAGGCGCTGAGGACGGTGTCGAAGGCGTCGCGTCGACCGGCGAGCACCCACGCGAGGTCCTTCGCCGGATCGCCGAGTCGGAGCTCGCCCCAGTCGAGGACCCCACTGACGGCATCGCCGTCGACGAGCAGGACGCCGGTGCCGATCGAACCGTGCACGACCGTGGGGGTGAACTGCCACAGCTGCTGGTCGCGCGCGGCACCCTCCCACCGTTCGACCAGGGCGGCGGGCACGAGCTTGGTGGCGACGGCGCGGTCCATCACGGACACGGCGGAGCGCAGCACCTCGAACGGGGTGAGCGACGGCAGGCCGGCGTCCGAGACGAAGCTCGTCGGCAGCTGGTGGATCGCGGCGAGGGCGCGGCCGACGCTCGTGGCGAGTTCGGGACGCTCGGCGAACGACGCGAGCGTCGGGTGCGCGCCCGGCAGCCGGGTGGTGACGATGGCGCGGGTCGATCCGATCGGCGCCTGACCGCGGTACTCGGCCACACCGAACGGGAGGCGCGTGCGGATCCCGGCGCTCAGCGCACGGATCGCGACGAGGTCGGCCGACTGTCGGGCTTCCGCCCGCTGGTTCCGGGGACGTCGGATGACCGTCTCGGCGCCGTCGGCGTCGCGGAGGAGAGCCGACTCGTAGTCGCCGGCCGCGGCCGAGCCGAGCGTGCGCGTGCCCGTGACGACGAGACCGGGCACGGCCGTCGTCGCCAACGCGGCTAGAGTGAACTGGGATCCCGCCATGCCCCTCAGGGTAGGTGCGTGACGCCTGCACCGGTGCACGCCACGCTGTTCCCGAAGCCTTCCCAGCACGCCTTGCCCGCAGGCCCCGCCTGCACCCGAACCGAGGAGCCCTCTGCCGTGACCGTCGAGTTCGCCTCCCGGCTCCCGCTGTCCCGAAACGAACTCGACCGCGACGCCGAGTTCCGCACGACGCCGGACCTCGACCGGGTCCTGCGCGAGGACTCCGCGACCCGGTACCTGCCGGTGCACGGCTCGGAGATGCTCCGGAACGACGACGGCACCCTGCGGTTCGTGACCGCGGCCGACGTGCCCGACGGCACCGTGACGCTGTACCTCGGCCGCGCGGTGTCCGACGCTGCCGACGCCCCCGCCGGCACCCGCTTCGTCGCGGCCCTCGTCGACGACGCCACCGCGTCGGCCATCGAACCGTCCGACGACGCGTGGGAGAGCCTGCGCATGTTCGGCACCGAGCTGTCCCCGCGCGACCAGGGCCTGGCGGTCGAGGCCGTGGCGATGGCGAACTGGCACGCCGTCCACGGTTTCTCGCCCCGCACCGGGTCTGCGACCGACGTCGTCACCGGCGGCTGGGTGCGCCGTGACCCCGAAGGACACGAGCACTTCCCGCGCACCGACGCCGCGATCATCGTCGGAGTCGTCGACGCCGACGACCGCATCCTGCTCGGCTCGAACGCCGCGTGGGACGCCGACCGCTACTCGCTGCTCGCCGGGTTCGTCGAACCGGGGGAGTCGCTCGAGGACGCCGTCCGCCGCGAGGTCTTCGAGGAGTCCGGCGTGCACGTCGAGGAGCCCGAGTACCTCGGCTCGCAGCCGTGGCCGTTCCCCGCGTCGCTGATGGTCGGCTTCCGTGCCCGCGCGGTGGACGGCGACCCGTCGACCGCGCGGCCCGACGGCGTCGAGATCCTCGACGTGCGCTGGTTCTCGCGCGAGGACATCCGGGAGCGTGCGGGGGACACCCTGCTGCTGCCGGGTCGGACCTCGATCGCCCGCGCCATCATCGAGGAGTGGTACGGCGGGCCGCTGGACCTGCCGTGAGCAGCGTTGGTCGTGGGCCGGTGCCGGCTGGCGCTGGTCCGGGCGGTTCGGTCGGGTCGGCCGGTCCGGCCGAGGTCCGTCCGCCGTCGCCCGATGAGCTCCTCGCCGCCCTCGACACCGAGCAGCGCACGGTCGCCCGGACCCTGCTCGGCCCCGTCGCGGTCCTGGCGGGCGCCGGCACCGGCAAGACCCGTGCGATCACCCACCGCATCGCCTACGGGGTCGCGACCGGCACCTACGCGCCGAACCACGTCCTCGCGCTGACGTTCACCACCCGCGCCGCCGGGGAGCTGCGGTCGCGGCTCCGCTCGCTCGGCGCCGGCACGGTGCAGGCGCGCACCTTCCACGCTGCGGCGATGGCGCAGCTCAGCTACTTCTGGCCGGACACCGTCGGCGGGCACGCACCGAAGATCGTCGAGTCCAAGGGCCGGATGATCGCGCACGCCGCGGACACCGTCGGCATGTCGGTCGACACCCCGGTGCTGCGCGACCTGGCCGCCGAGGTCGAGTGGCGCAAGGTGCAGATGCTCTCGCTCGAGGAGTACGAGGCCGCCGCCGCCGAACGCGTGATGCCGCGCGACACCTCGCCGCGCCGGGTGATCGACCTGATGAAGGCCTACGAGCGCCTGAAGGACGACCGTCGGCAGCTCGACTTCGAGGACGTCCTGCTCGCCACGCTCGGCATGGTCGAGTCGGAGCCGCGGGTCGCGTCCTACGTGCGGCAGCAGTACCGGTTCTTCGTCGTCGACGAGTACCAGGACGTCTCGCCCGTGCAGCACGACCTGCTGCGCGCCTGGCTCGGCGGCCGCGACGACCTGTGCGTCGTCGGCGACGCCAGCCAGACGATCTACTCGTTCGCCGGCGCCTCGAGCGACTACCTGCTCGGCTTCGGCTCGGAGTTCCCCCGCGGCTCGGTCGTGCGACTCGAGCGGAACTACCGCTCCACCCGCGAGGTCGTGCACGCTGCCAACGCCCTGATGCGCGGGCAACCTGGCGCGCTCGACCTGGTCGCCCAGACGGAAGAGCCCGGCCCCGACCCCGTCGTGGTGCCGTGCGTGCACGACGGCGACGAGGCGCAGACCATCGCCCGACGGATCGCGGAACTCGTCGCCGGCGGGGCGTCGTACGGCGACTGCGCGGTGCTGTTCCGCGTCGGCGCCCAGTCCGCGGCCCTCGAATCCGCGCTCGGACGCAACGGCATCCCCTACCGGGTGCAGGGCGGCACGCGCTTCTTCAACCGGCCCGAGGTGAAGCTCGCCGTGCATCACATGCGCGGCGAGGCGATCCGGCAGACCGACGACGAACTGACGCGCCGTGTCCGCCTCGTGCTGCAGGTCAGCGGGTGGACGTCGACCGCCCCCGAGGGCACCGGCGCCGTCCGCGACCAGTGGGAAGCCCTGCAGGCGATCATGGGCCTCGCCGAGGACGCCCCCGCCGGCACGACCATGCAGCAGTTCACCCAGGACCTGGTGGACCGTGCCGCGACCCACCACGAGCCCGAGGTCGACGCCGTCACCCTGGCGACCCTGCACTCGTCCAAGGGGCTCGAGTGGCCGAACGTGGTCATCGCCGGTGCGGCCGAGGGACTCCTGCCGATCTCGCACGCCACCACCGACACCGAGGTCGACGAGGAACGGCGCCTGTTCTACGTCGGCCTGACCCGTGCTCGGCGGACCGTGACGATCACGTGGTCGAGACAGGGTTCCACGCGTGGGGGAGCCCGCGCTCCGAGTCGGTTCCTGGCAGCGCTCGGCACGCGCACCGCGGATGGAGCGGCACCGACCACCGGCTGACGGCCAGGTCGTCGCGGTCGAACACCACCTGGTCCGGGTCGGCACGTTGCGACCGGAGCGGCAGGCGCTGCACGAGCAGCCGGGTGGCGGCCGCGGCCACCGCGGCGGACCGCCACGGTGACAGCGGCGCCGGTGGTCGTCCCCACAGCTGCGACGCGATCGCCGGCCACGCCGGGTCGTCGTCCACGCGTGCGAACTCCGCGCACTGGAGGCACGGGCCGGCTCCCGGGACCACGAACGGGCCGAGGCGGATGCGGCCGTCGCCCACCACGACGGCCAGGTGCGGCACGCCCCTGCGGGTCCAGGCGGCGCGGAGCGCCGGGTCGACGACGTGGTCGGCGACCACCACGGCGAGTCGGGGCTCGTGCTCCGGCAGGTCGACGGGGCCGCCCCGCGGCGACGAGGTCCGCGCGACGGTCACGCCCTCGCCGGAAAGGTGCGCCGCGATCGTGTCAGCCAGCACGCCGGACCCGTGCACCTCGACCCGTTCGAGCGGTTCGGGCAGGACGTCGATCACCGCGGGGGACGCCGCACCGAGCACCCGCGCGGCGACGTCCGGTGGGCAGCCCGAAGTGACGGCGAGGCCGCTCAGCGCCTCGCGCCCCGTCTCACGCCGGAGTGCACTGAGGAACCGTTCCTCGCCCGTGGTCGGGACGTCGACGACGGCACGAGGCGGATCGACCCCGAGCTGCACCGTCGTCGGGTCGCGCCAGACGAACTCGAGTGTCGGATCGATGCGGATGCCCATGACCCCACGGTGCCCGACTCGGGGGCACGCGTGGGGCCGGGTGGTGGATCTGTGGAGAACTCGGCGGCGCTGGACTCAGCGGGGCTGGTCGCCGGGGCGGTCCTCGTCCGTGCCGCTCTCGTCGGTGCCCGTTCCGTCGGTGCCCGGGGCGCCGTCGTCGATCCGACCGGACTCGTCCTCGTGCGGACGGGCGCCGGTGGCGTCGTTGAGGAGGTCCTCGAGCGCCTTGTCGAACGCGTCGTCCTCCTCCGTCTGCGCGGGGTTCCGCAGGCGGGCGACCAGGGCGTCCGGCGCGTCGACGTCCTCGGACGTGGGGACCAGGTCGAAGTGCGACCAGAGCGCGTCACGCTGCTCGGCACCGAGTTCGTCCGTCACCCGCTGCCACATCGCGGCGGCCTCGCGCAGACGGCGGGGTCGGAGTTCGAGGCCGACGAGCGTCGCGAACGCGGACTCGGCGGGTCCTCCGGCTGCCCGGCGACGGCGGACCATCTCGGCGATGGCGCCGCTCTTCGGCAGCCGGACGGTGGCGGCGGCGGTCACCGTGTCGACCCAGCCCTCGACGAGCGCGAGCATGGTCTCGAGTCGTGCCAGCGCGGTGTCCTGGTCGGGCGTGCGCGGCGGGATGAGCGCACCCGAGGCGAGCGCGTCGCGCAGCTGCTCCTGGTTGGTCGGGTCGATGTCCGCGGCGAGCTCCTCGACGCGGTCGAAGGGGATGTGGACGCCCCGGGCGTAGTCCGTGATCGACGAGATGATGTGCAGTCGCAGCCACCGTGCCGAGCGGAAGAGCCGTGCGTGGGCGAGTTCGCGGACCGCCAGGTAGATGCGGACCTCGTCCTCGGAGACGTCGAGTCCCTCGGCGAACTCGGCCACGTTCTGCGGCAGGAGTGCAGCGACCTGCTCGTCCAGCAGCGGGACACCGACGTCGCCGCCGGACACCACCTCCTTCGACAGCTGACCGACGACCTGGCCGAGCTGGATGGCGAAGAGGGCACCGCCGACACCGCGCATCGCCTTCGAGACGTCGCCGAGCATCGCCTTGAGTTCTTCCGGAGCACGCTGGTCGATGGCCTCGGTCAGGGCATCGGCGATGCTGAAGGCCACGGGCTCGGCGATCTGGGTCCACACCGGAACCGTCGCCTTCGCCCACTGCTCCCGCGTGTACAGGCTCGGGGTGGCGGTGAGCTCGGCCACGGTCGTGACCTCGTCCAACCAGAGGGCGGCGACCTGGAACGCCTGGTCGGCCGCCTGCGAGGCCACCGGGTCGACGGCGTGGCCGCCTTCACGGGCGATCGCGGTGGCGCGCTCGGCGGTCGCGGAGAAGTCGATGCCGTCGCCGCCGGACTGCGCGGCCCGCTGCAGCTGACTCATCAGGTTCGCGACGAAGGCCGGGTCGTTCGGCAGGCCGGCTGCACCGGCGAGCTGCGACGGGTCGATCTGGCCCTCGCCCGAGAGCAGCTTGCGCAGCATCTCCTGGAAGTCGTCGTCCGGCCCCGGCTGTGGTTCATCAGGCATGCCGACTACGCTAATCGCTGCTCACGGGGCCGCGCCTGGGATGCCCCCGTGGGAACGCCCGAACCGCTGCGCCGAGGGCGAACAGTCCCGCCGCACGGCGCGGACGACCGCCCCGCCGTCAGGCCCGGCGACCGCCCCTGGAAGGACCCCGTGTGACCCTCTTCACCCCCACGCCCCGTCGTCGTTCGCGTGCCAGGACCGTCGGGTGGGCGTTCGTGATCGGTGCCGTCGTGCTGGGGATCCTGGCGAGCGTGCTGCCGAGCCCGTACCTGATCGAGGTCCCCGGACCGGTCTACAACACCATCGGGACCCAGAAGCAGGGGACGGGCAAGGACGCGAAGGACGTCAAGCTGATCCAGGTGTCCGGGCACGAGACCTACCCCACCGCCGGAGCGCTCGACATGCTGACGGTCGGCATCCAGGGCGACGCGACGAACCGTCCGTCGTGGACCAGCGTCGTCCGGGCGATCTTCACGAAGTCCGAGGCCGTGATCCCGGTCGAGGCGATCTACCCGACCGGCACCACGACCGAGCAGGTGAACCAGCAGGACTCCGCCGACATGCAGGCGTCGCAGCAGTCCGCCGTGGCCGCAGCACTCATCCAGCAGGGCAACGACCTGCCGACGGAGCTCGAGGTCGGCACGGTGCAGAAGGGTTCGGCTGCCGACGGCCCGATCGAGAAGGGCGACGTCATCACGGCCTTCGACGGCACCTCGCTCACGACGAACGCCGACGCCACCTCGCTGCGGGAGCTCGTCGCGAAGCACGGCACGTCGACCCCGGCCACCGTCACCATCGAACGCGACGGCGCGACGAAGGACGTCCGGGTGACCCCGCGCGACGAGCAGGGCACTGCGCTCCTGGGCGTCGGCGTCACGGAGAAGTACGACTTCCCGTTCGACGTCTCGATCAAGCTGCAGGACGTCGGCGGCCCCTCTGCCGGCATGATGTTCGCGCTCGGGATCATCGACGAGATCACGCCCGGCAAGCTCAACGGCGGCAAGCACGTCGCGGGGACGGGCACGATCACCGCCGACGGCGAGGTCGGAGCCATCGGCGGCATCCGGCAGAAGCTCTACGGAGCGCGGGAAGCGGGGGCGACGGTGTTCCTCGCCCCGGCCGACAACTGTGACGAGGTCGTCGGGCACGTGCCGGACGGGCTCGACGTCTACAAGGTGTCGACGCTCGACCAGGCCGTCACCGACCTGCAGACCATCGCCGACGGGAAGAGCACCGCCGAGCTCGCCCGCTGCGGTTCCTGACCGGGTTCCTGAGTCCTCGCACAGTTTCACAGTCCGCCCGGTCCAATAGGATCAGTGCACTGACGGCCCGCCGCGAGCCGGGCCCGCCGGTCCGACACGTCTGGAGCACATCAAGTGACGACAACCTCGTCCACCTCGGGGCGGCGTTCGCCGCGGGTCCCGATCGTGGTCACGATCATCGTGCTGGCCGCACTGGTGATCGGCTTCTTCATCTTCGCCAGCCTGTACACCGACTACGCGTGGTTCGCGCAGCTCGGGTTCCAGCAGGTCCTCACGACGCGGTGGATCGCAGGGACCCTGATGTTCCTCGCGGGCTTCCTGGGCATGGCGGTGCCCGTCTTCCTGAGCATCGGGCTGGCCTTCCGGTACCGCCCGGTCTACGCGAAGCTCAACTCGCAGCTGGACCGGTACCAGCAGGTCATCGAACCGCTGCGCCGCGCAGTCATGATCGGCATCCCGGTGGTGCTCGGCATCTTCGCCGGGCTGTCGACCTCGGGGCGCTGGAGCATGGTGCTCGAGTACTTCAACCGGACCCCGTTCGGCAAGACGGACCCGCAGTTCGGCCTGGACATCGGCTTCTACGTCTTCGAACTGCCGTTCTGGCGCTCGATCGTGGCGTACTCGTCGGCCGTGGTGCTGATCGCGGGGCTCGCCGCCCTCGCTGCCTGCTACCTGTACGGCGCGCTGCGCTTCGGGGGACGTGAAGTCCGGATCTCCCGTGCCGCGCGCATCCAGCTCGCCGTCACCGCCGCGCTCTACATCGCGCTGCAGGCGGTCAGCCTGTGGCTCGACCAGTACGCGGCGCTCACCAAGTCGAACTCGCTCATCACCGGCGCGCAGTACACCGAGGTCAACGCAGTCATCCCGGGTCGCGAGATCATGGCGGGCATCGCGGCGATCGTGGCGATCCTGTTCATCGTCACCGCGGTCATCGGCCGCTGGCGCATCTCGATCGTCGGCACCGGCCTGCTGCTCGTCGCCGCGATCGTCATCGGGGGCGTCTACCCCTGGATCGTCCAGCGCCTGCAGGTCAAGCCCTCTGAGCGTACCTACGAGTCCGCGTACATCGAGCGGAACATCAAGGCCACGCGTGACGCCTACGGTGTCTCCGACGTCAAGGAACAGAACTACGACGCCACGACCGAGGCCAGCTCCGGCGCCCTCGCGCAGGATGCCCAGACGACGGCGAACATCCGCCTCATCGACCCGAAGATCGTCTCCGACACCTTCAGCCAGCTGCAGCAGTACCGGCAGTACTACCAGTTCCCGGACGAGCTCGACGTCGACCGGTACGACGTCAAGGGCGAGACCGAGGACACCGTCATCGCGGTGCGTGACATCGACCTCGACGGCCTGAGCTCCGCCGCGAACACCCAGTACAACCGGGCGTTCGTGTACACCCACGGCTACGGCGTGACCGCGGCCTTCGGCAACCAGCGCGCGAGCGACGGCAAGCCGGTCTTCCTCGAGTCGGGCATCCCCTCGAACGGTGCGCTGGGTGACTTCCAGCAGCGCGTGTACTTCGGCGAGACCTCGCCGGCGTACTCGATCGTCGGCGCGCCGAAGGGTTCGAAGGACGTCGAGCTCGACTACCCGTCCGGATCCGACGACGACAACGGCGGCAACGCCACCACGACGTACTCCGGCGACGGCGGACCGAGCGTGGGCAACTTCTTCAACCGACTCGTCTACGCGGCGAAGTTCCAGTCGGAGCAGGTCCTGCTGTCGGACGCGGTCAACAAGGACTCGCAGATCCTCTACGACCGCGACCCGATCACGCGTGTCCAGAAGGTCGCTCCGTACCTGACGGTCGACAGCGACGCCTACCCGGCGATCGTCGACCACCGCATCCAGTGGGTCGTCGACGGCTACACGACGAGCGACGCCTACCCGTACTCGCAGAGCCAGAGCCTGTCGGACAGCATCGCCGGTTCGGAGTCCTCGGCGTACCGCACCGACCAGGTGAACTACATCCGCAACTCGGTGAAGGCCACGGTCGACGCCTACACGGGCAAGGTGACCCTCTACGCGTGGGACACCAAGGACCCGGTGCTGAAGACGTGGGAGAAGATCTTCCCGACGTCGGTGAAGTCGGTGTCGAGCATGAGCGCCGAGCTGCTGGACCACGTCCGGTACCCGACGGACCTGTTCAAGGTGCAGCGGTCGATCCTCGGCACGTACCACGTGACGAACGCGAACTCGTTCTACTCGGGTGACGACGCGTGGAACACGCCACAGGAACCCACCACCACGGGGTCGACCGACACGGATGCGAGCGCCGCCGACACGTCGACGACCACGAACGCCCTGGGCGCGCAGACGACGACGACCGCGAGCAAGGCGAACCTGCAGGATCCGTACTACCTGACGATGAAGGTGCCGGGGCAGGAGACCGCGTACAACCTGTACACGACCTACATCCCTCAGCAATCCGCCGGTGCGAACAACCGCAACGTGCTGACGGGGTACCTGGCCGCCGACTCCGACGCGGGAGGTGCGGGCAAGGGCAAGAAGGCGTCGGGCTACGGCAAGCTCACGTTGCTGACGATGCCGAAGACCGACAACATCCCGGGCCCGGCGCAGGTGCAGAACCTGTTCAACTCGGACACCACGGTGTCGCAGGAGCTGAACATCCTGAAGCGCGGCAACTCGACGGTGAAGCAGGGCAACCTGCTCACCCTGCCGGTCGGCGGCGGCTTCCTGTACGTGCAGCCCGTGTACGTCCAGTCGACGTCGAGCGGTTCGTACCCGCTGCTGCAGAAGGTGCTCGTCGCGTTCGGCGACAAGATCGCGTTCGAGGACACCCTCGACGAGGCGCTCAACTCGCTGTTCGGCGGTGATTCGGGTGCTGCTGCCGGAGACTCCGATGCCAGTGGTTCGGGGAGCGACTCCGGTTCGGGCTCGTCCGATGCCGGCTCCGGCTCCGATTCGGGTTCCGGTTCGACCGGTGGCTCGTCCGGCTCGGGCACCGTCGACAACGACGCGCTCCAGAAGGCGCTGTCCGACGCGAAGGCCGCACTGCAGGACCGTCAGGACGCCTACGCCGACAACGATCTGGTGGCCGCTGCCGAGGCCGACAAGCGCCTGCAGGCCGCGATCGAGGCCGCGACCGCAGCCGAAGACGGCAGCTGACACGCCGTGGCGGGGCACACGATTTGTGCCCCGCCACGACCGTGTGTAGGCTATTCAACGTGCCGCGGGGTGGAGCAGTTCGGTAGCTCGCTGGGCTCATAACCCAGAGGTCGTAGGTTCAAATCCTGCCCCCGCAACCAAGCGTCACACGAAAGCCCCGGTCCGAATGGACCGGGGCTTTCCTCGTTCGTGGACCTGTTCCATCACGCGTGCGTTCCGGAGCCCGCCGGTACGCTCGGCGAATGGGCACCCTCACGATCGCCGCCGCGCAGTTCGCTCCCGTGGACGACCCGGAAGCCAACCTCGAGACCGTCCGGACCGCCGCAGCCGACGCAGCGGCGCGGGGAGCGGCCCTGCTCGTCACGCCGGAGTACTCGTCGTACTTCACCGCCGACATCGACGACCGGTTCGTCGCCGCAGCGCAACCGCTGGACGGCCCGTTCGTCTCCGGGCTCCGCGACATCGCCCGCGACACCGGGGTCGCGCTCGTCGTCGGGATCGCCGAAACGACCGACGCCGAGACGACCGACGCCGAGACGACCGACGCCGAGACGACCGGCGCCGAGACGACCGGCGCCGTGACGACCGGCGCCGTGACGACCGGCGCCGCGCCCGCGGACGTACCCACGCGCTTCCGCAACACCCTGGTGGCGGTGCTCCCCACGGGCGAGCTCGCGGCGACCTACCGGAAGGTGCACCTCTACGACGCCTTCGGGTCGCGGGAGTCCGACCGCATCGAGTCCGGCGACCCGGAGCAGCTGCCGGTCTTCGAGTTCGAAGGCCTCCGGATCGGGCTCGAGACCTGTTACGACCTGCGCTTCCCCGAGGTCACCCGCCGGCTGGCTGCACCCGAGCACGGTGCGGCCGACGTCGTCGTGCTGCCGGCCGAGTGGGTGCGTGGCCCCGGCAAGGAGCACCACTGGCGGACCCTGCTCACCGCGCGGGCGATCGAGAACACCGTGTGGGTCGTCGGTGTCGGCCAGACGCCGCCGATCGGCATCGGCGCCTCGGTGGTGCTCGACCCCTCCGGTGTCGCCGTGGCGTCGGCCGGCTCCTCGCCCGGCACGCTCGTCGCGACCGTCGACACCGCCGTGACCGAGGCGGTCCGGCAGGACAACCCGTCGCTGGCACTCCGCCGGTACGACGTCGCGGTGCGCGCCCAGCCTGGAGGCACGGCTCGCCCCTGACAGGCGCGTTCCGTCCCATCGCGGTCGCCCTGCAATGCCACAACGCGCGTGGAGAGCAGGAACATCCGGCCTCCCACGCGCGGGACGTCCTCCCATGCGCGGGACGTCCTCCCATGCGCGGAACGTCCTCCCACGGGCGGACCGTCTCGCTACGCGCCAGAGGCCAACTGTGCCAGGCGGTCGGCGGCGTCCGCGAGGACGGAGCGCCGCTTGCAGAACGCGAAGCGCACGAGGGACCGGTAGCCCGCGGCGTGGTCCGGCCGGACGAAGGCCGACACCGGCACGCCGACGACCCCGGCCAGGGCGGGCAGTTCGAGGCAGAAGGCCCGTGCGTCGTCGTACCCGAGCGGCGCGGTGTCGGCGATCACGAAGTACCCGCCGTCCGGCCGCATGACGTCGAAGCCCGCTGACCGGAGCCCCGAGGCGAGCAGTTCGTGCTTGGCGGCGAGTTCGGCGGCGATCCCGGCGAAGACGGCGTCGGGCAACCGCAGTCCGACGGCGACGGCCGGCTGGAACGGTGCGCCGTTGACGAAGGTCAGGTACTGCTTCACCGTGGTGATCGCGTCGACGAGCGTCGGGGGAGCGGTGAGCCAGCCGATCTTCCAACCGGTGGTGCTGAAGGTCTTGCCGGCGCTCGAGATCGAGACCGTCCGCTCGGCGGCTCCGGGCAGTGTCGCGATCGGCGTGTGCGGGACGGTGAACGTCAGGTGCTCGTAGACCTCGTCGGTGACGATGAGGGCGTCGTACCGCGTCGCGAGCTCCACGATCGTGCGCAGGACCTCGTCGGGCAGGACCCGGCCGGTCGGGTTGTGCGGCGTGTTGACGAGCACGACGCGGGTGCGGTCGGTGAACGCGGCGCGCAGGGTGTCCTCGTCCGGCAGGAAGTCCGGAGCGGTGAGGGGCACGGTGACGTGGGTGCCGCCGGCGAGTCGGACGAGCGCACCGTAGGCGTCGTAGAACGGCTCGAACGTGATGACCTCGTCGCCCGGTTCGACCAGGGCGAGGAGCGTCGCGGCGAGGGCTTCGGTGGCGCCGGCGGTGACCAGGACCTGTCGGTCGGGGTCGACCCCGAGGCCGTACCACCGCTGCTGGTGTTCGGCCACGGCGGTGCGGAGGTCGGCTGTCCCGCGTCCGGGCGGGTACTGGTTGACGCCGTCCCTGATGGCGCGGACGGCGGCCTCGAGCACCTCGGCGGGGCCGTCC
This sequence comes from Curtobacterium sp. AB7, assembly GCF_044909335.1. Taxonomy (NCBI): domain Bacteria; kingdom Bacillati; phylum Actinomycetota; class Actinomycetes; order Micrococcales; family Microbacteriaceae; genus Curtobacterium; species Curtobacterium sp. AB7. The sequence goes on along the minus strand of NZ_JBIYED010000010.1, from coordinate 30,199 downwards.
TGGTCGGGGAAGCCCTGCCCGAGGTTGATCGCGCCGGTGCTCGCGGCGAGGGCGCTCATCTCGGCGAAGACGGTGGGCGCCGGGACGCCGTCGGGTCCCAGGAGCATCGCTCCCTCGGCTGCTCGCAACCAGGGTCCTGCCTGCCGCATGTGGTTCCCTCCGGTGACGGCGACGACGTGTCGCGCTGAACGGACCCCAACCTAGCTGGCCGTCCGACGGCGATCCGGGAACGGACCCACAGCCCACGCATAAGATCGGCAGAGGATGCTTCCAGCGTCGCCAGAAGCACCGCTCAGGTGGTTGCGACAGACTGCACGAGCTTGAAAGGAGCACGTCCAGCATGACCGACACCACGCCCAACGGGCAGGGCGACGACCGCCGTCCGGACGATGCGGCATCGCCTGCCGCCAGTGAGGACGCCGCCGCAGCGGCCACGAAGGGGAACACGTCGATGCCGAACGACTCCGAGCAGTTCAACGACGCCGAGCGGTCCGACGACGCCGCGCAGCAAACGGCTCCGTCCGACGACGCCACGAACGCCGACCACACCGACGTGATCCCGTCGGCGACCGACCACCCCACGGACCGCTACACGGCTCCGTACCCCACGCTCTCGGGCGACCAGCAGCGCGATGCCGGCCAGCAGCCGGCCGGGTACGGCCAGCAGACCTCGCCGTACGGGCAGGCGGCCCAGTACGGCCAGCAGCCCGCGGCCGACCAGGCGGCCCAGTACAGCCAGCAGCCCGCGGCCGACCAGCCGAGCCAGTACGGACAGTCCCAGCAGTCCCCGTACGGCCAGCAGTCCCCGTACGGCCAGCAGAGCCAGTACGGCCAGCAGGCGCAGTACGGCCAGAACCAGCCGAACCAGCAGTCCCAGTACGGGCAGGGCCAGTACGGCCAGCAGAGCCAGTACGGCCAGAACCAGCAGCCGCAGTACGGCCAGCAGCCGACCGCAGGCCAGCCGCGGTACGGCGAGTACGCCCAGCCGACCTCCGCCGCTGCCCCCGCGTCCTCGTCGGAGTACGCGACGGCGTCAGCGCAGGCGCCGCAGTCCGCCACGAGCGCCTTCGGCGACGTGGACGGCGCGAACCAGCGCAACGGCCACTACTTCGCCGACGGAACAGCGGGTGCAGCGGCCACCACGACCACCACCCGCTCCGGGCGTAGCAAGCTCGTCCTGCCGGTCATCGCCGGACTGGTCGTCGCGGGTCTGGTCGGCGGCGGTGCCGGGTGGCTCGCCGGGTCGTCGCAGGGCGGCACCGTCACGTCGTCGTCCGGTTCGTCGCAGGGCGGCAACCTCACGGTCAACGACTACGACTCCGCGACCGTCGTCACCGCGGTCGCTGCTCAGGCGACGCCGTCGGTCGTGACGATCAACGTGTCGTCCAGCAACGAGGCCGGCACCGGTTCGGGCGTCGTGATGAGCAAGGACGGCTACATCGTCACGAACACCCACGTGGTGACGCTCGACGGTGACAGCTCGAACGGCTCGATCACCGTGACGACCTCGAACGGCAAGATCTACGAGGGCAAGCTCATCGGCACCGACCCGACGGTCGACCTCGCGGTCATCAAGATCGACGCGACCGACCTCAAGCCGATGGAGTTCGCGGACTCCACGAAGCTCAACGTCGGTGACACCGCGGTCGCGATCGGTGCGCCCCTGGGCCTGTCGAACACGGTCACGGACGGCATCGTCTCGACCCTGAACCGCAGCATCCAGGTCACGTCGAGCGCTCCCAGCGAGGGTGGCGACTCCAACGAGGGCGGCAACGGCGGCAGCGGTCCGTTCGACTTCTGGGGCAACGGCGACAACGGCAGCAGCTCGTCCGCGAACACGACGGTCTCGCTGCCCGTCATCCAGACCGACGCGTCGATCAACCCGGGCAACTCCGGTGGAGCCCTGCTCGACGCGAAGGGCAAGCTGATCGGCATCAACGTGGCCATCGCCTCGGCTGGCAGCTCGTCGTCGTCGGACTCGGCGGCCGGTAGCATCGGCGTCGGCTTCTCGATCCCAGCCAACCTGGTGAAGCGCGTCGCGAACGAGATCAAGGACAAGGGCTCGGCCACGCACGGCCTGCTCGGTGCCACCGTCGGCGACGCCTCGGAGAACGCGAGCGCGACCCAGATGGGTGCGCTCATCAAGTCGGTCTCGTCCGGCGGTGCGGCGGCCAAGGCCGGTCTGCAGAAGGGCGACGTCGTCACGAAGATCGGTTCGGCGACCGTCTCGGACGCCACCGACCTGACGGCGCAGGTCCGCTACTTCGCGGGTGGCGCATCGACGACGATCAGCTACCTCCGGAACGGCCAGACCCGCGAGGCGGACGTGACCCTGGGCACGTACGACAGCAAGGGCTGACGCCACCACGGACACGACGGGAGGCCCGGTGCACGACGTGCGCCGGGCCTCCCGTCCGTCGGCGGGTCGCGTCGCGGGCGCCCCGCAGGTTCCGGGTTCGGGTCTTGATAGGCTCATGGTCGCTCTGCGGGGCGGCACCGCCCCGGTGCGTCCCGTGCACCCAGCCAGCACCCCGAGGTACGCATGCAGACAGACGGACAGCCCCTGCCGGGCGTCTCGTACGTGATGCCCGTGCTCAACGAGGTCACCGAGGTCCGCGCTGCGGTCGCCAGCCTGCTCGACCAGGACTACACCGGCGTGTTCGAGGTCATCCTCGCGCTCGGCCCCTCGATCGACGGTACGAACGAACTCGTGGCCGAGATGAGCGCGGCCGACCCACGCATCCGGGCGATCGACAACCCGGTCGGTTCCACGCCGGCCGGACTGAACGTCGCGATCACGGCGTCGGTGCACCCCGTGGTGGTCCGCGTCGACGCGCACTCGGTGCTGCCCCCGGACTACACGCGCATCGCGGTCCGCACCCTGCTCGAGTCCGGTGCGGACAACGTCGGCGGCATCATGCGCGCCGAGGGCCGCAGCCCGTTCGAGCGGGCCGTCGCGTTGGCGTACGGCAGCCGCGTCGGACTCGGCGGCACCCCGCACCACGTCGGTGGGACCGCCGGCCCCGCAGAGACCGCGTACCTCGGCGTCTTCCGTCGCGACCGCCTGTTCGAGGTCGGCCTGTTCGACGAGGGCATCAAGCGCGGTCAGGACTGGGAACTCAACCGGCGTCTGCGCCAGACCGGCGGCACGGTGTGGTTCACGCCCGAGCTGGTCGTCACCTACCGCCCGCGGCCGAGCCTGAAGCGCCTGGTGCGGCAGTTCGTCGCGACCGGGTTGTGGCGCGGCGAGCTCGCCCGTCGGTTCCCCGCGAACAACGGCCTGCGGTACTTCGTGCCGCCCGCGATGGTCGCCGCCATGGCCGTCGGGATCCTGGCCGGCGTCGTCGGTGTCGTCGGTGCGGCCCTCGGCAGCCCGGTCGCCTGGGCGCTGCTCGGGTTCGCCGTGCCCGCCGTGTACCTGCTCTTCGTCGTCCTCGGGTCGGTCGCCGTCGCGCGCCGGTCCGGGGTGGCGACCTTCCTCTGGCTGCTCGTGGTGCTGCCCTGCATCCACGTGGGATGGGGGCTCGGTTTCATCATCGGGTTCCTCACCCGCACCTCTGAGCTGACCACCCACACCGGACGGTGACCCCATGACCGACCACGCCACCCACGGCCGCGGCTCCGCACGCCCGACGTCGATCGCCGAGTTGCGTGCCGTCGCCCAGCCGGACGAGGTCCGCGCCCGCGCCAACGCCGAGCACTGGACGGCTTCGCTGTACCTGCGCGACGTCTCGCCCTACCTGACCTGGGTGCTGCTGAAGACCCGCGTCAGCGCCAACCAGGTGACCGGCTTGATGATCCTGGTCGGGTGGAGCATCGCCGCGGCCCTGCTCATCCCCGGCATCTGGGGCGCAGCGCTCGCCCTGGTGCTCGGACAGCTGCAGATGCTCGTGGACTGCTGCGACGGCGAGGTCGCACGGTGGCGTGGCACCCGCTCGCCCGCCGGGGTGTTCCTGGACAAGGTCGGGCACTACACGACCGAGGGACTGATCCCGGTCGCGCTGGGCATCCGAGCCGCCACCTGGCCGATCCACGGCGCCGACTGGATGTGGACCACGATCGGCTGCGCACTCGGTCTGGTCATCGTGCTCAACAAGGCCCTCAACGACATGGTGCACGTCGCCCGGGCGAACGCGGGACTCGACAAGCTCGTCGACCGACGCGACGCCTCGACCGCGCCGTCCGGCCGGAAGCTCGCCTCGCTCCGCCGCCTGGCCCGGTTCCTGCCGTTCCACCGCCTGTACCACTCGGTCGAGCTCAGCATGCTCGCGTTCCTGTTCGCGCTCATCGGACTGGCGATCGGCGACACGCTCGCCAGCCGGATCCTGGTCGGCGCGCTGCTGCCCCTGGCGGTGCTGGCGACCGTCGGGCACTTCCTGGCGATCATCGCGTCCAAGCGGGTCAAGGCATGACCGACGACGCGGTGACCCCGAGCACCGTTCGTCGCCACGCGGTCGCGCACCCGCAGCGACCGCGCGTCGCCGTCGTGAGCCTGTCGCAGGGCACCCGGCCCGACGACCTGCGCCGCGGGCTCGACAGCGTGCTCGCGCAGCAGGGCGTCGAACTCGACGTGGTCTGCGTCGGCAACGGCTGGGAGCCGACCGGCCTGCCGGAAGGGGTGCGGACGCTGGCGCTGCCGGAGAACCTCGGGATCCCGGCTGGCCGCAACGCCGGTGCCGCGGTCGTCGACGGGGACTACGTGTTCTTCCTGGACGACGACGCCTCGATCCCCTCGGTGACGTTCCTGCAGGACGCCGTCGGACGCTTCGAACGCGACCCCTCGCTCGGACTGCTCCAGCCGCGCGTGGTCGACCCGACCGGTGCCGCCAATCCGCGGCGCTGGGTCCCGCGCATCCGCAAGGGCGAGCCAGACCACTCGTCGCCGGTGTTCTCGGTGTGGGAGGGCGCCGTCGTGCTGCCGATGGACGTGTACCGGGTCGTCGGGGGATGGGGCGCGGAGTACTTCTACGCGCACGAGGGCATCGAACTCGCGTGGCGCGTGTGGGACGCCGGTCGACGTGCCTGGTACGCCGGCGACCTGGTCGCCCACCACCCGGCCATCGACCCGGCGCGGCACACCGAGTACTACCGCCTGAACGCCCGCAACCGGGTGTGGCTGGCCCGACGGAACCTGCCGGCACCGCTCCGGCCGCTCTACGTCGGCTCGTGGGCCGCGATCCAGGTCGCGCGCTGGTGGCGGCACCCGCGACGCCTGGCGACCTGGTTCGCCGGGATCCGCGAGGGATGGACCACCGACTGCGGGCCGACCCGACCGATGAGCTGGCTGACCGTCGCACGGATGACGCTCGCCGGGCGCCCGCCCGTCGTCTGACCGCTCCGAACCACACCGCCACCGCAGAACGGGAGACAGTCCATGCCGATCACCAGTGACGTGCGGACCGCCGTGCGCCTGGCCCAGCGCCTGCTCGCCTCGCGCCGGAGTCGCCGGGCGCTCGCCCGTCGCCTGCCGTCGGTGCCGGTGCCGGCGCCCGGCACGGTCGAGATCGCGGTGTACTTCGCCGACGGCCCCGTGAACATGTACCAGGTGCGCCAGTGGTACGCGCCGCTGGCCGAACTGGCGAAGACGCACCCGGTCGCGATCATCGCGCGCAGCCCGGGCACCATGACCACGCTCATCGACGAGTCGCCGGTCCCCGCGGTGTACGCCCGTCAGGTCGTCGACCTGGAGCAGTTCGTCGAGACCCAGGCGCCGAAGGTGGTGCTGTACGTCAACCAGAACGCCCGCAACTTCCAGATGATGCGGTACGGGCGCATGTGGCACGTCTTCGTCAACCACGGCGAGAGCGACAAGATGTACATGACGACGAACCAGTTCAAGGCGTACGACTACGCGTTGATCGCCGGGGACGCCGCGCGTGGCCGGCTCGCCGAGGCGCTGTGGGACTACGACCTCGACGCCAGGACCATCGCGATCGGCCGCCCCCAGGCCGACCACTTCGCCGGCGCGGCACCGTACCCCGCCGACGAGCGCACCGTCGTGCTGTACGCACCGACGTGGGAGGGCGACCGCGGCGCCGCTGCGTACGGCTCGATCGCGTCTCACGGCACCACCATCGCCGAGCAGGTGCTCGCGTCGCCCCGGCACCGCCTGGTGTACCGACCGCACCCGCGGAGCGGCGTGCTCGACCCGGCGTACCGTGCTGCGCACGAGCGGATCGTCGCGGCGATCACGGCGGCGAACGCGGCCGACCCCACCGCGCACCACGTGCACGACGAGGGCGGGGAGCTCGGTTGGCAGCTGGCCGACGCCGACGTGGCGATCACCGACATCAGCGCGATGATCTACGACCGCCTGGCGGTCGGGAAGCCCCTGATCGTGACCCGCCCGGTGTCGCCGGAGGCGGACGTGGACGAGCGGGGCTACCTGAGCGACGCCAACTGGCTGACCGCGGCCGACGCACCGTCGGTGCTCGCGCGGATCGACGCCGCCGTGGGGGACGCCGCCGAGCTCGCCAAGCTGCAGCAGTGGGTTGCGCGCTACTTCGGCGACACCACGCCCGGTGCCGCGACGGCCCGGTTCCACGCCGCCGTCGAGTGGCTGCTGGAGCGCTGGCGCACCGTCGCTGCCGAGCGCGGCGAACGCTGAGCCCCGGCCGGACACGGTCACGGGTGCAGCCCCTGACCGACCAGTGACATCCGCCACACGTACTCGGAGCGGTCCGGGCGGCGCCAGCGGACGATCACGACGCCGGTGTCCTGCGGATCCGCGCCGAACACGGCGACGGACAGACGTCGACCCGGTTCGAGCCGGTGCACTGCCAACGGCGGGCTGTAGCCGTTGCCGAGGTGGGTGAGGGTCAGCCCGTCGACCGGTTCGTCCCCGGTGTTGACGAGGTCGTACCGGCGCGGGGCCTGCGAGCGGTCGATGGTGAACGGGACGGCGTACGCGGGTGCTGGGTGGTGCATGGGGGGAACGCTAAGGGGAGGGTCCGACGGTGGGGCCCCGGCGCAGCACCGGGGAACCCGTCGCTGTGGAGGGGACACCGTGGTGCCCTGGTTGTGGAGGGGGAGTACCCGACCGGTCAGACGCCGTAGTCGGCGGAGTACTGCGCCAGCGCTTCCTCGATGGTGCCGTCGAGCTGCAGCCGGCCCTTGTCGAGGTACAGACCGCGGTCGCAGAAGCGGCGCAGGTCCTTGTCGCTGTGGGACACGAAGAAGAGCGTCCGCCCGCCGGCCAGGAGCTCCTCGATCCGCTTGTAGCACTTCTCGCGGAAGGCCTTGTCGCCGACGGCGAGGACCTCGTCCACCAGGATGACGGGCTCGTCGAGCCGCGAGATGACCGCGAACGCGATGCGCACCTTCATGCCGCTCGACAGGTGCTTGTACGGGGTGTCGACGAAATCCGCGATCTCGGCGAAGTCGATGATCTCGTCGAAGGCGGCACGGATCTCGGCGCGCGACATGCCGTGCAGGCCGGCGGTGAGGTAGACGTTGTCGCGGACGGACAGGTCGCCGACGAACCCACCGGTGATCTCGATGAGCGGCGCGACACCGGCCCCGACGTCGATCCGGCCCTCGTCCGGCAGCATCACCTGGGCCACGAGTTTCAGGAGCGTGGACTTGCCCTGACCGTTACGACCGACGACGCCGATCGCCTCGCCCGGACGGACGTCGAACGACACGTTGCGGAGCGCCCAGAACTCGTCGGCACGCTTGCGGCGGCCGCGTCCGGCGAAGAGGTCCTTGAAGTTGCGGCTCGCACGTCGGTTGCGCTTGAAGCAGATGCCGGCGTCGCGCACGGAGATCACCGGTGCGATGGTCTCGGTGCGTCGGGTCTGGTCGGTGGCGGTCATCACAGCTCCTTCAGCACGCGGTGCTCGCTGCGTCGGAACACCGCGAAGCCGATCGCCAGGACGATGCTCGTGATGACCACCGACGCCCCGACCTCGAACCAGTCGAGCTGACTCGGGAAGAACGCGGCACGGTACATCCCGAAGATACCGGTGAGCGGGTTGACCGCGGCGATCGGTCGCAGGGCGTCGGGCAGCGCGTGCGTGCCGTAGATGATCGGCGATGCGTAGAACAGGAAGCGCAGGACGAGCTTGGTCGCACGCTCGAGGTCGCGGAAGAAGACGACGAGCGGCGCGACGATCAGGCCGAGGCCGTACACCAGCGCGCACTGCAGCACGATCGCCAGCGGGAAGAAGACCACCTGCCAGTGCAGGTGCGCACCCGTCGCGATCGCGAACGCCGCCAGCACCGGCAGGCTCAGCAGGAACTCGATGCCCTTCGACGCGTCGATCCGCGCGACCCAGATGGTGCGGGGGATCGTCGTCGAGCGGATGAGCTTCGACTCCTTGATGAACGCCCGCGTGGAGTCCGAGACGCCCCCGGTGAACCACATCCACGGCAGCAGCGCGGAGAGCAGGAAGACGATGTACGGGTCTTCACCGACCGAGCCGCGGTGGAACACCTGGGTGAAGACGAACCAGTAGATCGCCGACATCACGAGCGGGTCGAGGATCGACCAGACGTACCCGAGCGCCGACGTCGAGTACCGGACGCGGAGATCGCGGACGGTCAGCAGCCAGAGGGCATGACGATAGCGCCGACCGGCGCTCCGGGTCGCCGCTGGTGCGGCAGCCGTGGGCACGGTCGGCGCGCTCGCTGTGGTCACGGTTTCCCTTCGGGCGGAACCGCCGAAGGGGTCCTGACGGAGGTTCAGGCGAACAGGTTGTTCGCGCGCTCGAGGTCCTCGGCGAAGTCGATCTCGACCGCGTACAGGTCCGAGATGTCGATCGGGGACCAGCGTAGCCCGTCCTCGGCGATGGCAGCTTCGATGCCGCCCTCGAAGTACTCCTGGTCGTCGACGCGACCGAGCTGGCGGATGAGGGCCTGCTTGTCGTTCGCCGACACGTAGTTGATGCCGACGGCTTCGCCGAGCCCGCCGACGACCTGCTTGGAGAGCTTGTGGATGAAGCCCTCGGCGTCGACGGTGTACTTGACCTCTTCGTCGGAGACCTTGTCGGTGTTGACGCTGACGAACGAGTGGTCCTCGTCGATCATGTCGGCCGCACGGACGAGCGCCATCGGGTCGAAGACCACGTCGCCGTTCATCCAGAGGACACCGCTCTTGCCGGTCGCCTTGAGGGCGCGCAGCAGGCTCTTCGAGGTGTTGGTGGAGTCGTAGGACTCGTTGTAGACGAAGGACGCGTCGGGGAAGGCCTCGACGATGTGCTCCGACTTGTAGCCGACGACGATCGTCACGCGGGCGCTCGAACCGAACGCGGCGCGGATGTTGTCGAACTGCTGCTGCATGATGGTGCGGCCGTCACTGAGCTCCGTGAGCGGCTTCGGCAGGCTGCGGCCGAGCCGGCTGCCCATCCCCGCTGCGAGGATCACGATCTGCGTGGTCATGCTGGTCCCTTCTGGTGTCCGCCCGCGCGCCCTGGGGCACGGGCGGGCCTCGTCGAGTCTGCTCGCGGAACGTCCGAGTTCGCCGAGAACCGGACGCCGAGGGCCACGGGGGCCGGCTGCTGCGCGGTGTCGGAGAGCCCGCCGGAGCAGGTTTCCAAGTGGTGAACACTCCTTCGTGCCCTGGTGAATGATACGGAAACACCCGCTCAAGGGGTAGGTCTGCCGCGCTTCGTACTCATTTCGTGACACTGGAGCGGGCGGTTCCCCGCTGTCCGGAGAGCGTTGGTACGGTTGGGCGATGGCCGCCAGAGCAGAGAACGAGGACGTGTACGCCACGACCGACGCTGCCTGGATGACCGAAGCGAGTGACACCGACGAGCAGGACGCCGACGAGCGTGCCGCGGATCGGGTGGACGCCGCGGCGGGGGACGACGCCGACGACGACGACATGGGGGATCCGGATGCGCGCGACGCCTCCGTTGATGACGAGATGACCGACGACACCACGGCCGCCGACACCACGGCCGCCGACACCACGGCCGCCGACACCGATCCGGTCACCGAGCCGCAGTCGGACGCAGCGCCCGGTACCGCAGCGCGTGCCGCGGCAGCGGCCCCGACGACGACCACCGGCGCCCGACCTGCCAAGCCCCGCACGACGAAGCAACGCACCAAGCGACCGGCGAAGGCCGTCGGCGCGACCGGCACCGTGCCTCCCGGCTCCGCGGCGAGCGACGCGACGTCCGCGACGTCCGCGACGGACGCGACCGCGCACACGGCGCAGGGCGGACCGGAGACCGACGCACCGGAGACCGACACCGCGTCCAGCCCCGCCGCGAAGAAGCGTGCTCCTCGGGCCACCGCGTCCAAGGCCCAGCAGAAGCTGCAGCCCGTCGTGCTCGCCGCGGACGGCCTCGTCAAGCGGTACGGGCAGACGCTCGCCGTCGACGAGGTCGACCTCGAGATCCGCCAGGGCTCGATCTTCGGCGTGGTCGGCCCCAACGGCGCCGGCAAGACGACCACCCTGTCGATGATCACCGGTCTGCTGCGTCCCGACGCCGGGTCCGTGACGGTCCTGGACCACGATGTCTGGGCCGACCCCACGGCCGCCAAGCGCAGCCTCGGCGTGCTGCCGGACCGCCTGCGGCTGTTCGACCGCCTCACCGGTGCGCAGCTGCTCTACTACTCGGCCACCCTGCGCGGTCTCGACGGTGCCACGGCCCGTGAGCGCAGCACCGACCTGGCCGAGGCGTTCGGGCTCGGCGAGGCGCTCGGTCGCCAGGTCGCCGACTACTCGGTGGGCATGGCGAAGAAGATCGCCCTGGCCGCAACGCTCATCCACTCGCCGCGGGTCCTCGTGCTCGACGAACCGTTCGAGTCGGTCGACCCCGTGAGCGCTGCGACCATCACCGACATCCTGCGCCGCTACACGCGCGGCGGTGGCACCGTCGTGCTCTCCAGCCACTCCATGGAGCTCGTGCAGCGCACCTGCGACTCCGTCGCCATCATCGTCGGCGGCAAGGTCCTCGCCTCGGGGACCATGGCCCAGGTGCGCGGTCGCAAGAGCCTCGAGGACAAGTTCGTCGAACTCGCGGGCGGCCGCGTCGTGGCAGAGAGCATGGAATGGTTGCACAGCTTCTCCGGCTGAGGGCCGACCTGCTCGCGGGCGAGGTCCGCGGCAGCGCCCGCCGGTCCGTGCTCGTCGTGCTCGGCAGCCTCGTCGGGCTCCTCGCCGCCGTGTTCGTCGCGACGCAGACGGTCGCGCTGCGCTCCGCCGACCCCGACACGGCCCGCGCGGTCACCGTGCCGGTCGGCACGCTCATCGCGTTCGCGTTCACCGTCGTCCCGCTCGTCGTCGGACGGAGCGACCAGCTCGACCCGCGGCGCTTCGCGGTGTTCGGCATCGGCCGTCGCGGGCTCGCGATCGGCCTCGTCGTCGCCGGGCTGATCGGCGTCCCGGTGATCGGGGTCGTCGTCGTGGCCGTCGCCCAGTCGGTCGCCTGGGCGCGTGACGCCGGCACCGGTGTGCTCGCGGTGATCGGCGGCCTGCTCGCGATCGCCACCTGCGCGCTCCTGGTCCGCGTGTGCTGCACCGTCGGCTCGCGGCTGATCGGTCCGCACCGGTCCCGCGACGCCGGGTGGCTCGTCGCGCTCGTGATCATCGTGCTCGCGATCCCGGCGGTCTCGCTACTGCTCCGCGTCGACTGGCTCGACCCCGAGGGCACCGAGATGCAGCGCGTCGCGGACGTCGCGGGGTGGACGCCGTGGGGCGCCGCCTGGGCCGTGCCCGCCGAGGTCGCCAGCGGCCACGCCGGCACCGGGTTCCTCAAGCTGCTCGTCGCGGTCGCCGTCGTCGCCCTGCTGACCTGGGCGTGGTGGGCGCTCGTCGGTCGGGCGCTCGACACCGTCGACGGTCGCACCCGGACCCGGCGCTACCAGGGGCTCGGCTGGTTCGACCGGCTCGGCTCGACCCCGGTCGCCGCCGTCGCCGCCCGCGCCCTGACCTACTGGGTGCGCGACCCGCGGTACCGCACCTCGTACCTGATCATCCTGTTCGTCCCGCTCGTCGTCATCCCGCTCGGGGTCGCCGGGGTGCCGTGGCACTGGACCGCGCTCGTGCCGTTGCCGCTCATGGCGCTGATCGCCGGGTTCCTGCCGCACAACGACGTCTCGTACGACAACACCGCGGTGTGGTTGCACGTCGCCTCCGGGGCTCCTGGGTGGAGCGACCGTCTCGGCCGTGTCGTCCCGGTGCTCGTCGTCGGTGCGCCGGCGATCGTGGCCGGCTCGGCGGTGTCCGCCTGGTTGTTCGACGACTGGACGGTGTTCCCGCTGCTGATCGGCGTGAGCGCCAGCGCCCTGCTGTCCGGACTCGGGCTGTCGAGCGTCGTGTCCGTCCTGCTGCCCTACCCGACCGTGCGGCCGGGGGACCACCCGTTCCAGCAGCCACAGGCCGCGGGGGTGACGGCGACGGTCGCGCAGTCGATGATGGTGATCGGCATCGTGCTCTGCACCGTCCCGGCGGCGTGGCTCGCGGTGCTGGCCTTCGTCCGCGGCGCCGAGCCGTGGTCGATGCTGACGCTCGCAGTGGGCATCGGGGTCGGCGTGGTCGTGCTCGTCATCGGGATCTTCGCGGGCGGGCGGCTGTTCGACCGGCGCGGCCCGGACCTGCTGGCCGCGGCGCAGCGCAACTAGCGTTCCGGAACGAGCGCAACGCACGCAGACCGTCGTACCCTGGACCCATGAGCATGACGGAACCAGGCGGCGGCCTCGACGTGATGGACCGGGAGCTCGAGAAGCTCCTCGAAGACGAAGCGATCGAACCCGGCGACCACGAGCGGTTCTCGCACTACGTCAAGAAGGACAAGATCCTGCAGTCCGCCCTGTCCGGCAAGCCGGTCAAGGCGCTGTGCGGCAAGAAGTGGATCCCGGGCCGCGACCCGGAGAAGTTCCCGGTGTGCCCGGACTGCAAGGCCATCTACGAGAAGATGAAGTCCGAGTAGCAGCGACCCCAGGACGGACGGGAGGCCCGTGGCGACGCCGCCACGGGCCTCCCGTCCGTCGTCTGCGTCCGCAGACCGCTCAGATCACCAGGGTGGGGATCGCGGGGTCGCCGCGACCGATGCGCGCGGCGTCCGCCGGCAGCTCGGCCTTCGCCCGCTTGTGGTGCGCCCGCGCGGCCTCGACGCCCTGTGCTCCGAGGAACGCCGGATCGACCACGCCGCCGGTGACCACGGGCACGAGCAGGGCGCGCTCGTCGGGGCCGACCTGTCCGGCGGTGAGCACGACCTCGGCCGTGGCGACACCGTTGCGCAGGCGTCGGCCGGCTTCCTTGCGCCCGCCGATCGAGGCCTTGTCCGCTGACTTCTTCGCCACGGCGACCCAGTCGTCGCCGTCGGCGGACTGGTGCGCCACGAGCTTGAAGACCATGCCGGCGGCCGGGTGTCCGGAGCCGGAGACCACCGAGGTGCCGACGCCGTACGAGTCGACCGGGGCCGCACGGAGAGCCGCGATCGTGTACTCGTCCAGGTCGTTCGTGACCGTGATCTTCGTGTCGGTCGCGCCGAGCCGGTCGAGCTGCGCCCGCACGGCCGCGACGACCGAGGGCAGGTCGCCGCTGTCGATGCGGACACCGCCGAGCTTGCCGTCGGTCAGCCGGACGGCGGTCTCGACGGCCTGCTCGATGTCGTAGGTGTCGACGAGCAACGTCGTGCCGTTGCCGAGGGCGTCGAGCTGCGACCGGAACGCCTCTTCCTCGGAGTCGTGCAGCAGGGTGAACGCGTGCGCCGCGGTGCCCATCGTCGGGATGCCCCAGGTGCGACCGGCCTCGAGGTTGCTCGTCGCGCCGAAGCCGGCGATGTACGCGGCCCGTGCTGCGGCGACGGCGTTCCACTCGCCGGTGCGGCGGGAGCCCATCTCGGCGAGCGGACGACCGTCGGCAGCGGAGACCATGCGCGCGGCGGCCGAGGCGATGGCGGAGTCGGCGTTGAAGACCGACAGGGCGAGCGTCTCGAGCACGACGGCCTCGGCGAACGTGCCCTCGATCTGCAGGATCGGGGAGTTGGGGAAGTAGACCTCGCCCTCGCGGTAGGCCCGGACGTCCCCGGTGAACCGGTAGTCGGCGAGGAACGCCGCGGTGCCCTCGTCGATGACCCCGCGGTCGCGCAGGAACCCGATCTCGTCGTCGCCGAAGCGGAAGTCGCCGAGGGCGGTCAGGAACCGGCCGAGGCCGGCCGCGACGCCGTAGCGACGACCGTCGGGCAGCCGCCGGGCGAACACCTCGAAGACGCACCGCCGGTGGGCGGTGCCGTCCTTCAGGGCCGCGTCGACCATGGTGAGTTCGTACTGGTCCGTCAGGAGCGCGCTGGTCACCTCCCCGACACTACTGCGAGCGTCGGTACGCTGGTCACCGTGACGGATGCACCGATCGGAGTCTTCGACAGCGGGGTCGGCGGGCTCACGGTGGCCCGCGCGATCATCGACCAACTGCCGCGCGAGAGCATCCGTTACGTCGGCGACACCGTGCACTCGCCGTACGGCCCGAAGCCCATCGCCGACGTCCGCCGCTACGCGCTCGAGGTCATGGACGACCTGGTCGAACTCGGCGTCAAGGCACTCGTCATCGCCTGCAACACCGCGTCGTCGGCCGTGCTCCGCGACGCCCGCGAACGGTACGAGCAGGCGTACGGCATCCCGGTGGTCGAGGTCATCCAGCCCGCTGCCCGCGCCGCCGTGAAGCAGACCCGGACCGGGCGCATCGGCGTCATCGGCACGGTCGGCACCATCACCTCGCGCGCCTACGAGGACGCCTTCGCGGTCGCCTCGGACGTCAGCCTGACCCTGGCGGCGTGCCCGCGGTTCGTCGAGTTCGTCGAGGCGGGGGACACCTCGTCGCCGCAGCTGCGCGAGGTCGCCGCCGGGTACCTCGACCCGATCCGCGCCGCCGACGTCGACACCCTCGTGCTCGGCTGCACCCACTACCCGCTGATGTCCGCGGCCATCCAGTACGTGATGGGCCCGGACGTCACCCTGGTGTCGAGTGCCGAGGAGACCGCCAACGACGTGTACCGCCGGCTCGTCGAGCACGGCCTCGAACGCACCTCCACCACCGCCCCGACGTACTCGTTCGAGTCGACCGGCGACGACGAGGACGGGTTCCTGCGGCTCGCCCGCCGGTTCCTCGGCCCCGAGATCGTCCGCGTCGGCCACCTCGAGACCGGCGCCATCACGCTGCCCCGTGGGCGGGCCTGAGCGGCGACCAGCCGCCAGCCGCCGCCCGCTCCGATGACCCGCACCGCGCCTCCAGGCCGGACCGAAAGGACACCATGACCACCCGCATCGACGGCCGCCAGGCCGAGGAACACCGTCCCGTCACCATCGAGCGGGGGTGGAGCACGCAGGCCGAGGGCAGCGCGCTCATCTCGTTCGGCAACACCAAGGTGCTCTGCACCGCCTCGTTCACGAACGGCGTGCCCCGTTGGCTCGCCGGCAAGGGCACCGGCTGGGTCACCGCCGAGTACTCGATGCTGCCGCGGTCGACGAACGAGCGCATGCAGCGCGAGTCGATCAAGGGCAAGGTCGGTGGCCGCACGCACGAGATCTCCCGGCTGATCGGGCGTTCGCTCCGTGCCGTGGTCGACACGAAGGCCCTCGGCGAGAACACCCTGGTCATCGACTGCGATGTGCTGCAGGCCGACGGCGGCACCCGCACAGCGTCGATCACGGGCGCCTACGTGGCGATGGTCGACGCGATCGAGTGGGGCCGCGGCAAGGGCTTCATCGGCAAGAGGGCCACCCCGCTCACCGACAGCGTGCAGGCGATCTCGGTCGGCATCGTCACGGGCGAGCCGATGCTCGACCTGGCGTACACCGAGGACTCCGCCGCCGACACCGACATGAACATCGTCACGACCGGGTCGGGCAAGTTCATCGAGGTGCAGGGGACCGCCGAGCACGCGCCGTTCGACCGCGACGAGCTGAACGTCCTGCTCGACCTGGGCCTGGCCGGCAACCAGTCGCTCGCGGCGATCCAGAAGACCGTGCTGGGGCTCGCGTGACCGGCACCGTCGTCCTGGCCACCCACAACCAGGGCAAGGTCGTCGAGCTCCGCGAGATCCTCGGGTCGGCGCTGGGCGAGGGTGTCGAGCTGGTCGGCTACGACGGCCCCGAGCCGGTCGAGGACGGCGACACCTACGCCGCGAACGCCCTGATCAAGGCCCGTGCCGCGGTCGCCCACACCGGACTGCCGGCGCTCGCCGACGACTCCGGCATCGCGGTCGACGCGCTCGACGGCGCCCCGGGCATCCACTCGGCGCGGTACGCGGGCACCCGGTCGGACGCCGACAACATCGCGCTGCTGCTGCAGAACCTCGACGGCGTCGTGGAGCGCACCGCCGCCTTCGTGTGCGCGGCCGCGTTCGTCACGCCCGACGGGTTCGAGCACGTGGTCGAGGCGGTGTGGAACGGCGAGGTGCTGACCGCGCCGGTCGGCGACGGCGGACACGGCTACGACCCGGTGTTCCGGCCGGACGACGCCGACCGCTCGTCGGCCGAGCTCACCCGCGACGAGAAGAACGCCCTGTCGCACCGCAGCAAGGCGTTCCGGGGCATCGCGCCGGTCGTGCGGGAGCACTTCGGGCTCTGAACCGCCCACCCGCGACGAGGACAGGCACACACCGAACGGTGTGGGCTTGTCGCGTCCGGTCCGGCGACAGCGACAGCTACAGCTGCGGGTCGACGGCCGTCGACTCGGCCTGGTGCTCGTGCTTCTTCGCCTTGCGGGCGTTCCGGATGTAGGTCAGCGCCATCGGCACGACGGTCACCACGACGGCAGCGAGCAAGATGATGTCGATGTACTCGCGCACGATGTGGGCGACGAACGGGATGTGCCCGATGAAGTACCCGAGGAACGTCACGCCGACGCCCCAGACGACAGCGCCGATCGCGTTGTAGAGCGAGTACTTCTTGTAGTCCATGCGGCCGACGCCGGCGGCGATCGGCGCGAAGGTGCGGACGACCGGCACGAAGCGCGCCAGGATCACCGCGAGCGGGCCGAACCGGTGGAAGAACGCGTTGGTCCGCTCGACGTTCGCCTTGGAGAACAGACCGCTCTCCTTGCGCTCGAAGATCGGCGGACCGGCCTTCTTGCCGATGTAGTAGCCGAGCTCTCCGCCGAGGAACGCCGCCGCGCCGATCATCAGGGCCGCGACCCAGATCGGGATGCCGCCGATCTCGCCGCCGCGGTCGAACGCGAACAGGCCGGTGATGACGAGCAGGCTGTCGCCCGGGAAGATGAAGCCGATCAGCAGACCGGTCTCGGCGAAGACGATCGCACAGACGACGAGCACGGCGACCGCCCCGAAGTGGTCGAGGATGTACTGCGGATCCAGCCATGGGATCAGGGCGAGTGCGACGGAGTGCATGTCTCTTCCGGTCGTGCAGATGCGGTGACGGGAGGGTCACCCGCACGACGAGGGTACCGTCCGCCGATGACGCGGACGTCCCTCGGTGGTATGAGATGCGCGAGCACGCAACGGTCGGTGCGGAAGGAGGGACTCGAACCCTCACGCCTGGGGCACAGGAACCTAAATCCTGCGTGTCTACCGATTCCACCACTCCCGCGAGCAGCGGCAGTCTACCGAGCGCGCGCGGCGGACGTCGGCGGACGTCGCTGGTGCGAGGTTGATCACTCCGTGCGGCGCAGAAAGCGCGCACGGAGTGATCAACCCCGCACGGAGTCGTGGGGGACGGCGGCGCGCGGTGCGCGGCGCGCGCGACAGCGCAGCGCGCGTCAGCGCAGCGCGCGTCAGCGCAGCGCGCGCGGCAGGTACCGCGGCACGTAGCGCAGCAGCACGCCGGCACCGATCAGGCCGAGCACGCCCATCACGCCGCTGGC
Organism: Curtobacterium sp. AB7; assembly: GCF_044909335.1. Lineage (NCBI taxonomy): Bacteria > Bacillati > Actinomycetota > Actinomycetes > Micrococcales > Microbacteriaceae > Curtobacterium > Curtobacterium sp. AB7. The sequence goes on along the minus strand of NZ_JBIYED010000010.1, from coordinate 12,426 downwards.
CACCGCGATCGTCGCGACGGCCGTCACCCCGGAGATCACGAGCGGTGCCGCTGCCGACCCGAAGTCGCCGGTGAACCGCCAGGCTCCGAGGAACGGCGCCGGGTCGTCGCGCGGAGCCAGGTCGGCGCCGAGCGTCATGAGGATGCCGGAGCCGACGCCGTTGGCGAGCGACATCCCCATCGCGATCCCGACGAACCAGCCGACCCGCGCGTCGAGGTGCCCGCTCCAGGCGAGCAGGAAGTAGCTGATGCTCAGCCCGAGCATGCAGGGGAGTGCACTCGCCAACCGCCCCCAGCGGTCCATGATCTGGCCGCTCGTGTAGAACAGCGCGAAGTCGACGGCACCGGCGATGCCGATGATCAGAGCGGCCGTCGAGTCGTCCAACCCGACACTGACCGCCCACAGCGGCAGGATCACCTGGCGTCCGGCACGCATCGCGCCGATGAGCGCGGCACCGCTCCCGAGCCGCAGCAGCACGGCCCGGTTCGTGCGCAACGTCCGGAAGAGGCCGTGCGCCTCCTTGCCGACGAAGACCGCGCCGGTGTCGGTGGACGGCTCGGTCACGCCGGTCGCGTCCGACCCCGACCGGGAGGCCCGTGGCGGCATCCGTAGACCGCGCGCGCCCGTCGCGGGGTCGCGCAGCACCAGGAGCACGGTCGCCGCCGCCAGGCAGCACACGACGTGGATCCAGAACGCGCTGGCGGTGGTGCCCGTCAGGTGGATCACACCGGCGGCGAGGAACGGCCCGACGAAGTACCCGAAGCGGAACACCCCGCCCAGGCTCGACAGCGCCCGGGCACGGATGCGGACCGGGATCGCGGTCGTCATGTAGGCGTGCCGTGCCAGGGCGAACACCGCGGTCGAGACACCGACCAGGAACACCCCGAGCGCCAGCACCCACGCGTTCGCCGCGGTCGTGCAGACGACGAGGCCGCCGACCGACACCAGGGCGGCGCCGATCATCGCGTTCCGCTCGCCGATCCGCGCCACGACGATGCCCGACGGGACGTCGCCGATGAGTTCGCCGACCAGGATGAGCGACGCGACGAAGCCCGCGAACGCCAGGGTCGCGCCGAGGGAGTCCGCGGCGATCGGGATGATCGGGATGATCGCGCCCTCGCCGATGGCGAAGAGCGCCGCGGGCAGGAACCCGGACAACAGGACGGACCGGAAGTCGAATGAGTCGTTCCCCGTCGTGGCCATCGCTCGACCAACGGTACGCCAGCGGTACGGGTTCGTCGGCGGGTTACCCTGGAGGCATGCGTGTTCTGGCGGCGATGAGCGGTGGGGTCGACTCGGCGGTGGCTGCTGCCCGGGCGGTCGACGCCGGGCACGACGTGGTCGGCGTGCACCTGGCGTTGAGCCGGATGCCGGGCACGCTCCGCACCGGCAGCCGCGGGTGCTGCACGATCGAGGACTCGATGGACGCCCAGCGCGCCGCGTCCGCCCTCGGCATCCCCTACTACGTGTGGGACTTCTCGGCCCGGTTCAAGGAGGACGTCGTCGACGACTTCGTCGCCGAGTACCAGGCTGGTCGCACGCCGAACCCCTGCATGCGGTGCAACGAGCGCATCAAGTTCGCCGCCCTGCTCGAGAAGGCACTCGCCCTGGGGTTCGACGCCGTCGCGACGGGGCACTACGCCTCGATCGTCACCGGTCCGGACGGCTCCCGCGAACTCCACCGGTCGGCCGCGTGGGCGAAGGACCAGTCCTACGTGCTCGGGGTCCTGACCGCCGAGCAGCTGCAGCACGCGATGTTCCCGCTCGGGGCGACCCCGTCGAAGGACGAGGTCCGGGCCGAGGCCGCCGAGCGTGGGCTGACGGTCGCGCAGAAGCCCGACTCCTACGACATCTGCTTCATCCCCGACGGTGACACCCGCGGCTGGCTCGCCGACCGCGTCGGCAGCGAGACCGGCGATGTCGTCGAGCGTGACGGCACGGTCGTCGGCTCCCACGACGGCGCGCACGGCTACACGGTCGGGCAGCGCCGCGGCCTGTCGCTCGGGCGCCCCGCCGCCGACGGCAAGCCCCGGTTCGTGCTCGAGATCCGCCCGAAGGACAACACCGTCGTGGTCGGCCCGAAGGAGGCCCTGGCCGTGTCGTCGATGTCGGGCTCCCGCTTCACCTGGGCCGGCACGGCACCGGCCGAGCCGCAGACGCCGTTCGCGTGCGACGTGCAGATCCGGGCGCACGCCGACCCGGTGCCGGCGACCGCGCGGGTGCAGGACGACGTGCTCGTGATCGACGTCGACGAGCCACTGCACGGGGTCGCCCCCGGCCAGACGGCCGTGGTCTACGTCGGCACCCGGGTGCTCGGACAGTGCACGATCGACAGCACCGTCAGCGCCGTCCCCGTCGGCGCCTGAGACCGCCGCTCCCGGGCGGTGGGTCCGCTGCACGCGCCGTCGGTGGCACACGGTAGAACTGATGGCATGAGCGAGACCGACGCCACGTTCGAGACCATCGACCCCGACGGGCTCGACGCCGCCCAGGCCGGGCGCGAGGTCGACCGGCTGCGGGCCCGCATCAACGAGCTGCGGCAGGCGTACTACCAGGGCGACAACGGATCACCGGAAGCCGATGCCGACTACGACGTCCTGGTCCGCCGGCTCGATGCGATCGAGCAGCGGTTCCCGGAACTCCTGACCGAGGACAGCCCGACCCAGACCGTCGGCGGGCAGGCGCAGACCACGCAGTTCGCACCGGTCGAGCACGCCGAGCGGATGCTCTCGCTCGACAACGTGTTCAGCCCGGACGAGCTGACCGAGTGGGCCGTCAAGGTGCAGCGCGACGCCGGTTCCGAGCGCGTCCGGTTCCTGACCGAGCTGAAGATCGACGGCCTCGCGATCAACCTGCGCTACGAGCACGGCCGGTTGGTGTCGGCGGCGACCCGTGGTGACGGTGTCGTGGGCGAGGACGTCACCGGCAACGTCCGGACCATGGGCACGATCCCGGACCGGCTGTCGGGGACGGGCCACCCGCCCCTGGTCGAGGTCCGCGGCGAGATCTTCTTCCCGGTCGCCGAGTTCGACGAGCTCAACGCGAACCAGCGCGAGGCGGGGGAGCGCGTGTTCGCCAACCCGCGCAACGCCGCCGCCGGGTCCCTCCGCCAGAAGGAAGAGGGCAAGTCCGAGGCGAAGCGCGCGCTCATGGTGGACCGGCTCCGGCGCTTGCGGATGCTGGTGCACGGCATCGGCGCGTGGCCCGTGCGCGAGCTCGAGCAGGAGACCGACGTCCGCTCGCAGTCCGAGGTGTACGAGCTGCTCGAGACCTGGGGCCTGCCGACGAGCAGCCACTACCGGGTCTTCGACACCATCGACGAGGTGAACGCCTTCGTCCGCTCGACGGGTGACCGCCGTGCCTCGGTCGAGCACCAGATCGACGGCGTCGTCGTCAAGGTCGACGACCTCGCCCTGCACGAGGAACTCGGCTCGACGTCACGGGCACCCCGGTGGGCGATCGCGTACAAGTACCCGCCGGAAGAGGTCCACACCAAGCTCGTCGACATCGTCGTCAGCGTCGGGCGGACCGGGCGTGCGACCCCGTTCGCGGTGATGGCCCCTGCCGAGGTCGCCGGGTCGGTCGTCCGGCAGGCCACCCTGCACAACCAGCAGGTGGTCAAGGCCAAGGGCGTCCTGATCGGCGACACCGTCGTGCTGCGGAAGGCCGGCGACGTCATCCCCGAGGTCCTGGGGCCGGTCGTCGACCTGCGCGACGGCACGGAGCGCGAGTTCGTGATGCCGACCCACTGCCCGGAGTGCGGCACCGAGCTCGCCCCCGCGAAGGAAGGCGACATCGACCTCCGTTGCCCGAACGCGAAGAGCTGCCCCGCGCAGGTCCGCGGTCGTGTCGAGCACATCGCATCGCGCGGCTCGCTCGACATCGAGGGCCTCGGCGAGGTCGCAGCCGCAGCGCTCACGCAGCCGCTGCACCCGGAGACCCCGCCGCTCGTGACCGAGGCCGGGCTGTTCGACCTGACGATGCAGGACATCGTCCCGATCGAGGTGATCGTCCGCGACGCCGAGACCGGCATGGAGAAGGTCGACGACGCCGGTTCCCCGAAGCGCGTGACCCCGTTCAGTCGCGCGCGCAAGAAGACCGACCCGCCGTTCGACCCCGAAGCACGCGGTGCGGACTACACCGGTGAGCCGAGCCGCTACCCGTCGAAGAACGCGTTCGAGATGCTCGCGAACATCGACGCCGCGAAGACGAAGCCGCTCTGGCGCATCCTGGTCGGGCTGAGCATCCGCCACGTCGGACCGGTCGCGGCGCGCGCGCTTGCGAACCACTTCGGGTCGCTCGACCGGATCCGCAGCGCCTCGCGCGAGGAACTCGCGGCGGTCGACGGGGTCGGCGGGATCATCGCCGACGCGCTGTTCGCGTGGTTCGAGGTCGACTGGCACCGCGAGATCATCGACCGCTGGACGACGGCGGGCGTGCAGTTCACCACCCCGGACCACCCCGGGCCCGGGGGCGCGGAGGCCGAGGGCGGTGTCCTGACCGGCGTCACGGTCGTGGCGACCGGGTCGCTCGAGGGGTACACGCGCGAGGGTGCGCTCGAGGCCATCATCACCGCCGGCGGCAAGGCTGCGTCGAGCGTGAGCAAGAAGACGGACTTCGTGGCAGCGGGCCCCGGAGCCGGGTCGAAGCTCACGAAGGCGGAGCAACTGGGGCTCCGGATCATCGACGCCGAGCAGTTCCACCTGCTCGTGACCGAGGGGCCGAGTGCGCTCCCCGAGCCGGAGGTCCCTGCGTCCGAGGGGTGACGCCGGGCGGCAAGCACACCGGCGACGTGGCCGCACACCGCGGCGCGCCGTCTCACGCACCCAGTTCGGGGGACAAGTTGCATCGCGCATGACCGATCCTCGGGCATTCTCCTTACACTCGACAGAGCATCACCCGTCGTCTGCAGGGAGACGGTGGGACGGCCTTCCAGGGGGAGACCCGATTGCTGCTCATCGCCGCGGCTCTGCTCACCGCCTCGATGCACTCGCTCGGAGTGGTCGAGGCCCCCGTCGCGCCTCCGACCCATGCCGCCTCGGCCACCGTCACGGTCGCGCTCGTCTCCGAGCGCCACACGGTGCCCCAGCCGGTCATGACCGGGGGACAGATCGACGTCGACACCGTCGCCGACGCACACGGTCGGGCGTTCCTCGACGACCTCGCGGTCCTCGGTGCCGGTGACCTGCGCCGCGCCGCCGACGACGCCCGGGTCGTGGCGACCGCGCAGGACGACCCGCCCGCGGCGGCCGTCGTCGCGCAGTGGTGGGCGGGACTCGGCGCCGACGAACAGGGCACGCTCCTGGTCCACGCGCCGTCGATCATCGGCAACCTCGAGGGCGTGCCGTACGCCGTGCGCGACCGAGCGAACCGGTCGACCCTGACCACCGGACTCGCCGACCCCGACACCGGTGCCGCGCACGCCGCGATGCTCGGACAGGTGCGGGACTCGCTGCGGCGCGAACCCGGTGACCCGCAGCGGTTCCTCATCACGCTCGACACCCGGGCGGCGGGCCGAGCGGCGATCAGCATCGGTGACCTCGACACCGCGGCGGACGTCACCGTCATCGTCCCCGGGATGTTCTTCACCGTGACCGGGCAGATGGCCGACTTCACGAACACCGCCAACGACCTCGCGAGCGAGCAGGCGACCCTCGCCCCGCTGGCCGCCGGTGGCTCCGGCGACGGGACGGGCGTCGCCGTCGTGGCGTGGATGGGCTACCGCACGCCCGACCTGTCGAACATCATGTCGCTCAGCCTTGCCGACTCCGGGGCGCAGCGACTCGAGCGCACCGTCGACGGCCTGCGGCAGATCCGCGACGGCGACGAGCCCCGGCTGAACATCGTGGCGCACTCCTACGGGTCGACGACGGCGCTCATGGCGCTCGCCTCCGGACGGATGAGCGCCGACACCCTCACCGTGCTCGGGTCACCGGGCAGTGACGTCCGGTCGGCGGCGGACCTGGACGTCGCCTCGGACGAGGTGTTCGTCGGTGTCGCGCACAGCGACCCGATCGCGGGGTCCGGGTACTACGGCACGGACCCGGGCGGTTCGGCGTTCGGTGCCACCGTGATGAACCTGGCCGGTGGTGCCGACGCACTGGCCGCCGGGGAGCTGTTCCGCCGTCCGGTCGGGCACAACGACTACCTCAAGCCCGGCACCGCATCGTTGCACGACGTCGCCCTGATCGGGATCGGCCGTGGTGACCTCGTGCGCGAGCAGGTCCGACGCGGCAGCACCGGTGACGACGGTGTCGTCGGTGCGTCGGTGGACATGTACCTGGTCCGTCCGCAGGACCTGCAGCCGCGCGACTGACGGGGTGACGCCCTGGGCGTGACCGGATCGTGACCGGCGGCTGACGTGCCGGGGCCGCACCGGGCCTCCCGGCCGGATCCGCGACCCAGCGCGGATCGCGACCAGCGACAGGTGTTGCCTGAACGGCAACCTGAGCGACGGCGCAGCCTCAGTCGGTTCCACGGCAGAACCAGTACAGCCCGCCTCCCTACGGTTCGGGGCATGCGTGTGGTGCGATGGCCTGGTGCTCTCCTGATGTTCGTGGTGATGTCCGTGCTCGCCGGCATGCTCGTCGCCGTCGCGGTGACGCCCGCGGTCGCCGTCGCGGGTGAGGGCACCTCGGGTGCGGTCGCGTTCTTCGAGGACCTGCCGAGCTACCTCGACGTGCAGACGCCGCAGCAGGTGTCGTCGGTGTACGCGACGAAGGGCGGCAAGCAGGTCAAGATCGCGTCGTTCTACGCCGAGAACCGGACGAACGTCACGGCCGACCAAATGGCGGACACGCTCAAGCAGGCCGCCATCGACACCGAGGACCCCCGCTACTACGACGAGGGCGGCATCGACGTCCTCGGCACGCTGCGCGGAGTCGCCGCGACCGTCGTCGGCGGCGACGTCCAGGGCGGATCGAGCATCACGCAGCAGTACGTCAAGAACGTCCTCGTGCAGCAGTGCGAGGAGCTCACCGGCAAGGACCAGGCCGCCACGGCGAAGAAGGTGGAGGCCTGCTACGAGGACGCGGCCGGCGTCACCCCGCAGCGGAAGCTGCAGGAGATGCGGTACGCGATCGCCGTGAACAAGAAGTACTCGAAGGACGACGTCCTGACCGGGTACCTGAACATCGTCGGGCTCGGCGGTCGGGTGTACGGCGCCGAGGCCGGTGCCGAGTACTACTTCGGCGTGCACGCGAAGGACCTGTCGCTCGTGCAGTCGGCCACGCTCGTGGCGATCCTCAACAACCCCTCGAACCTGCGCATCGACGTGCCGAGCGACAAGGACAACGGGAAGGCGAACGGCTACGCGCTCACGAAGGAGCGACGTGACTACGTGCTCCGCCGCATGCAGGCGCACGGGTCGATCACCAAGGCCGAGATGACGAAGGCCATCGCGACCCCGGTCACGCCGAAGATCACCGAGACCGCGAACGGCTGCTCGACCGCGGCGACGAACTACGACGCCGGCTACTTCTGCGACTACGTCCGCGACCAGGTGCTGCAGGACCCGGCGTTCGGCAAGACCGCCGCGGCGCGCATCGCGACGCTCGACACCAAGGGCCTGCAGATCCACACCTCGCTCGACCTCGACCTGCAGGGCCAGGCGCAGACCGCACTGTCGACCTACGTGCCGGCCACGATGGCGGGCGTCGACGTCGGCGGCTCCAACGTCACCGTCGAGCCCGGCACCGGGCGCATCATGTCGATGGTGCAGAACACGTCGTACACGCAGGGCGACAACGCCGCAGCCGGGTCGACCGCGGTGGACTACAGCGCGGACTCCGGCTACGGCAACTCCGGAGGGTTCCAGACCGGCTCCACCTACAAGGTGTTCACGCTGGCCGAATGGCTCGCGACCGGCCACACGCTCTCCGAATCGGTGTCGACCACCGAGCACACGTTCCAGAACTCGGAGTTCACGAACTCCTGCCAGAACGTCAGCGGCGGGACGTGGCCGGTCGCGAACGCCGAGTCCGTGCCGGCGTCGATGACCGTGCAGGCCGCCACCGTCGAGTCGATCAACACGGCCTTCGGCGCGATGGGCAAGCAGCTCGACCTCTGCAAGATCGCGCAGCTCGCGCAGTCGATGGGGATCCACCGCGCCGACGGCGGTGCCCTCGGGCAGACCCCCTCGTCGATCCTCGGGGTCAACGAGCTGTCGCCGATCGACCTGGCCGAGGCGTACGCGGGCTTCGCGAACGGCGGCGTCGTCTGCACGCCGACCGCGATCGACTCGGTCACCGAGTCGGACGGCACGAAGATCACCCCGACGCCGTCGTCCTGCACGCAGGGTGTCTCGGCGGACGTCGCCGGCACCGTCGACTACGCGTTGCAGGGCGTGCTGTCGGGTTCCGGCACGGCGGCCAGCGCGAACCCCGGCGACAGCGTGCCGAAGTTCGCGAAGACCGGCACCACCGACGGCGACGTGCAGAACTGGCTCGTCGCGTCGTCGACGAAGTACACGAACGCCACCTGGATCGGCAACGTGCAGGGGAACGTGAGCCTGGCGAACTGGCCGTTCCTGCAGGGGACCACCGGGTACAGCGCGAAGTTCGGGGTCGGGAAGTCGATGATGGCGTACCTCGACCAGACGGTCGGCGGGGACGCCCTGCCCGCGCCGAGCCAGGCGATGATCGGGCAGTCGAGCCACTCGTCGCAGTCGTCGCAGTCGCAGTCCTCGGCGTCGTCGGGATCCGGTGCGTCGCAGGCCGACCAGTCGACGCCGGCCCAGACGGCGGCTCCCGCCGCCACGGCGGCTCCGGCAGCGGGCGACCAGAACGGGAAGTGACTGCTCGGGTCCACGCCGCCTGGAGGCCCGTCACCGGTCCGCCGGACCGGTGACGGGCCTCCGGGCAGCCGTCCACGGCCGCGCCTGCGCGGACGACCGCAGCCAATAGACTGTCGGACGTCCACGAACCGATCGACGGAGCACCATGCCTGACATCACGAGCGAGCAGGTCGCGCACCTGGCGAACCTCGCACGTATCGCACTCACGCCCGACGAGATCGAGAAGCTGACCGGGGAGCTGTCGCACATCGTCGAGAGCGTCGCCAAGGTCGCCGAGGTCGCGACCGACGACGTCCCGCTGACGAGCCACCCCGTGCCGCTCGGCAACGTCACCCGACCCGACGTCGTCGGCCAGACGCTGACGCAGGAGCAGGCGCTCTCCGGAGCGCCGGACTCCGACGGCGAACGGTTCCGAGTGACCGCCATCCTGGGAGAAGAACAGTGACCGACATCACGCGGATGAGCGCCGCGGCGCTCGCCGACGCCCTCGTGGCGCGCGACGTCTCGAGCGTCGAGGCCACGCAGGCCCACCTCGACCGCATCGCCGCCGTCGACGGCGACGTGCACGCCTTCCTGCACGTCAACCAGAACGCCATCGCCGTCGCGAAGTCGATCGACTCGCGTCGCTCGGCAGGCGACGACCTCGGGCCCCTCGCCGGTGTCCCGATCGCGATCAAGGACGTCCTGTGCACGCAGGACATGCCGACCACCTCGGGCTCGAAGATCCTCGAAGGGTGGATGCCGCCGTACGACGCCACCCCGGTCGCGAAGCTCCGCGCCGCTGGTCTCGTGCCGCTCGGCAAGACCAACATGGACGAGTTCGCGATGGGCTCGACCACCGAGTTCTCGGCGTACGGACCAACCCACAACCCGTGGGACCTCGACCGCATCCCTGGCGGGTCCGGCGGTGGCTCGGCCGCTGCCGTCGCCGCGCACGAGGCCCCCATCGCCCTCGGCTCCGACACCGGTGGCTCGATCCGTCAGCCCGGCGCCGTCACCGGCACCGTCGGTGTGAAGCCGACCTACGGCGGGGTCAGCCGCTACGGCGCGATCGCCCTGGCGTCCAGCCTCGACCAGATCGGACCGGTCGCCCGCACCGTCCTCGACGCCGCGCTCCTGCACGACGTCATCGGCGGGCACGACCCGCGCGACTCCACCTCGATCCCCGACGCCTGGCCCTCGATGGCCGCCGCCGCCCGCGAAGGACTGCAGGCGGACACGCTGCGCGGCCTGCGCGTCGGCGTGGTCAAGGAACTCGCCGGGGGCGACGGCTTCCAGGCCGGGGTCACCCAGCGCTTCCAGGAGACCGTCGCCCTGCTCGAGTCGGCCGGTGCGGTCGTCGTCGAGATCGATGCCCCGTCCTTCGCCTACGCGATCAGCGCCTACTACCTGATCCTGCCGGCCGAGGCCTCGTCGAACCTGGCGAAGTTCGACTCGGTGCGCTTCGGCCTGCGCGTCACGCCGGAGAACGGTGCGACGGTCGAGGACGTCATGGCCGCCACGCGCGAAGCCGGGTTCGGTCCCGAGGTGAAGCGTCGCATCATCCTCGGCACCTACGCCCTGAGCGCCGGCTACTACGACGCCTACTACGGCTCGGCGCAGAAGGTCCGCACGCTCGTGCAGCGCGACTTCCAGGCCGCGTTCGACCAGGTCGACCTGCTCATCAGCCCCTCGGCCCCGACGACCGCGTTCCCGATCGGTGAGCGCATCGACGACCCGCTCGCGATGTACCTCAACGACCTCACCACGATCCCGGCGAACCTGGCGGGCGTGCCCGGCATGAGCATCCCGAACGGCCTCGCACCCGAGGACGGGCTGCCCGTCGGCGTCCAGCTGATGGCCCCGCAGCGCGAGGACGCCCGCCTGTACCGCTACGGTGCGGCGCTCGAGCGTCTGCTCGAACAGCAGTGGGGAGCCCCGCTCATCGACCGGATCCCGGACCTCGACCAGAGTCAGCAGTCGGCTGCGCAGGAAGGTGTGATCTGATGGCGCAGAAGGACGCGCTGATGGACTTCGACGAAGCACTGGAGCGCTACGAGCCGGTGCTCGGCTTCGAGGTGCACGTCGAACTCGCGACGAAGACCAAGATGTTCTCGGACGCGCCGAACTTCTTCGGTGGCGAGCCGAACACGAACGTGACGCCGGTCGACCTCGGGCTGCCCGGGTCGCTGCCCGTCGTCAACGCGCAGGCCGTCCGGTACTCGATCCAGCTCGGGCTCGCGCTCGGCTGCTCCATCGCCGAGTCGTCGCGGTTCGCCCGGAAGAACTACTTCTACCCGGACAACCCCAAGAACTACCAGGTCTCGCAGTTCGACGAGCCCATCGCGTTCGAGGGCGAGGTCGAGGTCGAACTGGCCGACGGCACGATCTTCAACGTCCCGATCGAGCGCGCCCACATGGAAGAGGACGCCGGCAAGCTGACGCACGTCGGTGGTGCCACCGGCCGCATCCAGGGTGCCGAGTACTCGCTCGTCGACTACAACCGCGCCGGTGTGCCGCTCGTCGAGATCGTCACGAAGCCGATCTTCGGTGCCGAGCACCGTGCCCCCGAGCTCGGTGCCGCGTACGTGCAGGTCATCCGCGACCTCGTGCGTGCACTCGGTGTCTCCGAAGCCCGCATGGAGCGCGGCAACCTGCGGTGCGACGCCAACATCTCCCTCCGCCCCCGCGGCCAGGAGAAGCTCGGCACCCGCACCGAGACGAAGAACGTCAACTCGTTCCGTGCCGTCGAGCGTGCGATCCGCTACGAGATCCAGCGTCAGGCCGCGATCCTGGCCGACGGCGGCTCGATCACGCAGGAGACCCGCCACTGGCACGAGGACACCGGCCGCACTTCGGCCGGCCGTCCGAAGTCGGACGCCGACGACTACCGCTACTTCCCCGAGCCCGACCTGCTGCCGGTCGTGCCGGACCCCGCGGTCGTCGAGGAGCTCCGTGCGTCCCTGCCCGAGGCCCCGGTGGCTCGCCGCCGTCGCCTCAAGGGCGAGTGGGGCTTCGCCGACCTGGAGTTCCAGGACGTCGTGAACGGCGGGCTGCTCGACCAGGTCGAGGGCACCGTCGCCGCCGGAGCCGCGCCGCAGGCAGCCCGCAAGTGGTGGACCGGCGAGATCAGCCGTGTCGCGAACGCGCAGGACGCCGAGCCCGGGGACCTCGTGTCGCCGCAGCACGTCGCCGAGGTCATCGCCCTCGTCGAGTCCGGGGACCTGACCGACCGCCTGGCCCGCCAGGTGCTCGAGGGCGTCATCGCCGGCGAGGGCTCACCGGCCCAGGTCGTCGAGGCCCGTGGGCTCAAGGTCGTGTCCGACGACTCGGCGCTCACCGCCGCGGTCGACGAGGCACTCGCGGCGCAGCCGGACGTGCTCGCGAAGATCAAGGACGGCAAGGTCCAGGCCGCCGGCGCCATCATCGGTGCCGTCATGAAGGCCATGAAGGGCCAGGCGGACGCCGCCCGCGTCCGCGAGCTGGTCCTGGAGCGCGCGCAGCAGGCGTAGACGAGTTCCGACGACGGACGGGAGGCGCGGGGGGCGCGGGGCCCCCCCCCCCCCGCCCGCCGGGGGGGGGGGGGGGGGGGGGCGAGGGGTGCAACAAACAAAAGCACGGAGGCCCCCACCCCGCCCCCCGGCAAGAGCAAC
>NZ_JBIYED010000009.1:0-97252 GCF_044909335.1 Curtobacterium sp. AB7 | reverse complement strand
TACGCCTGGGGCCCCCCGGCTTGGGGGGTTTGGCACCCAAAAACCCACCCCCCCCCCCCCCCCCCCCCCGGGGGGGGGGGGGGCGGGGCCCCCCCCCCCCCCCCGCCGGCCCCCCCCCCCCCCCCCCCGGGGGCCCCCCCCGACCACGGCGGGGTGCGCACCGAGCTCGTCCGGATGCACACGGCGGTCGACGAACCCGCGGTCCGTCTCGTCGCAGAAGTCTCCGGGGTCCTTCCGGCTCCGGCGAGCAGGCCGATCCGGATCGGCGCGCGGATCGCCCTCGACCCGAACCCGATCGACCTCGCCGCACCGGGCGCGTTCGACCGTCTGGTGCACGCGGTCCCACCGGAGGCCCTGGACCGGATCGCCCTGATGCGCGAGGCGGCGCGCGCGACGCTCGCCGTGCCTCCCGTGCGGATCCGGGGCACGCTGCCGGGTGACCTCGACCGCGCACTGGACGCCCTGCCGGACGACGTCGAACCGGTCGTGCTGACCACCGGCACCCTGGTCTACGTGCCGGGCGCCCAGCGCCAGCGGTTCGTGGACCGCCTCCGCGAACGCGGCGTGCACTGGATCGCGCTGGAACGCACCGGGATCCTGCGCGGTGTGGCGGCGACGCTGCCCGACGACGTCGACCCCGCGGATCCGGACGCCTTCGCCACGGCCTCCATCGACGGCACCGCGGTCGCCGTCTCGGACCCGTTCGGCACGCGCGTGCGCTGGCTCCGCGACCCGAACCTGTGACCGGTGTTCGCGACAGTCCAGCGCCGTGCCAGGGTCCGGATGCGCTCGGCCCCTACGATGTGCGAGACCCGTTCCCCGATACGTGATCGGAACCGCCGTGACCAGCCCCACCGACGAGCAGCGCACCGCTGGCGAACTCAGTGAGCTCGCCAAGCACGTGCTGTCGTTCGAGCACGACCGGGCACGGCACGACCGCACGAAGGAAGCGGAGATCCGGGTCGAGTTCGAGATGTCGGCGGCGCGCTACTACCAGGTGCTCAACCGCGTGATCGACTCGCCGGCGGCACTCGCGTACGACCCGCAGCTCGTCGCCAGGCTGCAGCGGCTCCGACATGCGCGCACCAGCGCCCGGGCCTCGCGCAGCTTCGTCGCGCCCGGAGCAGCTCCCGAAGGACGTGAAGAGGAACGATGAGCACCAGATTCCCCCGTGACCGGTTCGACGACGTCGCCGACGGCCCCCGGGTCGGCGCACACCGCGGTGCTCAGCGCCGCGGCCGTGGCTGGATCGCGTTCGCCTGGGCGGCACTCGCCACCGGTGTGCTCGTCGGCATCGGCGTGCTCGTCCTCGCGCTCCTGAACGGCAGCTACTCGTTCAGCGGGTCGGACTCGCCCTCGGCGTCGTCGACCTCGTCTGCCACATCGAAGCCGTCCGCGTCCGCCACCTCGAACCCCTCGGCGTCGTCGTCGGCCGGGTCGGGTGCCGACTCCGGCGCTGCCGCTGCGACGCCGGCACAGCAGGGCACGACCACCGTCGTCGTCCTGAACGGCACGACCACCTCCGGCCTCGCTGCCCGGGCCAGTGCGGCGCTGACCGGTGCCGGCTGGGGAGTCGCCTCGACCGGGGACGCCGGCACGACCGGGTCGACCTCGACGATCGTGTACTACCAGCAGGCCGCACAGGCAGCAGTCGCCCAGGGCATCGCGAAGCAGCTCGGGGTCACCGCCGTGCAGCAGTCGACGGCGTTCCCGAACGCCGACGTGAGCGTCGTGCTCGGAGCCGACTACACCGGCTGATCCGCATTCCGCGGGCGCTTTCCGCCCGCCTTTGTGACGGTCGTGTTTCGGGCACGTTGATTTCTGACGGAATCGACGTGAAACGACGTCACACCTCTTGCCTGATCGGCGCGCTTCGAGCAGAGTCCCTTGCAGACGACGAACACGTCGTTCGCACAGCAGTACCAGGGAGCAAGAGATCATGGCCAACGGAACCGTGAAGTGGTTCAACGCTGAAAAGGGCTTCGGCTTCATCACCGTCGATGGAGGAGGCCAGGACGTGTTCGTGCACTACTCGGCCATCGACATGTCGGGTTACAAGGTCCTCGAGGAGGGCCAGGCAGTGGTGTTCGACGTCGGCACCGGGTCGAAGGGCCCGCAGGCGGAGGCAGTCCGACCGGCCTGAACGCACGACACTCATTGCGAACGCGCCGTCCCGTCAGGGGCGGCGCGTTCGTCGTGCGCGGTCCGTCCAGCGTGACGTGCATGGCGGGCGGCCCGTGGCGGTGGTCGGGGTGTGCTGTTTGCGGGGCGTGTCCTGGGAAGACGTGACGAGCCTCCCGATCGTGTTGCACTCGCACCGGTCGAGTGCCAGAATCGGCGTTGGCACTCGCTCACGTTGAGTGCCAGCACGACCCCACGACGTCCGGGAGGGACGAGAACTCACATGGCTAAGATCATTGCTTTCGACGAGGAGGCCCGCCGTGGCCTCGAGCGCGGCCTGAACCAGCTGGCCGACGCCGTGAAGGTGACGCTCGGCCCGCGCGGCCGCAACGTCGTCCTCGAGAAGAAGTGGGGCGCCCCCACGATCACGAACGACGGTGTCTCCATCGCCAAGGAGATCGAGCTCGACGACCCGTACGAGAAGATCGGTGCGGAGCTCGTCAAGGAGGTCGCCAAGAAGACCGACGACGTCGCCGGTGACGGTACGACCACCGCGACCGTCCTCGCCCAGGCACTCGTCCGCGAGGGCCTCCGCAACGTCGCCGCCGGCGCCGACCCCGTGTCGCTCAAGCGCGGCATCGAGAAGGCCGTCTCCGCCGTCTCCGACCAGCTCCTCGCCAACGCGAAGGACATCGAGACCAAGGACCAGATCGCCGCGACCGCGTCGATCTCGGCTGCGGACCCGACCATCGGCGCGCTCATCGCCGAGGCCATCGACAAGGTCGGCAAGGAAGGTGTCGTCACCGTCGAGGAGTCGAACACCTTCGGCACCGAGCTCGAGCTGACCGAGGGCATGCGCTTCGACAAGGGCTACCTGTCGCAGTACTTCGTCACCGACCCCGAGCGTCAGGAAGCCGTCTTCGAGGACGCCTACATCCTGATCGTCAACTCGAAGATCTCGAACATCAAGGACCTCCTGCCGGTCGTCGACAAGGTGATCCAGGCGGGCAAGCAGCTCCTGATCATCGCCGAGGACGTCGACGGCGAGGCCCTGGCCACGCTCGTCGTGAACAAGATCCGCGGCATCTTCAAGTCCGTCGCCGTCAAGGCCCCGGGCTTCGGTGACCGCCGCAAGGCCATGCTGCAGGACATCGCGATCCTGACCGGTGGCCAGGTCATCTCGGAAGAGGTCGGCCTCAAGCTCGAGAACGCGACGCTCGACCTGCTCGGTCGTGCCCGCAAGGTCGTCATCACCAAGGACGAGACCACGATCGTCGAGGGTGCCGGCGACGCCGAGCAGATCGCCGGCCGTGTCCGCCAGATCCGCTCCGAGATCGAGGCGACCGACTCCGACTACGACCGCGAGAAGCTCCAGGAGCGCCTCGCGAAGCTCGCCGGTGGCGTCGCCGTCATCAAGGCGGGTGCCGCGACCGAGGTCGAGCTCAAGGAGCGCAAGCACCGCATCGAGGACGCCGTCCGCAACGCGAAGGCTGCCGTCGAAGAGGGCATCGTCGCCGGTGGTGGCGTCGCCCTCATCCAGGCCGGTGCCGTCGCGCTCGAGGCCCTCGAGCTCGAGGGTGACGAGGCGACCGGTGCGAACATCGTCCGCGTCGCGATCGACGCGCCGCTCAAGCAGATCGCGCTGAACGCCGGTCTCGAGCCGGGTGTCGTCGCCGCCAAGGTGCGCGAGCTCGAGTCGGGTTGGGGCCTCAACGCCGCGACCGGCGAGTACGTCGACCTCATCGCCGCGGGCATCATCGACCCGGCCAAGGTCACGCGTTCGGCGCTGCAGAACGCTGCGTCGATCGCCGGTCTGTTCCTGACGACCGAGGTCGTCGTCGCCGACAAGCCCGAGCGTGCCGCGGCCGCTCCGGCCGGCGACCCGACGGGTGGCATGGACTTCTAGGCAGTCCTGTCCGAAGGGCCCCGCACGCTGCGCGTGCGGGGCCCTTCCGCGTGCGGGGGTGTGGGCTTGCGCGTGGGGCGTGGGCGTGCGCGTGGGGCGGGCGCGTGCGGCGGGAGGTCACAACACCCCGCTCAAGTTCGCCGAGCGGTCACAAACCGTCGGTTCGGCCCGTTCCAGTCGACACGTCGTGACCGCTCGGCGGCGCAGCAGCGGGGAGTCCTAGCCGGCTCCTGCGTGCGGCTTGCGGGTGTCTTGGGTCGTCTCTCCCGCACAGGAGGCCCGGCTCACCTCGTTCTCCCCAGTTTCCGTGCGCGCGAGGTCGGCTCGAGTGCCCCGCAACGACCATGACGGCATGCCAGCTGCCCGCCGCCTTCCTGCTCCGTTCGACCGTTCCACCTTCCGCGTGGCCGACGCGGTGGAGCACGGCATCGATCGGGAACGACTTCGACGTGCCGACCTGGCAGCCCCGGTCCACGGTGTGCGTGCCCCGATCGACTCGGCGGACTTCATCGACGCCGTCGCGCTGGTCATGCGTCCCGACCAGTTCTTCAGTCACACGACTGCCGCCGAGATCTGGGGCGCGCCACTGCCGCAGTCGGTGCGCTCGGTCGGCCCGGTGCACGTCTCGACCACGCGGGACGGGTACCGGATGCGGCGGCCCGGCGTGGCCGCACACCGTCTCGACCGACCAAGGACCGTCGAACACCGCGGGTTCCTGGTCAGCGTCCCCGCACAGATGTGGTTCGAGTGCGCCGGCGTGCTCCAGCGTGACGCCCTGGTCGCGATCGGGGACCACCTCGTCGGACCCGCCGGGCTGGCGACGGCGGACGACCTCCGTGCGTCGATCCGACCCGGAACACGCTTCGCGGTCGCTGCTCGGCGTGCGCTGGACCTCGTCCGGCCAGGCGCGGAGTCCCCTCGGGAGACGTGGCTCCGCCTGGCAGTCGTCGATGCGGGGTTCCCCGAGCCGGAGCTGAACGTCGACGTGCACGACGGTGCGGGGAAGTTCCTCGGCCGCGTCGACATGGCGTGGTCGGAGTTCGGCATCGCGTTGGAGTACGACGGCGACCACCACCGTGAGCGCGACACCTTCCGACACGATCAGCGGAGGGACAACGGGTTCGTGGTGAACGACTGGCTCGTGATCCACGCGACGGCATCGGATGCACACCGACCCGCGGTGTTGTTCGAGCGGCTTCGCCAGGCGTTCGAGGTCCGAGCGGTCAGAAGTCGTCGGCGGTCAGCGTGATCGCCGCGATCGCCGCGCACAGAGACAGGTCGTCGCGCGGTCACGACACGTCTCCAGCCGATCGTCGGGCGGTCACGAACTGTCGTCCGCCGAGCGCACAGACGACAGATCGTGACCGCTCGGCGGCGTCGAACGGGGTGTTGTGACCGGGCGGGACGGCCGGGCGACCCCGTCAGGCGGCGTAGTCGCGGGGCAGCAGCGGCAGCCAGACGCGGAAGGTCGCGCCGCCGCCCTCGGTGTCGAAGACCTCGACCGAGCCGTGGTGTGCCGCGACGATGCCCGACACGATGGCGAGCCCGAGGCCCGAGCCACCGGTGTCCCGCGCACGCGAGGTGTCGGCTCGCCAGAACCGCTGGAAGATCTTGTCGCGCAGCTGCGCCGGGATCCCCTCACCGTGGTCGATGACGTCGATGTGGGCCATGCCGCGGTCGTCGTCCACCCCGACGCCGATCTCGATCGGGTCGTCGTGCTCGGTGAACCGCATGGCGTTGCCCATCAGGTTCGTGACGATCTGGCGGATCTTGTTCTCCTCCGCCAGGACGATCGGGGGACGCTTGGGCATGACGACCGTGGGCAGCGGCGTCGTCTCGTCGGTGGGGGCGGCACCGGCGGCACCGGCATCGATGTCCATCGCCCGGGTCCGCCGAGCACGCAGCCGCGCGATCGTCTGCCGCGAGAACGCGATGGGGCCGGTGGTGTTCGCGGACGTGGGCGATGCCGGGGGGACCTCGCCCGTGTCGGACAAGGAGCCCGACGAGTCCGACGACCCCGACGAGAGCGACGACGACGCGCGCGGCCGCACGGCCTGGGGCACGCTCTCGCCCGTCAAGGCGTCCTCGACGAGCACCTGGATCTCGCGGTCCGGGTTGGACGCCATGGTGTCGAGCGCCGAGTCACGGGCGATCGCCACGAGGTCGACCGGACCGAGCTCGAGCGGCTTCGACTCGTCGATGCGGGCGAGCTGGAGCAGGTCCTGCACGAGCAGGCCCATCCGCTTGGCCTCTTTCTCGATGCGCTCCATCGCCTGGGCGACGTCTTCTTCCTTGCGGAGGGCGCCCATCCGGTAGAGCTCGGCGTACCCGCGCAGGGACACCAGCGGGGTGCGGAGTTCGTGCGAGGCGTCGCCGACGAACCGGCGCATCTGGTCGATGGTGCGCTGGCGGTCCTCGAACGCGGTGTCGATGCGCTCGAGCATGACGTTGAGGGAGCGGTTCAGGCGCCCGACCTCGGTGTTCGGGGTGTCGGCCTCGAGGCGCTGGTTGAAGTCCCCGGCGGCGAAGCGTGCGGCGGTGTCCTCGACGTCGCGCAGCGGGTCGAACGTGGCGGTGACGAGCAGCCGTGTGAGCATGGCGCCGAGCAGGATCACGGAGATGCCGAAGCCCAGGAAGATGACGGTGAACCGGGCGATGGTCTGGTCGGTGTCGGCGCTCGACACCGCGACGAGCACGAAGCCGGTCTCGGTGGAGCCGTCGGACTGGTTCTGCAGCGATGCCGGGATGATCTGGGCGCGCCACTCGTGGTTGTGCTGGCTGTCGTAGAGCGAGAAGCGCGCACCGTTCTGCGCTGCCGTCGAGAAGTCGAGTTCGCGGACGTCCGGTCGGCTGGACGCCGGCGTCTCGCAGATCTGGTCGCCGTCGGCGTCGTACGCGGCGACGTAGGCGCTCTGCGACAGCACGACCGACAGCTTGCAGTACTGCTCGCCGTCGCTGATGTTCTGGCCCTCGAGCTGCTCCGTGGTGCCCTTGACGTTGTTGTCGAGCTGCGCCATCAGGTACGTCGACAGGACGGTCATGGTGCCGAGCCCGGCGACGAGCAGGCCGAGCGCGACCAGGAGCACCGTGATCCCGGTGATCTTGGTGCGCAGGGAGATCCCGTCCCACCAGCGGTTCATTCGCGTGTGCATGCTGCCTCAACGATAGACAGCGGCCGCCCGGTGAAACCGGACGGCCGCCGTGAAGAACGGGCGGTGCTACGAGGCCTTGGAGGCCTTCAGCATGTACCCGAAGCCGCGCTTGGTCTGGATGATCGGCTCGGCCGAGTACTGGTCGAGCTTGCGGCGCAGGTACGAGATGTAGCTCTCGACGATGCCCGCGTCGCCGTTGAAGTCGTACTCCCACACGTGGTCGAGGATCTGTGCCTTCGACAGCACGCGGTTGGGGTTGAGCATCAGGTAGCGGAGCAGCTTGAACTCGGTGGGGGAGAGTTCGATCTGCGCGTCACCGATCGTGACCTCGTGCGTGTCCTGGTCCATGGTGAGCTCGCCGGCGCGGATGATCGCGTCTTCCTCGTCGTTCATGGTGCGACGCAGGATGGCCTTGATGCGGGCGACGATCTCGTCGAGGGAGAACGGCTTGGTGACGTAGTCGTCGCCGCCGACGGTGAGGCCGGTGATCTTGTCCTCGGTGTCGTCCTTCGCGGTGAGGAACAGGATCGGCGAGGTGTAGCCCGACGACCGCAGGCGCTTGGTGACGCCGAAGCCGTTCATGTCGGGGAGCATCACGTCGAGGATGATCAGGTCGGGTTCTTCCTCGAGCACGGCCGAGATCGCCTGTGCGCCGTTGCCGACGGCACGGACGGCGAACCCGGCGAAGCGCAACGAGGTCGTCAGGAGGTCGCGGATGTTCGGCTCGTCGTCGACGATCAGGATCTTGGGGCCATCGCTCATGGTCCTATCTTCTGACCGTTCCCTAATGGTTTCCTGAGAGCGGTGCGTACGTCAGCCCACGGGCGCCTGGACCTGGTCGGCATCCAGGATCGTGTAGGAGTACCCCTGCTCCGCGAGGAACCGCTGCCGGTTCTGCGCGAAGTCCTGGTCGACGGTGTCCCGCGCGACGAGCGTGTAGAACGACGCCGGCAGGCCGTCCTTGTTCGGACGGAGCAGTCGACCGAGGCGCTGCGCCTCTTCCTGCCGTGACCCGAACGACCCGGAGACCTGGATCGCGACGGTGGCGTCGGGCAGGTCGATCGAGAAGTTCGCGACCTTCGACACGACGAGCACGTCCACCTCGCCGGCACGGAACGCGTCGTACAGCCGTTCGCGCTCGTCGACCGGCGTCGCACCGGTGATCTCTGCCGCGTCGAGCGATGCCGCCAGTTCGTCGAGCTGGTCGATGTACTGCCCGATCACCAGGATCTGCTCGCCGCGGTGCTTCTCGATGAGCTCGCGGACGACCGGGGTCTTCGCGGGCGACGTGGCGGCGAGCCGGTAGCGCTCGTCGTCGCTCGAGGCCGCGTACTCCAGGCGCTCCTGGTGCGGCAGGTCGATGCGGACCTCGTAGCACTCGGCCGGGGAGATGTAGCCCTGCGCCTCGATCTCCTTCCACGGGGCGTCGTAGCGCTTCGGGCCGATGAGCGAGAACACGTCCCCTTCGCGGCCATCCTCGCGCACGAGCGTCGCGGTCAGGCCCAGGCGTCGGCGGGCCTGCAGGTCGGCGGTCAGCTTGAACACCGGGGCGGGCAGCAGGTGCACCTCGTCGTAGACGATGAGGCCCCAGTCGAGGGCGTCGAGCAGCGACAGGTGCGTGTACTCGCCCTTCCGCCGGGCGGTCAGGATCTGGTAGGTCGCGATCGTGACCGGCCGGATCTCCTTGACGCTGCCCGAGTACTCGCCGATGTCCTCGGGCTGCAGGGTCGTGCGCTTGAGGAGCTCGCTGCGCCACTGCCGTGCGGACACGGTGTTCGTCACGAGGATGAGCGTGGTCGCCTTGACGGTCGCCATCGCGCCGGCACCGACCAGGGTCTTGCCAGCACCACAGGGCAGCACGACGACACCGGACCCCTGCGCGAAGAAGGTGTCGACGGCCTGCTCCTGGTACGGGCGCATGTGCCACTCGGCCGTGTCGAGGTCGATGGGGTGCGGCTGCCCGGGGGTGTAGCCCGCCAGGTCCTCGGCCGGCCAGCCGAGCTTCACGAGTTCCTGCTTGATCTGCCCGCGCGCCCACGGCTGCAGCTCGACCTCGGAGGGGTTCCGCATGTCGCCGAGCAGGGGCTTGATCCGCTTCGACCGGATGACCTCGGCCAGCACGGACGGGTCCTCGGCGGTCAGGAGCAGGACGGGCAGGCGCTCCAGTTCCTCGGTGGGGGAGTTCGCGATGACCGGGGCGTCCTCGCGTTCCTCGCGCCGGATGACGAGTCGGCCGTAGCGGGACACCGTGTCGCGGATGTCCACGGTGACGCTCTGCGGGACCGGGAACTTGGCGAAGCGCTCGAGGGTGGCGATCATCGCCTCGGCGTCGTGTCCGGCGGCCCGTGCGTTCCACAGGCCGAGGCGGGTGATGCGGTAGGTGTGCACGTGCTCGGGGGCGCGTTCGAGTTCGGCGAAGGCCGCGAGCTCGTGGCGTGCGTCCTCGGCGTCGGGGTGAGCGACCTCGAGGAGCACGGTGCGGTCGCTCTGCACGATCAGCGGTCCGTTCATGACCTGCCAGCCTAGCCGTCGTCACCTGCGTTCGGGTGACCGTGCACCTCAGGCGTCGCTCTCGACCGCCACGACGAGCGACAGCGGCAGCGTGCGCTCGACGTCGACGCTGGTGTCGCGCCCTCGGACGCGTCCGGCGGCGACCGAGGTCGGGATGATCGAGAACGGCCGTTCGGAGCCGTCCGGCATCCGCACCGTCAGCCGGATCGGCGTGCGACCGCGCACGGCCAGGTCGATCTGCCGCCCCAGCCACTCCTGCTCGGGTTCCGCGTCGCCACGCTGGGTGGTCAGGCGGAGCCGTTCCACGAGTGCGTGCGCCGCCTGTTCCGGCGAGCGTCCGGTGGGGCTGCGCCGACCGGGAGGCCCGTGGTGCGTCTCGGGGCGGGCCCCGGTCGCGAGCACGGCCGGGTAGCGCTGGTCCTCGAGCGCGGTGTGCACGACGTGCGCCGGGTAGCGGGTGGTGAGCGTCGTCAGGTCGCTGCGCTCCCACGCCATCTGCCGGAGTTCGGCGTCCACGCCGATCAGGTCGAGCTGGTCCGCGGTGCCGCGCACCACGGTGCCGACCCCGCCCTCGCCGCGGTCGACGACGATGCTGCCGTCGCGTCCGGCGACCTGGTCGACCAGGTAGGCGAGGGGCTGCGGGACGCCGGTCGACGACAGCCGGGTGAGCAGCGCCAGGACGTCGTCACGGGAGTGCCCGGCACGGAACGCCGTGCGCAGGGTGTCCTCGGAGATGCGGTAGCGGGCGGCCAGACCGGGTGCCTCGAGCACGGCGACCGTGCGCAGGGCGGCGTCGTCGACCGGCGCGAGGGGGCCGGGGGCGATCACCGTCAGGTCGTGCTGCAGGTACACCTGGTCGACGGTGCCGGGCAGGTCCTCCGCCGCGGGCCCGGCGTCACCGTCCAGCAGTGCTCGGCCGGTGCTCGTGACGATGCCGTCGACCGCGAGCCCGAGCGACGCGGCGGTGCCGGCCGCGTCGAGCAGCACGGCGTCGAGCCAGCGAGAGCCCGCCGGGTACGCCCAACGGCCGAGTGCCACGAGGTCGCGCAGGTCCTCGTCGGCGAGGGCGAGGACCTCGTGCACCGCGGGGCCGAGCGTGTCCGCCCACGCCGACACGAGCGTCGCCCAGCGGTCCGGCCAGTCGGCGACGAGCCAGTCCTGTCCGGCGTCGGTGACCGTCCACCGGCCGGAGCCCGGGTCGGCGAACCCGACTCGGTCGAGCAGTGCGAGGCGGCCGGGCACGACGTCGGCGTCGGTGCCGATGCGCTCGGCCAGGGTCTTGGCGAGCGGCGTGCCGATGCCGCCCTTGACGAGCTCGCGGACGGTGCCGGCGTCCACCGCACGCAGCAGCTCGGCGAGCACGGTCATGCTCGAGAACGCCTGCTCCGCGCCCGTGGTGCGCGCGCGGTCCTGGCCGGCCACGTCGTCGGCGTGGGTGGCGCGATCGGGGCGATCCGGGCCTCCCGTCGATCGCAGTGCCACGAGGTCGGGGTGGGCGGCCACGCGTGCGGCGACCGCGTCGTCGACGGCGCCGTCCTCGTCGGCCAGGCCGAGCGTGATCGCCGGACCGAGGCGGTCGGCGTCCCCGCCGTCGCGGAGCGCCAGGATCGTGGCGCGGGGCAGGTGCTCGACGGCGGCGTCGACGGCGTCGTCGGTGCGGAGCGCCTCGGCCAGGTCGAAGAAGTCGGTGATCCGTTGCGGACCGGTCTCGCCGAGGGCGGCCGGGGGCAGGCTCCGCGCAGCGACGAGTCGTTCGAGGGAGTCGTCCGGCAACGCCCGGAGTCGGGCAGCCAGGTCGGCGGTGGTCGTCATCGTCCGGTGCCAGCGTCCGGGGCGGACGTCAGCGAGCCGTCCGGTTGGCTCGTGCGCGGCGCGTCCAGGTGATGGCGAGGAGCGTGAAGACCAGGACCATGCCGATCGGGAAGCCGACGAGCGGGATCGCCATGATCACCGGCCACGGCATGGAGCCCTGCGCGCTCGGGACCGTCAGCCACATGACGATCATCGCCGCCATGCAGAGGAACGCAGCGATGAAGATGCCACCGACCATGAACGCCAGAGCGCGTTCGGTACGATTGAACGTCACCGGGGGTTCTGCGGAATCCTGCGGGTTCCCGGTTGATCGGGTCGGATTGGCCATCGACCCAGGATATCCGACGCACCACGGCCGTACCACGACCTCGAGGAGTCCACGCATGCCCACCGGCAAGGTCAAGTTCTACGACGACGACAAGGGCTTCGGCTTCATCACCGGAGACGACGGCGACCAGGTGTTCCTGCACGCGTCCTCGCTGCCCGAGGGCGTCGTGACCGTGAAGGCGGGATCCCGGCTCGAGTACGGCGTCGTGCAGGGCAAGAAGGGGTCGCAGGCACTGTCCGTGCGGCTCCTCGACCCGCAGCCGTCGTTGTCCCGGATGACCCGTCGCTCCGCGGACGACATGGCCGTGATCGTCGAGGACCTGGTGAAGGAACTCGACCGGATCAGCGGAGACCTCCGCCACGGCCGCTACCCGAAGAACGGCGATCGACTCGCCGCCATCCTGCGGCACGTCGCAGACCAGTTGGAGGCGTGACGCCATGACAGACAGCGACGCAGTACCCGTTGACTACACCGACCTGGCGCGGACCGCGCTGCTCGAGGTGACGCCCGAGTCGAGCATCGGCGCGCCCGTCGGCACCGTGGACGAAGGCGACGGCGTCGTCTCCGTCCTGTTCGCGAACCGCATGCCGGGCTACCCCGGCTGGCGCTGGACCGTCAGCGTCGCGAAGGTCGGCGACGAGGACCCCACCGTGCTCGAGGTCGAGCTGATGCCCGGCGACGGCTCGCTCGTGGCACCGGAGTGGGTGCCGTGGTCCGAGCGACTGGCCGAGTACCGGGCGGCGCAGGACCACGAGTCGGACGAGGAATCCGACGACGACGAGCACGACGACGACTTCGATGACGAGTCGGATGACGACGACGACGACGAGGACGCCGACTACGACGACTCGGACGACGACGAAGCCGACGACGAGCCGGATGACGACGAGGACGACGACGACGCCGAGTTCGAAGCGGACGAGGACGACCTCGACGAACCGGACGACGACGACATCGACGGTGTGGACGTCGACGCGCTCGCCGACACCGCCGATGCGGACGCCTC
Organism: Curtobacterium sp. AB7; assembly: GCF_044909335.1. Classification (NCBI taxonomy): domain Bacteria; kingdom Bacillati; phylum Actinomycetota; class Actinomycetes; order Micrococcales; family Microbacteriaceae; genus Curtobacterium; species Curtobacterium sp. AB7. The sequence continues at coordinate 84,416 of NZ_JBIYED010000009.1, read as the reverse complement.
CGAGCCGGACGCCTCCGAGCCGGACGACGACGACGCCCCGCAGCCCCCTCGCCGTCGTCGCGCGCAGCGCGTGCAGCCCGTCGACCCGGACGCCGACCTCGACGGCGCCCAGCTCGATGCCGGCGAGGTCGACCCGGACTTCCACCGCTCCTGACACGCACCCGAAGAACGACGAAGCACCACGGGATCCCGTGGTGCTTCGTCGTTTCCGTGGTGTTCGTCGCTGGCGCTGGCCTGCGCGACGGACGGGTCAGCGCAGGGCGTCGACCGTGAAGTCGATCGCCTGCACGAGCTTCGCGACGTCGTCCGGGTCGATCGCGGTGAACGTCGCGACGCGCAGCTGGTTGCGCCCGAGCTTCCGGTACGGCTCGGTGTCGACGATGCCGTTCGCGCGCAGGGTCGCGGCGACGGCCTTGGCGTCGATCGAGTCGTCGAGGTCGATCGTGGCGACGACCTGCGAGCGGGCTGCGGGGTCGGTCACGAACGGCGTCGCGTAGTCGACCGACTCGGCCCAGTCGTACAGCGTCGACGACGAGGTCTTCGTGCGGGTGTCCGCCCAGGCCAGGCCGCCGGACTCGTTGATCCAGCGGACCTGGTCGTCGAGCAGCAACAGCGTCGAGATCGCCGGGGTGTTCAGCGTCTGGTTCAGGCGCGAGTTGTCGACGGCGTTCTTGAGCGACAGGAACTCGGGGATGTACCGACCGCTCGATGCGATGCGCTCGACGCGCTCGATCGCGGCGGGGGAGAACAGCGCGAGCCACAGGCCGCCGTCCGAGGCGAAGTTCTTCTGCGGCGCGAAGTAGTAGACGTCGGTGGCGTCCACGTCGAACGCGGCACCACCGGCGGCGCTCGTGGCGTCGACGACCGTGAGCGCTCCGGCGTCACCGGTGGCGCGGACGACCGGGGCCATGACACCGGTCGAGGTCTCGTTGTGGGGGTAGGCGTAGACGTCGACGCCGTCGACGGGCTCGAGCGCGGCGAGCGATCCGCCGGGGGCCTCGACGACGTGCGGTGCCTCGAGCCAGGGGGCGCTGGCGGCCTTGGCGAACTTCGATCCGAACTCGCCGAAGGACAGGTTCTCGGCACGGCGTTCGATGAGCCCGAACGCGGCGGCGTCCCAGAACGCGGTCGAACCGCCGTTGCCGAGGACGACCTCGTAGCCCTCGGGGACCTGGAACAGGTCGGCGAGCCCGGAGCGGACGCTGCCGACCAGGTCCTTCACGGGCTTCTGGCGGTGGGACGTGCCGAGGATCGTGGCCCCGCGCGTCACGAGGGACTCGAGCTGCGCGCCGCGGATCTTGGACGGTCCGCAGCCGAAGCGGCCGTCGGTGGGGAGGAGTTCGGCGGGGATGACGATGTCTGCCATGCGCCGATCCTACCGAGCGCGATCCCAGTGCTGGTGCGCCTGTACCGGCCGGACGGGGAGGCCCGGACCGCTGTGCCCACGGCCCTCTTCTTGCCCCGTGCAAGTGTCGGTCGGAGTTCGTCGGTCCGAACAAGTAGGGTGGTGGCCGCTGGGCCCAGACATGAGAGGCGGACCGTGACCGATCTCGTCGACACCACGGAGATGTACCTTCGCACCATCCTCGACTTGGAGGAGGAGGCGATCGTTCCGCTGCGCGCTCGCATCTCGGAGCGCCTCGGCCACTCGGGCCCGACGGTCTCGCAGACCATCGCCCGCATGGAGCGCGACGGCCTGGTCGTCGTCTCCGGCGACCGCCACCTCGAGCTCACCGACGAAGGGCGCTCCCGAGCCACCCACGTCATGCGCAAGCACCGTCTGGCGGAGCGCCTGCTGGCCGACGTCATCGGACTCGACTGGGCGTTCGTCCACGACGAGGCCTGCCGGTGGGAACACGTCATGAGCGAGCAGGTCGAGGTCCGCCTGCTCGAGATGCTCGGCAACCCGACCGAGTCGCCCTACGGCAACCCGATCCCCGGCCTGGCCGAGATCGGCGGCCCCGCAGCCGCCGGGTTCCTCGACGGCGTGCAGAACATCGTCGCCGCGACCGAGGGCACCGACGCCGTCGCGACCGGTGTCATCCGTCGTCTGGGCGAGCCCGTGCAGTTCGAGCCCGAGCTCCTGCACCAGCTCCGCACGGCCGGCGTCATGCCCGGTCGTCTGGCGAGCGTGCAGCGCGCCGGGGCCTACGTCGCCGTCCGCGTCGAGGGCGAGGACTCGGGCATCGAGCTCCCCGTCGAGGTCGCGCAGCACGTGTACATCGAGCGAGACTGATTTCCTGCCCCTGACCAGGGCTTCTTAACCGTTTCGTTACAAACGGCCCGTTTCATCTCGACAAGGTAACGACGGCCCCGTACACTCGTCGAGTCCCCGGCTGCGCCTGAGCCGGAGACCCGTGGCAGGACGTCTCGAACCCGTCTCCTGCCTCGATCGGAAACGATGACGAACGGATGGGGTTGCACGCCGCCGGACACCCACGGCAGCGTGATGACGAGACGCCGGAGACCACACCCTTGACGCAGACCGGTTCCGCCGCGGACGACCAGACGCCCGCGAACCCGACGAACACCGAGAACGCCACCGACGCACCGCTCACCCGGCGGTCCGTCCGCCAGGCCGACACCCGCCCGACCCGCAAGGTCGTCTCGGTCCGCTCCGCCCCGCTCCCCGGTGGCCGTCGAGCCGCACAGGCCGCAGCCACGGCGACCGCAGCCAAGGCGACCTCGTCGTCGCGCAAGCGCAAGTTCCTCGCGCCCATCGTCCTGACCGTCGCGGCCGGCATGTTCGGCACCGTGGCCGTTGCCCCGGCCTTCGCCGCGCAGCCCTCCACCAGCACCGACGCCGCGAACGCGCAGCGTCAGGTCCGCGCGACCGAGAGCCAGGAGTTCTCGGTGTCCGACGCCGTCGCGCTGGCCGGCACGAGCCGCGACGGCTACGGCGCCACCTCGACGGCGACGCTCGACGCACGAGCGGCGGCCAAGCAGGCTGCGGCCGACCAGGCCGAGGCGACCGCGGAACAGGCCGAGCAGGCAGCATCGGCCACGCAGGCGGCGCGCGCCCAGACCGCCGAGCAGTACGCCTCGTACACCGGTCCGTCCGCCGCCGACTACGTGGCCAGCTCCAGCGCCGCGGACACCCCGTTCTCGCTGCCGGCCGTGGTCGCCACCGCCAAGCAGTACATCGGCACCCCGTACGTCTTCGGCGGCGCCGACCCGTCCGGCTTCGACTGCTCGGGCTACGTCATGTTCGTCTACGCGCAGTACGGCATCAACCTCGCGCACTCGGTGCCGCTGCAGGATCAGGCCGGCACCACGATCCCCGAGTCCGAGGCGCAGCCCGGCGACGTCGTCATCTTCAACAACGAGGCGCACGACGGCTTCTACATGGGCAACGGCATGATCATGGACGCCCCGAAGCCCGGTGGGTCCGTGTCGATCCGTCCCATCTGGACCAGCGACTACCACATCGTCCGCTTCGGCATCTGAGGCATCCGACCCGACCGCGGGGCATCGAACCCGTGAACATCGCCGAAACCGGCCCGCACACCCTCGTGCCGGGCCGGTTTCTGACGTAGCCTGGCGCTGCACCGGTCCGCAAGGCCCCGAGCAGGGAGACCCCATGTCGTTGTTCCGCACGACCCGCACCATGGGTCGGCGCGCGCGCATCGACATACGGTCGACCACCGCCTGCGTGCACGAGCACGCCCCTGCATGACCAGAGCACTGCCCTTCCGGGTGGTGCTCTTCGTGGTTCAGGGGACGTGTGCGCGAGCGACGGTCACCTGCGAAGGACCCCGGTCCGACGCACCCGCAGCGCCTGGAAGCCGTCCAGGCACGTCGGAAGGGAACCAATGCGCACTCTCGTCCTCAACGCCGGTTACGAGCCCCTCGCGGTGATCTCGTTCCGACGAGCCCTCGTGCTGGTCATGAACCAGAAGGCCTCCGTCGTCGCAGCCGACCTCGAACACCCGGTCACCGGGTCGACCTCGAGCTTCGATCGGCCGTCCGTCATCATCCTCACCCGGTACGTGCGCATCCCGCACTCGAGACTCGTGCCGGTGTCGCGCCGCGGAGTCCTGCGCCGTGACGCCAACCGGTGCGCGTACTGCGACCGGCACGCGACGACGATCGACCACGTGCAGCCGAAGTCGCGCGGTGGGCAGGACTCGTGGGAGAACCTCGTGGCCTGCTGCCTGGCGTGCAACAACGAGAAGGGCGACCGCACCCCGCAGGAGATGGGGTGGCGGCTGCGTTTCCGTCCGAAGATCCCGCACGGCTCGTCGTGGGTCGTGCGCGGCATCGAGCGCCCGCAGGCGGAGTGGGACGAGTACCTCGTGGCCGCGTAGCGGCCTGCGCCGCAGGCGCCCGGTGGGCACGAGACGACGGGTCGCGGGTGGCGACCTGTCGCCTTGTGCTCACCCCGTGGCGGACGGGAGGCCCGTGGCGGCCCCGCCACGGGCCTCCCGTCCGCCGTTCGGTCGCGACACGTCAGCGAACGCTGTATGGTCAGCGCATGCTGACCATGGCTCCGCGGCTCGACGTCATGCACCGGCTCGGCCGGGCGATGGCGGACCGGACGCGCTCCCGGATCCTGCTCGAGATGCTCGAAGCGCCCGTCTACCCGGGCCGGCTCGCGGCTGAACTCGGGCTGACCCGGTCCAACGTCTCGAACCACCTCGCGTGCCTGCGCGGATGCGGCATCGTCGTCGCGGTGCCCGAGGGTCGCTCCACCCGGTACGAGATCGCCGACCCGCACCTCGGGGCCGCGATCCGCTCGCTCCTCGAGGTCGTGCTCGCCGTCGACGACGGCGAAGCGTGCACGGACGAGGACTGCGACGTCCCGCTCTGCTGCGGGCCCGGCGCATGACCAGGGTGATGGCTCCGGTCGTCCCCGATCGCCGACTGGTGCTGCAGCGACAGATCCGGTTGATCGTCGCCGCGACGATCACGTACAACGTCATCGAGGCGGTCATCGCGATCGCAGCCGGTTCGGTGGCGTCCTCGACCGCGCTGATCGGCTTCGGACTCGACTCCGTCGTCGAGGTCCTGTCCGCCGCTGCCGTCGCGTGGCAGTTCGCCGGGCCGGACCCCGGAGCGCGGGAGCGCGTCACGCTCAAGGTCATCGCGGTGTCGTTCTTCGCACTGGCGCTGTACGTCAGTGTCGACGCGGTGCTGACCCTGACCGGGCTGCGCGAGCCGGAGCACAGCACCGTCGGGATCGTGTTGGCGGCGGTCAGCCTGGCCGTGATGCCGTTCCTCAGTCTGTTCGAGCGTCGCACGGGCACGGAACTCGGTTCGGCGTCGGCGATCGCGGACTCCAAGCAGACCCTGGTGTGCAGCTACCTGTCCGCCGCGGTGCTGGTCGGGCTGCTCCTGAACACGCTGTTCGGGTGGTCGTGGGCGGATCCGGTGGCCGGCCTGGTGGTCGTCGTGTTCGCGGTGCGCGAGGGGCTCGAGGCCTGGCGGGGCGATGCCTGCAAGCAGCCGGTCGCCGCCCTGACCGGCGAGCGCGCGGTCGACGCCTGCGACTGCTGCTGACGCGGGCTCGGGTGCGTTGATCGCCGTCCGCGTGTCGGTCCCGCTGAGTAGCGTCGCGGGCATGGGCGAGACACCACAGATCGACGACGCGACCATCGAGGACCTCCGCGCGCGACTGCGGGCCACGCGCTGGCCGGACGCCCCCGCTGGCGCTGGTTGGTCGCTCGGGGCGGACGTCGGCGAGCTCCGGTCACTCATCGAGTACTGGGCAGACGGCTTCGACTTCGACGCGCACCGGGCCGCGCTCGCCGCACTGCCCAGCCGACGGCTGACGATCGACGGCACCGGGATCCACGTGCTGCACGCCCGAGCGGACACGCCCGACGCGCTGCCGCTCCTGCTTGCCCACGGCTGGCCGGACTCCGGATGGCGGTACCGTAAGGTCCTGCCGATGCTCGTCGAGGCCGGCTTCGACGTGATCGTGCCGGACATGCCCGGGTACGGGTTCTCCGACGCCCCACCGCAGCCGATCGACGCCCGAGCGGTCGCCGGCATGTGGGCCGAGCTGATGACCGAGCTCGGCTACGAACGGTTCGCGGTCGCCGGCGGGGACATCGGCACCCACGTCGCCCGCTACCTCGCGCTCGACCACGCCGACCGGGTCGTCGCCGTGCACCGCATCGACGGCGGCCTCGCCTGGCCCGGCATCGACCTCGACACGTTGTCGCCGGAGGAACGCGGGTTCGTCGCGGCGACCGCCCGGTGGCGTGACGCCGAGGGTGCCTACGCGATGATGCACCGCACCAAGCCGCAGACCGTCGCGGTCGGCCTGAACGACTCACCGGCCGGGCTCGCCGCGTGGATCGTCGAGAAGCTGCGGTCGTGGAGCGACTGCGACGGCGACCTGTGGTCCGTCTACACGCGGGACGAGGTGCTCACGCTCCTGACCGAGTACTGGGCCACCGGCACGATCGGCTCGGCGATGCGGATGTACCACGCGAACGCCGCGATCCCGGCGGACCAGCTCGCCCGCCGGGTCGAGGTGCCCTCCGGTTTCTCGCTGTTCCCCGGCGACCTGGTGGAGCCGCCGCGGGCGTGGCTCGAGCGGACGACGAACCTGGTGTCGTACCGGATGATGCCGCGCGGCGGGCACTTCGCGCCGTTCGAGCAACCGGCGCTGTACGTCGACGAGCTCACGACGTTCCTGGAGCCGTTCCGCCGCTAGAGTGGATGGGCCAGCCTCTGTAGCTCAATGGAAGAGCAGTTCCGTCCTAAGGAAACGGTTGGGGGTTCGAGTCCCTCCAGGGGCACCAGCAGGTCGTGCCTTCCAGGGGCACTTTGCCGGGCAGTTCTCCACAACCGTCGCGCTGGACGGTAGCGACCCCCGGTCTCCCCGTACGATTGACCCCGTGTCCAAGGTCCTGAGCAGTCTCCCCGTCGGCGAACGAGTCGGCATCGCGTTCTCAGGGGGTCTCGACACCTCCTGCGCCGTTGCCTGGATGCGCGAGAAGGGGGCGATCCCCTGCACGTACACGGCCGACATCGGTCAGTACGACGAGCCGGACATCGACGCCGTCCCGAGCCGCGCCCACGAGTACGGTGCCGAGATCGCCCGCCTGGTCGACGCGAAGAGCGCCCTGGTGGAAGAGGGCCTCGTCGCCCTGCAGACCGGCGCGTTCCACATCCGTTCCGGCGGCAAGACGTACTTCAACACGACGCCCCTCGGTCGTGCGGTGACGGGCACGATGCTCGTCCGTGCGATGAAGGAGGACGGCGTCGACATCTGGGGCGACGGTTCCACCTACAAGGGCAACGACATCGAGCGGTTCTACCGCTACGGCCTGATGGCCAACCCGCGTCTGCGCGTCTACAAGCCGTGGCTCGACTCCGAGTTCGTCGAGGAGCTCGGCGGTCGCAAGGAGATGAGCGAGTGGCTCGTCGCCCGCGGCTTCCCGTACCGCGACTCCACCGAGAAGGCGTACTCGACCGACGCCAACATCTGGGGTGCCACGCACGAGGCGAAGAGCCTCGAAGAGCTCTCGAGCGGCCTGGACATCGTCGAGCCGATCATGGGCGTCGCCGCCTGGCGTGACGACGTCGAGGTCGCCACCGAGGTCGTCAGCATCCGCTTCGAGGCCGGACGCCCCGTCGCGATCAACGGCGAGGAGTACACGGACGCCGTCGCACTCGTCTACGAGGCGAACGCGATCGGCGGTCGTCACGGCCTCGGCGCGTCCGACCAGATCGAGAACCGCATCATCGAGGCGAAGAGCCGCGGCATCTACGAGGCACCGGGCATGGCCCTGCTGCACATCGCCTACGAGCGGCTGCTCAACGCGATCCACAACGAGGACACGGTCGCGTCGTACCACAACGAGGGCCGCCGACTCGGGCGTCTGATGTACGAGGGCCGCTGGCTCGACCCGCAGTCGCTCATGCTCCGCGAGTCCCTGCAGCGCTGGGTCGCCTCGGCCGTCACCGGCGAGGTCACGTTGCGCCTGCGTCGCGGCGACGACTACACGATCCTCGACACGACGGGTCCGGCGCTGTCGTACCACCCCGACAAGCTCTCGATGGAGCGGGTCGGCGACGCCGCCTTCGGTCCGGACGACCGCATCGGCCAGCTGACGATGCGCAACCTCGACATCGCGGACTCCCGCTCAAGGCTCGAGCAGTACGCAGCCGCGGGTCTCATCGGCGGTGCGACGGCCGAGCTCGTCGGTGAGCTCGAGGCGGGCGAGTCCGAGGAGATCCTCGGTGGCGCCGTCATCGCCTCGGACGCCGAGGATGCACTCGGACGCCGGACGGACCTCGCCTCCGAGGGCGCAGCCTTCGACTCCGGCACCGACTGAGCAGAGCGAGACCGTCCGTCGTCCTGGCGGCGATTCAGGCGGTGGCAGCGTCGAGCAGCGGCTCCAGCTGCTCGACGACCAGGTCGGGCCGCGTGATGAACGGGTGGTGCCCGGTCGGCACGTCGACGCTCCGCGTCGCCCGCCCTGCGTGCGCGCGCTGCAGCCCGACGGTGGTGCTGCGGTCCTCGGTGCAGACGAGGTAGGTCGAGTCGACGTCCTGCCAACCGGCTGCCGTCGTCGGCGTCACGAACGCCCCCGCCGACTGGGCGGTCACCCGCTCCCATGCCGCTCGCTGCGTGTTCCCGTCGGCGTCCTGCAGGAAGCGCGCACCGAAGGACGCAGCGTCGTAGCCGGCGACGGCGAGGACACCGTCACCGGCCGGGCCGATCGACACGGGGTCGGGCTCGTCGGCCATGATGCCGGCCTGCGCGGAGCCGACGTCGGGCAGGTACGAGGACACGTACAGCAGGTGCGCGACGGCGTCGTGTCGTCCGGCCTCGGCGATCACGGTGCCGCCGTAGGAGTGCCCGACGACGATCGCCCCGTCGCTGTCGTCGAGGGCGGCGCGCAGGGCGGCTGCGTCCTCGGCGAGCCCACCGTCGGGGTGTCCCGCCGGGCCCTCACCGCAGGACGGCAGCGCAACCGCCCGACTGCGGATGCCGGTGCGGCTGTGCAGCAGGTCGGCGGTGGGCTGCCACCACCAGGCACCGTCGCGGACCAGGGCGCCGTGGACGAACAGGATCTCCATGCCCCGACGCTACGGCGATCCGCGCGGCGGCGCGCGGTCGGCCGAGAAGCGCATCGGACTCGACGACATCGGACGGAACCCCTACCGTGGAGGAACTGGATCGGTCATCAGGGACCCGTCGTCACGATGCTCCCCACACGCTTGTGGGGTCTGGCACAGCGGGTCGATCCGGACGAATCCGAGATGCGCATCATCTCGACGAAGGGCTGGTCATCATGGCCGCCAGAATGCAGCACGACTGGCACCGTCACGGTCTCCGGTCGCCCGAGGACCTCGAAGCCCTCGTGGCCGAACGCCTCGAAGGAACGGGCCACGCTTCCACCAGCACGGGCGACGCACGGCGCGAGCCGTCCTACGCCGACTTCCTCGGCGAGCAGATCTGAGCCGTCCGCTCCGCTGCTCTACGGCTTGTAGAGTCTGTGCATGCGGACAGGACGAACGACGGCAGCTTCCCTCGCGATCGTCGTCGGCGGGCTCTTGGCGCTCATCGGGGTCCAACCGGCCTCGGCGCACTCGGCCCTCACCGGCAGCTCGCCCGCTGACGGCGCGGTCATCACCGAACCGCTCGACCGTGTGGACCTGACGTTCAGCGAGGCACCGCTCGCCGGCCTCGACGCCGGGCTGCGGATCCAGGTCACCGACGCCGACGGCACCGACGTGTCGACGGGAGAGGTGACCGTCTCCGGCATGACGATGGGCAAGGCCGTCGAACTCGAGAACGGCGCGTACACGGTGCTCTGGCGGTACGTGTCGCCGGACGGGCACCCGATCGACGGCACGTACGGGTTCGAGTACCGGGCCGCGGTCGCGACACCGTCCGCGACGACTCCGGCGACGACGGTGCCGACGTCGGACACCGTCACCCCCACTCCGACGTCGACCGCGACGGCCACCGGGGCATCCGATGGTGCGCCCGACTCGGCGCCGGGCATCGCCCCGGGCGTCTGGGTCGCGCTCGGCGCCGGCACGGTCCTCGCCGCCGGGGCCGTCGTCGTGCTCCTCCTGCGCCGCGGCGGCCGCGGTCGCGGTCGCGCGTAGCGCGCCCCGCTCACTTCGTGAGCAGAAATGGTCGGGTCGCCTTCCGGGACCCGACCATTCCTGCTCACCATGCGCCGTGCCCGCGCCCCGGACACGCGCCGGACGGGAGGCCCGCCACCCGGCCGCCACGGGCCTCCCGTCCGACGCCGGCCGCGTCCACCCCCGCTTCTGCTCACCATGCGAGCGCGGCCCGCTACGCGGCGGGTGCCTCCTCGAGCGCGGCGTCCGCCCGCTCCTCGCTGCCGGCGGCCAGGCCGCGCGCGATCTTCCCGCGCGACGCCAGCCACAGCACCACCGCGGCGACGAACACGATGACCTCGGTGACGGTCAGCGCCCAGATGATCCCGGCGAGTCCGAACCACAGGTTGCCGACGATGACGATCGGGATGAACAGCACACCCTGCGCCAGCGACAGCACCATCGCGGGCAGCACCATGCCGGTCGCCTGGAACAGCGAGGTGAGCAGTCCGGTGAACCCGTTCACGATGGCGGCGACGAGCTGCGCCGTCAGGATCGTCAGGCCGATCGCGAGGACCGAGTGGTCGCCGGAGAAGATCGTGAAGACCTGCTCGCGGAACGTGAACACCGCGCCGGAGAACACGAGGACGATCGCCCCGACCGTGACGGCGGCTCCGCGCAGAGCGGCCCGGAGTCGTGCAGCGTCGCCCTTGCCGAACGCGTAGGCGAGCAGCGGCAGTACGCCGATCGTGACACCCATCACCAGGAACTCCGGCACCTGTGCGATGCGGACCGCGACGCCCATGGCGGCGAGCGGGTCGTCGCCGTAGGCGGCGGCGAGGTTGTTGAGCACGAGCGTCGTGACGATGAGGAAGGCGGACTGCAGCAGTTCGCCGACGCCGATGCCGAAGACGGGCTTCAGGATGTCGGCCCGGAGCGTGAACCACTTCGGCGCGAAGCTGACGTTCTCGCTGTTCCGCTGCAGCCACGTCACCCAGTAGGCGATCGACACGACGTTCGCGAGTCCGACCGCCAGCGCTGCACCGCCGACCCCCCAGTGCAGCACGAGGATGAAGAGCACGTCGAACACCAGGTTCCCGATGGTCGACAGGACCAGGCCGATCATCGCCTGGCGTGCGGCACCCTCGGAGCGGACGATCTGCTCGAGGGCGAACGACGAGGCGAGCACCGGGACGAACGCGAGCATCACGGCGACGTACTCGCTCGTGGCGGGGACGGCTGCGGCGTCGGCACCGAGCACGGCAACCAGCGGGCGCAGGAACACGAGTCCCACGACGGCGAGGACCGCGCCGGTGACGACGGCTCCCCACAGCGCGAACGAGGCGACGTGCTTGATGTCCTGCGCCTTGGCGGGGTCGTGCTCCGAGGCGCCGAGCAAGCGGGACATCAGGGCGCTGCCGCCGACGCCGAACACACCGCCGACGGCCATCACGATGCCGAGCAGCGGGGTGCCGAACGTGATCGCGGCGAGCAGCGACGTGTCGTGCTGCGAGCCGATGAAGCCGGCGTTGATGACGTTGTACAGGGCGCTGACGACCATCGCCGCGGCCATCGGCACACACAGGTGCACGAGGGCTCGGGCGATCGGGGCGGCGGAGAGGTACCAGCGGTTGGTGGCCACTGCGGTGTTCTCGGGGGTCGTGGTGGTCATGACTGCCTCCTCGTGGGCAGGGCTGAGGGCGCGACGGGATGCCGTCGCGTGCGGGGTGGCGCCGGGAGGCCCGTGGCGCGTCGAGCGCGCCGGTGACGTCGGTGCCGGGGCGGGCGCTACCGCGTCGGCGGTGCGAGCTCCGCGGTCACCTTCTGCAGCAGGTGCCGCAGGGTGGCGCGTTCGTCCGGGTCGAGTGGTGCGAGCAGGGTGTCGTCGAGGGCGACCATCGCGTCGGTGAAGCCGGCGATGAGGTCGATGCCCGCAGGGGTGGCGTGCACGGTCTTCGTCCGACCGTTCGTGGCGTCGGGTCGTCGTTCGACGAGGCCGCGCCGCTCGAGGCCCTGCAGGAGACTCGAGACGCTGGCCGCGCTGGTCCGGGTGATCTCGGCGATGTCGCGTTGGATCGCTCCGGGGTTCTGCTGCAGGTACCCGAGCACGAAGCTCTGCTCGCGGGTGAGGTCCCGATCACGGACCCACTCGTCGGCCGCCTTGCGCTGTGCCCATCCGATCCACCGCATGAGTTCGAGCGGGGTGGTGAGATCCGGTGCCTGCATGATCAGGACTCTAACTGTTCGAGTTCTAACTGTCAACGCGTGTGGGCCTCCGGTGCAAATGACCCCCGGACGGGTGTGCTGGTCCATCCGGTCCGACGAGTAGGTTGCACAGGAGCGGACTCACCACCCGCCTGTCGGTCCCGGTGCCATTGCCGGGAGTCACTCGAGGATCAGGACACCACCGTGCACGATCACGACACCCACCCGCTCGACCGGCACGTCGGGCCGGCGCACGTCGAGCGGTTCCGCCTGACGCAGAGCGCCGAGACGCTCGGCGTCGTCTGCACCTGCGCGATCGGCGTCGACCACGACAACACGATCCGGCCGCTGCACGCAGAACCCGTCCGCTGAACCCTGTGCGCAACGGCGGGTGCAGCGGGATACTGGGGTGGTGCGTGAACTCCAAGCCGCCATCGCCGCGGACCTCAACGTCCAGCCGACCATCGAGCCGGAGCAGGAGATCGCCCGCCGTGTCGGGTTCCTCCGTGACTACCTGCTCACGACCGGCGCGAAGGGGTTCCTGCTCGCGATCAGCGGCGGCCAGGACTCCACGCTCGCCGGGCGCCTGACCCAGCTCGCGGTCGAGTCCCTCCGCGCCGAGGGTCACCCCGCCGAGTTCACGACCGTCCGCATGCCGTACCGCGTGCAGGCCGACGAGGACGATGCCCAACTCGCCCTGCAGTTCATCGCAGCCGACCCGGGCATCACCGTCAACATCGAGCACGGCGTCGACGGTGTCATGCAGGACACCGCTGCCTCGGGCGTCGAGCTGAGCGACTTCGTGAAGGGCAACGTCAAGGCCCGGATGCGCATGGTCGCCCAGTACGCCGTCGCCGGCCAACGCGGGCTGCTCGTCGTCGGGACCGACCACGCGGCCGAGGCGGTCACCGGCTTCTTCACGAAGTACGGCGACGGCGGCGTCGACCTGACGCCGCTCACCGGCCTGTCGAAGAGCCAGGGGCGGCAGCTGCTCGAGCACCTCGGAGCGCCCGCCCGCCTGTACGAGAAGGCCCCCACCGCAGACCTGCTCGACGAGACGCCCGGCCAGACCGACGAAGCGAACCTCGGGCTGTCCTACGCCGAGATCGACGCCTACCTGCAGGGGCACGACGTGCCGCTCGAGGTCGCCGAGGCGATCGAGGCGCGGTACCGCGCGACCGAGCACAAGCGCCAGGTGCCGGCGACGCCCTTCGACGACTGGTGGCGTGCGGGCGCGTAGGCGCTGACGCGACCATCGACAGGAGGCGCGCTGCAGGTGATCCTGCACCGCGCCTCCTGTCCGTCCGCGCGGTCTCCTAGGATGGGAGCCGACGGAACAACAGATGCGGAATCCAGGCTGTCGCCTGGTCCGGAGGGGGAGTCATGGAAGTACTGTTCGCGCTCGGTGCCATTCCGCTGATCATCGTGGGGATCATCGTCCTCGCCGTGATCGCGCTGATCTACGCGAAGGTCGTGTACCGCAACGCCGGGGCCGACGAAGCGCTCATCATCACCGGCAAGCGCTCGCGCAAGGTCAAGAACGACGACGGCACCGAGACCGTCGAGTCCGGCATCAAGGTGGTGCTCGGAGCCGGCGTCCTCGTCCGGCCGTTCTTCGAGAAGGTCGCGAAGCTCTCGCTCAGCTCACGAGCGATCGACATCAACGTCAACGCGCAGGACTCCCGCGGTGTGACGATCGACGTCGAGGCCGTCGCGCTCGTCAAGGTCGGGGAGGCCGATTCCTCGATCCGGGCGGCCGCGCAGCGGTTCCTCGGGCAGGAGAAGAAGATCGACGACTTCGCGCGTGAAGTCTTGTCGGGTTCGCTCCGTGCGTCGATCGGCGCGACCGACGTGTCGACGATCATCCGCAACCGCGACCAACTGACCGTCGCCGTGCTCACCGTCGCGCAGGACGCGCTGCACAGCCAGGGGCTCGACGTCGACTCCTTCGAGATCAAGGGCATCTCGGACCGCAACGAGTACATCAGTGACCTCGGCCGTGCCGAACGCGCCCGCGTCCGGCTCGAGGCGGAGAACGCCGAGGCGCAGGCCGACCGCGAAGCGCGAGAGGCCCGTGCGACCGCCGACCAGGCCATCGCCGAGGCCGAGAACACCTTGGCGATCCGACGTGCCGCGCTGCAGCTCGACGCCGATCGGGCATCGGCCGAGGCCGCAGCCGCCGGTCCGCTCGCCCAGGCCCGTGCGGCGCAGGGCGTCGTCGAGCAGGAGCAGATCACCGCGCAGAAGCGTGCCGAGCTGCGCCGTGCCGAACTCGAGTCCGAGGTCTCCGCCGTCGCCGAGGCGCAGGCGCGCAAGACCCGTGTCGAGGCCGAAGCCGCAGCCGGTGCCCAGGTCGAGACCGCTCGTGCCCAGGCCGAGGCCCGTCGGATCTCCGCCGAGGCGATCGCCGCCGAGGCGAAGGCCGAGTCCGAGGCGCGGAAGCTGGCCGCCGACGCCTCCCGTGCCGAGGGTGCGGCTGCCGCCGATGCGATCCGCGCCAAGGGCCAGGCCGAGGCGGACGCCACGAAGGCCCAGGCCGACGCACTCGCGCAGCACTCCGAAGCCGTCCTGCGGGTCAAGGCCATCGAGACCTTGCCCAGCATCGCCCGCGAACTCGCGGCGCCGATGGGCAACATCGACAAGCTGACCGTGGTGTCCTCCGACGGCGCCGGCGCCCTGTCGAAGAGCGTCGTGAGCCAGTTCAGCGAGGTGGACGCTCTGCTCGGGACGACTGCCGGGTTCACCCTGAGCGACATCGTCAAGAGTGCGACGACGGGGCAGGCCGCGGCCCGGGCCGTCGTGCGCGAGCAGTCCGCCGATGTCGTGGAGCCGATCGAGTAGTCGTCAGCGGCAGCGCGCAGCGGGCGTGGCGAGGATCAGTCCTCGTCGCGCCCGTTCTCGTCCCGGCGCTCGCGCTGCTGGCCACCGGCGTCCTCGCGCTGGCCGCCGTTGCGCGGGTCCGCGTCGCGCGGGTCCTCGGCGCCGGCAGCGTCGCGCTGGTCGGCGAGCCGCTGCTGCCACACGACGCTGCGGGCCGCGCCCTCGAGGATGTCGTCGACGCTCCGTCCGGTCTGCGCCGCGAGCGCACCGCTGAGTCCGGCGGTGAGGGTCCCGCCGGCCGATGCCAGTCGTTCGACCACCTGTTCCTGGCGCGGGGTCAGGGGTTCGTCGACCATCTCGTCGATGGTGTCGCGGATGTTCTGCTCGCTCGCGTCCAGTGCCGCCTCGTCACCGGAGTGCAGCGCTGCTGCCTCTCCGACGACGACGAGACCGAGGCGCGCGGCGTCGTCTTCGGGACGCGGAGTGCGGTGCTCATCAGTCATGCGGGGGACCGTACGCTCCGTGGTGCCGCGCTTGCTGGACAGACGGGGTACCCGACGCCTGTCGTTCGTCGTCAATGCGGTGTCGTGTCCCACCGGCGGAGCAGCCACTCCGCAGCGGCCAGACCCTCGCGCCGTTGGAAGTCACGGATGGTCGGCATGTTCGGCGGTGCCGGGGGCAATGCGTGCTCGAAGAACAGACCGGCGAGACCGGCGAGTACGGCGTCGACCGTGGTGGCGGGCACACCGGTGAACACCGGGTGGGTGGCGAGGTGGTGCTCGACGTCGGTGTCCTCGCCGCGGACGAGCGTGTCGATCAGGTAGGTCAGCGGGTCGAGCCAGTGCGCGCCGATGCTCGCCCACGGCCAGTCGACGACCCAGACGGCCCCGGAGCGGTCGACGAGCAGGTTGTCGGCACGGCAGTCGGCGTGCACGAGGTGCTCGCCGTCGACGAGGGTCGCTGCCCGGGCGGCGGTGCGGGCGAACTCGGGTCCGGCGGCGAGCACGTGCACCGGAACGACCTCGGCGGCCCGGTCGGACAGGGTGGGGTCGCCGAGCATCCGGTCCCACGCGCCGAACTCGTGTCGCAGGTCGTCGGCGATCCGGGGGAGCGTGCCGAGGTCGCCGGTCGCCGACGGCAGGGTGTCCAGTGCATCGAGCACCGCCGCGGTGTCCCTGCCGTCGAGTGCTGCCCCGGGGTGTTTGCCCTCGATGTCGTCGAGGACCAGGACGACCCACTCGTCGCCGTCCACGGTGGCATCGAAGGCGTCCAGCAGGGGCGGCGCCTGCACGGTCGACGGCAGCTGCGCCACCACGCGGGCTTCCCGGCGGTGCAGGGCGAAGGCATCGGCGTTCCGCGATCGCGAGACCGTCTTGACGAACGCCCGTCGCCCCGTCGCCGTGACCACACGGTCGGCACTCCCCGGCGACCACCCGGCGGTCTGGGACTCAGCGTTCGTCACCGTTCCGCCGAGGGTCTGTTCCACCCGGTCGCGCAGGACCGCCGGCACGTCCGTCCACGCAGTTCGCCCCATGCCCGACGACGCTACCTGAGAAGCCGTTCACGGACGTGCAGGGATGGCAAGTTTGCGCTGGCGGCAAACGTGCTCTTAATGTAAAGTTGCAGCGTCTGCAAGGTTGACCCGCCGTTCGACGGCCCGCCACACACGCTCCGGCGTCCCTTGCCCGCACGACGACCACCACGCACCCCTGAAGGACCTCCATGTCTACTGCCACCGCACCCGTCGAGGTGTCGCGCGGACGACACGACTCCCCGGCCAGCACGCCGGGCAAGCCGATCATGTCGCACCGTCAGATCCTGCTCGTCATCTACGGCCTCATGGCCGGCATGTTCCTGTCGTCGCTCGACCAGACGATCGTCGGCACCGCGATCCGCACCATCGGCGACGACCTGCACGGTCTCGACCAGCAGGCGTGGGTCACGACCGCGTACCTGATCGCGTCGACCATCACGACGCCGATCTACGGCAAGCTCTCCGACGTCTTCGGCCGCCGGCCGCTGTACATCTTCGGCATCGCGGTCTTCATCCTCGGCTCGCTGCTCTCGACGATGTCGACCTCGATGATCATGCTCGCCGCATTCCGTGCCTTCCAGGGCATCGGTGCCGGTGCGCTGATGTCGCTGCCGCTCGCGATCATGGGCGACATCCTCGCCCCGCGTGAGCGCGCCAAGTACCAGGGCTACTTCCTCGCGGTCTTCGGCATCTCGTCCGTCATCGGCCCGCTCATCGGCGGCCTGTTCGCCGGCGCGAGCACGATCCTCGGTGTCACCGGCTGGCGCTGGGTCTTCCTGATCAACGTGCCGATCGGCGTCGCGGCGCTCCTGATGGTCATCGCCTTCCTGCACCTGCCGAAGTTCGGTGACGCCAAGGCGAAGCCGCGCATCGACTGGTGGGGTGCCACCTCGGTCATCGCGACGCTCGTCCCGCTCCTGCTCGTGGCCGAACAGGGCCGCACCTGGGGCTGGGGTTCTGCCGGCGCCATCGCCTGCTACGTGATCGGCGCGCTCGGGCTCGTCGCGTTCCTGGTGATCGAGACCCTCATGAAGGACGACGCGATCATCCCGCTCAAGCTCTTCCGCTCGGGCACCTTCTCGATGGCCACGATCCTCGGGTTCCTGGTCGGCTTCGCGATGTTCGGCGCCATGCTGACCATCCCGCTGTACCTGCAGATCGTCACGGGGCTGACGCCGACCGAGTCCGGCTTCGCGACCCTGCCGATGATCGGTGGTCTCATGATCGCCTCGATCGCCTCCGGACAGATCGTCGCCCGCACCGGTCGCTACCGGATCTTCCCGGTGATCGGCACGGCCCTGGTCTCGGTCGGCTACGTCGTCCTGACGTTCATGACGATCGACAAGCCGCTCTGGTTCCTGATGATCGGCATGTTCCTGATCGGCCTCGGCCTCGGGCAGCTCATGCAGAGCATCACCCTGGCCTCGCAGAACTCCGTGCAGCCGCGGGACATGGGTGTGGCGACGTCGTCCGCCACGTTCTTCCGCCAGATCGGTGGAACGCTCGGTACGGCGGTGCTGCTCAGCATCCTGTTCTCGATCATGCCGGCGAACATCCTGCACGCCACCGCGGACCAGAAGAACCTGTCCGGTGCGCTCGACGCCGCCCTGAACCCGACCGTCGCCACGGCGAAGGCGAACGCGGGCGTCATGGAGCAGATCTGGAACCCGATCGTCACCCCGGTGAAGTCGCAGGTGCAGTCCGGCCTCGAGCAGGCCACCGCGCAGGTCACCGCCGCGATGACCGGCGCCCCGGAGGCCGTGCAGCAGCAGGCCCTCACCGCCGCAGCCGACAAGGCGCACGCCAGCGTGCAGGACGGCAAGCTCGTGGTCGACTGGTCGGACGCCTCGCAGCGCTCGTACTGGGTCGGCGAGCTCGCCCCCGAACTGTCGAAGCAGATCGACAAGGGGGCCGGCGACGGCAGCAGCTCGAGCAGCGAGACGAGCGACACGTCCTACCTCAACGGTGCGACCCCGGCACTGACCAAGCCGTTCATGAGCGGCTTCAACGCGTCGGCCGTGACCGTCTACTGGGTCGGCTTCGCCGTGATCCTGCTGGCGTTCGTCCTCAGCTGGTTCTTCAAGGCGCCGCCGCTCCGCAAGAGCTCGGCCCTGCAGGAGCAGGCCGACCAGGCTGGCACCGCCGATGACCTCGAGGTGCAGGCCGTCAAGGCGGCCGACACGATGGGGTCGCCCACGGCGCCCGTCACCGGTTCGATCCCCGTCCAGCGGGATCGCGTGTAGGACCGGCCACCGGGGCCTCTCGTCACCAGACGGGAGGCCCCGACCCGCACGAGGAGCAGCAGTGAGCACGATCGAATCGCACCCGGCAGGCGACAGCGGCCTGCGGGAACGCAAGAAGCAGCAGACCCGGCACGCGATCCACCAGGCCGCGCTGGCGCTGGTCTCCGAACGGGGCCTGGCCGGCGTCACGGTCGAGGAGATCTGCGCCGACGCCGGCGTCTCGCCGCGCACCTTCTTCAACTACTTCCCGTCGAAGGGCGACGCGGCACTCGGACTCCCCGAGAGCTCGGTGCCTGACACGGCACGGCAGGCGTTCCTGACCGCGGAGGGCCCGCTCGTGTCGGACCTCTGCGACCTCGTCGCCCGGACGGTGACACTGCCCACGGACCGCCGTCGCATGAAGGAACTCGTGCAGGCGCGACCGGAGATGGTGCCCGCGATGCTGCAGTGGATGGCGCGTGCCCGGCTCGCCGTGTTCACGGTCGCCGCCGAGCGCACCGACGTCGACTCCGCACGGACCGCGGTGACGCTCGTCATGGCGGCGCTCATCGAGTCCGCGCACCGCTTCGCCGACGGCTCGCGCGACGAGTTGGCGGACCGCCTCCGCGGCGTGGTGGCCGAGATGGGCCGGCTCGCCTCCGCCTGACACGCCGGGCGCCGCCCCGAGTCTCGCGCTGAGCGACAGGTCACGGGCCGCGGAGCACGAGAACCGTCGCTGACCCCGAGACTCGCCTCGGGCGGTGGGCGCGACCGTTTCGACCCATAGCGCGCGCCATGAGAGGCCGTTCCGCCCGTAGCGGGCCAGAACAACGGGCTCGCTACGCGCGGAACGGCCTCCTCCGCGCGGAACGACCCAAAGCACAGCCATCCGACGACTCGGCCCCGTTCGAGACCAGAACGTGACGAAGAGTTCTCTTGACGCGCGAGACATCCGATGTTTTGATTGCCTCGTTCGGTCGACGGAGACCGGACGGCAGGAGACACGAATGAGCCGCATCACCGGTCTGCACGTGCGCGACATCCGCTTCCCGACCTCTCGGGAGCACGACGGATCCGACGCCATGAACCCCGCGCCCGACTACTCCGCCGCGTACGTCGAGATCACGACCGACGCCCTGGACGGACACGTCGGCACCGGCTTCGTGTTCACGATCGGACGCGGCAACGAGGTGCAGGAAGCCGCGATCGCCGCCCTGCGCGGGCACGTCGTCGGCGCCGACGCCGAAGCGGTCCTCGCCGACATGGGCGGCACCTGGCGTGCGATGGTCCACGACTCGCAGCTGCGCTGGCTCGGCCCGGAGAAGGGCGTCATGCACATGGCGATCGGCGCCGTGGTGAACGCGCTCTGGGACCTCCGAGCCAAGCGCGCGGGGCAGCCGCTGTGGGCGCTGCTGGCGGACCTGAGCCCCGAGGAGCTCGTCGAGCTGGTGGACTTCCGGTACCTCACCGACGCGATCACCCCGGACGAGGCGCTCGAGCTGTTCCGGGCCGCCGAACCGCACCGTGCGACCCGTCGGGCCCGGCTCGAAGCGCAGGGCTACCAGGCGTACACGACGACCCCGGGCTGGCTCGGCTACGACGACGAGAAGCTCGCCCGGCTCTGCCGCGAGGCCGTCGACGAGGGCTTCGAGCAGATCAAGCTCAAGGTCGGCGGCGACGTCGACGAGGACGTCCGCCGGATGGGCATCGCCCGCGCCACGGTCGGCCCGGACATCTGCATCGCGGTCGATGCCAACCAGCGCTGGGACGTGGACGAGGCCGTCACCTGGATCGAGCGGCTGCGCCCGTTCGACCTCGCCTGGGTCGAGGAACCCACGAGCCCCGACGACGTCCTCGGGCACGCGGAGATCGCCCGGCGCATCGCCCCGATCCCCGTCGCGACCGGCGAGCACATGGCCAACCGGGTGATCGCGAAGCAGCTCATCCAGGCGGGGTCGATGTCGGTGCTCCAGATCGACGCCACCCGGGTCGCGGGGGTCAACGAGAACCTCGCGATCCTGCTGCTCGCCGCGAAGCACGGCGTCCGGGTGTGCCCGCACGCCGGCGGGGTCGGCCTGTGCGAGGCCGTGCAGCACCTGTCGATGTTCGACGCCGTCGCGCTGACCGGCGACCTCGACACCCGGTGCATCGAGTTCGTCGACCACCTGCACGAGCACTTCGTGACCCCGGTCGACGTCCACGACGGCCGCTACTGGCCGCCGACCGCTCCCGGAGCCGGCACCGAGATGCTCGCCGACTCCCTCGACGCCTACGCGTTCCCGGACGGCCCGGCCTGGGCCGTGGTCGACCCCGAGACGGTCCCCGACGCGGTCCGCGTCGCCTGATCCCACCCCACACACCCCATCACCACGACGAAGTGGAGA
Source organism: Curtobacterium sp. AB7 (assembly GCF_044909335.1). Lineage (NCBI taxonomy): Bacteria > Bacillati > Actinomycetota > Actinomycetes > Micrococcales > Microbacteriaceae > Curtobacterium > Curtobacterium sp. AB7. The sequence continues at coordinate 63,216 of NZ_JBIYED010000009.1, read as the reverse complement.
CACCGATGCAACGACGACGCATCATCGCCGGACTCGCGGCAGCAGCTGCCGCGGCCCTCGTGCTCACCGGCTGTTCCTCCGGCAGCAGTGCCGGCGGCAGCCAGTCGAAGGACGCACTGACCTGGTCCATGTGGATCGCCGGGAAGGAGGACAAGGCCGCCTGGCAGAAGGTCGCCGACACCGTGAAGAGCGAGGACGGCATCACCCTGACGATCCAGGGTGCGCCGTTCGAGAACTACTTCACGAAGCTCAGCACGCAGTTGAGCGCGGGCGGCGCCCAGTGCGTCGTGAGCATGCAGTCCCTCCGCGCCGCGAACTACACGTCGTCGCTGCTGCCGCTCGACGACCTCGCCGAGAAGGACGGCACCGACCTGTCCGCGTTCGACAGCACCGCGCTCGACGGCATGAAGGTCGACGGGAAGCTCTACGGCCTGCCCTACGACACCGGCCCCATCATGATGTTCTACAACAAGGACGTCTTCGCGAAGGCCGGCGTGGCCGAGCCGAAGCCGGGGTGGACCGTCGACGACTTCGAGGCGGCCGGGGCCGCGCTGAAGGCCAAGGGCGTCACCATGTTCGGTTCGACGGTGGGCGACCTCAACCTCGAGTCGATGGTCTACGGCTACAACGGTGGTCGGGTCATCACGGAGTCCGGCAAGCTCGACGCGACGAACGCGAAGTTCGCGGACGGCCTCGACTGGCTCGCGTCGCTGGTGGAGAAGGGATACGCCACGCAGGCGTCCTCCGACTCGTCGACGCCGGGCAACGACTTCGCCGCCGGCAAGGTCGCGATGTACACCGACGGTCCGTGGTCGCTCATCAGCCAGAAGGCCAAGGTGTCGTTCGACCTCGGCGTCACGACGCTGCCCGCCGGCACGTCGGGTCCGTCGACCTTCGCTGCCGGCTCCGGCTTCGGTGTCTCGAAGCAGTGCAAGTACCCGGAGCAGGCGTTCAAGGCCGTCCAGACGATGACGAGCGAGAAGGTCCTGACGTCGCTCGCCGAAGCGGGACGGGCGTTCCCGGGGCGCACCGCCGCCCAGTCGGCGTGGTACTCGAGCGCCGGCATCGACGGCGCCGAGGCTGCGCTCAAGGCGGGACTCGCGAAGTCCTCGCCGCTCCTCGGGAACAAGCAGAGCGACCAGCTCTCCCAGCTGTTCACGCAGTACGCGCTGCAGGCGGTGAACGGGCAGACCTCCGGCAAGGAGACGATGTCCTCCATCGCCGGCCAGCTCGGCACGCAGTGACCAGCTGAACCAATGAGCGGACTGGAGGCCCGTTGCGGCCCCGCCACGGGCCTCCAGTCCGATCCATCCCCTGTTCAGGACCGCGCGAACGACGAGGAGGTCGTCGCATGACCACCATCCAGGACCCACCGGCCGAAGCGGCCGTCCCCGCGGTCGCGACCGCGGTCGCGGTCGGGACCGCCACCCCACGGCGGAAGGACGGCGAGGACACGAGCGCGCTCGGACGCCGCTCCTGGTGGGGCGCCGCCTTCGCCGCCCCGCACTCGATCGGCCTCGTCGTCTTCACCGCGTTCCCGATCGTCGCGTCCCTCGTCGTGAGCTTCATGAACTGGCCGATGCTCGGCGAACGCAGCTGGGCCGGCATCGAGAACTACGCCCGGCTCTTCGGCGACCCGGTCTTCCGCACCGTCGCGCTCAACACGGCGCTGTTCGTGGTGCTCTACGTGCCGCTCAACCTCGTCGTGTCGCTCGGGCTCGCCGCCTGGCTGACACCGCGGATCGCCGGCCGGCACGTCTTCCGCGTCCTGTTCTTCATCCCGACCATCACGCCGATCGTCGCGAACGTCGTGGTGTGGCGGATGCTGTACCAGCCCGGTGGCGCGATCGACGCGTCCCTGCAGTCCACCGTCGGCGTGCACGCGCCGAACTTCCTCGCCGACGAGCACTGGGCGATGCTCGCCATCGTCGCGATGAGCGTGTGGCAGGGCTTCGGCTACAACATGCTGATCTTCTCGGCGGCGCTCGACGCCGTGCCGGAGAACCAGATCGAGGCCTCGCAGCTCGACGGCGCGAACGCCTGGCAGACGTTCTGGGCCATCAAGTTCCCGCTCATCTCGCCGTCGGTCTTCTTCGCGACGATGATGACGCTGATCACCTCGTTCCAGGTGTTCGTCCAACCGTTCGTCCTGACGAAGGGCGGGCCGGGCACCGCGACGGAGACCCTCGTGCAGTACATCTACAACACCGGCTTCCAGAACCAGCAGCTCGGTCTGGCCTCGGCCGGCGCCTGGGTGCTGTTCGTCATCATCCTCGGGATCACGGCCATCCAGTTCCTCGGCCAGAAGCGGTGGGTGCACTATGAGTGAAGCAGTCCGCGGTCGCCTCGGCGCCACGACGTCGAACCGGACGGTCAACCCCCGCGCCGTGGCCCGGACCCGGTCGGTGCCCCGCCCCGGACGGGTGCGGCACGCGATCGGGTACGCCCTGCTCTGCCTCGTCGCGCTGCTGTTCGTCTCGCCGCTCATCTACATGGTGGCGACGAGCCTCAAGCCCGCCGACCAGGTGTTCACCACGCCGCCGACGCTCTGGGGCCGCTCGCTCGAGTGGGACAACTACGTGCAGGCGTTCACGTACCTGCCGTTCGCGCGGTTCATCCTCAACGGCGTCTTCGTGGCGGCCGTGGGGACCGCGATCAACGTCGCCGTCGCCGTGCTCTCCGGGTACGCGTTCTCCCGGCTGCGCTGGCGTGGACGGAACACCGTGTTCCTGCTGTTCCTCGTCACGTTGATGATCCCGCAGGACGTCCTCGTCATCCCGATGTACGTGATGATGCAGGGCTTCGGCTGGGTCGACACGTTCCAGGCGCTCATCATCCCGTGGGCGTTCACGGCGCTCGGGGCGTTCCTCATCCGGCAGTTCTTCCTCACCGTGCCGCAGGAGCTCGACGACGCCGCCCGGGTCGACGGAGCCGGCGCGATCCGGACGTTCTTCTCGGTGATGCTCCCGCTCGCCCACCCGACCATGGCCGTGCTCGCCGTGTTCTCGTTCATCTCCTACTGGAACTCGTTCCTCTGGCCGCTCGTCGTCGTGAACGACGTCGAGGCCCACGGCACCATCCCGCTCGGCCTGCAGCAGTTCTTCGGGCAGCAGGGCTCCGAGTGGAACCTCGTGATGGCAGCGTCGGTGATCTCGATGCTGCCCACCGTCATCCTGCTGATCCTGCTCCAGAAGCACCTCGTCAAGGGCATCGTCACCTCCGGCCTCGGCGGCCGGTGACACCCCTCCCCCCTCTGAAAGGAACACTGGCCTCATGACCATCACCGCACCTGCAGAGCCGCAGACCGCGACCGACGCGAGCGGCCTGCCCGCCTGGTTCACCCACGACCGGTTCGGCATGTTCATCCACTGGGGGCTGTACGCCCTGCCGGCACGGCACGAGTGGGTGAAGAACCGCGAACGGATCACCGACGCGGACTACCAGAAGTACTTCGACCACTTCGACCCGGACCTGTTCGACGCCGCCGACTGGGCCCGCCGTGCCCGCGAGGCGGGGATGAAGTACGTCGTCCTCACCACGAAGCACCACGAGGGCTTCGCGCTCTGGGACAGCGCCCTGACCGACTACAAGTCCACGAACACCCCGTTCGGCCGGGACATCGTGCGCGAGTTCGTCGACGCCGTCCGCGCCGAGGGACTGCGGGTCGGGTTCTACCACTCGCTCATCGACTGGCACCACCCGGACTTCACCGTCGACGGCGTGCACCCGCGGCGGGACGACGGCGACGCGGCGATCTCGGCGCTCAACGAAGGTCGCGACATGGCCCGCTACCGTTCGTACCTCCACGGGCAGGTGGAGGAGCTGCTGACCGACTACGGGCGGATCGACTACCTGTTCTACGACTTCTCGTACCGCGACAACGACCACGAGGACATCTGGGGCGGCAAGGGCCGCGATGACTGGGGGTCCTCGGAGCTGCTGGCGCTGACGAAGCGGCTCCAGCCCGGCATCATCGTCAACGACCGCCTCGACCTGCCCGGCGACATCGTCACACCCGAGCAGTACCAGCCGGACAAGCCGATGGAGGTCGACGGCGTCCAGGTGCCGTGGGAGGCCTGCCAGACCCTGAACGGCTCGTGGGGCTACGACCGCGACAACCTCAACGTGAAGAGCACCGACCTGCTGGTCCGCATGCTCGTCGACGGCGTCTCGAACAACGGGAACATGCTCCTCAACGTCGGACCCACCGGTCGCGGCGAGTTCGACGGGGTCGCGCGGTCGGCGCTCGCCGGGATCGGCGAGTGGATGCGTCGACACGACCGCTCGGTGTACGGCGCCGGACCGTCCTCGTTCACCGCGCCGGCCGGCACCGTGTACACGCAGCGTGGGGACCGGCTCTACTTGCACCTGTTCACGTGGCCCTTCGAGCACGTGCACCTGCCCGACCTGGCCGGGAAGGTGGCGTACGCGCAGCTGCTGAACGACGCGTCGGAGATTCACTACCGGGAGATCCCGGAGGGCACACGGGCGCAGAACACCGGGCTCGGCGGGCAGCCGGCGGGCACGCTGACGCTCACGCTGCCGATCGTGCGACCCGATGTCGCCGTGCCGGTGGTCGAACTGTTCCTGCGCGACTGATGCAGCGCATCCTGTCGAGGACCCGGCTGCGGGCGGGGAACGAGGCCGTGTACGACGCCGTGCACGCTTCGATCCCGCCCGCGCTCGCGGCCCGGCTTCGCGATGCCGGGGTGCACGACTGGACGGTGTGGCGGGACGGGCAGGACCTGGTCCACCTGATCGAGGTCGAGGACTACCGCGCGATGCGCCGGGCGCTCGCCGACGACCCGGTCAACGCGGAGTGGCAGGAGACGATCAACCCCCTGCTCGAAGCCGACGACGACTACTCGGGGAACGACGACGGCGTGCCGCGGGTCTGGTCCCTGGCGGACCAGGTGGACGCATGACGGACCTCGACCTCGACCGCGGGCCGTTCTGGTTCGGCGGTGCGGGCATCGGGAACCTGCTGCGGCCGGTGTCCGACGACGACGCGCGGGCCACGGTCGACGCAGCCTGGGACGCCGGTGTCCGCGGGTACGACACCGCACCGCACTACGGCCTCGGACTGTCCGAGCGCCGGCTCGGGGCGGCGCTCGCCGACCGCCCGCGCGACTCGTTCCTGGTGTCGACGAAGGTCGGGCGGTTGCTCGTCCCCGGGCGTGGCGACGGGAACGACCTGGCCTCCGGCGGGTTCGCGGTGCCGAACGACACCGTGCGGCAGTGGGACCCGTCGCCGATGGGCGTTCGGCGGTCACTGGACGAGTCGCTCGGACGGCTCGGACTCGACCGCGTCGACGTCGCGTACCTGCACGACCCCGACGTGTACTCGCTCGAGGACGGCCTGACGCAGGCGCTGCCGACGCTCGCCGAGCTGCGGGACGAGGGTGTCGTCCGGGCTGTCGGCGTCGGGTCGAACTCAGTCGAAGCCCTCGACGCGGCGGTGTCCACCGGGCTCTGCGACGTGGTCATGCTCGCGGGACGGTACACACTGCTCGAACAGCCGGCGGCGGACCTCGTCGACCGGTGCGCCTCGCTGGGGGTCGCGGTCGTCGCGGTCGGGGTCTACAACTCGGGACTACTCGGGCAGGACCGGCCGGACGCCACCGCGACGTACGACTACGCCACGGCTCCGGCGGCCCTCGTCGCCCGGGCGAACGCGATCGCCGACGTCTGCGAGCGGCACGGGGTCACCCTGCCCGAGGCGGCGCTGGCGTTCCCGCGCCGTGCTGCTGCGGTCGCCGCGATCGCCCTCGGTGCGCAGTCCGCCGAGCAGGTGCGCTCCAACGTCGAGCGGGCGGCGGCCGTCGTCCCGGAGTCCCTGTGGGAGGACCTGCGCGCCGCGGGCCTGCTCAGCGACTGAGCCCCGCACGACCAAAAGCACCCCGAACCGCACGGATGCGCGGTTCGGGGTGACTTCGGTCGTGCTGCGGGTCGTGCCCGGCGGGGTGCTGGTGCCTAGCGGGTCTTGGCGCTGCGACCCGAGAAGCGGATGTAGATGATCAGCACGATGATGGCGCCGATGATCGAACCGATGATGCCAGCCGGCTGGAAGAAGCCGTCCATCGGGTCGTGCTGGAAGATCAGGAACCCGAGGAACCCGCCCACGAACGAGCCGATGATGCCCAGCAGGATGGTCATGGGGATCGAGATGTGCTGCTTGCCGGGGACGACGAGCCGGGCGATGGCGCCGGCGATGAGTCCGACGATGATCAAGCTGATGATGAGACCGAGCACGGTTTCCTCCTCGTGGGTGCGGTTGCCGCGGCATGGTTGCCGGAGTCAGGGCCGACGCCCGACACAACACCCACCCACCTGCACGCGTTCTCGGTTTCAGTCGAGGGAGCGCCGCAACCAGCGCTCGACACCCTCGACGTGCGACACCACGAGCGCCTGCACGAGCTGCGGGTCCCGGCGTCGGATGGCGTCCACGATGGCGGCGTGCTCGTCGAGGGTGCGCTGCACCGAGCCGTTCTGCGTCAGGCCGCGCCACACCCGCACCCGCACGGTCTTGCTCGACAGGGCGTCGAGCAGGCCGGACAGGTACTGGTTGCCGCCGATGCCCGCGATCGTCGAGTGGAACAGCAGGTCGTGCGCGACGAGGTCCTCGACGCCGGTGTCCTCGCCGACGGACTGCATCAGCGTGGCGAGCTCGTCGATCTGCTGCTCCGAGGCCCGCGCGGTGGCCAGGACGGCTGACGCGGGCTCGAGGATGCGGCGGACCTCGAGCAGGTCGACGAGGGACCGGTCGTGGTGCATGTCGACGACGAACGACACGGCCTCGAGCAGGACGCCGGGTTCCAGCGACGTCACGTAGGTGCCGTCGCCGCGGCGGACGTCGAGCACGCGGATGAGCTCGAGAGCCTTCACCGCCTCGCGCAGGCTGTTCCGGGACAGGCCGAGCGACTCGCTCAGTTCCTTCTCGGGCGGGAGGCGCTGCCCGGGTTGGAGCTCACCGCTCACGATCATCTGCTGGATGCGTGCGATCGCATCGTCGGTCAGCGACGCCACGTCACCACCTCCTGATCCCGGCCCGCTCGCGGACGCGAGCCGACAGGTCGACGATAGCCGGGCCTCCCGGTCGTCACGGGCCGACCATCAGGCGGGCCGCAGCCGGAGGGCCTGCATCCCGCCGTCGACGGCCAGGTCGACGCCCGTCGTCGACCGGGCGAGCGGGCTCGTCAGGTAGGCGACCGCCTCGGCGACCTCCTCCGCCTGCACGAGCCGGCCGTGCGGCTGCCGGGCCTCGAGCGCTGCGCGTTCGGCGGCCGGGTCGCCCGCGGTGGACAGCAACCGCGCGACCCACGGGGTGTCGGCCGTGCCGGGGTTGACGGCGTTGACGCGGATGCCCTCGCGGATGTGGTCGGCGGCCATCGCGCGGGTCAGCGCGGCGATCGCACCCTTGGTCGCCGAGTAGAGCGCCCGCTGGGGCAGCCCGGCGGTGGCGGCGATCGAGCAGGTGTTCACGATGCTCGCGTTGCCCGACGCTCGCAGGTGGGGGAGCGCTGCACGCGACAGCCGGACGGCACCGAGGACGTTGACCTCGTACACGCGGCGCCACTCGTCGTCGTCGTTGTCCTCGACCGTGCCCTGTGCGCCGATGCCGGCGTTGTTGACCAGGACGTCGAGGCCGCCGAGATGCTCGACGGCGGTGGCGACGGCGGTGCGGACCGAGGCGTCGTCGCTGACGTCGCACGTGACCGAGAGGAACCCCTCGACGGTCGACGGCTGCAGGTCGAGCACGGCGACCGTCGCACCGCGGTCCTGCAGGGCGGCGGCGATCGCTGCGCCGATGCCGGACGCGCCGCCGGTGACGATCGCCCGGACGCCGTCGTGGCTGAGGGCGCTGCCGGCGCGGCCGGTGCCGGCGCGGCCGGAGCCGGCGCGGTCGGAGCCGGTGCCGCCGGTGCCGCCGGTGCCGCCGGTGCTGCCGGTTGCGTCCGCCATCAGGCTGCTCCGACCGTCTGGCGCTGCGAGCCGAGCCCGTCAGCGGTGAGCTCGACGACGTCGCCGGGCTGCAGGTAGGGCGCGTGTCCGGCCAGCGCGACGCCCGCCGGGGTCCCCGTGCTGATGACGTCGCCGGGGTACAGCACCATGAACTGCGACAGGTACCGGACGATCTCCACAGGCCGGAAGATCATGTCGGCGGTGGTGCCGTCCTGCCGGACCTCGCCGTTGACGGTCAGTCGGAGCGCGAGTGCCGCAGGGTCGAGGCCGGCGGCGGCGAGCGACCCGGGTGTCACCAGCCACGGCCCGAGCGGGTTGAAGGTCTCGCAGGACTTGCCCTTGTCCCACTGTCCACCGCGCTCGAGCTGGAACTCGCGCTCGGACACGTCGTTCGCGATGGCGTAGCCGGCGATGGAGGCCTCGGCGTCCGCATCGGTCTCGCAGTACCGAGCCGTGCGGCCGATGACGATCGCGAGCTCGATCTCCCAGTCGGTCTTCGTGCTGTTCCGGGGGATCAGGACCTCGTCGTCGGGGCCGATCACCGTCATCGGGTCCTTCATGAACACGATCGGTTCGGTGGGGATGTCGGCGCCGGTCTCGGCGGCGTGGTCGCGGTAGTTCAGGCCGATGCACACGACCTTGCCGGGGCGGGCGACCGGTGCCCCGCGCCGCATGGCGCCGGCCCGGTCCCGGCCGATGATCGTCAGGTCGCCGGCGCTGCGCGCGTGCTCGACGCGGCCGACCGGGTCCGAGGCCAGGAAGGCCCCGCTGATGTCACTGGTGATCGAGCGGAGGTCGAAGACCTCGCCGTCGATGTCGATGGCCACGGGGATCTCGCTCCCCACCGGGCCGAGTCGTGCGAACTGCATCGTTCCTCGCTCTCCGGCTGCGCCAGTGCAGCCAGAAACATCCTATGTCTGCGTGGTCATCGGGACAAGGTAGATGCGCTCAGCGGTGCCGCTGAAGACGGCCTCGTGCTCGGTCGTCGACAGGTCGGCGAGTGCGCCCGTGGTCCGCTGCACGACCTCGGCGTACCCGGTCGCCAGGGTCGACACCGGCCAGTCCGAGCCGAACAGCGACCGTTCGGGACCGAACTGCTCCACGACCTCGCGGACGTACCGGTCGACCGGGCGGTCGCGCCAGTCCGGGCCAGCCTCGGTGAACAGGCCGGAGACCTTGCACGTGACGTTCGGGCGTGCGGCGAAGTCGGTCATCCGTCCGCGCCAGGCCGCCGCCGACTCGGCATCGTCGTGCGCGATGTCCGGCTTGCCGGCGTGGTCCAGCACGAATGATGCCTCGGGGACGGCGTCGACCAGGGTCAGCGCAGCGGCGTGCTCCCGCGCTCGGACGAGGACGTCGAACACCAGGCCGGCACCAGCGAGGGCGCGCACCCCGCGGGCGACGTCCGGGCGGGCGAGCCAGCCCGGATCCGGTTCGTCCTGCGCCTGGTGCCGGATGCCCGCCAGACGCTGCCCGCCCGGCAGCGCACGGACGGCGGCGATCCGGTCGGCCACGTCCGGCGCGGTGAGGTCCACCCAGCCGACGACGCCCGCGACCGGTCCGGGCTGTTCGAGCAGCCAGGCGGTCTCGCCGGGATCGTGCACGGCCTGCACGACGATGGTCCGCGTCACGCCGGTGTCCCGCGTCGCCGCTCGGAGGTCGTCCACGTCGAACCGGCGGCGGATCGGGGCGACGGAGTCGTCCATCCAGGGGTACGACCGGTCGGCGGGGTCCCAGAGGTGGTGGTGAGCGTCGATGATCACGCCCTCATGATGCCCGATTCATCCGATGTCCGCCCGGCGCGCAGGTGCAGCGTTCCCTCGAGACTCGGGGTGGGCGACAGAACTCGGGCTCGGAGCCCCGAGACGAGTCGCTCAGCCCGAGTCTCGGGGCGAGCTGCCCGAGTCTCGGGCCGAGCCGCAGCTCAGACGGCGCCGGAGGCCTCGAGCTCGGCGCGCAGCTCGGCGTCCGACGGCTCGACGAAGTGCTTGCCGTTCGGCAGCACCACGACGGGGATGTTCTTCCGCCCGCTGATCGCCTCGGCTCGGTCGGCCGCCGACAGGTCCTGCTCGACGTCGACGTACTCGTAGTCGACGCCGAGGGTGTCGAGCAGCGCCTTGGACCGGCGGCAGTCGCGGCACCAGTCCGCACCGAACATCGTCACCTTGTCGAACACTCCGGTCGTGGATGCATCGCTCATGCCCAGAGAGTACGTCGGCGGACCCCCGCGCATTCCCTACGATTGGGGCATGCCGCCAGGACCCGACCCCGAGACGCGATCCTGGGCGTCGGCAGCAGTCCGACGCTTCGCCGCGGTCACGAACCTGCTCGTCGCAGCCCGCCGGTTCCGCATCGTCGGTGGCGACCCCCGCGACACCGCGGCACTGCACGGGCTGCTCACCGGACTCGGTGCCCGTCCGGCCGCGGAGCACGAGCCGATCGACCAGCTCTGGTGCCTCGGTTCCCCCGACGACTCCACCCCCGTCATCGAGCGCGAGGCGGACCGCCCCCGCGGCGCCACGCTCATCGTGATCGACGCCGGCCGGCACCTGCCCGCCGTCGACGAGGACGCCTTCGGCCCCGTCGTCACCGCCCGCCCCGGCGTGCTCGGCGTCCCGATGCTCTCCGACGACGTCTTCCTCGTCTCCACCGGTCGCGACCCCGAGGACGACCCGGCCGCCGACGCCCGGCTGCGCTGGGCGCGACGCTCGATGCCCGTCTCGCGCGCGGTCGCCGCCGAACTCCGCGACGGCGGACTGCTCCGCGGCACCCGCATCGGCGTCGCGATGTTCCTCGAGCCGAAGACCGCGGTGCTGAGCCTGCTCCTCCGCGACGCTGGTGCCGAGGTCGTCGTCTACGCGCACGCCGACGAGACCGACGACGCCGTGGCCGCGTCGCTCCGGGCAGCGGGGCTCACGGTGCACGCGAACAGCACGGCGTCGCTGCCGGAGCAGAAGGCGCTCGCCCTCGCGATGCTCGACACCCGGCCGCACATCCTGCTCGACGACGGTTCCCACGTCATCCGACTCGCCCACCAGGAGCGTCCGGACCTGCTGCCGACGATGCTCGGCGCGGCCGAGGAGACCACGAGCGGCCTCCGACCCCTGCGCGTGATGGCGTCGCGGGGCGAGCTCTACATCCCCGTGGTCGCCGTCAACGACGCCCGCACCAAGACGTTCTTCGACAACCGGTACGGCACCGGGCAGTCGACGGTGTTCGCGGCGCTCGACCTGGTCGACGGGCTCCCGTCCGGCACGCACCGAGTGCGGTCGGGAGGCGCGGCGGTCGTCGCCGGGTTCGGGCACGTCGGCGAAGGGGTCGCGCTGGTGCTGTCCGCCCTCGGTCTCCGGGTCACGGTCGCCGAGACGGATCCCGTGCGCGCCCTGCAGGCGCTGTTCGCCGGCCACGCCGTCGCGCCGCTCGCCGAGGCCGTGCAGGACGCCGACCTCGTGGTGAGCGCCACCGGGGTCGCCGACACCATCGACCTGCGGGTGCTGCGCTCGTGCGCGGACGGGGCCGTCGTCGCCGTCGCGGGCGGGGTCGACCACGAGGTCGCGCTCGACGACGCCCGCGCCGCCGGAGCCGAACTGCGGCCAGTGGGCCCGAAGGCCGAACGCCTCGTGTTCCCCGACGCCGAGGGCGGACCGATCGTGCTCGACCGCGGCGGCTGCATCAACATCACGGCGGCCGAGGGCAACCCGATCGAGATCATGGACCTGTCCTTCGCCGCGCAGCTCGGGGCCGTCCGCATCCTGCTCGAGCGGGGCGACGAACTCGAGCGAGCCGTCGTGCCCATCGACCCCGCGGTCGACGACGCGACCGCCCGCGTGGCGCTCGCCGCGTTCGGAGCGCGCCCCGTTCCTCCCGGCCTTCCAGCCGAACACCCTGCGGACCGCGAGCCGGACGTCCGGACGCGTCGTTTCGGAGACCCCGCATGAGCGCCGCGCCCCCGAGCGCCGCGCACCCGCGTGCCGACCACTCCGTCGTCGTGCACTCGGCGCGCGTCGTCGTGCCGATGACCGCGCCCCCGATCGCCGACGGCGCCGTCGCCGTGCAGGACGGCCGCATCCTGCACGTCGGCGACCGGTCGTGGGTCGTCGACCAGCTCGCCGGCTCGGGTGCGACGTTCACCGAACGGCAGTGGCGAGGGGCCCTCCTGCCGGGCCTCGTCAACGCGCACTCGCACCTGCAGTACACCGGCATGGCCAGTGTCGGACGCCGCCAGTACGACGGATTCGAGGACTGGGCGGTCGCGTTCAACGAGGACTACGCCGAACCCCACGACTGGCGGGCCGAGGCTGCGGCCGGTGCCGAGGCGTCGATCCTCGCCGGCGTGACGAGCATCGCGGACATCGTCACCGACATCGAGGCCTCCACCGCGCTCGAGACGTACGGGCTCGGCGGCATCGCCTACTGGGAGGTGATGGACTGGGAGAACGACGCCTGGCAGTCGCACGGCCGCGACCAGGTGCTCGACGAACTCGCCCGGATCCCGACCACCCCCGGCGCCGGGCTGTCACCGCACGCGCCGTACTCGCTCGACGTCGCGCCCCTGCTCGAGCTCCCCGACATCGTCCGGCAGCGCGGACTCCGGCTGCACCTGCACCTGGGCGAGGCCGCCTTCGAGGGTGAGCGCATCGCCCTGGGGCCGGTCCCCGGACTGGACGGCGTCGACGGCGTCGGCCACGGCAACGACTGGCACCTGGCGAACGTGCCCTCGTTCCGGGCGCTGCGAGCCCTGGGCTTCGGCGCGAGTGCCACCGCGTTCGTCGACCGGCTCGGGGTACTCGGCCCGGACTGCCACATCGCGCACGGCGTCTACATGACCGCTGCCGACCGGGCGCTCCTGCGCGCTCGCGGCACCGCCGTCGCACTGTGCCCGCGGTCGAACGCCGTCATCGGCCTCGACCCGCCGCCCGTCGCCGACTACCTGCGCGAGGGCAGCCCGATCGCCATCGGCACCGACTCGCTGTCGTCGTCGCCGTCCCTCGACCTGATGGCCGACGTCACCGCCCTGCACCGGATCGCCCGTGCCCAGGGGTACGGTCACCGGGACCTGCACGAGCGCTTGCTCTCCGCCGCGACCCTCGGCGGTGCACACGCCATGGGACTCGCCGTCGGCCCGGACCGCATCGGCCACCTCGCCGTGGGGGCCCGCGCCGACCTGGCCGTCTTCGACGTCGACGCCCGGACCGTGCCCGACGCACTCGCCGAGCTCGTCGAGGACGGTGCCGGGCGTGCGTCCGCAACCGTCATCCGCGGGGTCGTCCGGGCCGTCGACGGAGCGCTGACCGGCGTGCCCACGTCATCGCCCGACCGCCCTGCCCGCCCTGTCATCCCTGTGGAGGAATCATGACCGAGACCGCACCCCGCCCCGGCATGGCCGCCCGTCGCACCGTCGACGGCGAACTGATCGAGTGGCTCGACGTGCCGAAGCGCGCCGTCGCCCTCGGCATGGAGCCGCACCCCGAGGGCGGTTGGTACGTCCGCACCTGGACCTCGCCGGCCACGGTGACGACACCCGCTGGGGACCGCCCCGCCGCGACCCTGATCCACTTCCTGCTGCCCCCGGGCGAGGCCTCGGCCTGGCACCGGGTGACGAGCGACGAGATCTGGATGTGGCACGGTCCGGACACCGTCGAGCTCGAACTCGGCGGCTCCGACGATGCTCCCGAGCCCGGTGCGCGGATCACCCTCGGGCCCGACGCCGGTCGTGACCGGGTGAACGACGCGCAGGCGTTCGTGCGCGGTGGCGTGTGGCAGCGGACGATCCCGAACGACGGCGAGGTGCTGCTGAGCTGCCTCGTGTCGCCCGGGTTCTCGTTCGACGACTTCACGATGGCGGACGAGGCCGAGTAGTACCGCGACTCCGTTTCGCGTTGGTATCCCACCGCGAAGTACACTTCGACCTGCCCCCAACCCCCTCGCACGAAGGCCCGACCGTGACCCGATCCCTCCGCCTCACCCTCGCCGTCGCAACAGCCGCGGTCGCCGCCCTCGCCCTGACGTCGTGCGCCGCCGGCAGCGGCAGCAACGAAGACGGCACCGTCACCGACGGCAAGCTGACGATCGCCACCGGTGAGCCGGCGTACTCGCCGTGGATCGAGGACAACAAGCCGGAGTCCGGCAAGGGCTTCGAGTCCGCCGTGGCCTACGCGGTCGCGAAGGAGATGGGCTACAGCAAGTCCGACGTCGTGTGGAAGCGCAGCACCTTCGACAGCGCGATCGCACCGGGTCCGAAGGACTGGGACCTCAACGTCCAGCAGTTCTCGATCGACGCCAAGCGCAAGAAGGCCGTCGACATGTCGAGCGCCTACTACACGACGACGCAGGCCGTGGTGACGACCAGCACCTCGAAGGCCGTCGACGACACGAGCATCGCCGCGCTGAAGAAGGACGCGATCGGCGTCGCCACCGGGTCCACGTCGATCGCCAGCGTGAAGAGCGTGCTGGGGGTCACTCCGCAGGTCTTCAACTCGAACGACGACGCCGTGCTCGCACTGAAGTCGGGCCAGATCGACGCGATCGTCACCGACCTGCCGACGGCGTTCTACATGGCGGCAGCGCAGCTCGACGACGGCACGGTGTCGGCGCAGTTCCCGTCGGACGGCAAGGGCGACCAGTTCGGCTTCGTCCTGCCGAAGGGCTCGGAGCTCACGAGCAAGGTGGACAAGGCGCTCAAGTCGCTGACGGACGACGGCACGCTCGAGGACCTGCAGACCAAGTGGCTCTCCTCGGAGACCAACACCCCGGTCCTGAAGTAACCGCATGACCGTGCCAGCAGGCGCCGGTACCGCGGTCGCCGCAGCCGCGCCGAGCCAGGTCGAGGCCGAGCGGCGGCTCTACCGTCGGCAGCGTGGACGCCGGTCGATCGTGGTGTCGGTGGTGTCGACGCTCGTGGTGATCGCGATCGCCTACTTCGGTGTCGTGAACACCCCCGGCTGGGCAGCGGTCCAGCAGTCGTTCTTCGACCCGCAGACCGCGATCGACAGCTTCCCGGACATCCTGCTGGGCCTCTGGCTGAACGTGCGCATCCTGTTCTTCAGTGCCATCGGCGTCGCCGTGTTCGGTACCCTGCTCGCCGTGGTGCGGGGCCTGCGGAACCCGGTCTTCTTCCCGCTGCGGATGCTCGCCACCGGGTACACGGACCTGTTCCGCGGCCTGCCGCTCATCATCGTGCTGTACCTGGTCGGCTACGGGATCCCCGGTCTCGGGGTGTTCCCGCGGCTGCCCGCCGAGGTCTGGGGCACGATCGCGATCGTCCTGACGTACTCGTCGTACATCGCCGAGGTCCTGCGTGCCGGCATGGAGGCCGTGCACCCCTCGCAGCGTCTGGCCGCGCGGTCGCTCGGGCTCTCGCACGCCAAGACGCTGCGGCTCGTGGTGCTGCCGCAGGCGATCCGCAAGGTCACACCGGCACTGATGAACGACTTCGTCTCGATGCAGAAGGACGTCGGTCTGGTGTCGATCCTCGGCGCCGTCGACGCGGTCCGTTCGGCGCAGATCGCGCAGGCGGAGACCTACAACTTCACGCCGTACTTCGTCGCGGGGCTGCTGTTCGTGGTGATCAGTCTGCCGCTGATCCGCGTCACGGACGCGATCGCGCGCCGCCAGCAGCGGCGCGAGCAGATCGGAGGGACCGTATGAGCGAGGTCGGCCAGGAGGCCCGTGGTGCGTCGGGTGCGGACGCTGCGGTCCTCGAACTGCGCGGGTTGCGCAAGGCCTTCGGCGAGCAGGAGGTCCTGCGCGGCATCGACCTGACGCTGCACCGCCACGAGGTCATCTGCGTCATCGGGGCGTCCGGCTCGGGCAAGTCGACCCTGCTCAAGACGGTGAACCTGCTCGAGGGCATCGACGACGGCGAGATCCTGCTGCAGGGGACCGACATCGTCGATCCCCGCATCGCCGTCGACGGCGTCCGGGCGCGGATCGGCGTGGTCTTCCAGCAGTTCAACCTGTTCCCGCACATGCGCGTGCTCGACAACGTGACGCTTGCCTCACGGCAGGTGCACGGCGTGGGCCGGGCCGAGGCGGAGGCGACCGCGCGTCGGCTGCTCGAACGGATCGGGCTCGCGGAGTTCGCCGACGCGTACCCGGACCGGCTCTCCGGCGGCCAGCAGCAGCGTGTGGCCATCGTCCGGGCGATCGCGTCCGACCCCGAGCTCCTGCTGCTCGACGAGGTCACGAGCGCGCTCGACCCCCAGCTCGTCGGTGAGGTGCTCGACCTGGTCACCGAGCTGAAGCGGCAGGGGTCGACGATCCTGATGACCACGCACGAGATGCACTTCGCACGGAACGTGGCCGACCGGATCGTGTTCCTGCACCGGGGCGAGGTCGTCGAGCAGGGCGTCCCCGCCGAGGTCCTGGACGCCCCGCAGCACCCGGCGCTGGTCGAGTTCCTCTCCCGCGTCCACGCCTAGAGCGTCAGCAGCACCTTCCCGACGACCTCGCCGTCGCGGACCTTCCGGTGCGCCTCCTCGACGTCGGCGAGCGGCAGGACGGTGTCGATCACCGGTCGGACGCTGCCGTCGGCGACGAAGGGCCAGACGTGCTCACGGACGGCGGCGACGATCGCGGCCTTCTCGGCGAGCGGCCGGGCGCGCAGGGTCGTCCCGCTGATCGACGCCCGCTTCCGCATCAGCGCGCTGAGGTCGAGCTCGGCGGTGCTGCCGCTGCCCGAGGCGATGACGGCGATGTGCCCGTTGGGTGCGAGGGCCTGCAGGTTCCGCGCCAGGTACGACGGTCCGACGACGTCGAGCACCACGTCGACCCCGACGCCGTCCGTGAACGCCAGGACGCGCTCCACGAAGTCCTCGGCGCGGTGGTCGACCACCAGGTCCGCGCCGAGGTCACGCGACGCCTGGACCTTGCGGTCACCGCCGCTCGTCGCGATGACCGTGGCGCCGAGGGCCTTCGCCCACAGGACGGCGTGCGAGCCCATGCCGCCGGTGCCTCCGTGCACGAGCAGCGTCTGGCCGGGGCGGAGTCCGGCGAGCATGCCGATGTTCGAGTACACGGTGCAGGCGGCTTCGGGCAGGCCGGCAGCCTCGACCAGGTCGACCGAGTCGGGGACCGGCAGCACCTGCGTCGCGGGAGCCACGACGAGCGAGGCGTAGCCGCCGCCGGACAGCAGGGCGCACACGCGGTCGCCGACGGCCACCGAGGTCACCCCCTCGCCGAGGGCCCGGACGGTGCCGGAGACCTCGAGCCCGAGGATCTCCGAGGCCCCGGGCGGCGGCGGGTAGTTCCCCGCGCGCTGCTGCAGGTCGGCGTTGTTCACCCCGGCGGCAGCGACCTCGATGAGCACCTCACCCGCGGCGGGCACCGGGTCGGGCAGGTCGGTCACGGACATGGTGGTGTCGTCGAACGTGATGGCGCGCATGCCCTCGACGGTACGCCGGGCGGCCGGTCATCCTGTGAGTGCCCCATGTACGCTCGATGACGGATCTGCACCTCATCCGGGGGAGTGCGGACCGATCGAGGGGGACTCTCCACCATGCCGAAGAACAAGCTCATCGCGCTCGCCACCGCCGGCCTCGCGCTCACCCTGCTCGCCGGTTGCTCGACCGGGCCGTCGAAGGCCGACCAGTGCACCCAGTTCGAGAAGACGGTCAAGACCGCCGCCGAGGGCGTGCAGTCCGAGGCCGCGAACCTGCAGTCCGACCCGGACGCCGCCGTCACGAAGCTCAAGGAGCTCGACGAGAAGATCTCCGACGGCGTCGACGACCTGTCCGACGACGCCCTGCAGGACAAGGGCGAGGCGTTCGAGGACGCCTACGGCGACCTCGTCGACCAGATCGAGGACATCGCGAAGGACCCGCAGTCGGCCGACGTCTCGGCGCTCACGAAGTCCAGCACCAAGGTGCAGGACGCCGGCAACGCCTTCCAGAAGGAGTGCAACTCCTGATGCGCCGCACCCTCACCGCGGTGACCACGGCGCTCGTCGCCGTGGCGCTGCTGGCGGGCTGCTCCGGCGGGTCGTCGGACGACGGCGACTCGGTGGACACGTCTGCTCCGTCGAAGACCTCCGCCCCGTCGAAGACGTCGGCCGCCGCTCCCGCGCAGACCAAGACCGAGGCGTGCGCCCTGGTCGAGAACGAGCTCCGGTCGTTCATCGCCGAGCAGACGTCGTCCTCGGCGCCGGCGGACCCCGCGGCCCGCGCGAAGCTGGTCGGCGAGTTCACCGACCGTCTCGACGCAGCGCTGCCGAAGGTCACCAACGACGACGTCCACGACGCCTTCGAGGACTTCACCGAGGACGCGAAGGAGTACGCCTCGGCGCTCACCTCCAGCGGCTCGAGCGACTCCGCCGAGGCGAAGGACGCCCAGACCGACGTGCAGTCATCACTGAACGAGGTCTCGGCGGTCTGCCCGAGCAACTAGCCCGACGTCGCAGCGCACCCGCACCACACGACGACGCCCCGCAGCTCCGACCGGAACTGCGGGGCGTCGTCGTGCCGGGGACGCGTCAGACGGCCGCCGGCTGCGACGCGTCCAGGCGGGCGACGTCCTCCGGCCGCAGCTTCACGGTCGGTGCGGTCAGCGAGTCGAGGATCGACTGCGGCCGCGAGGCCCCGGGGATCGGGACGACCACGTCGCTCTTCTGCAGCTCCCACGCGAGCGCGATGACCTGCGGGGTCACGCCGCGGTCGCGTGCGATGTACGCGAAGTCCTCGTAGGCGGTGCCGAGGTCGGCGGCGTTCGCGATGCCGCCGAGCGGGCTCCACGGCAGGAACGCGATCCCGAGCTCGTCGCAGAGCTCGAGTTCCGGCTCGCTCGACCGGAACTTCGGCGAGAACTGGTTCTGCACCGAGGCGAGTCGTCCGTCGAGGACCTCGTTCGCTGTCCGGATCTGGTCGGGATCCGCGTTCGAGATGCCGGCCATCCGGATGACGCCCTCGTCGAGCAGCTCGCCGAGCGCGCCGACCGACTCGGCGTACGGGACGGCGGGGTCCGGACGGTGGAACTGGTACAGGCCGATCGCCTCGACGCCGAGGCGCTTCGCCGACGCCCTCGCCGCCTGCTTCAGGTACTCCGGGTGGCCGTTCTGCGCCCAGGCGCCGGCCTCCGGTCGCAGGTGGCCGCCCTTCGTGGCGATGAGGATCGACTCGGTGTCGCCGTGGAACTCGCGGACCGCCCGGGCGATGAGCTCCTCGTTGTGCCCCACCTCGTCGTGGGCGGCCAGGTGGTACGCGTCCGCGGTGTCGATGAGCGTGACACCGTTCTCGAGCGCGGCGTGGATGGTCGCGATGGACTGTCGTTCGTCGGGGCGCCCCTCGATCGACATGGGCATCCCGCCCAGACCGATGGCGCTGACCGACACGTCTCCGATGACTCGTTGCTTCATGGCCCCAGCATGCGCCGGGGGCGCGCGGTCGCGTACAGGGTGCGTCGCGCAGTGGTGGTGACCGCCCGCCGACCGGGAGGCCCGTGGCGGCCCCGCCCCGCGCCTCCCGTCTGCCGTCCGGTCCCGTCCACCGCACCCACTCCGTTCTGCGTCGGTCGCTCAGCGCCGCGCCCAGCTGGGCGCGTGCTCCGGCAGCGGCCCGAACGCGATGCCCCGGGCGTAGAGGCCCCGCGACGGCGGCACGTACCGGGCGAGCAGCACGGGCAGCAGCGGTGGCCCGTCCTGGAGCCGTCCGGCGAAGGCCCGCTCGAACACGACGCGGTGCAGTACTGCCTGCGCCGACTGGACGATCACTGCCGGTGGCCTCCGACGACGCTGCACCGCGGCCAGCGCATCGTCCAGCCCCGCACCACCGAGCCCGCGCCGCAACGACGGAACCAGGATCGCCGCCGTCGCCACGGCGTCCTGCACCGCCAGGTTGATCCCCACCCCACCCGCGGGCGACATCGCGTGCGCCGCGTCGCCGATGCACAGCAGCCCCGGCCGCCACCACCGCCGCAACCGGTCCATCCGGACGTCGAGCACGTGCACGTCGTCCATCGACCCGATCGCGTCGACCCGGTCCGCGAAGTCCGGACGGAGCCGCGCTACCCGCTCCCGGAAGGCAACGACGCCCTCGGCCCGCAGCGTCGCGTCCGAGCCCATCGGGGCGAAGTACGCGACCTGGTGGTAGTCGGGCCGCGGGAAGCTCAGTAGCACGTCCTTCCCCGAGAACGCGGGGGTCAGGGCGCTCGCCGCATCGCCCGACCGCCGGGGGAGCCGGAACCACCAGGTGTCGAACGGCACCGGGAACGCCCGCGGCACGAGCCCCGCTGCCCGGCGCAGGACCGAGTTCCGTCCGTCGCAGGCGATCACGATGTCGGCGCGGAGCTCCTCGGGTTCGCTGCTGCCGTCGCGCCGGCGGAGGTGGACCCCGGTGACGGTGCCGTTCTCCGCGATGAGCCCGGTCGCCGCGAGGCCCATCGCGATGTCGAACGACGGTTCCTGCCGGGCAGCGGTCACGAGCAGGTCGAGCAGGTCCCACTGCGGCACCATCGCCACGTGGTCGTACGGGGGATCGAGCCGTGAGAAGTCGCCGAGCAGCAGTCGTGACCCGTCGGGCATCGGCAGGGAGAAGTCGTCGAGCCGTGACTGCGGCAGGGCCCGGAAGCGCTCGCCGAGGCCGAGCTCGTCGAGCAGCCGGATCGTCGAGGCGTGCACGGTGTCGCCCCGGAAGTCCCGGTTGAAGTCGTCGTGCTGCTCGATGACGCGCACGTCGATGCCGGCCCGGGCGAGCAGCAGCCCGAGGACAACCCCGGCGGGGCCGCCACCGACCACCGCGACCGTCGTCCGCGACACCGTCACCATGCCGTGGACGCTACGCCGTGTCGGACCCGCGCACTGCGCGCACCCGCAACACGACAGGACACGAGGTGATCACCTCGTGTCCTGTCGGAAGCGTGGTGCGCGTCGGGGCTAGGCGCTCGCGGACACCGAGGACGACGCGGTCTCGTCGTCGGCGGCGTTCGCGAAGACGACCCCGCCCCACGTGATCACGGCGATCGCGAGCACGAAGCCGACAGCCGCGATCCACCACGACGACTTCCGGCGGATCCACGCGCCGATCGCCAGCACGATCGTGGCGACGCCGATCACGAACGCGCCGCCGACGGCGATGGCCGTGCCACCGATGTACCCGCCGGGCGAGCACCCGGCCGAGGCATCGCAGGTCGCGGTCGCCGAGATGACCGCGATGATGCCGACGACGGCGGTGACGATCGTCATCACGGCGCCGAACGCCAGCAGCAGCACGGTCGAGATCCGGTCGGCGAGCTTCGCCGGCGGGAACAACGTGGTGCCGCTGCGCTCCCAGGCCGCGCGCTGCGGGTCCTGGGGGCCGGGCGAGGACTGCGGCGGACCGCCGGGGACGTTGGACCAGGTCATGGGAGCAGTCCTACCGCGCTTCCACGCCGAACGCCTGTGCGAGCCGCTGGATCTTCTGCGCCCGACCCAGGCGGGGCAGGTCGGAACCGTCGCGGATGACCTTGCCGCGGGCCTCGAAGTCGTCGAGGAAGTCCTGCGCCCAGGCGACGTCGGTCGGCGTGGGGGAGATGACCTCGTTGATGACGGGCAGCTGCTCGGTGTCCAGGCAGAGCTTGCCGGTCAGGCCGAGCGACACCGCGACCTGGGACTGCTCGCGCAGGATCGGGTGCGACGACCCCACCGTCGGGCCGTCGATCGGGCCGGGCAGGTCGCCGACGCGCGACGCGACGACGAGCTTCGACCGCGGGTACGCCATCGCCAGGGTGTCGGCGCTCGTGCCGGTGTCGCGGCGGTAGTCGCCCGAGCCGAACGCCAGCCGGAACGCGCCCTGCGCCCGCGCGATCGAGACGGACTCCTCGATGCCGAGCGCCGACTCGACCAGCGCGATGACCGGGGTCTGGCCGCCGAGCCGGTGCCACGTGTCGGTGACCTGGGCGGGGGACTCGGTCTTGGCGAGCATCACGCCCTGCAGCCCGGGCAGCCCACGGAGTTCTTCGACGTCGTCGGCCCAGAAGTCGGTCGTGACGTCGTTGATCCGGACCCAGGCCTCACCGCCGCCGGCCAGCCACGCGGCGACGCCCTGCCGTGCCGAGGGCTTGGCGGCGGGGTCGACGGCGTCCTCGATGTCCAGGATGATCTGGTCGGCGCGGGACCGCTGCGACTTCTCGAACCGGTCGGTCGCGGTGCCGGAGACGAGCAGCCACGAGCGGGAGATCTCGGCGGGGACCGATCGACGCCGGTTCGGCGTGGGGGCGGACGGGGCGGTGCGGTCGTCGATGGCCATGCCCCGTTGGTACCACATCGGACGCGTCGGACGGCCGATCGGAGGTCTGTCGCGTCGGATCGGACGCCTGACGCCGTGTACCGGAAACCCCGAAACCTCGGTTCATTGCCAGAGAGGGCGCTCGTTCCCGCCTACAGTGTCGGATGTGTGGCGAGCGGACAGGGTGACCGACGGTGAGGACGACGTGAACGACGACGTCCCCGTCGAGGGTGCCCACGAGCGCCCCGACGACGAGCGAGACGACCGCGGTCAGCGAGACCACCGCGACGAGCGAGACGACCGAGACGAGCAGCAGGACGTGGACGAGGACCGGACCGACGACGAACCGGACCGTACGCTCCGCCCGGAACTGCAGCTGACCAGCCCGCAGGCGATCAGCCTCGGCGACCCCCGGCTGCAGGCGGGCAACGCGGCGGAACCGACGTGGGACGGCTGGCGCGGCCAGCTCACCGGCGTCGGCGGCACGAGCCCGCTCACCCACTTCAGCGACCACCCCCGCGCCCGCATCGAGCTGTCGACGACGCACCCGGGCGGCCTCGCCCAGTTCATCACCGGCAAGACCACCCTGCTGTCCAGCCTGATCCGCGACGAGGTGGCCCTCCGTGCCGCCCGAGTCGCCGCCGGCCAGGTCGAGGCGAAGGGCACCGAGCTCGCCACGGTGCGCGGCATCGACGCCGTCAAGCTCGGCATCGGCATGGCCGACTGGAAGCACGGCGACGAGCAGTTCCGCGGCCCGGTGCTCCTGCGCCCGCTGGCGATCCGCCGCCACGGCCGTGACTTCGAGGTCCGGCTCCTCGGCGAGCCCGTGCTCAACCCGGGCCTCGCCGACGCCCTGCACGAACAGTTCGGCGTCATCCTCGACGCGCAGTCCTTCGTGGCGCTCGCGCAGCAGGACGGCTCGTTCACCCCGAACCCCGTCATCGACCGACTGCGCGGCCTGACCGCGCACATCCCCGGCTTCTCGGTGCACGCCCGGCTCGTGGTCTCCACGTTCGCCGAGGTCGCGACCGGCATGGTCGAGGACACCGGCGACCTGTCCCACCCGGTGCTCGACGCCCTGGCCGGCAACCCGAGCGCCAAGTGGCAGGTCGAGCAGTCCTACCACCCGGTCGAGCAGACCCCGTCGGACGAGCGCAGCCCGGAGACCGACACCCTGCTGCTCGACGCCGACGACGAGCAGGAGAACGTGATCGCGCAGATCGCGGCCGGCAACTCCATCGTCGTCAAGACCCTGCCCGGCACCGGCGGCACCCAGACGATCGTGAACGCCCTGGGTGGCCTGGTCGCCGCGAACAAGCGCGTCCTCGTGGTGAGCCCGCGCCGTGCGACCCTGCGGGGCATCGCGGCCCGCTTCGGCGAGGTGCAGCTGCCCGGCGTCGCGGTCACGCCGTCGACCCTGCGCCGCGACGTCGTCCGTGCCATCGCCCGGAACGAGAAGGCCGCACGTCCGAACCTCCGCGAGGTCGACGACGCCCTGGTCCGGCTCCGCAAGGTCCTGAAGGACTACCGCGGTTCGCTCACGCGTAAGGACGCCGACTTCGGCGTCTCGGTGCTCGACTGCCTGGTCGAGCTCTCGCGCCTGTCCCTCCTGCCGGTCCCGCCGTCGACGACCGCGCGGCTGTCGAAGCAGTCCGTGGCGTCCATGGTGGAGGGGCGCTCGC
Source organism: Curtobacterium sp. AB7 (assembly GCF_044909335.1). Classification (NCBI taxonomy): domain Bacteria; kingdom Bacillati; phylum Actinomycetota; class Actinomycetes; order Micrococcales; family Microbacteriaceae; genus Curtobacterium; species Curtobacterium sp. AB7. The sequence goes on along the minus strand of NZ_JBIYED010000009.1, from coordinate 39,380 downwards.
GCGTCGCCGAGACGATGGTCAGCGCGGCCAACCTCGGTGAGTTCCGCTACGGTCCCGACGACTCGCCCTGGTACGGCGCGAAGTTCTCCACCAGCGACGGCGCCCAGCGCGCGCACCGCATCGCGAAGGACCTCGACTCCGACGGGCTGCCGACGCTGCTCCGCCGAGCACACGACCTCGTGAGCTCGACGCACATGCGCCAGTTCACGACGATCAACGAGCTCGGCATCTACCTGCGCCTGCTCACCGAGATCCGTGACACCCTCGACCGCTTCCTGCCGGTGGTCTTCGACCGCTCGGTGTCCGAGCTCGTCGCCGCCACCGCCCCGCGCGGCGAGGGCGCTCCGATGTCGTCGACGAACCGTCGTCGCCTGAAGAAGCTCGCACGTGAGTACGTCCGCCCCGGCGTGCACGTCTCCGACCTGCACGAGGCCCTGACCCGGGTGCAGCAGCAGCGGGTGCTCTGGCAGCGCTACGTCGCCGCTGGCGTGAACCCCGAGGTGCCCACGGGCATCGCGGACGTGCAGGTGCTGTTCTCGAACGTCGCCGAGGACCTCGCGCGCCTCGACGAGCCGCTCGGCCGGACCGAGCGCGACCGGCAGCTCGCGAACACCCCGGTCGACCAGCTCGTCCCCACCATCGCCGAGCTCGCGGCCGAGTCCGACGTCCTGCACAACCTGCAGGAGCGCACCGAGCTCATGCAGACCCTGCGCGACCTGCAGCTCGAGCCGCTCATCACCGACCTGGCGAACCGCCACGTACCGGACCTGCAGGTGCCGGCCGAGCTCGAACTGGCCTGGTGGCAGTCCGCCCTCGAGACGATGCTCGAGTCCGACCGGGCCCTGCTCGGCGCGAACACCGACATGCTCGACCGGGTCGAGGCCGACTTCCGCCTCGTCGACGACGCCCACGCGGCCGGGGTCTCCCAGGGCCTGGCGTGGCAGCTCGCCGAGAACTGGAAGGTCGGGCTCGTCGACTGGCCGGAAGAGGCCACGGCGCTGAAGACCCAGCTGCGCGAGGGTGCGATCACCTCGCGCCTGCTCCAGGACTCCGCACCCCACCTGTCCCGGTCGATCGCTCCCGTGTGGCTCGCGAGCCCGTACGAGGTCTCCCAGATCGCCGACACGATGCCGTTCGACACCGTGATCCTGGTCGACGCCGGGGCCGTGACGATCGCCGAGACCGTCGGGGCAGTCCGTCGTGCGCGCCAGACCGTCGTCTTCGGTGACCCGGTCACGCAGACACCGTCGCCGTTCCGCATCGCCGTCGACCCCGAGCACCGTGCGCTGCAGGTCGACGAGGGCACCCTCGACGCCTTCCACGCCGACTCCGCACTGGCGAAGCTCTCCACGCTGCTGCCGACCCTGTCGCTCTCGCGGTCGTACCGCGCCGGCGGCGAGGACCTGGCCGAACTCGTGAACCGTCGCTTCTACGGCGGCAAGATCGAGTCGCTGCCGTGGGCCGGCTCGTTCCTCGGGCACGGGTCGATCGCGCTCGACTACGTCAGCGACGGCAAGGCCGTGCCGGACCCCGAGTCCGGCGCCGTCGAGAGCGTCGACGCCGAGGTGGACCGCGTCGTCCGACTCGTCATCGACCACGCCCGCACGCGTCCGAGCGAGTCGCTCATGGTCATCACCGCCTCGGCGAAGCACGCCGTGCGCGTCGAGCAGGCCGTGCTGACCGCGGCGCAGGGCCACAAGGACCTGACCGAGTTCGTCATCGGTGACCGCGCCGAGCCGTTCATCGTGGCGACGCTCGAGCAGTCGGTCGCGCAGAGCCGTGACCGCGTCGTGTTCTCCATCGGCTACGGCCGCACCCCGCACGGCCGTGTCCTGCGCGACTTCGGTCCGCTCGGCAAGCCCGGCGGCGAGCGGTTGCTCGCGGTCGCGATGACCCGTGCGCGCCGCTCGATGGTGATCGTGACGTGCTTCCAGCCGTCCGACATCGAGGCCGAGCGCATGGGGCACGGCACGGTCGCCCTCGCCGAGATCCTGGCCGAGGTGCGTGCGCGCACCACCGCCGAGTACGTGCCGGACGACTCCGACCCGCTGCTCGTCGACCTGGCCCGCCGACTCGAGATGCGCGGCATCCCGGTCGCGCTCGGGCACCGCGGCAAGCTCGGCCTGGTGGCCGCGCACGGCGGGGTCTGCGTCACGATCGAGACCGACGCGTCGCTGGTCAAGGGGTCGCTGCGCGAGTCACTGCGCCTCCGCCCGGAGGTCCTGCGCCGACTCGGATGGCACTACGTCCGCGTGCACGCGTTCCAGCTGTTCTCCGACCCGGACCGCGTCGCGAACACCGTCGCCGCCGTGCTCGGCGTCGACCGTGGCGCCACGCAGGAGATCTCGATCCCCCCGATCCCCGCCCGGCGATGACTCCTCGGCCGAGTCGGCGGGCCTCCCGGCCCGCCGGTCCGGTGACGCCGGAGGCGGACCAGCTGGTGGGCACGTGGACGCGGGCCGACGACGCGTCGTCAGTCGCGCCTCCCGGTCCAGCGGCGTCGACCGGACGCGACACGGACGACCTGTCGGGAGGCCCGGTGCGGCGCCGCAGACGCGTCACCACCCAGCCGGTGCCGGGCTACGACCCGGCGCCGCCGCCGGAACCGGCGCGACACCGCGACGGCGAGAACGACGAGCAGCTCCGGCGGGACGTCCCGCCGCACTGGTAGCAGGTAGCCTGGCCTGCGATGACTGACACCGTGCGGCAGCGCCCCGACTGGCAGACCTGGCCGAACCTGATCTCGCTGTTCCGGCTGCTGCTGATCCCGGTCTTCGTGTGGCTCGTCGTCGCCGGACACCCCGGCTGGGCGTTGGTCGCACTCGTCGTCATCGGCGTGAGCGACTGGGCGGACGGCTTCATCGCACGCAAGTTCGACCAGGGCTCGAAGCTCGGCAAGGCGATCGACCCCGTCGCCGACCGACTCGCCATCATCGCGATCGTGCTGTCGCTCGTGCTCACCGGCCTGCTGCCGTGGTGGGTCGTCGCGGTCGTGGTGCTCGTCGACCTGGTGCTCGTGGTGCTGTCGAGCGTGCTGTTCCACGGCAACCCGGACCTCGACGTCACGTGGACCGGCAAGATCCGCTCCGCGTTGCTCTTCGTGGGCCTGCCGGTGCTGCTGTTCTCGGCCGTGCACGCCGTCGACGAGAACGCGCCGTGGGTGCGGATCGTCGCACTGGTCTTCGTCTACCTCGGCACCGTGGGGCACGTCCTGGCGGGTATCCAGTACGCCATGGCGATGTTCGCCAAGCGCCGCCGCGTCACCGCCGCCTGACGCGCCCCCTTGCCGCACCTTGACGCCGGCTGCGGCCGGTAGCGCACGATCGCGCCCCCGAACGGGCATCGCGCCCCGAAGAGTCGGGGCGCGAAGGCCGTGGAGGGGCGCGATCGCGGCGCCGTCGGCGGGGATGCCCCTGCTAGAGCTTCGTCGAGCCGCCGATGCCGGGGCCCTCGGGCGCGGTGCTCGGAGCGACGTGCGCACCCGAACCCGTGCTCGTCGGCTCGCCGTTCTGGGAGCGGAGCAGGTCGCGGATCTCGAGCAGCACCTCGACGTCCGTCGGGGGCACGTCCTGCGGGGTCTGCTCCTCGTCGTTCTTGACGCGCTCGAACGCCACCTTCTTCAGGTGGTTGACGGGCACGACGAGGGCGAAGTACACGACGGCGGCGACGATCACGAAGTTGATGACCGCGCCGATGATCGCGCCGAACAGGATCTTCGCGCTTCCGCCGGAGACCGTCGGGATGGACCAGACGAGCGCCTTGTCGAGGCTCGACGCGTTGAAGACCGCACCGATCAGGGGGTTGATGAGGCTGGTGACGATCGCGGTGACGATCGCGGTGAACGCAGCACCGATGACGACTGCGACGGCCAGGTCGATGACGTTGCCGCGGAGCAGGAACTCCTTGAAGCCCTTCACGGGACTCCTTCCGGTCGAGGACAGTCGCCGGACGGCGACCCCATCAACCTATCGGCGAGGAGTTCTCTCGGTCAGGAGGCGCTGGGCTTCGGCGTACTCGGCTTCGACTCGCTCTTGGCCGGAGTGGACTTCGGCTCCGACTTGGCCGGCGTGCTCGACGAGCCCTCGGACTTCGGCGCCGGGCGGGAGTCGGTGCGGTAGAAGCCGCCGCCGTTGAACGTCACGCCGACGGGGGAGAACACCTTGCGCAGGACACCGCCGCACACTGGGCACTCGGTCAGGGTGGCGTCGGAGAACGACTGCTTGATGTCGAACGCGTTGTCGCACTCGGTGCAACGGTACGAGTATGTGGGCACGTCAGCTCCGGAACGTGATGATGCGCGACGGCGTGATGATGCCGTCGACGGGTTCGTCGTGGGGTTCGCGCGGGACTTCATCGAGGTACTCCGCGTCGAAGATCACAGCATAGACGGGCGGGCGCTTCGCCATGGACCCGAGGGTCTTGTCGTAGTAGCCGCGACCCCATCCCATCCGGACGCCGTCGTGCCCGACCGCGGCCGCGGGGGCGAGGATCGCGTCGACGTCGTTGATGGCGATCGGGGACAGGACCTCGCCGACGACCTCGGGCATGCCGAAGATGCCCTCGGTCTCGCTCTCGCCGTCGCCGACCGCCCAGTCGAGCAGGCCGTCCTCGCGCGTGACCGGCAGGAGCACCCGGATGTCGTGCGCGAACGCCCAGTTCAGGAACGGCCGGACGTTCGGCTCGTCCGACGCCGACAGGTAGAGCGCCAGCGAGGTCACCTGGCGCTCCTCGGCGAAGCGCTGCAGGGTCGCGGTGAGCGCCGCGCTGTCCGCGTCGCGTTCCGTCGTGGTCCGGGTGCGCCGCCGCTGCCGGAGTTCGGCTCGCAGGGCGCGCTTCTCGTTCCCGAGATCAGCGATCATGCGCAGGAGTCTACCGAGCGCATCCGTTGCGGCTTCCCGCCGGGAAACGCGCTGATGCCGTGTCCCCAGTAGCGATGACATGCCCCGGAAACCCGGATCGGATACGGTCTGGGGCATGGGCTTCCAGATTTCCAAGGCGGTGATCCCAGCGGCAGGGCTGGGCACTCGCTTCCTCCCCGCGACCAAGGCGATGCCGAAGGAGATGCTCCCCGTCGTCGACAAGCCAGCCATCCAGTACGTGGTGGAAGAGGCTGTCGACGCAGGACTCACCGACGTCCTGATGATCACGGGCCGCAACAAGAACGCACTCGAGAACCACTTCGACCACGTGTCGGAGCTCGAGGAGACCCTGAAGAAGAAGGGTGACCACGAGAAGCTGCAGAAGGTCAACCAGTCGACGGACCTCGCCGACATGCACTACGTGCGCCAGGGTGACCCGCTCGGCCTCGGCCACGCGGTGCTCCGCGCGAAGATGCACGTCGGCCGCGAGCCGTTCGCCGTGCTCCTCGGTGACGACATCATCGACGCCCGCGACCCGCTGCTCAAGCGCATGATCGAGGTCCAGGGCGAGAAGAACGCCACCATCGTGGCGCTGCTCGAGGTCCCCGAGTCGCAGACCCACCTGTACGGCATCGCCACGGTCGAGCCGACCGACACCGACGACGTCGTGAAGATCACCGGGCTCGTCGAGAAGCCCCCGCAGGGCGAGGCGCCCTCGAACCTGGCGATCATCGGCCGCTACGTCATCCGCCCCGAGGTCTTCGACGTCCTCGAGAAGCAGGAGCCCGGCAAGGGCGGCGAGATCCAGCTCACCGACGCGCTCATGAAGATGGCGAGTGCCGAGGAGTGGACCGGCGGCGTGTACGGCGTCGTGTTCCGTGGACGCCGGTACGACACCGGTGACAAACTCGACTACATCAAGGCGATCGTGCAGCTCGCCTCGGACCGCGAAGACCTCGGCCCCGACCTCAAGTCGTGGCTGAAGGAGTTCAACGCGGGCGAATGAGTCGGCCATCCCGCCCGTGCCCGTGCACTCGGACCCGGGCGGGACACCCCGTCCCGCACAGCGGCGGGACCCCGGAGGAACCAAGCGATGACGACGATCCCGACCCTCTCCCACGGGCGGGTCACCATCCGGCCCCTCCGGCTCCGTGACACGCGCGACCTCGACCTCGCGCTCGCGTCGAACCGTTCGTGGCTCCGCACCTGGGAGGCCACGAACCCCTCAGGACACGTCTCCACCGACGTCCGCGGCAGCATCCGCGCGCTCCAGGCCAACGCCCGCGCGGGACTCGGACTGCCGTTCGCGATGGAGCTCGACGGCCGGTTCGTCGGGCAGCTCAACGTCTCCGGCATCACCTACGGGTCACTGGCCAGCGCCTCGATCGGCTACTGGGTCGTCGAGGACGCCGCCGGACACAACGTGACCCCGATCTCGGTCGCCCTCGCCGTCGACCACTGCTTCCGCGCCGTCGGCGTGCACCGCATCGAGATCTGCATCCGGCCGGAGAACGCCCCGTCCCTGCGCGTCGTCGAGAAGCTCGGGTTCCGGTACGAAGGGCTGCGTCGCCGGTACATCCACATCAACGGGGACTGGCGCGACCACTTCTGCTTCGCGCTCGTCGCCGAGGAGGTCCGCGAGGGCGTCCTCGAGCGCTGGGTCCGCGGGCAGGTGCCACCCGGCCTCGGCGCGGTGCCGCTCGCCGCCCGCGACGAAGCCGCCCTGCCGATCACCACCACGCCGCGTCTCTGACAGGAGGCCCGTGGCACGTCCCACGGATTCCGCCGCGACACGCGCAACACGCGTTCCGCAATCACGCGACCGGGATACGCCCGCCCCTACCGTGTCCCCATGGCAGGAATCGGCTCGTGGGGTGGCGGCATCGTCCTGCTCGTCGCGGCCGTGCTGTGGCTCGTCTACCTGATGCCGTCGTGGGCCGCCCGACGCCAGTACCTCGCCACCGAACGCAACGCGATCCGCTTGCAGCAGACCCTGCGGATCCTGGCGCAGACCGCCGAACTGCCCGACGAGGTCCGTGTCGAGATGAACGCGAAGTCCCTGGCCGAGGCGCAGCGCGTCGCCCGGTCCGAAGAGGCCAAGCGCACCGCGATCGTCCGGGCTCACGAGGCCGCACGCCAGCGGGAGATCACCCGCCGGCTCGCCGAGCAGGCCCCCGTCCTCGAGCGTGCGTCGTCGGTGCCCGCACTGACCGCGATGCGCATGCGCCGCTCCCGCCTCGGAGCCACCCTGTTCGGCACGCTCGGCGTCGTCGTCGCGCTGGTCGTCTTCGTCGCGGCACCCGCCCTGTGGCTCGTCGGTGTCGCCGGGCTCCTCGCCGCGGGTGGGTCCGCAGCCGTCCTGGCCCAGCTGCACCAGGTGGCGACGGCACGGAAGACCCGTGTCGCGGCGGCCGAGGCGGGCGCGACCCGTGCCTCCCGGCCCGCGAGCACGTGGACGGACCCGGCGCCGCCGCTGTCGACCGAGCAGTCCGCAGAACCCGCGGAGGACCGCAGCTGGACCCCGAACCGGGTGCCGAAGCCGCTGTACGTGGAGCGTCCGACAGCGCCCGCTGCCACGCCGGAGTCGTCCGCCGAGCTCGCTGCGCGACTCAAGGAGCGCGTCGCCGAGGCCAAGGCGGAGGCGGAGGCGGAAGCGGCAGCGATCCGCGCAGGGGAGTCCGACCCGTCGCTCGCCACCGTGTCCCGGATGCGTCCGGAGCTCGAAGAGGCGGCGGCGTCGCTGTCGGCGCATGACCAGGGGCGTCTCGCCGAGCGGCTGGGACTGCGGGCGCCGGCTGCTCCTGCCGGTGCGCCCGCTGCTCCTGCCCCCGCTTCTGCCGACGAGCCCGCCGCCCCGCCGAGCAAGTGGGCCGGCATGGGGGTCCTCGACGACGACGCGTACCAGCAGGCCGACCTCGACGCGATCATGCGGCGGCGCCGCGCGGTCTGAGTCGCGGCTCGCCCGACTGGCCACGATTTCGGTTCGGCCGAACGGTGGTGCTAGTGTGGTCGAGCACTTGGGGCTATGGCGCAGTTGGTAGCGCGTCTCGTTCGCAATGAGAAGGTCAGGGGTTCGAATCCCCTTAGCTCCACCAAGTGGTCCAGACAACGGCCCCGGGTCTCCCGGGGCCGTTGTCGTTTCCGGGGCTGCTCGCCTGGCGGCACACGTTGTCCCGGGGTCGCCTGCCGCCCGGAGCCATCTGCTGTCCGGACTCATCCGCTGTCCGCGTTCACCCGTTGTCCGCGTTCACCCGTCGGTCAGGCAGACCGCGGTGACGACGAGTCCGTCCTGCACGGCCCAGCGGCCTCCGAACCCGTCGACGCGCCGGCCGCGGACGATCGGCCCGGGGACGAGGAACGACGCGTCGAACGTGCCCGTCGGCTGGATCACGAGTTCGCACTCCGAGAAGTCCAGCCACCGACCGGTCAGCGGGGACCACGCCTTGAAGACGCTCTCCTTGGCGCTGAAGAGCACCCGACCCCACGCGACGTCGGGAGACCCGGCAGCCAGGGACGCCAGCCGGTCGCGTTCTTCCCGCAGGGCGACCAGTTCCTCGACGCCGTCCGGCAGCGGACCGTGCGGTTCGGCGTCGATGCCGAGCGACACGACGTCGGACGCGCGTGCGACCGCTGCAGCCCGGTACCCGTCGCAGTGGGTCAGGCTGCCGACGAAGCCCTCGGGCCAGCGGGGTGCCCGGTCAGCGCCGGGGAGGATCGGGCCCACCGGGGCTCCCAACCGGCCGAGTGCCCGCCTTGCGCACGCGCGCACGGTCGCGAACTCGGCCCGCCGCTCCGCGACCGCACGCGACACGACGACCCGCTCCTCGGCGAACGGCGACTCGGCGCCCTCGTCCGTCGTCGTCGCCTCGACCTCGACATCGCGCGGCAGGAGGCTTCGCAGGACTCCGGTCACACGACCTCCCCGGAGCCGACCACCCGCACGACCCGACGCGCCGACGCGCCGGGGCTGCCCCATTCCTCCGGGTAGCCGAGGGACACCTCGTGGTGGGGGATCCCGTCGATACGGTCCGTCACGGGGATGTGCAGGTGCCCGTAGACGACCGCCTCGGCGCGGTACCGGATCGGCCAGTCCGCCGTCTCCTCGGTGCCGCACCACAGGGCGAACTCCGGGTAGCGCAACCGGTCCAAGGGGGCGCGCACGAGCGGGAAGTGGTTCACGAGGACCGTGCGGCTACCCGGGGGCAGGGCGTCGAGCCGCGCACGTGTGGCCGCGACGCGTGCAGCACTCCACGCGGCACGGCTCGGGTACGGGTCGGGGTGCAAGAGGAACTCGTCCGAGCACACGACCCCCGCCTGCTCCGCGATCGTCAGCGCCTCGGCGGCAGAACGTGCTCCCTGAGGGCGGAACGAGGAGTCGTACAGCAGGAACAGCGGGGCCACGACGAGCGGCCCGTCCGGTCCTGGCCACACCGGGTACGGGTCCTCCGGGGTGACGACGCCCACTGTACGGGGCGAGCGGTGCGCTGGAGATGTTCCACGTGTACGGCCCGACCGAGAACACCACCTTCACGACGGCGTAGCGGATCCCCCGGGTGCTCCCCGTCGGGCGCACCGTGCCGATCGGTGCGCCGATCGCGGGTGGCGGTGTCGTCGTCCTCGACCGCAACGGATCGCTGTGCGGACCGGGCGAACAGGGCGAGCTGGTCGCGACGGGTCTCGGCCTCGCGCTCGGCTACCTCGGGATGCCCGACCGGACTGCCGAGCGCTTCCCCGTGCTCGACGGGGCCGTCGGCTACCGCACCGGCGACCGCGTCCAGTGGCAGGCCGACGGCACGCTCGTCTTCCTCGGCCGGGTGACCGAGCATACCCAGGTGAAGGTCCGCGGGTTCCGCGTGGAGATCGGCGAGATCGAAGCGGCCATCGCGCAGGTCGACGGGGTGCGCGACGTCGTCGTCGTGGCGCGGAGCGTCGTGGGCTCCCCGACGGTCCTCGCCGGCTTCGTCGTCGGCGCGGCGCACGTCACCGCGTCGACGGTCCGCGACGGGCTGCGTCGGCTGCTCCCCGACTACATGGTCCCGCGGTACATCGTGCCGCTCGCGGCGCTACCGCTCAACGTCAACGGCAAGCTCGACGCGGATGCGCTGCCGTGGCCGGCAGACGAGTACCGGGGCTCGAACGAGGATGCACTGCCGACGTCCGCGGCGGTGAGTGACGACGTCGAGCAGCGCATCGCGGCGGTGTGGTCGGACGTCCTCGGCATCCGTGGTGTCGCGGTGACGGACAGCTTCTTCGAGATCGGTGGCGATTCGCTCACGATCATGCAGGTCAAGGGGCAGCTCGATGCCACGTTCCCCGGCGCGCTGACCATCGGCGACTTGTTCTCCTGCCCGGACCTGCGGGCCCTCGCGGAGCGCGTCCGAGCGTCCGGGAAGGGACGACTCGTCGTCGAGCGGGTCGCCGTGCCGGAGCTCGACGGCGTCGAGGAGCTCCTCGGTCGGATCGTCGTCGACGTGTCCTGGGACCAGCGTCACCGGGCGCGGGCGGTGTACGCGTTCATGCTCGCCCTCCGGCTCACGGCGACGCGGGTTCCGCAGGCGGTCCTCGTGCACGAGGACGACGGGGTGCGGAGCGTCCCGTTCCCGGAGTCGGCGGACCACCACGCGAACGTTGACCAGATCGACCGGCACCTCGTCACGGCGACCCCGGTCACGCGGCACACGCCCGTCCGGATCGAGGGCGACGGGCAGGTCGTCTCCGTCCGGATCGGTTCCGCGTGCGCCCCGACCGCGGCGAACGAGACGGTCGACGTCACCGTGGTGCTCGACGCCGGTGACTCGAGGGTGACCCTGGCTGTGGAGCCGCAGGGACCGAGGGTCGACCTGCGACCTGCGACGCTCATCGCGGCACGGTACGCGACCATCCTCGAAGGGCTCCTCGCCCCGACGGGGTGATCAGACCGGCACGGTGGCCGTCCTGGGGACGCCGCGGTTGATCGCGCCGGCGGCACTGCTCGCCCACGTCTCACGAAGGAACACGAACAGGCCGATCGCGACCACCAGCAGGAGGAACGCCGTGCTCGCTCCGATCCAGACGCTCTGGAGCGGGGTGGGCGGCGCGAGCACCACGATGATGAGGGCTGCGGGCGACAGGACCCAGAGCAGGACCCCGACGGTCAGCGACCTCGTCTGACGTCGCTCGTTCGCCCTGGCGACCTCGTTGACCCAGCGGATGACGTCTGCGTCCGGGCTGAAGCGGCGCTCCTGGATCCGGGTGAAGGGAGCGAACGCGCCCGAGACCCGCACGATCGTGACCGTCGCGATCGCTCCGAGGGCGAGGGCGAGGACGAGGCCGATCGCGATCGCGACGCCGGCGTCCAGGGGGAAACCCGGCTGGTCCGACGCGCCGAGCAGCAGCACGAGCGGGATCGCGGCGAGGACGTAGAGCGCGACCCCGGCACCGAGGCGTGGCGCCGTCCGACGGTGCGCCTCGGTGAAGCCCTTCGCCTCGTCCATCGAGATGGGCGCGTGCACGGGGACCCGACCTTCGGAGGGTTGCGTCGGACCGCCCGCCCGGGGCTCCAGGTCCGCGGTGATGCCGAGGGTCAGCGCGAGCTCGTCGAGGCTGCCGAAGTCGCTGACGATCTGGACCATCGCTTCGTTCGGGGTGGCACCGTCCGCGATGAGTCCGGCGTACGCGTCCTCCATCATGCCGTGCAGCTCCGCCTTCGCTTCCCGCAGGCGAGGGGTCTGCGGGTAGGGGCGGAACATCGTCTCCAGGTACTCGCTGATCTCGTTCATGCGTTGGTCCCTTCCACGAAGCGGTCGATGACGGACTTGGTGTCGCGCCACTCCTCGGTCTTGTCGTCGAGGTGTGCGTGGCCCGATCCGGTGATCTGGTAGTAGGTGCGGAGCTTGCCGGACTCGGAGGTGCCGTGGAACGACGTCACGAGTCCGGCGAGCTCGAGGCGTTTGACGGCGGAGTACAGGGTCGTCTGCTTGATCGTGTAGTCGGCCCCGGTGACGGTGCTGATCCGCTGCGCGAGTTCGTACGCGTACGACGGCTCAGACCGCAGGAGCGAGAGCACAATGAGATCGACGTACCCGCGGATGGCGTCGGCGCTGATCACCGGACCTCCTCTCGGTTACGAACTGTGCTGCACATAGTACGCCGGACGTAGTACGCCGAGCAAGGTGTTCTTCCGGGACTCGGTGATGAGCGCTGCCCGTAGCTCCTCCACGAGAGCGACTGCAGTGCATCGTCCGACACAGTCCACGGACGGGGCCGGTGTGTTGTCCGGCGCATCCGCCTAGACTCCCCGTGCGCCGGTGGGGCGTGACCGGCCTGTCCGGCCCGATCAGGGGGAGAGCATGTTCCGTATCACTCGTCTCGTCGCGACCCTCGCGGCCGCCGTCGTCGTGGCAGCGGGCGTCGCCGTCGCCGGCCCCTCGTCGACCGCCTCGGCAGCGGTCACGCCGCTGGGAGTCGACATCTCCTGGCCGCAGTGCGGCCGCCAGGTCCCGACCGACCAAGCGTTCGGCATCGTCGGCGTCAACGGTTCCCTCGGCAACACCACGAACCCGTGCCTCGCCGAACAACTCGCGTGGGCTGGGCGGTCGGTCGGGGGCTCGGCCCAGCCGAAGACGCAGCTGTACGTGCTGTTCGCCAATCCGGGCCTGACGGCATCGGTCTGGCCCACGTCGAACAGCTACCAGGGCACGGTGCCCACCAACCCGTTCGGCAAGTGCGTGACCAAGGGTGGCAAGAAGCAGGTCACCCTGGCGTGCTCCTTCATGTACGGGTACGCCCGCGGGTACGACGACGTCAAGAGCCGTGGCGTCGCGAACCCGTCCGCGTACCGCTGGTGGCTCGACGTCGAGACGGGGCTGTCGTACCAGCGGGACACCGCCCAGAACCGCGCGGCGATGCAGGGCATGATCGTCGGGCTCAAGGCCGGTGGCGTGCGCACGATCGGCATCTACTCGAACGGTTCGCAGTGGAAGACCATCGCGGGCACGGTCAAGTCGAGCAGCCCGCTGCGCGGCCGGTCGAACTGGATCGCGATCGGCAAGGGCACGATCACCAAGGCACGGAAGACCTGCGCCGGCACACCCCTGTCCGGCGGCAAGATCGCGATGGTCCAGGTCGAGGTCCCCTACGGTTCCAGGACCATCGACCGCGACGTCTCCTGCACCTGATCGCCTCGAGGCCGACAGGCCCGGTGCCAGCTGGCACCGGGCCTGTCGTCCGTCGGCGCGCCGACCGGACCGGCCACGGCCTGAGTGTCAGCTCGCGAAGCTGTCCGTCAGGACACCCGCTTGCGCGAAGGTGGTGTGGATGGCGTTCGCGGCCTGCTCGAAGGCACGGTTGCCGCGTGAGATGCCGAGTGCTCCGCCCTTGATCGCGGACTTGCCGGAGCCGCGCAGCAGTCGAGCGACGGTGCGGCCGTCCGGGGCGATCATGATCTGCACGTCCAGGCGGGTGTGGAACGTGCGGTCGTTCGCCATGCCGCCGATGAGCAGCGTCAGGCCCATGCTGCCGCGGGTGGCTCGCAGCGAGCCCTGCTCGGCGTCGTCGACGGTGTAGCCCTCGCGGGCGAGGGCCTCGCGCACCTGTGCACGGGCGGTCTCGGGGTCGGTCGCGACGAAGAAGTCGTGGCTCTCGGGCATGGTCTGCTGATCCTCTCGAACGCGTGTGTGCGGACACGGAGGACGCTCGCCCCCCGGAGACGATCATGCCGTGTCGGAACGTCAGGTGCGTCGCTTACGCTGGCTGTGTCATGACTGCCTCGATGAACCGCCGCGCACTCCTGTCCCTCGCCGGTGTCGCCGGGATCGGGCTCGCGGTCGCCGCGTGCTCGTCCGGCGGTGGCAAGGACGGCGGCGGCAAGAACGGCAATGCCGAGGACGGCAACGGCAGTACGAGCACGTCGACCGCGAAGCCCGTCGCGAAGTCCCTGAGCCCGGCGCAGGTCCCGCTCGTCGGCGGCGTCACGGTCACGGTCGCGGGCACCGGCCTCGCCGCGGTCAAGGGCGTCACCGTCGGCGGGGTCGCCGCGCGCGACGTCACGGCGACGGCCACGAAGGTCACCTTCACGGCCCCGCACCAGGCGATGTACACCGCTGGTGACGCCGCCGTCGCGCTCTTCACCGAGTCGATCGAGCCGAGCCCGTCCGCCAACCAGTCGTCCGACGGCAACGGCAGCGCCGCGAACGACGGGCAGACCGGCGCGACGCAGGACTCCGCCACAGCGACGCCGACCCCCACGGCAGCGCCGGTCCCCGATGCGTCCACCGCGGTCGCGACGTCGTCGATGGCGTACGCCGCGCTGACCGACGTCGACCGGCAGCTCCAGTACGCGATGGCGCACTGGAAGGACTACAACCTGTCCGAGTACGGCACCATGAACCCGATCGGCGGCGACTGCGCGAACTACGTCTCCCAGACGCTCATCGCCCGCGGTTGGGAGCAGCGCTCCGACTGGTACAACCGGGCTGCCGGCGCCGAGCACAGTGCCACGTGGACGTACTGCCCGACGATGGACCCGTGGCTCGAGACGAACGCTGCGGAGTTCGGGCTCACCCGGCGTTCCTCGGACGAGCGCGACAAGGTCAAGGTCGGCGACATCGTCTTCTACGACTGGAACGCGAACGGGTCGCCGGACCACACCACCATCGTGTCCGAGGTCTTCACCGAGCCCGACGGCACCATCCGCATCAAGTCGGCGAGCCACAACCAGGACGGCCCGTACCGTGACCTCGACGAGATGATCACGGTGCAGCACCCGGGTGGGACGGCCTGGTTCCACACCTTCGACGCGTAGGCCGACAGGCCGACCGGCATCTCCCGCCGCTCAGGGGTACCCGAGGAACCAGAGCAGCACGATCGCGACGGGCTGCAGGCACACCCCGACCACGAGCCACGCCACCGCGCGCCGCCGGGTCCGGACGAACACGTCCGACCCGAGCACCGGCGCCATCGGCATGAGCAGCCGCGGCAACGACTGCTGCGGCAGGAACACCGCGACCAGGTACAACCCGTACGACGCCGTGAACGCGAGCACCTCGGTGCCGAGCGCGCGGGTGCTCCGTCGGGTGAAGAACCACACCGCACCGCCGAGCACCGCCACCACGAGCAGGATGCCGAGCGACCCGAGCCACGTTGAGGCCATCGTGAACCACGGCGTCAGCGGGGCGAAGTGCTGCCGCCCGACGAACCCCACCCACCACGACAGTTCAGTGTCCAGGTAGGCGTTCGGCCGCCCGGTCACCGCCGAGGCGATCACCGGCCACGCCAGACCCGCCGCCGCGACGACGAGCCCGGACGCCACGATCGCGATGCGGTCGTGCCACGGGAACGGTGTTCCCTGTCGACGCGCGGCCATCCACCGGACGACCAGGTGCACGGCAAGCGCCACCGCCAACGCGAGGACTCCGGGTTTCGTGAACGCCGCGACCACCCCGAGCGGTGCGATCAGCCAGTACCGACGCCGGACCAGCGCCAGCAGCGCGCCGAACAGCAGCACGAGCAGCAGGCTCTCGGCGTAGGCGACCTGCAGCAGGAACCCGGTCGGCGCGAACGCGAACAGTGCGGTGGCCCAGCGGGCCCGGTGCGAGCAGCCCACCGCGAGCACGAGCCGGTACAGCAGCACGCAGGCACCAGCGCCCGCGATCGTCGCGACGAGCACGCCCGCGACCCAGAACGACGCACCCGTCAGGGCCATGACGGCCCGCACGATGGCCGGGAACACCGGCAGGAACGCCCAGGCGTTCGGCGCGACGTGGCCCGCGTCGTCGAGAGGGAGTGTGGCCGGGTACCCGTGCTCCGCGATCGTCCGGTAGAACGAGGCGTCCCACGATCCGGAGAACGTGAAGAACGACGGGTCCTGCCGGTACGACGCGAACGTCCAGCCGTTCGCGGTCGCCAGCACGTACATCGTGGCGAGCAGCAGGGTGCTCACCAGGCGCGAGGCCGCCCAGATCAGCAGGGGCGCGGTCCACGTGCTGCGGGGACCGGTCAGCAGGTTGTGCGCCCTCGACCGGGAGGCCCGGCTCGTCTCCGCCACGCTCGTCACCCGCCCGATCCTCGCAGACCAGGGCCCGTGCCCGCTCCAGCGGGCGGCCCTGCGTCGGGCCGAGAGCCGGCCTGCGTGCATCGTGAGCAGCAATGGTCGGGTCCGTCTGCCGGACCCGACCATTGCTGCTCACGAAGTGCGGGCCTCCCGGCTAGCGACCGGTGACCGCCAGGCGGATCTGTTCGATCGGGACCTTCGGGGAGCGGTCGGCGTTCAGCAGGCCGTTCGTCTCCTGCATGGTGTCGGTCAGCTGCGTGTAGCAGGAGCCGGCCAGGAACGAACTCGCCCGGATGGCGTCGTACAGCGCCGTGATGCGGGTGACCCAGTCGTCGCTGTCGCTGGCCGAGGTGTAGCCCCAGCCGTCCTCGCGCTGTGCACCCGGCTGGTAGTTCACGCCACCGAACTCGGTGAGCATCACCGGCTGGCCGAGGTCCTGCGCGCCACCGACGAGCACCCAGCGGTCCGCCGGGCCGAAGTGGGCGAAGAGGGCCGTGCGGGCGGCATCGTCCGCGTAGGTCTTGGCGAGGGCATCGCCGGCGCCCTCGTAGTCGTGGACCGTGACGATGTCGGAGTTGGTGTGCTCCCACCCGTCGTTCGAGATCACCGGACGCGTCGGGTCGATCGCCCGCGTGACGTCGGCGAGGGACCGGGCGTAGGCCTGCTGCGCCGGGTCGGTGGCGATGTGCTGCACGCCCCAGCTCTCGTTCGCGGGCACCCACGTGACGATCGACGGGTGCGAGGCATCGCGCTCGACGGCGTCCATCCACTCGCGCATCAGGCGCTGGACGGCTCGCGGCGAGAAGGCGTAGGCGCCGGGGGCCTCGCCCCAGACCAGGATGCCGAGGCGGTCCGCCCAGTACAGGAACCGGGGGTCCTCGATCTTCTGGTGGTTGCGGGCGGCGTTGAAGCCGAGCTCCTTGATGAGCTCGACCTCGCGGCGCAGCGCCTCGCGCGACGGTGCGGCGATGTGCGAGTCCGGCCAGTAGCCCTGGTTCAGGACGCTGCGGACGTCGTAGCTGCGGCCGTTCAGCAGGAAGGTGCCGCCGTCGACCCCGACCGTGCGGAGCCCGAAGTAGGACGCGACGGAGTCGATCGGCGTCGCGCCGGTGCGGGGGAGCAGCGAGACCGTGGCGTCGACCAGGCGTGGGGCGTCCGGGGTCCAGTGCAGTTCGTCCTCGGCCTGCCCGTTCGTCTGGCGCGCGATCGGCACGACCACGTCGAACTCGTCCGAGGTGTCGCCGAGCGTGGCCTCGACGGTGGCGAGGTGCTCGTCGCGCTCGTCCCACCAGGCGACGACGCGCAGGCGCTCTCCGCCGGTGCGGCCGCCCGCGATCCGGACCGTCAGGCGGACGGTGGCGTGGTCGACGTTCGTCCAGCGCAGGTACTCGATCGAGGCGGTCGGCACGGCTTCGAGCCACACGGTCTGCCAGATGCCCGTGGTGCGGCGGTACCAGATGGCGTGCGGGTCCTCGTGCCAGTCCTGCTTGCCGCGGGGCTGGGTCAGGTCGTGCGGGTCGTCCTCGGCGCGGACGACCAGGGTGTGGACGGCGTCGGCGTCGGCCTCCGGGCTCGTCAACGCGTCGGTCACGTCGAAGGAGAAGGGCGTGTGGCCGCCCTCGTGCTCGCCGATGAACTGGCCGTCGATCCAGACGCGGGCGCGGTAGTCGACGGCGCCGAAGTGCAGGACGAGTCGGGGTGCGGCGGTGCCGTGTCCAGCGGCCTCGAGGTCGGCGCGGGTGATGGCACGGGAGTACCAGACCACCGGGTGGAAGCCGGGCTCGTCGATGCCCGAGGCGACGGATTCGGGCGGGAACGGCACGACGATGTCGCGGGCGTCGGGGAACCCGGTGCGCCAGCCGGTGTCGTCGCCGTCGTTCCGGAAGGACCACGTGCCGTCGAGGTCGGCCCACGCGGTGCGGAGCATCTGCGGCCGGGGGTACGTGCCGTCCTGCCGCGAGGCGAGGGGGAGTGCGGGAGCGGATGCGGTGTCAGGTGCGGCCACGGTGCCGTCGAGCGTGCTCATGGGTCCATGCTCCCGCGCCGGTACATCGTTGTAAAGAGCGTCGCAACGATTGCCGTCAGGCGGGTGCGGCAGTGCCCGAGGTGGCGTCAGGCGATCGCGGCGTCGCGCGTCAGGACCATCACGTCCATGCGTCCCTGCTGCACCACGTCGCCACGCTGGTTCCGCAGTGAGACCGTCCGCTCGACGACGCCGGTCGTGCCGGAGCTCGTCAGGCGTGTCGACAGGATCTCGACCTCGCAGGTCACGGTGTCCCCGATGAACACCGGCTCGGTGAACCGCCACTGGTCGATCCCGAGCAGGGCCACCGCCGACCCCTCGAACACCCCGGTCCGTGCGATCAGCCCCAGGCAGAGCGAGGTGCCGAGCAGCCCGTGCACGATCCGCTGGCCGTAGCGGGTCTTGCCGGCGAACTCGACGTCGGTGTGCACCTGGTTGTTGTCGTTCGTCCACGAGGCGAAGGACACGACGTCCGCTTCGGTGATCGTGCGACCCGGGGTCGTGAAGGTCTGTCCGGCGGCGAGGTCCTCGAGGTAGTGGGGCACGCCTGCGATTCTCGCAGAGCGGCGCGACGAGCGCCTCGAGGTGCAGCGCGACGAGCAGCAGACCGAGCAGCAGACCGAGCCGCGCTCACAGTCGTGCCAGCACCTTCCGCGATCGTCGCAGCCCCCGCTCGAGCACCGCGTGCTCGGCCGTCGCCAGCGCCCCGTACCCGAAGGTGTCGGCGCCGTCCCGAGCCGCTGGCCCGGAGAGTCGCCGGTAGGCCTCTGCTGCGTGTGCCGCGTCGAGGGCGCCACCGAGCGTCTCCTGCACCCGCCGCAGCAGACCGAGCCGCCGCTTCCCGAGGTCGGCGACGTCACCGGCCGCCTGCAGCGCGTACCGCAGGCGCCGTGCCGCCTTCCGGATCTCGTGCAGGACGTCGAGACCCGTCGCCCCACCGTCGACCAGTCGTCGGACCCGAGCGCGCTCGCGGTCGATGCGCTTCGTGACGAAGGCAGCGGCGGCGTCGTCGGCGTGCGGTCCGGCCGGGGCGCGGAGCAGCAGCTGGTCGAGCGCGTCGAGGGTACGGAACCAGTCGTCCGAGCGCAGCGCCAGGCGGAGTTCCGCTGCGGCCGCGCTGCGGAGTGCCGCCGCCTGCTCGCCGATCCGGTCCAGCGTCGGCGCGTCGACGAAGCCGTCGGGGGCCCGTGCCGCCGACCGGAACAGCCCGCCGTGCACGACCTCGGCATCGCGGGCGACACCGGCGACGCGTCCGGCCTCGGCGAGGGCAGCCCGCAGTGCCTCGGTTGCCTCACGGTCGAGCGCCCCGCGGTACGCCGCGAGCACGCTCCGCAGCCGACGGACCACCTTCCGGAAGTCGTGCACCGACTCGTGGTCGTCGGCGCGGACCCGGGGGTCGACCGCGACGAGGTCGGCGCGCAGCGACTCGAGCGCCCGCACCACGAACGCCGCAGCGGTGTCCGAGCGTGGTCGCTTCGCCCGGTTGCCGCGCCGCTCCGGTGCGAGCACGGGAGCGGGCGGGACCGCGACCGCCGAGGTCGCCGGTGGCTCGGTGGCTGCGTCGTCCAGGGCCCGCTCGGCCGCTCGTGCCGTGGTGCCGTCCCGCCCGCCGTCCGACAGCGCCCACCACCGTGCGGACCGCAGTACGGAGGTGTCCGGGTCGCCTTCGTCCACGCGGACGTCGGCGATCTCGGCCCGCACCCGACCGTCCTTGCCGCGCAGGATCACGAGCGTCGTCGTGGTGTCCCGGACGCGGACCGTCGCCACCGCACGCCCGCGCAGGAACACCTCGACCCCGTCACGCGGGGGCTGCTCGCGGTCCGGTCGATCGAGGTCCGCGCCCACCGGTTCCGGGCCGTCGCCGTGGTCGAGGCTCCAGGAACCGTCCTGGGCGCGGGTGAGCGTCACCCCTTCGGCCGCGAGCACGCGCTCGTCGGCGTCCCACACGGTCTCGCGGAGCGTCACGGGCTCGTGCCGTTCGACGGCGGATGCGAGGGGCTCGAGTGCCGGCAGTCGGCGGTCGTCGGGGATCCGCCAGCTCCGGCGGGGATCGGTGCGGGCGGTGTCGGGGGCGGGGTGCTGACTCGGCATGTCCGCAAGTGTCGTCCGCCCGTGGCCATGCGGTCCGAGCGCGGGCGCGTTCTGTGGACGGGCGGCCCAGAACCGCGAGCTGTGCAGGGATGAGTGGCGGACTCGGCACCTCGCCAGCACTCGGCGCGTACGGTCCGCTGCATGAGCGACGGAGCCCGCCACCCCAGCGACACCGCACCCGACACCCGCGACACCGCACCCCCGAGCGGTACCGCCTCGAGCGACACCGCCCCGAGCGACCACGACCTCGAGTCCTGGATCGCCGACCGCCGGTGGTACGCCTCGAAGGGGTCCGTGCCGCGTCTCCGCACCCTCTCCACCGCCGACGGCACCCGGCTCGTCCTCGACAAAGCCCCAGCAGCACCAGCGGCTCCGGTCCTCTACCAGTCACCCGTGACCAGTGGCCCCGACGGTACGATCGCCGACGCCACCACCGACCACACTTGGATCACGGCGCTCGCCGCACGCATCGACGCGGACCCGCAGAGCCTCCGCCCCATCGGCACCGTCACCGCTGCCCGCGTCCTGACGGGCGAGCAGTCCAACACCTCGGTCATCTGCGACACCGAGTCCGGTGCCCGCGTCATCATCAAGGTGTTCCGCGTCCTGCACCACGGCGACAACCCCGACGTCACGACGCAGCTCGCGTTGTCCGCAGCCGGCAGTGCACGCGTCCCCCAGGTCTACGGCGCACTGCGGGGGAGCTGGCCCGACGTCGGGCAGGGCAGCGGCACGGCGACCGGTCACCTCGCGTTCGCGCAGGAGTTCCTGCCGGGCCTCGAGGACGCCTGGCGCGTGGCCCTCGAGGAAGCGCACGCCGGCACCCCGTTCGGTGACCGGGCCGAGCAGCTCGGGGTGGCGCTCGCCGACGTCCACCGCACCCTCGCCGAGGCGCTGGCGTCCGAGCCCGCCGACGAGGAGCGGCGACGGGCCGCCGTCGCGACGATGCACGAGCGGCTCGACACCGCCGCGCGCGAGGCCCCGGCCGTGGCCGAGCACGCGGACGCGATCCGTGCGGTCTACGCGGCGGCGGCGGCGACGCCCTGGCCGGACCTGCAGCGCATCCACGGCGACCTGCACCTCGGGCAGGTGCTCGCTGCACCCGAGCCGCGCGGCTGGGTCTTCCTCGACTTCGAGGGGGAACCGCTCCGTCCCCTGGCCGAACGCTCGTTGCCGGACGTCACGCTCCGTGACGTGGCCGGCATGCTCCGGTCGTTCGACTACGTCGCCGGAGCCCTGGCACACGACGCGGAACCGGTCGACGCAGCGGGATGGGCGGACGGGGCACGCGTGCGGTTCCTCGACGGGTACCAGCGGGGGACCGGCACCGACCTCGGCGCACACCGGGAGCTCCTGGACGCGTTCGAGCTCGACAAGGCCGTCTACGAGGTCGTCTACGAGACCCGGAACCGACCCGACTGGGTCGGCATCCCGCTCGCGGCCGTCACACGCCTGGTCGGCCGCAGCGCGTCCTGAACGTGAACCCCGAGGCGGACGGGAGGCCCGTGGCGATCCCGCCACGGGCCTCCCGTCCGATGCCGGGTGCGGGAGCAAGCCGAATCGCGCGTAGGGAGACGAGCCGCGCGTGGAAGGCCGGAAGGAGCGACTTCCGACGCGCGGGACGTCCTGCCCCGCGCGAGACGGCTGCCCGCTAGTTGACGGGGCCGGTGTACTTCTCGCCCGGTCCGGCGCCCGGCGCGTCCGGGATCGCCGACGCCTCGCGGAACGCGAGCTGCACCGACCGCAGCCCGTCGCGCAGCGGACGGGCGTGGTGGTCGCCGATCTCCGTTGCCGCAGCGGTGACCAGGCCGGCCAGTGCGGTGATGAGCTTGCGCGCTTCGTCCAGGTCGGTCTGCTCCTGGGGGTCGTCGGCCAGGCCGACCTTCACGGCGGCGGCACTGAGCAGGTGCACGGCCACGGTGTTGATGAGTTCGACGGCCGGCACCTCCGAGATGTCCCTGGCGGCGTCGATGCCGCTGCCGTCGTCGTCGATCGGGGTGTCGGTCACGGTGCTCCTCTGCTAGACTCGCCCACGGCAGATGCTGTCCGTGTGCCACCAGGTTCTCCTGAAGCACTCGGACGGTGTCACGAAAGAGGAGTCTCTCCCACCCGCGGCCGCGTTCCACCAGGCTACCGGGTCACCACCGCTCCACGAGTGCACAGCAACTGGGTGCACGCGTCGGTCGGGTCCACGGATCCGACGCAGGGCGGCTGCCGAACGGGTTCCGATCCGTGCGTCAGATCTCCTCTCTCGTGCTGTCGTCCAGGGCAAACGTCCCAGACGACCACCACCTGATTGAAGGAGCTCCGCATCACCGATCCCCGTACCAACGACCGAATCCGCGTTCCCGAAGTCCGACTCGTCGGCCCGCAGGGTGAGCAGGTCGGCGTTGTCCCGATCGCCATGGCACTGCGCCTCGCGCAGGAAGCCGAACTGGATCTGGTCGAGGTCGCGCCGAACTCGAAGCCGCCCGTGGCCAAGATCATGGACTACGGCAAGTTCAAGTACGAAGCCGCTCAGAAGGCCAAGGAAGCCCGTCGCAACCAGGTGAACACAGACCTGAAAGAGGTCCGTTTCCGCCTGAAGATCGACGTGCACGACTACGAGACGAAGCGCAAGCGCGCCGAGGGGTTCCTCCTCGGTGGCGACAAGGTGAAGGCGATGATCCTCTTCCGTGGCCGCGAGCAGTCGCGTCCGGAGCAGGGTGTCCGTCTCCTCCACAAGTTCGCGGAGGAGATCGCCGAGTTCGGCGTCGTCGAGTCCCGTCCCACCCAGGACGGCCGCAACATGACGATGATCATCGCCCCCCTGAAGAACAAGTCCGACGTCAAGGGCGAGCAGAACGCGAAGCGCGCTGCACAGAAGGCCGAGCGTCGTGCCACCGAGCACGCCGCGAAGGACCACTCGGAGACCGAGGCCCCGGCCGAGGCCCCCGCGCAGGACACGGCACCGGCCAAGAGCGACGCTCCCGCCGAGTAGGTCACCCAGACCGACCCCGCAACGACGCGGCTCCCATCCACCCCACGGAAAGGCACCACCATGCCCAAGCAGAAGACCCACTCCGGGTCGAAGAAGCGCTTCAAGATCACCGGTACCGGCAAGGTCATGAAGCAGCAGGCCGGTATGCGTCACAACCTCGAGGTCAAGAGCTCCAAGCGCAAGGCCCGCCTGAACGAGGACCAGGTCCTCTCCAAGGCAGACGCGAAGAACGTCAAGAAGCTCCTCGGCCACTGAGCCCCGCAGATCGTAAAGGAATAGTGCAATGGCACGAGTAAAGAGAGCGGTCAACGCCGCCAAGAAGCGCCGCGTCATCCTCGAGCGCGCCGAGGGTTACCGCGGCCAGCGTTCGCGTCTGTACCGCAAGGCCAAGGAGCAGGTCACCCACTCCCTGGTCTACGCGTACCGCGACCGTCACGCGAAGAAGGGCGAGTTCCGTCGCCTGTGGATCCAGCGCATCAACGCTGCGTCCCGTGCGAACGGCCTGACCTACAACCGTCTGATCCAGGGTCTGGGTCTGGCCGGTGTCGAGGTCGACCGTCGCATCCTCGCCGACCTCGCAGTGAACAACCCCGAGACCTTCACCGCGCTCGTCGAGACCGCGAAGAAGGCCCTCCCGGCCGACACCTCGGCCCCGAAGGCTGCGTAGTCAGTTCTTCTGCTCGCGAAACCCCCGCCGCACGGCGGGGGTTTCGTCGTTCCTAGACTTGGGTCGTGAGCGAACTCCTCGAGAACCCCCGTGCCGGACGCGTGAAGGCCGTCGCGGCCCTGTCGAAGAAGGACGTCCGTGCCGAAACGGGCCTCTTCCTGCTGGAGGGGCCGCAGGCGGTGCGTGAAGCACTCGAGTACGCCCCGGAGCTCCTGCGCGAGCTCTACGTGACGCCGACGGCCGCAGCCCGCTACGGGCTCGACGACGCGCCGGTCGACACCTGGTTCGTGACGGAGCAGGTCCTCGACGCGATGGCCGACACCGTGACGCCGCAGGGCGTCGTCGCCGTCTGCCAGCAGTTCCCGACGTCGGTCAAGGACGTCTTCCCGGACCGTCGCGTCGGTGACGCTGCTGTTGCCGTCGACCTGGAGGCCCGTGGGGACGCCGACGAGCCGGCCGCGTTGCCGGGTCTGGTCGCCATCCTCGAAGAGGTGCGGGACCCGGGGAACGCCGGCACGATCATCCGCGCCGCCGACTCCGCCGGCGCCGACGCGGTGGTCCTCACCGGTCGGTCGGTGGACCCGTACAACCCGAAGGTCGTCCGGTCGACCACGGGCTCGCTGTTCCACGTGCCGGTGTCGGTCGGCGTGACCCTGGCCGACACGATCGCACGGGCGAAGGCACTCGGGTACACCGTGCTCGCGGCCGACGTCTCGGGCGACGACCTGCCGGTGGTCCGGGCCGAGGGCATGCTCGACGGTCCGACCGCGTGGGTGTTCGGCAACGAGGCCCGTGGGCTCACCACCGAGGACCTCGCGCTCGTCGACCGTGCGGTGAAGGTGCCGATCTACGGCCAGGCGGAGTCGATGAACCTGGCGACGGCGGCATCGGTCTGCCTGTACGAGTCGGCGTTCGCACTCCGGAGC
Organism: Curtobacterium sp. AB7; assembly: GCF_044909335.1. Lineage (NCBI taxonomy): Bacteria > Bacillati > Actinomycetota > Actinomycetes > Micrococcales > Microbacteriaceae > Curtobacterium > Curtobacterium sp. AB7. Next base: position 14,805 of record NZ_JBIYED010000009.1, on the reverse strand, counting down.
TGACGTTCCTCCCTCCCCACGGGCTCGGCCGTCACGCCGCTCCGCAGGCTCCGCGGCGCGCCGGGACCGGCCCGCGTGGGCCCAGTCCGACCGGTGCAGGCGGGTGGTATCCCGTCGGCCGGTAGGCTTGGGTCTCGTGTCAGAACCTCTCGAGATCAGCGAATCGGCCGTCGCCGACGCCGTGGACGCAGCACTCGCCGCCGTCCGCGCCACGACGACGGTCGCCGAACTGAAGCAGGCCAGGGCCGAGCACACCGGTGAGCAGTCGCCGCTGGCTCGGATGAACGCGTCGATGCGCAGCGTGCCGCCGGAGCAGAAGGCCGCGGCCGGCAAGCTCGTCGGTCAGGCCCGCGGGCGGCTGAACGCGGCGATCGCGGAGCAGGAGTCGGTCCTCGCCGTGGCGGAAGAGCGCGCGCGGCTCGAGGCCGAGCGTGTCGACGTCACCGCGTTGCCGACCCACCGCCCGACCGGCTCGCGCCACCCGCTCTCGCTGCTCAACGAAGCCGTCGCGGACATCTTCGTCGGCATGGGGTGGGAAGTGGCAGAGGGGCCCGAGCTCGAGCACGAGTGGTTCAACTTCGACGCCCTGAACTTCGACCAGGACCACCCGGCCCGGGCCATGGCGGACACGATCTTCGTCGAGCCCGTCGACCGCCACCTGGTCATGCGCACCCACACGTCGCCCGTGCAGGTGCGGTCACTGCTGTCCCGCGACCTCCCGCTCTACGTCATCGCCCCGGGCCGTGTGTACCGCGCCGACGAGCTCGACGCCACGCACCTGCCGGTCTTCACCCAGGTCGAGGGCATCGCGATCGACAAGGGCCTGACGATGGCACACCTGCGCGGCACGCTCGAGCACTTCGCCCGCCAGGTCTTCGGCGCCGAGGCGCAGATCCGTCTGCGCCCGAACTACTTCCCGTTCACCGAGCCCAGCGCCGAGATGGACGTCTGGCAGCCGAACGCCAAGGGCGGCGCCCGGTGGGTCGAGTGGGGCGGCTGCGGCATGGTCAACCCGAACGTCCTGCGTGCCGCCGGCATCGACCCGGACGAGTACCAAGGCTTCGCCTTCGGCATGGGCATCGAGCGGACGCTGCAGTTCCGCAACGGCCTGAACGACATGCGTGACTTCCTCGAGGGCGACATCCGCTTCTCGCAGCAGTTCGGAACGGTGGTCTGATGCGCGTCCCACTCCGCTGGCTCGGCGAGTCCGTCGACCTCCCCGAGGACGTCACCCTCGAGCACGTCCACGCGGCGCTCGTGTCGGTCGGCTTCGAGGAAGAGGACGTCCACACGTTCGACCTGACCGGCCCCGTCGTGGTCGGCCGGGTGCTCGAGCGCGTCCCCGAGCCGCAGAAGAACGGCAAGACGATCAACTGGTGCCAGGTGGACGTCGGCGAGCCCGAGCCCCGCGGCATCGTCTGCGGTGCGCACAACTTCGACGTGGGCGACCTCGTCGTCGTGACGCTGCCCGGTGCCGTGCTGCCCGGACCGTTCCCGATCGCGGCCCGCAAGACCTACGGCCACGTCTCCGACGGCATGATCGCCTCGGCACGCGAGCTCGGTCTCGGCGACGAGCACGAGGGCATCCTCCGCTTCGCCGACCTCGACATGGAGCCCGACGTCGGCCAGGACGCCATCGCGCTCCTCGGCCTCGACGACGCGGCGGTCGAGATCAACGTCACGCCGGACCGCGGGTACGTGCTGAGCATGCGCGGTGTCGCGCGTGAGTACGCCCACGCCACCGGCGCGAGCTTCCACGACCCCGTCGACCGCGTCGCACCCCGCGCGGCCGAGGGCTTCTCGGTGACGATCGACGACCGGGCCCCGATCCGTGGTCGCGTGGGCGCGAGCACCTTCGTCACCCGCGTCGTCCGTGGTATCGACCCCACGGCGAAGACACCGGCCTGGATGGTGTCGCGTCTCGCCCTGGCAGGCGTCCGCTCGATCTCGCTGCCGGTCGACATCACGAACTACGTCATGTTCGAGCTCGGCCAGCCGCTGCACGGCTACGACCTGTCGACCGTGCGCGGTGGCCTGGGTGTCCGTCGTGCAGCTGTCGGCGAGACGCTCGAGACCCTCGACGGCGCCGTGCGGAAGCTCGACCCCGAGGACCTCGTCATCACCGACGACGACGGCCCCGTCGGACTCGCCGGCGTGATGGGCGGTGCCCGGACCGAGATCTCGGCGAGCACGACCGACGTCCTGATCGAGGCAGCCGGCTTCGACCAGGTCTCGATCGCGCGGACCGCTCGCCGCCACAAGCTGCCGAGCGAGGCCTCCCGTCGGTTCGAGCGCGGCGTCGACCCGCTCGTGGCCGAGGCTGCTGCGAACCGCGCCGTCGACCTCCTCGTCGAGCTGGCCGGCGGCACGGCCGACGCCCTCGGTTCCACGCTCGTCGACACCGAGCCCCGTGCGACGGTCGCCATGCGGACCTCGCGTCCGGCCGAGCTCATCGGCGTGGACTACACCGACGCCGAGGTCGTGGACACCCTCCGTGCGATCGGCGCGACGGTGCAGGTCGACGGTTCGCAGCTCGCCGTCACCCCGCCGACCTGGCGTCCCGACCTGACCGACGACACCACCTTGGTCGAAGAGGTCGCGCGGATCGTCGGGTACGACCGCATCCCGAGCGTGCTCCCCGTCGCCCCGCCCGGACGCGGACTCACTCCGCACCAGCAGGCGCGCCGTCGGGTCTCCGCGGCCCTCGCCGCCGCGGGGCTGGTCGAAGCGGTGACGGCGCCGTTCGTCTCCGCCGCGACGCAGGACGCCTACCCGGGGATCGACCCGGATGGCGGCCCGAGCGTCGTCCTCGCCAACGCCCTCGACAGCGAGCAGAACCTGCTCCGCCGCAGTGGTGTGCCGGCCCTCGTGGACGCGGCCCGTCGCAACGTGTCGCGCGGCCTGCTCGATGTCGCGCTCTACGAGACCTCGCGGGTGTTCCTGCCGGTGACGGGCGTGACGCTCGGCACCGACGAGGTCCCGGCCGGTGCCGCGCTGCCCGACCGCGCGACGCTCGCGGCGCTCGACGCGTCCCTGCCCGCACAGCCGTTCCACGTGTCCGCCCTGCTCACCGGCAACCGCGTCGGCAAGCAGGCGGGCGTCGCGGCCGAGCAGTACGGCATCGCCGATGCGATCGACGCGGCTCGCCAGGTCGCGTGGGCCGTCGGCGTGGAACTGCGCGTCGCACAGACCACCCACCCGTCCCTGCACCCGGGCCGCGCGGCATCGCTGCTCGTGGGCGACACCGTCGTGGGTGTCGCCGGCGAACTCCTGCCGGAGCTGTCCGCCGCCGCGGTGCTGCCCCGCGTGGTGGCCGTGGTCGAGCTCGACCTCGACGCCATGGTGGCCGCGGCCCCCGACCTCGTCGCGGTCGCGCCGATCGTGTCGTACCCGGCGGCGACGCAGGACCTGTCCCTGGTCGTCGACGCCGGGGTGCCGGCCGGTGACGTGTTGGATGCGGTCCGCTCTGGTGCCGGAGACCTGTTGGAGTATGCTCGGCTCGTGGATGACTACCGGGGCTCCGGCGTGGACGAGGGACAGAAGTCCCTGACGTTCGCCCTGCGCTTCCGTGCCACGGACCGCACGCTGACCGCTGCCGAGGCCACCGAGGCCCGCGACGGCGCAGTCCGACGTGCCGGCGAGCGATTCGGGGCGACCCTGCGCGACTGATCCACGACGGGATCAGCACCGCCCGGGGTCGCCGCCTCCGACTCTCTCGACGACCAGTCCGACCAAAGGTGGAATCCCATGTCCGTATCCGTCGCCGTGGCGGGAGCCTCCGGCTACGCGGGTGGTGAGCTCCTGCGCGTGCTCTCCGCCCATCCCGAGTTCGACGTCAGGACGGTGACGGCGTTCTCGAACGCCGGACAGCCGTTGATCGCGACGCAGCCGCACCTCCGTTCGCTGTCGCACCTGACCCTCGAGAAGACGACGGCCGAGACGCTCCGAGGGCACGACGTCGTGTTCCTGGCGCTGCCGCACGGTCAGTCGGGGGCGATCACCGAGGAGCTCGGCGACGACGCACTCGTGGTGGACTGCGGCGCGGACCACCGGCTGACGGACCCCGCGGCCTGGGCTCGGTTCTACGGTGGCGACTACCACGGCGCCTGGACCTACGGCCTGCCCGAGCTCCTGCTCGCCGCCCCGACCCCGGGTTCGGCCGACGAGTGGCGCGAGGTCGAGGACATCGCGTCGCAGGGCAAGCAGCGTTCGGCCCTGGTCGGCACCAAGCGGATCGCGGTCCCCGGGTGCAACGTCACCGCGGTGACGCTCGGCATCCAGCCGGGCATCCAGGCCGGGCTCGTCGAGTCGGACGACATCGTCGCGGTGCTGAGCGTCGGCCCGAGCGGTGCCGGCAAGAAGCTCGCCAACACCTACCTGGCGTCCGAGATCATGGGCTCCGCCAGCGCCTACGCGGTGGGCGGCACGCACCGGCACGTCCCGGAGATCCAGCAGAACCTGGTCGTCGCGGGTGCTGCCGACGTGACGATCTCGTTCACGCCCGTGCTCGTCCCGATGTCGCGGGGCATCCTCGCGACGACGACGGCCAAGATCACCCCGGGTGTCAGCGCCCGCGACGTGCGGCTCGCCTGGGAGCAGGCCTACGCCGACGAGCCGTTCGTGCACCTGTTGCCCGAGGGCGAGTTCCCCCGGGTCGCGGACACCATCGGCGCGAACACCGCGCTCGTCGGCATCGCGGTCGACGAGGCCGCAGGCCGCGTCGTCGCCGTGACGGCACTCGACAACCTCGCGAAGGGCACGGCGGGTGCCGCCGTCCAGTCGACCAACATCGCCCTGGGTCTGCCGGAGACCCTGGGCCTCAGCGTGGACGGAGTCGCACCGTGACCGACCTCACCGACGTGAGCAAGCCCACCCAGGGCGAACCGGGCCTCCAGGGCGTCACCGCGGCAGCGGGTTTCCGCGCTGCCGGCGTGACCGCCGGCCTGAAGACCAGCGGCAAGCCGGACGTGGCACTCGTCGTCAACGACGGGCCCGACGCAGCCGTGGCCGCCGTCTTCACCAGCAACCGCGCGCAGGCGCACCCGGTGATCTGGTCCCGCCAGGTCGTCGGTGACGGCGTCGCGCGCGCCGTCGTGTTGAACTCGGGCGGCGCCAACTGCTTCACGGGCCCCTTCGGCTTCCAGACCACGCACCTGACCGCCGAAGCGGTGGGCGACGCCCTCGGCATCGGCGCGGGCGACGTCGTCGTCTGCTCCACCGGTCTCATCGGGGTCGGTGACCAGACGTTCCGCGACAACGTGCTGCGCGGGGTCGACCTGGCGAGCACCGCACTGAGCGCCGACGGCGGCCCGGACGCGGCCACGGCCATCATGACGACCGACACCAGGGCGAAGCAGTCCGTGGTGACCGAGGACGGCTGGACCGTCGGCGGCATGGCGAAGGGTGCCGGCATGCTCGCACCCGGGCTCGCGACGATGCTCGTCGTGATCACCACCGACGCCGTGCAGACCCCGGACCAGCTCGACCAGGCCCTCCGCGCGGCCACCCGCATCACCTTCGACCGCGTCGACTCGGACGGCTGCATGTCGACGAACGACACCGTCGTGCTGCTGTCGTCGGGTGCGAGCGGGGTGACGCCCGAGGTCGGCGACTTCCAGGAAGCCCTGACCGCGGTCTGCGCCGACCTGGCCCGCCAGCTGCAGCAGGACGCCGAGGGCGCCAGCCACGACATCGCGATCGAGGTCGTGCACGCCGCGACCGAGGACGACGCCGTCACCGTCGGCCGGAGTGTGGCGCGCAACAACCTGTTCAAGGCGGCAGTCTTCGGCAACGACCCGAACTGGGGTCGGGTCCTCGCTGCCATCGGCACCACGGACGCCGACTTCGACCCGTACGCGGTCGACGTCAGCATGAACGGTGTCCGGGTCTGCCACGCCGGCGCCCCAGACCAGCCGAGCGACACCGTCGACCTGACACCGCGGGACACCCACGTGCGCATCGACCTCGGCGTCGGGACGCACTCGGCGACGATCCTGACCAACGACCTCACGCACGACTACGTGCACGAGAACAGCGCGTACTCCAGCTGATGGCGAACGACACCGAAGGGGCCGGGACACCCCTCACGAAGGAAGAAGAGCACGAGTTCGCGGCCGTCAAGGCCGCGACCCTGATCGAGTCCCTGCCGTGGCTCAAGCGGTTCTCCGGCAAGGTCGTCGTCGTCAAGTTCGGCGGCAACGCGATGGTGAACGAGGACCTCAAGCGTGCGTTCGCCGAGGACATGGTCTACCTCCGCTACGCCGGGCTGCACCCCGTCGTCGTGCACGGCGGGGGTCCGCAGATCTCGGCCGCGCTCAAGGAACAGGGCATCGAGTCCGAGTTCCGCGGCGGTTACCGCGTCACCACGACCGAGGCGATCTCCGTCGTCCGCGACGTCCTGGCGGGCGAGGTCAACCGCGAGATCGTCGACCTGATGAACGAGCACGGCGAAGGCCTGGCCGTCGGCGTGTTCGGCGACGGTGGGTCCCTGTTCACCGGTGAGCAGAAGGGCGTGGTCGTCGACGGGCAGGAGTACGACCTCGGGCACGTCGGTGACATCACCCACGTCGACCCGTCAGGGGTACTCGCCGCGATCGAGGCCGGCCGCATCCCGGTGGTGTCGAGCATCGCGATCGACGACGCCCACCCGGACCAGGCGCTCAACGTGAACGCCGACGCAGCCGCGGGTGCCCTGGCGATCGCACTGCGTGCGTCGAAGCTCATCATGCTCACCGACGTCCCCGGCCTGTACCGCAACTGGCCGGACCGCGACTCGCTCGTCGACCTCATCGCGGTCGAGGAGCTCCGCGAGCTCCTGCCGTCCCTCGAGTCGGGCATGATCCCGAAGATGACCGCGTGCCTCGACGCCGTGGTCGGCGGGGTCGGCGGGGCGACGATCATCGACGGCCGGATCCCGCACTCGATCCTGCTCGAGGTCTTCACCCTGCGTGGTGCGGGCACCGAGGTGATCCCGGACCCGAGCCGACGCACCGAGAACCAGATGACCCACGCCGAGATCGGCCGACGCGTCGCAGCACCGTCGACGAGCACCAGTACCGGCCAACACGTGGCCAGCACGACCGAGAAGGGGCAGCAGCCGTGAGCAGCGAGACGCAGACCGAGACCTGGAACGACCGGTTCGGGGCGTCGCTCATGCGATCCCTGACCCCGCCGAAGATCATGCTCGAGCGCGGACAGGGCTGCCGTGTCTGGGACGTCGAGGGCAACGAGTACCTCGACTTCCTGGCGGGCATCGCCGTGAACTCGCTCGGCCACGCGCACCCCGTCCTGGTCGAGGCGATCGCCGACCAGGCCGCGAAGCTCGTGCACGTGTCGAACTACTTCGCGACGCCGCCCCAGCTCGAGCTGGCGGAGCGTCTCAAGCGCATCACCGGTGCGGGCGACGCCGGGCGGGTGTACTTCGGCAACTCTGGTGCCGAGGCGAACGAGGCCGCGTTCAAGCTCGCGCGCCTGAACAAGGGCGCCGACGGGCAGAAGACCCGCATCCTCGCGCTGAAGCAGGGGTTCCACGGCCGGACGATGGGTGCACTCGCGCTCACCGGCAAGCCCGCGCTGCAGCAGGACTTCCTGCCGATGATCCCGGGGGTCGAGCACATCGACTCCACCGTCGCAGCGCTCGAGGCGTCCATCGACGACACGGTCGCAGCGATCGTCATCGAGCCGATCAAGGGCGAGGCCGGCGTCGTCGACCTGCCCGAGGGGTTCCTGCTCGCCGCGCGCCGGCTGACCGAGGAGCACGGTGCGCTGCTGATCCTCGACGAGATCCAGACCGGCGTCGGCCGGACGGGCAACTGGTTCACCTACCAGGGCCACGGCTTCACCCCCGACGCCGTCACGGTGGCCAAGGGCATCGCCGGCGGCTTCCCGATCGGTGCGCTCGTGACCTTCGGGTGGGCGTCCGACCTGTTCTCGGCCGGTCAGCACGGTTCGACCTTCGGCGGCAACCCGCTCGGCACCCGCGTGGCGAACGCGGTCCTCGCCGAGATCGAGCGTGCCGACCTCGTCGCGGCCGCCGTGGTCAAGGGCGAGCGGATCCGGGCCGGCATCGCCGGCATCGGCTCGCCGCTCGTCGAAGAGGTCCGCGGCACCGGCCTGCTCATCGGCGTCGGGCTCACCGGCCCGATCGCGGCCGCGGTGAACGCCGCCGCCCTCGAGCGCGGCCTCATCATCAACGCACCGAACGAGTCGAGCCTGCGCCTCGCGCCGCCGCTCATCGTGTCCGACGCCGAGATCGACGAGTTCGTGTCGATCCTCGCCCAGAGCCTCGCGGCCGTCGCTGCCGAGCAGGGCACCGCTACCCAGGAGACCTCCGCATGACCCGCCACTTCCTCCGGGACGACGACCTCAGCCAGGCCGAGCAGTCCGCGATCCTCGACATCGCCGACCAGATGAAGGCCGACCGCTGGGGTGCGAAGCCCCTCGCCGGCCCGCAGAGTGTCGCGGTCATCTTCGACAAGTCGTCGACCCGCACCCGGGTGTCGTTCCACGTCGGCATCTCCGACCTGGGCGGCAGCCCGCTCATCATCTCGACGGCGAACAGCCAGCTCGGCGGCAAGGAGACCCCGTCGGACACCGCCCGCGTGCTCGAGCGCATGGTGTCCGCGATCGTCTGGCGCACCTACGGTCAGGCCGGTCTCGAAGAGATGGCCGCCGACACGACCGTCCCCGTGGTCAACGCGCTGTCCGACGACTTCCACCCGTGCCAGCTGCTCGCCGACCTGCTCACCATCCGCGAGCACCGCGGGACGCTGGCGGGCCAGACCGTGGCGTTCATCGGCGACGGCGCGAGCAACATGGCGCAGTCGTACCTGCTCGCCGGTGCGACCGCGGGCATGCACGTCCGCGTCGCGGCTCCCGCCGAGTTCTCGCCGTCCCCGCAGGTCGTCACCGACGCCGAGCACCGTTCGGCCGAGACCGGCGGCTCCGTCCTCGTCGTCACCGACCCGGTGGCAGCGGTCGCCGGCGCCGACGTCGTGGTCACCGACACGTGGGTCTCGATGGGCAAGGAGTCCGAGAAGCAGTCGCGCCTCGACACCTTCTCGGGGTACCGCGTGGACGACGCACTGATGGCGCACGCTGCCGACGACGCGGTGTTCATGCACTGCCTGCCCGCCGACCGTGGCTACGAGGTGACCGCCGACGTCATCGACGGGCCGCGCAGCATCATCTGGGACGAGGCGGAGAACCGTCTGCACGCCCAGAAAGCGCTGCTGGCCTGGCTCCTCGCCGCGAACGGCGCGCACGGCGCGAACGGCGCGAACGGCGCGAACGGCGCGAACGGCGCGAACAGCGCGAACACCGCGACCGCTGCGACCGCCGCGGCGACCGCGTAGGCGCACCGCATGGCTGACCGCGTCGTCCTCGCCTACTCCGGCGGCCTCGACACCTCCGTCGGGATCGGCTGGCTGCGTGACGCCACCGGCAAGGAGGTGGTGGCACTCGCGGTCGACGTCGGCCAGGGCGGCGAGGACCTCGACGCGATCCGACAGCGCGCGCTCGACTGCGGGGCCGTCGAGTCGATCGTGGTCGACGCCAAGGACGAGTACGCCGACGAGTACATCGTGCCGGCCCTCAAGGCCAACGCGCTCTACCAGAAGCGCTACCCGCTGGTGTCGGCGCTGAGCCGCCCGCTCATCGCGAAGCACCTCGCGCTGACGGCGAAGCAGCTCGGCGCCGACAGCGTGGCGCACGGCTGCACCGGCAAGGGCAACGACCAGGTCCGCTTCGAGGCAGCGGTCGCGGCGATCGCCCCGGACCTGCGCAGCGTGGCTCCGGTGCGTGACCTCGCCCTGACCCGTGACAAGGCGATCGCGTACGCCGAGCAGCACGCCCTGCCGATCCAGCAGTCACAGCGGTCGCCGTTCTCGATCGACCAGAACGTGTGGGGCCGCGCGGTCGAGACGGGTTTCCTCGAAGACCCGTGGAACGCCCCGACCGAGGACCTCTACGCCTACACCCAGGACCCCGCCGTCCCGCGCGACCCGGACGAGGTGACCATCACGTTCGAGCGCGGCGTCCCGGTGGCGCTCGACGGGCAGCGCTTCAGCGTGCTGCGGATCGTGCAGGAGCTGAACGCCGTGTCCGGCAAGCACGGCGTCGGTCGGATCGACGTCGTCGAGGACCGTCTCGTCGGCATCAAGTCGCGCGAGGTGTACGAGGCCCCGGCGGCGATCGCGCTCATCACGGCGCACGAGGAGCTCGAGCGCCTCACCCTCGAGCGGGACGTGAACCGCTACAAGCGCGGTGTCGAGTCGGAGTGGGCCGACCTGGTCTACGACGGCCTGTGGTTCGGCGGGCTGAAGCGCAGCCTCGACGCCTTCGTCGACCACACCCAGCAGCACGTCTCCGGCGACGTCCGCCTCCAGCTGCACGGCGGTCGCGCGACGGTCACCGGCCGTCGCTCGGAGCAGAGCCTGTACGACTTCGACCTCGCCACCTACGACACCGGCGACACGTTCGACCAGTCCCTCTCGAAGGGCTTCACCGAACTCTGGTCGCTCCCCAGCAAGATCTCCGCCCGCCGCGACGCGGCGAACTGACAGCACGCCACCCGGCGGACGACACACCGCCGCCACCCGGCCCAACGACAACGACGCAGGACGACATGACCGACGAGAAGACCGACGCCACCAACACCGGAGCCCTCTGGGGCGCCCGCTTCGCCGACGGCCCGAGTGCGGCCCTGGCAGCGCTGTCGAAGTCGACGCACTTCGACTGGCAGCTCGCCCCGTACGACATCGCCGGCTCCCGCGCGCACGCCCGGGCACTGCACACGGCCGGGTACCTGACGGCGGACGAGCTCGAGCGCATGCTCGCCGGACTCGACCGGCTCGAGGCCGCGCACGCCGACGGCACGCTGCAGCCCGATGCGTCCGACGAGGACGTCCACGGCGCCCTCGAGCGCCTCCTCATCGCCGACCTCGGTCCGGAACTCGGCGGCAAGCTCCGCGCCGGCCGCAGCCGCAACGACCAGATCGCGACGCTCGGGCGGATGCACATGCTCGACCACGGGCGGCGCATCGGCCGACTCGTGATCGACCTGGTCGACGCGATCACCCAGCAGGCCAACGAGCACCCGGCCGCGATCATGCCGGGTCGCACGCACCTGCAGCACGCGCAGCCCGTCCTCCTCGCGCACCACCTGCTGGCGCACGCGTGGCCGTTGGTCCGCGACCTCGAGCGCCTCCGCGACTGGGCGGGCCGCGCGAGCGTGAGCCCGTACGGCGCCGGTGCGCTCGCCGGCAGCTCGCTCGGCCTCGACCCCGCCGCGATCGCCGCGGAGCTCGGGTTCGACCGCCCGGCCGACAACTCGATCGACGCCACGGCCGCCCGCGACGTCGTCGCCGAGTTCGCGTTCGTGCTCGCGCAGATCGGCATCGACGTCTCGCGGCTGTCGGAGGAGGTCATCCTCTGGAACACGAAGGAGTTCGGCTTCGTCCGGCTCCACGACGCGTTCTCGACCGGCTCGAGCATCATGCCGCAGAAGAAGAACCCGGACATCGCCGAGCTCGCGCGCGGCAAGTCCGGTCGTCTGATCGGCAACCTGACGGGCCTGCTCGCGACCCTGAAGAGTCTGCCGCTCGCCTACAACCGCGACCTGCAGGAGGACAAGGAGCCCGTCTTCGACTCGGTCGCCACGCTCGAGGTCCTGCTGCCCGCCTTCACCGGCATGATCGCGACGCTCACGTTCGACACGGACCGGATGGCCGAGCTCGCGCCGCAGGGCTTCTCGCTCGCGACCGACGTAGCCGAGTGGCTGGTCCGCCAGGGAGTCCCGTTCCGTGACGCGCACGAGGTGTCCGGCGCGTTGGTCCGGTACTGCGAGCAGCGCGGCATCGAGCTCGACGACCCGACCGACGACGAGTACCGGTCGGTCTCCGAGCACCTGACCCCCGGGGTCCGTGCCGTGCTCACGATCGAGGGCAGCGTCGCGTCCCGCTCGGGTGTCGGCGGGACCGCTCCAGACCGAGTGGCCGAGCAGCTGGCGTCCGTCACGCGTCGCGTCCACGACCTCGCCGAGGGCGCACCCTTCACGCGATGACCGAGGGGCTGCTCGCGATGCTCGCCGAGCCGGCGCCGCGCATCGCCCCGGCGCTGCTCGGTGCGACGATCACGGGCCGTGGAGTGACCCTGCGCATCACCGAGGTCGAGGCCTACTTCGGCCCCACCGACCCCGGCTCGCACGGCCACCGCGGCCAGACCGAGCGCAACCGCCACCTGTTCGGGTCGCCGGGCACCCTGTACGCGTACCGCTCGTACGGCATCCACACCTGCGTCAACGTCGTGAGCGCGCCGGCCGGCACCTCCTCCGGTTCCCTGCTCCGCGGTGCGCAGGTGATCGAGGGCGCCGACACCGCACGCGAACGACGTGGACCGTCGGTCGCCGACGTCGCGTTGGCGCGTGGCCCCGGCAACCTCGGTGGTGCCCTCGGCGCGGTGCTCGGACAGGACGACGGCACCTCGCTGCTCGACGGGTCCGGTCCGTTCGTGCTCACGTTGCCACCCGGCCTGGAGGCGCGGCTCGCCTCCGCCCCGCCGGCCCGCGTCGTCGAGGAACTCCTGACCGAGACCACACCCGGCCCCGGTGGGACGGGTCCGGTCCCGCGCATCTCGCGCGGACCGCGCACCGGTGTCGGCGGCATCGCCGGCGGTGCGCGGTACCCCTGGCGCTTCTGGTTGACGGGCGACCCGACGGTCTCGACGTACCGGCGGCACAAGGGTGCCCTCGACTGATCCCCACCGGCACGGCCGGCCCGCCGCTGGCGCGTCGCGCCGGAACCGGCGGCGTGGGCCCAGACGCACCACGGGCCTCCCGGTCGACGACGCGCTGTCGGTTGTGCGCCGCCGCTACGATGGCGGGGTGTCCAGTGATACCGCTCAAGACGTCCTGACGCGCCAGCAGAACGACCCCACCTTCGCCTCGGTGTGGGACGAACTGCGCTGGCGCGGTCTGGTGCAGGTCTCGACCGACGAGACCGCACTCCAAGAGGCCCTCGACGGTGATCCGATCACGTACTACTGCGGCTTCGACCCCACGGCGCCGTCGTTGCACTGCGGCAACCTGCTGCAGCTCCTGACCATGCGTCGGTTGCAGCTCGCCGGACACAAGCCGCTGGCGCTCGTCGGGGGATCGACGGGGCTCATCGGCGACCCGCGTCCGACGGCGGAGCGCACGCTGAACACCCGCGAGACCGTCGCCGAGTGGGTGGCGCGTCTGCAGGGACAGGTGTCGCGGTTCCTCAGTCCGGACGGTGACAACGGCGTCCGGCTGGTGAACAACCTGGACTGGACGTCACCGATGTCCGCCATCGACTTCCTGCGAGACGTCGGCAAGTACTTCCGGGTGAACTCGATGCTCAAGAAGGACGCCGTCGCCGCGCGGCTGAACTCGGACGCAGGCATCAGCTACACCGAGTTCAGCTACCAGATCCTGCAGGGCCTCGACTACCGCGAGCTCTTCCGGCAGTACGGCTGCACGCTGCAGACGGGTGGCTCGGACCAGTGGGGCAACCTGACCTCGGGGACGGAGCTCATCCGTCGTGCCGAGGGGGCGACGGTGCACGCGCTCGGGACACCCTTGATCACGAACTCGGACGGCACGAAGTTCGGCAAGAGCGAGGGCAACGCGATCTGGCTCGACGCCGAGATGACGTCGCCGTACGCGCTGTACCAGTTCTGGCTCAACACGGCCGATGCCGACGTGATCGCCCGCCTGCGGGAGTTCACGTTCCTGTCCCGTGCCGAGATCGAGCGACTCGAGCAGGCGGTCGCCGACGAACCGTTCCGACGCGAAGCGCAGCGGACCCTCGCGTTCGAGGTCACCTCGCTCGTGCACGGGGTCGACGCCACCGAGGCCGCGATCGACGCTGCGGCCGCACTGTTCGGCAACGGCGACCTCGGTGCCCTCGACCCGGTCACCCTGCGGTCGGCGATCGCGGAGCTGCCGGGTTCGGTCACGATCGAGGCCGGCGCCGACGTGGCCCGGGCTCTCGTGGAGACCGAGCTCGTGAAGTCCCTCGGTGAAGCCCGGCGGGCGATCGACCAGGGCGGCGTGTACGTGAACAACGTCCGGGCCGAGGACGCCACCGCACCGCTGTCGGACCTCGCCCTGCCCGGGGGAGTCCTCGTGCTCCGCCGCGGCAAGAAGACCCTCGCCGGTGTGACGCTGGCCTGATCGCGCCGGCACCTGGGCGACGCGTGTTGCACAACGCGACACGCCCGGGATCGGGCCTGGCTTGGCACACTCGCCCAGCCCTGCGTAAAGTTCCTACTCGTCACCCCAAAGGTGCGGCGGAGCGGCTGGAGCGAAAGCCCAGAGCACGTCGGCCCTCAAGCGGGACCATCCTCCACTGAAGATCAGATCTGGCCTTGTGCTCGATCGCTTCGACGCTTAGGATGACAAGCCCACCGGTTCTCCCCCCTCGGGGATGAGCCACAGGACCTCCGGGTCCGACGACACGCCGGTGGCAAGCCAAGTACACAAGCCTCGTGGCTGGAGCTCGAACCTGAGCCGAAGAGCGAGTGCGTCTGGTTCTTGAGAACTCAACAGCGTGCACATTGTCAATGCCAATTTATTGATTGACCTCGTGCCTGGTCGGCTTGCTGACTGGGTCATGATGCAATTCCTTTTGGATTGAAGATTGTCAGTTGACAGTCAACAGTCAGAATCAACTCGGTCTAATGCCCTTTGGGGTGTTGGGTCTGTATTTTTTTACGGAGAGTTTGATCCTGGCTCAGGACGAACGCTGGCGGCGTGCTTAACACATGCAAGTCGAACGATGATGC
>NZ_JBIYED010000008.1:0-168693 GCF_044909335.1 Curtobacterium sp. AB7 | reverse complement strand
CCCGCCGCCCCCCCCCCGGGCCCGCGCGTGGGCCGGGCCGCGCCCCCCCCGGGGGGGGCGCCCCCCCCCCGGGGGGGGGGGGGGGGGGGCCCCGGGCCCCCCGCGCCTCCCGTCCGCAACGGCGTAACGTCCAGAACGTGACCCGACCCGACATCCGCACGGTCGGCGAGCTCCGCACTTCTGGTCACGTCCAGAAGACGGTCCGCGCCGAGATCCGCGACAACCTGCTCACCGCGCTGCGCGCGGGAGACGACCCCTGGCCCGGCCTGCACGGGTTCGAGACGACCGTGATCCCGCAACTCGAACGAGCCCTGATCGCCGGACACGACGTCGTCCTGCTCGGCGAGCGCGGCCAGGGCAAGACCCGCCTGCTCCGCACCCTGCAGGGCCTGCTCGACGAGTGGACCCCGGTGATCACCGGCTCCGAACTCGGCGAGCACCCCTACGAGCCCATCACCACCGCCAGTGCCCGCCGAGCCGAAGACCTCGGTGACGCCCTGCCGATCTCGTGGCGGCACCGCGACGACCGCTACGTCGAGAAGCTCGCGACGCCGGACACGAGCGTCGCCGACCTGATCGGCGACGTCGACCCGATGAAGGTCGCCGAAGGGCGCAGCCTGGGCGACCCGGAGACGATCCACTTCGGACTCGTCCCCCGGGGCCACCGCGGCATCGTCGCGATCAACGAGCTGCCCGACCTGGCCGAACGCATCCAGGTCGCGATGCTCAACGTGATGGAGGAACGCGACGTCCAGATCCGTGGCTACGTGCTCCGACTCCCCCTCGACGTGCTCGTGGTGGCCAGCGCGAACCCGGAGGACTACACGAACCGCGGCCGGATCATCACGCCGTTGAAGGACCGCTTCGGCGCGGAGATCCGGACCCACTACCCGATCGAGCTCGAGGACGAGATCGCCGTCATCCGGCAGGAGGCGCAGCTCACCGCCGAGGTGCCGGACGCGATCGTCGAGATCCTCGCCCGCTTCACCCGTGCCCTGCGCGGGTCGAGCGCGGTCGACCAGCGCAGCGGTGTCAGCGCCCGGTTCGCGATCGCCGGCGCGGAGACGGTGGCCGCGGCGGCCGTGCACCGTGCGGCACGCCAGGGCGAGCCGGAGGCCGTCGCGCGACCGATCGACCTCGAGACGGCGGTCGACGTGCTCGGCGGCAAGATCGAGTTCGAGAACGGCGAGGAGGACCGCGCGGACGAGGTCCTCGAGCACCTGCTGCGGACCGCCACGGCCGAGACGGTGCGTGCCCGGTTCCGCGGACTCGACTTCGGGGTGCTCGTCGAGGCCCTCGACGGCGGGACGATGGTGACGACGGGCGAACAGGTCGGCGCACGGGCGTTCCTCGAGGGGCTGCCGTCGATCGGCGAGTCCGACCTGTACGACCAGGTGTGCGAGCGTCTCGGTGCCACGAACGACGGCGAGCGTGCGGGCGCGATCGAACTCGCACTCGAGGGGCTCTTCCTCGCTCGCCGCATCAGCAAGGAGTCCGGCGGGGGCGAAGCCGTCTATGGCTAGGCAGAACCGACGACTGACGCGGGACACCCGGTACGGGGCCGCCGCGCTGTACGGGAAGTACCACGACGGTCCGGATCCGCTCGCGCCACCCGCCGACCTCGCCGAAGCGCTCGACGCCATCGGGCAGGACGTGATGGCCGGCACCTCACCGGAACGCGCCATGCGGGAGTTCCTGCGCCGAGGCGGCCGGACGCAGCGCGGACTCGACGACCTCGCGCGCAAGGTCGCGGAACGGCGGCGGGAACTCACCGCGAAGAACAACCTCGACGGCACCCTGCAGCAGGTCCGCGAACTGCTCGACCAGGCGCTCCGTGCCGAACGCGGCGAACTCGCCCGCAACGTCGACCTCGACGACGGCGACCGCGCCCTGGCCGAGATGCAGCTCGACAGCCTGTCCCCGTCGCCGGCCGCCGCGGTGCAGGAGCTCGGCGGGTACGACTGGACGAGCCGCGAGGCCCGGCAGCAGTACGACGAGATCACGGACCTGCTCGGCCGCGAGGTGCTCGACCAGCGCTTCGCCGGCATGAAGCAGGCGCTCGAGGGCGCCACGGACGAGGACCGGGCCGCGGTCAGCGCGATGATGCAGGACCTCAACCAGCTGCTCGAGGACCACCGCGCCGGCACCGATTCGCAGGAGCAGTTCGACGCGTTCATGGCCGAGCACGGCGAGTACTTCCCGTCGAACCCCGCGGACGTCGACGAGCTGCTCGACGACCTCGCGGCACGGGCCGCCGCCGCCCAGCGGATGCGGAACTCGATGACCGAGGAGCAGCGCGACGAACTCGACGCCCTCGCCCAGCAGGCCTTCGGCTCCCCCGACCTGATGGGGCAGCTGTCCCAGCTCGACGGCAACCTGCGTTCCCTGCGGCCCGGTGAGGACTGGGGCGGGTCCGAGCGCATGGAGGGCGACCAGGGCTTGGGACTCGGCGACGGCACCGGGGTCTTCCAGGACATCGCCGACCTCGACGCCCTCGCCGACCAACTCGCCCAGTCCGGACCGGGCTCCGAGCTCGACGACCTGGACCTCGACGCCCTGACCCGGCAGCTCGGCGCCGAGGCCGCCGTGGACGCCAGGACCCTGCAGCAGCTCGAGAAGGCGCTGCGGAGCTCCGGGGCGATGCGCCGTGGAGCGGACGGGCAGCTGCGGCTCACACCGAAGGCCATGCGGCAGCTCGGCAAGAGCCTGCTCCGCGACGTCGCCGAGCGGATGTCCGGCCGACAGGGTGCCCGCGACATTCGGCAGTCCGGCGCGTCCGGCGAACCCTCGGGCGCGACCCGGCAGTGGGCGTACGGCGACACCGAGCCGTGGGACGTCACCCGGTCGATCACGAACGCGCTGACCCGGACCGCGGCCGACGGACGGGTCGGCCCGGGCGTCCGCCTGACCATCGACGACGTCGAGGTGCAGGAGACCGAGTCCCGCACTCAGGCCTGCGTGGCGCTGCTCGTCGACACCTCGTTCTCGATGGCGATGGAGGACCGCTGGGTGCCGATGAAGCGCACGGCCCTGGCGCTGCACACGCTCGTCTCGACGCGGTTCCGCGGCGACGACCTGCAACTGATCGCGTTCGGCCGCGAGGCCGAGGTCGTCGACATCGAGCAGCTCGTGGGTCTCGACGCCATGTGGGACAAGGGCACGAACCTGCACCACGCGCTGCTCCTCGCCAACCGGCACTTCCGGAAGCACCCGACCGCGCAACCCGTGCTGCTCATCGTCACCGACGGGGAACCGACGTCACACCTCGAGCCGAACGGCCAGGTGTGGTTCGACTACCCGCCGGACCCGGTGACGATCGCCCTGACCGTTCGGGAGCTCGAGAACGCCGGTCGTCTCGGCGCCCAGACGACGTTCTTCCGCCTCGGCGACGACCCGGGGCTGGCACGGTTCATCGGCGCGATGGCGAAGCGGGTGGACGGCTCGGTCGTCGCTCCGGAGAACGACGACCTCGGCGTCGCCGTCGTGGGGTCGTACCTGGGGTCGCGCCGCGGCGGGCCGTCGTTGTTCGACTAGCCGCCGAGTCGATCCCGACAGGGACTGTTGCGCGGGGCTCCGCAGTCGTATGCTGAGCGCCACCACAGTTGCCCCAGACCCCGGCCGCCGTGATCGTTCTTCCTGCGCCGACGTCGTCGGTGCGCCGGAAGCGGTCGGCCGAGTGCACCTGATCCGTTCTCGACCGGTCGACTCCCGCGAGGTCCCGGAGTGCAACGGCGCACGCCACCTCACGGGTTTCCGCGTCCACGGATCACGGACGCGGACCGGTCGGTGGGGTCCGGACCCGACGGGCCCCACCGACCCGGAATCGCCGGGCAGGGGACGTCTCGCGTCAGAACAACGGCCAGGGCACCGCGGGGCCGTGCCCCGGCGGTGGCGGGAAGATGCCGACGGCCCGGAGTGCTGCACACCGCGCGCGCACCGTGTCGACCTCTTCCGGCGTCAGGTGGTCGGCGAGTTCGTCGCCCAGGGCACCGCGGAGCGCTTCCGAGACCCGGTCGAGCCCCTCGAGTTCGTCCGGCCCGAGCGGCTCGCCGATCCACCCCCACAGCACCGTGCGGAGCTTGTGCTCGACGTGGAAGGCCAGCCCGTGGTCGACGCCGTACCGGTGTCCGTCGGGCATCGCCAGCACGTGTCCGCCCTTGCGGTCGGCGTTGTTCACGACGACGTCGAAGACGGCCATGCGGCGCAACGCCTCGGAGTCCTCGTGCACGAGCGTCACCGGCTGGTCGTGCTCGTCGATCGCCTCGAGCACGGGCAGCCACGGTGAACCGTCCGCCTCGGCGATCTCGGGGGTGACCAGGTCGACGGCGTCCTGGTCCGGGTCGACGGTCTGCCAGCGCTGCACCATGCCGGGGCCGAACGGGCCGTCACCGAGCCACGTCGGCGGGACGATCCCCCAGCCGAACGCCTCGGACACCAGGTGCGCCGCGACCTCTCGGCCGGCGAGCGTGCCGTCGGGGAAGTCCCAGAGCGGGCGCTCCCCCTCGATCGGCTTGTAGACGACCGCCTCACCGTCCAGCTCGGCCAGGAACGTCGCGTTCGAGGCCTCGCGGATCCGCGCCGTGATGCTCAGTGAGCTGTCGCTCATGCGTCGCCGGGCGGACGGCCAGCGGCGACGATCTCGCGGGTGCGCTCGACGAACGCGCGTGCGGTACCGACCGGGATCTTGACCTGGAACAGTTCGTCGGGTTCGGGGATCTCGACGACCGCCTCGATCTCGAGGCCGTCCTCGCTCTCCTCGGACACGATCTCGACGTCGTCGTCGATCGGGTACGCCTCGATGACCACCTGCGCCGTCGACGGGTCGAAGCCCAGGCTCAGTGCACCGGCTCGGAACTCGGGCTCCACCGGCTGGTCGAGCGGTTCCGGGTCGCGGAGCTCCGCGGGGGCGGTGTCCGGCACGCTGAAGCGGTTCGCCTCGACCGTGGCGACCTCGTCCAGCAGCTCGTCGATCTTCTCGGCGAGCACGGCGGTCTGCTCCTTCTCGAGGGTGACGCTGGTGACACGCTTGCCGGAGCGGGCCTGCAGGTAGAAGGTGCGCTCGCCCGGACGGCCGATGGTGCCGACGACGAGGCGGTCCGGCCAGTCGAAGCCGTGGACGATGGAGGGCATACCCGCATTGTAGGAGTGCGGGCCTGCGCCCGTTCAGGGTCTGGCAGGGCCTGCCTCGGACGGGGGCTCAGGATGTCCGGCCCCACCGCCGACCGCTGCGTCGCCGCTGGGCGCCGGAGCGGCCGCGAGCCACGAGAGGTCGCCGGACTCGGTGTTCGTCGCGACCACCTCGGGCCGGTGCTCGCCGTACCGCACGACCGACACCGACGCCGGCCCGACGCCGATGCGCTGGAACAGGTCGAGGTGCATGCCGAACGCGTCGGCCAGGACGGACTTGATGATGTCGCCGTGGCTCACCGCGACCCAGACCGCTCCGGGCCCGTGCTCCGCCTCGACCTCGGCGTCGATGCGACGGACGGCCGACACCGCCCGGGACTGCATGGTCTGCATGGACTCGCCGCCGGGGAACACCACGGCGCTCGGGTTCGCCTGCACCGTCCGCCAGAGCGGCTCCTTCGCCAGGTCGGCGAGCTTCCGCCCCTGCCACTCGCCGTAGTCCGCCTCGGTGATCGCCCGCTCGATCGCCGACGCGGGGTCGCCCGACTGTCGTTCCAGGATCGCCCGGGCCGTCTGCCGGCACCGCTCGAGCGGACTCGACACGACGGCCACGACCGGCACGGCGGCGATGCGCTCCGCGGTGCGGTCGGCCTGCTTCCGGCCGACGGCGTCGAGTCGCACGCCGGCGGTGCGTCCGGCGAGCACGCCCGTGGCGTTCGCGGTGGTGCGTCCGTGTCGGACGAGGAGGACGGTCGCCATGTGCCCGATCCTACGATCACGGCCAGGTGGTCGAGCGCAACGGCGGTCAGCGACCCACGATGGTGTCGGCGTGCTCGAGGATCCAGTCCATCAGCGGGACGAGTCGCGCAGCCAGTTCGGCGCCGCTCTCGGAGAGCGAGTAGTCCACCCGGGGCGGGATCGTGGGCTGGGCGACCCTGGTCACGATCCCGTCGTGCTCCAGGGTCCGCAAGGTCGAGGCGAGCATCTTCTCGCTGATCCCCTCGATGGTGCGTCGCAGTTCGCTCCAGCGCATGCTGCCCGGCTCGAGCGCGAGGAGCACGAGGACGCCCCACCGGCTCGTGACGTGTGTGAGCACGACTCGCGACGGACACGCCGCGGGGAAGCGTGCGGAAGCATCCTCGTCTCGTGCGGGTGGTGCAGGCGGTTCCACGATTCCGACGTCCATGTGAGCAGCTTACAAAAAGGTGCGTACCTGTGCTCGAGAGAGTTTCCTGCGATGCTGCGACCACCCGATGACGTCACACGAACAGGAGAACACCATGACCAACGACCTGATCGCACGCGCACGCTCCAGCCGTGTCGCCCGTGGCGCGGCCGTCGCCGCCGGAGCCGCCCTCATCACCGGACTCGCCGTCTCCACGCCGGCGGTCGCTGCCCCCGCAGCCCGGCAGCAGTCGAGCGCGACGGCCGCCGCGGATCGACGGGACACCGTCACCGAACACCGCAATGCCAGCAGAGTCCGGCGGCTCATCACCCAGACCTTCGCTGATCCCGGCAGCAGGTCCTCCCGGCAGCTCGCGGCTCGACTCGTCTCCCCGAGCGCGATCGCGCACGGAGCCGGAACCGCCGCCGGGCCGGACGGCCTCCTTGCACAGTTCTCGGCCGACCGCGCCCGTGTTCCCGGTGCACGAGCAGTGGTCAAGCGCACCGCAGCCGACGGCGACCTGGTCGCCGTGCACTGGCAGATCGCACCGGACCCGTGCGACGAACGCCGCGGTGACGCCGCCGTCGACCTGTTCCGCCTCCAGCACGGCCGGGTCGTCGAGCACTGGTCGCTCGAGCAGCCCATCCCGACGGGCACACCGGCCAGCGGGAACACGAACACCATGTTCAGCGACCTGTACCGGCCGGCACGTCCGACCGCCGCGCCGTCGGAACGTCAGGAAGAACGCAACCGCGTCTTCGCGGTCTCGGCGTACGACACGCTGTTCCGGGACCACGACGCGTCGATCCTCGACCGCGCCTTCGACCCCGCGTACCTGCAGCACAACTCGGTTGCTCCGAACGGGACGGCCGCCCTGAAGCAACTGTTCGGGAGCGGTGCGCCGTTCCCGGCACAGCAGTCCGTCATCTCGCTCTCCGACGGCGACGTCGTCTGGACCTTCTCCCGGGCGGTCGGAGCGAAGCCCGGCGACCCGCTGCTCGCTGCTGACCTGTTCCGCGTCGACGGCGGCCTCATCCGCGAGCACTGGGACGTCGTCCCCACGAGCTAGCGCGATCAGCTCGACCGCTGCTCTCGCCGTGGGCACGCTCCGCCGCCGACCGCGGGCCGGACGACCGAACCCTTGACGGGCCGTCGGCGGACCGATCAGATGGTCACATGACCCGGCACCCTCGAGGGGCCCTGTTCGCCACGTCGACGATGACCGGCTTCGGCATCGCCACGTGGGTGACCAGGACGCCCGCCATCCGCGACGAACTCGGGGCGTCGATCGAGGCGATGGGGCTCGTGCTCCTCGGGCTGTCGATCGGGTCGATGATCGGGATCCTCGGTGCCGGTGCGCTCGTCCGACGGCTCGGGACACGACCGTTGATCCTGCTCGGCGGCGCGCTGCCCGTGGTCGGGATGGTCCTCGTCGCCCTGCTCGCCCCGGCGCAGGTGCCGGCGGGTGTCTGGGCGGGGCTGTTCCTGATCGGGTTCGGGTCCGGCGTCGCCGAGATCGGGCTGAACGTCGAGGCCGCCGCGGTCGAACGACACGTCGGCCGCCCGGTGGTGCCGGTGCTGCACGCCTGCTTCAGCCTGGGGACCGTCGTCGGCGGGGTCGTCGGCATCGCGATGACGGCTGCCCGGACACCGGTGGTCGTGCACCTGCTCGTGGGGGCCGCGGTGATGGCGGCACTCGCGGCGTTCGCGGCGCTCAACCTGCAACCGCTGCCGCGTGCGGCGGCGCAGACGGACGGGGCCGACACCGCGGACGCCGCCGGCACGTCCCGCGTCACCACGGCGACCCGCCGCTCCGTCATCAGCGTGCAGCTCGCGCTCATCGCGGTGATCACGCTCGCGATGGCCTTCGCCGAGGGCGCCGCCAGCGACTGGCTCCCGCTCCTGATGACGACCGACCACGACGCCCCGGAAGCGGTCGGCTCGCTCGTCTTCACCGGGTTCGCGCTCGCGATGCTCATCGGCCGGTCGGCCGGCACCCCGCTCGTCACGCGGCTCGGGCGAGGCCCGGTGGTCCGGCTCTGCGCCGCGGTCGGCGGGATCGGGGTCCTGCTCGTGGTGGTCTCACCGAGTCCGGTCGTCACGGCGATCGCCGCGGCCGTCTGGGGGCTCGGGATCGCCCTCGGGTTCCCGCTCGCGATCTCGAGTGCGGGTGACCACCCGACCGACGGGGACCGCCGGGTGTCGGTCGTGGCCACCGCCGGCTACATCGCGTTCCTGGTCGGACCGCCCCTGCTCGGCTTCGTCGGCGAGCACCTCGGGCTGCAGGCCGCGATGCTCGTGCCCCTCGTGCTGCTCGTCGCCGCCTTCGTCGTCGCGCCCGCAGCCCGGGACTCCCGCGACGCCGACGTCCGGCGGACCGTCCCCACCTGATCCGCGACGCCGCGCGCGGGTCCGAGCGCGGGTCCGGGCGCGCCGCCCCGCGGATCGGTACGGTCGATCCCATGCCGTTCTTCCGCGACAGCCCCCAGCCGACCACCCCCTCGAAGATCCAGGCGGCGTGGTCCGACTCGACGGGCCGCCTCGCGACGCGGTGCCTGCAGGTGATCATCGTCGTCGTGGTCATCGCCGGCGTCGTCTACGCCGGCAGCGTGCTGAGCGTCGTCACCATCCCGGTGCTCCTCGCGCTCATCATCGCCTCGGCCATGCACCCGATCGTGTCCTGGTTGCGCAAGCACAAGGTGCCGTCGGTCCTCGCGACCCTCGCGGTGCTCATCGGCGTCCTCGCGGTGCTCGGGCTCATCGGGTGGCTCATCGTCGTCGCCGTCGAGAACCAGTGGTCGCAGCTGCAGAAGTCGGCCGTCGACGGGTTCCAGCAGTTGCAGGACTTCGCGAAGAACCTGCCCATCTCGATCTCGGACAAGCAGGTCGACGACGCCGTGGCGTCCGTCACCGACTTCATCACGAGTGCGCAGTTCGGTTCCGGTGCCCTGGCCGGCGCCTCGGCCACCGCGAACTTCCTGACCGGCCTCGTGCTGATGATCGTGGTGCTGTTCTTCTTCCTCAAGGACGGCCCGAGCATCTGGGAGTTCCTGCTCCGCCCGTTCACCGGTGAGCGCTACGACCGTGCACGCCGGGTCGGCGACCGCGTCGTCTCGACCCTCGGCGGGTACGTCCGAGGCACCGCCACGGTCGCGGCCGTCGACGCCATCGGCATCGGTGTCGGCATCGCGATCGTCGGCGTCCCGCTGGCACTCCCCCTGGCCGTCGTCGTGTTCATCACGGCCTTCATCCCGATCGTCGGTGCGACCGCGGCCGGCATCCTCGCGGCCCTGGTCGCGCTCGTCGCACTCGGTCCCGTCCAGGCGCTCATCGTCGTCGGGATCGTGATCCTCGTGAACCAGCTCGAGGGCAACCTGCTCCAGCCGGTGCTGATGGGTCGCACCCTGAAGCTGCACGGCCTGGTCATCCTGATCGGCCTGACCGCGGGCACCGTCCTGGCGGGCATCACCGGCGCCATCATCTCGGTGCCGTTGCTGGCCGCCGCGTGGGGCGCGATCCTGGTCTGGGACGGCCCGAACACCCCCGCGCGTCCGTGGCGCAAGAAGCGCAACGAGGACGTCACGGCCCACGAACTCCCCGCCGACTGAGCTCCGGGGCGTTCTGCGGACATCCGTTTCGCGCAATCGCGCCCGTCGCACGAAGATGAACACGTGCTCGTCTCCATCGTCTACATGAGTCGCGCCGTCGTCCCCTTCGACGACGGCGACCTCGCGACGCTGCTCGACGGCTCACGGCTCCGCAACGAGGCGCTCGGCGTCTCCGGGCTGCTCGTCGTGAAGGGCGGCCGCTTCATGCAGTTGCTCGAGGGTCCCGCGTGGAGCGTCGACGACCGGTTCGCCGCGATCAGCCGTGATCCGCGGCACGGCGAGGTGAAGTCGCTCATCCGCGAGGACATCGAGCGACGACGCTTCGACGGCTGGTCGATGGCCTACCGCTCGCTCGACGACGCCGACGTCCACGCGGAGCCGGGCTTCAGTCCGTTCCTGTCCGGCGGGACGGACTTCCCGCGGTCGTTCGACCGCACGAGCGCCGCGTGGCTGCTCAAGTGGTTCCGCGACCGCGAGCTCCACGACCGCTGAACGCCTCGTCGACGACTCCGAGCAGCCGGTCGCGGTGCGCCGGGTCCGCCGTGGCCGTCAGCACCACCCGCCACATCGTCGCGACGGCGGGGAACAGGTCGGCTCGCCCGGTGCGGACGTCGGACACCAGTTGCACGCCCGTGAAGTACGGCACGACGGTGGCGCCGAGCTGCTCCGCGGTCAGGTCGGTGCGGAGCTCGCCGCTCGCGATCGCCAGCCGGAACACGTCGACGATCCCGCCGATCCACTGTTCGTAGAAGCTGACCGTCGCCGCGTGGAACTCACCGCGCTCCAGTGACAACCGGATGCCAGCCCGCACGATCGGGTCGGTCCGCAGCAGGTCCGCGATGGCTCGTGAGGCACCGACCAGGGCGGCTGCTGGCGACTGCTCGGTGTGGCTCACGACGTCGAACGTCCGCACGTTCTGCTCGTCGATCACGCCGAGCGCCAGGGCCAACTTGGTCGGGAAGTGGAAGTGCAGCGCCCCCTGCGAGACGCCCGCCCCGCGGGCGATGGCCGCGATCGTCGCGGCGGCGAAGCCGACGCGGTCGAACTCCTCCGCAGCGGCCACGAGGATCTGCTCACGTCGTTCCACGTGACCAGTCTCACGGACGGGAGGCGCGGTGCGGGCCCGCACCGCGCCTCTCCCCACCGACACGGCCGACACGCCGCTGGCGCGTCGCGCCGGAACCGGCGGCGTGGGCCCAGTCCGATCGTGGTCGCGTCAGACCGCGTCAGGCGACCCGCGCGCTCAGGTGAGCGCCAGCAGGTTGTTGACCTGCTCGTTGATGCCGGTCAACGTCGAGATCGGCTTGCCGTTCGCGTAGACGTTGTCGAAGGCCGGCTGCAGCAGCGCCTGCACGTCCGCCGGGTTGCGGGTGACGGGGAACAGGAAGGTGGTCTTCTCCTCGACCTGCCGCGTGAAGGCCGACACGTCCAGCCCGCGCTTCCGGAACGACGCGACCGCTGCCTCGGTACCGGCGGGACGGGCCGGGAACACCACGCCTGCGCGGCCGACGATCTCCTGCGCGGTGTCGCTGCCGAGGAACGCGACCCACTTCGCCGCCGCCTCCGGGTCCTTCGCCTGCTTCGTGATCGAGTCGCCGAGCCCGTTGAACATCGACGCCCGCTTGCCCGTCGGCCCGATCGGCGTCGGCGCGACGGCGATGTCGAGGTCCTGCATGTTCAGGTACGTGCCGATCATCCACGAGCCGTTGAAGGACAGCGCGCACTTGCCCGCGCCGAGCTGGACGTCCGGACCGGTCGTCGTCGAGAAGACGCCGTACTTCGCCATGTAGCCCTTGTCGGCCAGGCGGTAGTACCAGGCGAGGGTGTCCTGCACGGTCTTCTCGTCGTAGCGGAACCTGTCGCCCCACGGGTTCTCGTTCGTGTAGAACCAGTCCGTCGACCCGGTGAAGGGCGACCACTGCGTCTGGCCGAAGCCGTCGCCGCCGGACCCGTTCGACGAGATGCCGTAGACCTCGACGTGCTCCTTGTCGAACCCGGGCTCGTCACCCCGCCGACCCTTGGCGTCGATGGTCAGGTGCGCGAGCATCCGCTCGAACGAGCCGCCGTCGTCGGGGTTCCACTCGAGCGTGGCGAGCTCGTCGTCGGAGACGCCGGCCTGCTGCATCGCCTTCCGGTCGTAGAACATCGCGATGGTGTCCCAGTCCTTCGGCGAGCCGTAGCGGTGCCCGTCCTGGCCCTTCCACAATTCGGCGAGGCCGGACTGGTAGTCGTCGTCGCTGATGGACTTCGTCGCGTCGAGCTCGTCGAGCTTGTAGAGCACGTCGAGGTCGGAGAACTGCGGGAACTTCGTCAGGTGGTCGGTGAAGACATCCGGCGCGGTGCCGGCGATGAACCCGGCCGTCAGCTTGGTCCAGTAGTCGGCCCACCCGAGCTGGGTGATCTGGACCGTGATGTCGGGGTTCTCACGGTGGAAGGCCTTCGCGACCTGCTGGTAGGCGGGCAGCTGGTTGGAGTCCCAGAGCCAGTAGCTCACTGTGCGGGCGCCGCTCTTCGACGCGGTCCCCCGGCTCGGGGACGAGCAGGCGGCGAGCGCACCGAGGGCGAGAGCTGAGGCGCCGCCGGCGAACAGTGCGCGGCGGGAGAGGGTGTTCGTCATGGTGTGGTCCTGTCCGAGCCGGGGCTACTTGATCCCGGAGAAGCCGATGGAGTTGACGATCCGCTTGGCGAAGACGCCGAACAGCACGATCATCGGGAGCGCCGCCACGAGGGTCGCGGACATGAGCCCGGCCCAGTCGGTGCCGGACTGCGGGGACTGCGACTTGAAGACGCCGAGTGCGACGGTGAGCACCCGCGAGCTGTCGGTGTAGGACACCATGAGCGGCCAGAAGTAGTCGTTCCAGCTTGTGATGTACGTCAGCACGGCGAGCGTCGCGATCGGCGCGGCGGCCATCGGGATGACGAGCCGGAAGAACACCCGGACCTTGCCCGCGCCGTCGATGAGCGCGGCCTCCTCGACCTCCTTCGAGATGCCGAGGAAGAACTGCCGCAGGAAGAACACCGCGAACGGGGTCATGAACATCGTCGGCAACGCGATGCCGAGCAGGTTGTCGACGAGCCCGAGCTGCTTGATGAGCGTGAAGTTCGGCAGCAGCGTGAAGATCGCGGGCACCATCAGCCCGGCGAGGAACACCCCGAAGACCTTGTCGCGTCCGGGCCAGCGCAGTCGGGCGAAGGCGTACGCGGCAGCGGCCGAGAAGAACACCTGGCCGACCGTGACGAGCGTCGACACGATCACGGAGTTGAGCAGGTACCGCCAGAAGTTCAGGGCAGCGCCGGAGCCACCCTGGGCCAGGGCCTCCTCGGTGGACTGCAGGCCGAGGACCCGCTCGAACCCGCCCAGGCTGAACCCGACGGGCAACAGTGACGTCGGGTCGGAGTTGATCGCACCGTTCGACGACAGGGCGGTGCGCAGGATCCAGTAGAACGGGAACAGGGTGACGACGATGACGATGATCATCGCGACCCAGGCGAGGACGCGGCCGACCGACGGACGGCGACGGTGGCCGGCTCCGAGTCGGGGCGGACGCTTCGTGGTGACGGAACGGGTGAGGGTCGTGGTCATGGTGCGGCGCTCCGTTCAGTCCAGGTCCGACTCACCCGAGCGGGTGAGGCGGTACTGGATGATCGTGATGATGCTGAGGACGATGAGGAGCGCGACCGAGACCGCGGACGCGTAGCCGAACTGGAACCGGCCGAACGCCAGGTTGTAGATGTAGTTCTGCACGACGTTCGTGGCGTTCGCGGGGCCGCCCTGCGTGGTGACGGCGACGGTGTCGAACACCTGGAACGACCCGATCACGGTGATGATGAGCACCAGGGACAGGATCGGGCGGAGCAGCGGCACCGTGATGCGCCAGAACATCTTCCACTCGCTCGCACCGTCGATGCGGCCGGCTTCGTAGACGGTCTCGGGCAGCGACTGCAGTCCGGCGAAGATCAGGAGCGCCGTGTAGCCGACGTGCCGCCACACGTTGATGAGCGCGATCGACGGGATGCCCCAGACGTCGCTCTGCAGGAACGGGATGCGGTCCAGGCCGAGGGCCGCGAGCATCTCGTTGCCGATGCCGAGCTGGGTGTCGAGGATCCACAGCCAGACGAGCGCCGCGACGACGTTCGACACCAGGTAGGGCGCGAGGACGATGCCGCGCACGAAGGTCGACTTCGTCAGGCGGTGCATCATCACCGCGATGAAGAGCGCGACGACCGTCTGGATGACGATGTTGATGAGCACGTACTCGATCGTGACGACCATCGAGTGCCAGAAGATCGAGTCCTGCACGAGCCGGGCGTAGTTCTGCAGCCCGGTGAACTCCGGCTCGGTGAGCAGGTTGTAGGACGTGAAGCTCAGGTAGATGCCCCGCACCGTCGGCCAGGCGAGGAACACCACGAAGCCGATCGCGGCCGGCGCGATGAACAGCAGCGCGAGCCACAGGTCGTTCCGGGGACGGCGGCGGCGTGGGACGGTGGTGCGGGCGAGCGGGAGGTCGGCTGCCCGGCTCCTCCGTCTCGTGCTGGCGGTCGTCAAGGGTGACGACACAGGGCTCTCGGTGGCCATCGCGACTCCTTCGTCTGCGGTGGACTGACGTGCAGCAGTCCGTGAGCCGGGAATCTACACGTGGGGACAGCGGGCGGCAAGAGGCTCTTTCACGGTTCAATTCTGGGGTTGTCACGTGTAGACAATCGTGTCAGGATGGCGCTCGATCGCATCGGCGCGACCTGCCCGGCGACGCATCCCTCACCTTGGAAAGGTCACTGATGATCTCTGTCGGAATGGTCGGCGCGGGCCAGTTCGCCCCCCAGTTCGCCAAGCTGTTCAAGCTCCACCCGGACGTCGACCGCGTCTTCGTGACCGACCTCGTCGACGACCGTGCGTCGGAGCTCGTCGAGTCGCAGCACCTCGACGGCACGTTCGCCGACTTCGACGCCGTGCTCGCCTCGGACGTCGACGCCGTCGCGATCTTCACCCAGCGCTGGACGCACGGCCCCCTCGTCGTCAAGGCGCTCCGAGCCGGCAAGCACGTCTACTCGGCGGTGCCGATGGCGATCTCGGTCGACGAGATCCGCGACATCATCGAGGCCGTCCGCGAGACCGGGCTCACCTACATGATGGGCGAGACGAGCTACTACAACCCCGCGACGGTGTTCGCCCGCAAGCAGGTCGCCGACGGCGCCTTCGGCCGGGTCTTCTACTCCGAGGGCGACTACGTGCACGACATGGACCTCGGGTTCTACGCCGCGTACCAGTTCAGCGGCGGCGAAGACTGGAAGCGCACCGCCAGCTACCCGCCCATGCTGTACCCGACCCACTCGGTCGGCGGCGTCCTCGGCGCGATCCCCGGCCACGCGGTCAGCGTCAGCTGCATCGGCGTCAAGGACGACCGCGGCGACGGCGTCTTCGACAAGGACGTCAGCCAGTTCGACAATGACTTCTCGAACGCCACGGCCCTGTTCGAGCTCGACAACGGCGGCGTCATGCGCATCAACGAGATGCGCCGTGTCGGCTACCCGTCGCACATCCGCGAGTCGCGCTTCCGCTACTTCGGCACCGAGGCGAGCTTCGAGCAGCTCGCGAAGGTCAGCGTCTGGCAGGACAAGGAGGACTCGCACGACATCAGCGACAAGATCAACACGCAGGCGACGATGGACCTCGACGACCCGCGTCTCGCCGGGGTCGACCCCTCGCTGCGCGACGCGTTCGTGTCCGGGTACGCCGAGGTGCACGACACCGACCGCCTGCCCGCCGAGTACGCCGGCGTGCCGACCGGGCACGAGGGCTCGCACCAGTTCCTGGCCGACGACTTCGTCCGCGCCGTCGTCGACCGGACCCTGCCGCCGGTGAACGCCTGGACCGCCGCGCGCTTCACACTGCCGGGCATCATCGCCCACCAGTCGGCCCTGCAGGGGGGCGCACGCCTCGAGGTGCCGGACTTCGGGGACGCCCCGGAGACGACCTCGGCGGTGCCCTCGTCTAGTATCGCCAGCGAATAGCAAGTGGCGTTCGGGTGTCGGTCCACACGGGCCGGCACCCGAACGCGACTTCCGACCCGACGAAGGTGGCACCCGTGACCGTCCCGACGACCCCGAGGGCGGTCACCCGCGCCGACGTCGCCCGGTACGCCGGCGTGAGCACCTCGGTCGTCAGCTACGTCGTGCACGACGGCCCCCGCCCCGTGGCGGCCGCCACCGCCGCCCGGGTCCGTGACGCCATCCGGGTCCTCGGGTACCGCCCGAACGCCAGTGCCCAGGCACTGCGCACCGGATCGTCGAAGATGCTCGGGCTCATCGTGCCCGAGCTCGACAACCCGTTCTGGTCCGAGCTCGCCGTCGAGGTCACCCACGCCGCGGCCGCCCGAGGCTACGACGTCCTGCTCGCCAACAGCGACGGTGACGGCACCCAGGAACGCGAGCGGCTCCGCAGCCTGTCGGCACGGCAGGTCGACGGCATCATCCTGACGAGCATCATGACCCACCCGGACCTGTCCAACGTCTCCGACCCGGGCATCCCGCTCGTCCTGCTCAACACCTTCTTCGAGGTCCCCGACTACGCGAGCATCGGCGTCGACGCCCTGCGCGGCGCCCACGACGGCACCCGGCACCTGGTCGAGCACGGCTACGGGTCGATCGGCCTGGTGATGGGGCACGCCGGCTCGATGGAACTCCGCGAACAGGGCTGGATGCGGGCCCTGCGCGACGCCGGGCTACCGGACGGCCCGATCGTGCGCTGCGACTTCACCCGGCGGGGCGGGTACGAGGCCGGCCTCCGCATGTTCGCGGACGGGACGGGACCCCGCGCCGTCTTCGTCAGCTCGGACATGCAGGCCGTCGGCGTGCTGCGCGCACTGTGGGAGCTCGGCCTGCGCGCGCCGGAGGACGTGGCGATCGTGTCGTTCGACGGCGGTGCCGAAGCGGACTACACGAACCCGCAGCTCACGACGGTCCGGCAGCCGATCGAGACGATGGCGACCGCCGCCGTCGACCGCGTACTCGGGCTCGACGCGGACAACCAGTGGCACCGCGACCTGGTGCCCGCCGAGTTGGTCCTCGGCGCGAGTTGCGGGTGCGACGTGCGTCGCTGACGCACCCACCAGACGGACGGGAGGCGCGGGGCGGGCCCGCCACGGGCCTCCCGTCCGTCAGCTGGCCGTGTTCACCCACATGCTGCCTCGTGATCGCTTCCACCACGGCCGGCGTTCCGCCTCCTCGTAAGCGGCCAGCCAAACGGCAGCGACCCGTGACTTCAGCTGCCGAACAATGGCGCTGAGGAAACAAACGACGAAGAAGATCACCGTCGCGGTGACGATCACGACGTAGAACACGAGGCTGAACCCGAAAGCGGCATCGGAATCCGACGCCGCGATCGATGAGATGACCGATGATGCGGTCGTCGCCAAGATGGCGAACATCGCTGTCCCCGCTCCGAGCAGCTGCAAGAACATGCCCGGACCGAGCTGCGATCGATCTCGCAGTTCCCCGAGGACCTTCTGCCGCAGATCCGCGTCCTTCGCTGCGCGTAAGTACGCAGTCACGTCCACCTCGGTCGGCACGCGCCCGTTGGTCCGCTTCGGCATGAAGTGCTTCCATCGATCCTGCTCGGGCACGGTGTCGGTTCGGTCTCGTTGTCCCACATCGATCGCTATCGGCACCGCACACGACCGCGTCACATGTCGGACCCACGCTCCATGACGGCGGTGAGCCGCTGGAGCGGCACACGCTGCTGGGACTCCTGCGTCACCGCGACCGCTTCGACCGGCTCGCCGGAATCAGTGTCGACGAAGCGCAGGTCCGACGTCAGCTCGGACGGCCGGTACCGGTCGGCCCAGCCGCCGAGTGCCAGCAGCACCAGCGAGAGGTCGCGGCCGGCGTCGGTGAGCACGTACTCCTCGCGCGCCCGGGCGCCCTCCGGCTTGTAGGTCGTGCGCTCGAGCACTCCCCCGTCGACGAGGGAGGCCAGTCGTGCAGTGAGGACCTCGCGCGGGACGCCGAGGCTCTGCTGGAACTGACTGAAGCGCGTGGAACCGGCGAGGGCGTCGCGCACGATCATGAGCGTCCACTTCTCGCCGAGGACGTCGAGGGACCGTGCGATGGGGCAGCGCTCGTCGCCGCCGAGGATGCCGAGCATATGTTCATCCTAGCTGGGTTCGATTTCCGGACACAACGTGCTAGGTTCGGTTTCCGCACTCAACTTCTCTCGTCTGGAGCCCCACATGACCGACCTCACCAACGCCATCGTCCTCGTCACCGGAGCGAACGGCGGCCTCGGCGCCGAGTTCGTCCAGCAGGCCCTGGACCGCGGCGCCGCCAAGGTCTACGCGACCGCCCGCACCCCGCGCACCTGGGACGACGAGCGCATCGTGCCGCTCACCCTCGACGTCACCAGTCAGGAGAGCGTCGACGCCGCAGCCCGCGCCGCAGCCGACACCACGATCGTCGTGAACAACGCCGGGATCGCCGGCGCCGACCCGCTCGTCGACACCTCGGTCGCGGAGGTCGAGCGCATCTTCGCGACGAACGTCTTCGGCGCGCTCCGTGTCGCCAAGGCCTTCGCCCCCTCGATCGGCGGCGGCGCACTGGTCGACGTGCACTCGGCCCTGAGCTGGGTCGCCCTGGCCGGCGCGTACTCGGCGTCGAAGGCGGCGTTCTGGTCCATCACGAACTCGCTCCGCCTCGAGCTCGCACCCCAGGGCACCCAGGTCGTCGGCGCACACCTCGGCTACACCGACACCGGCATGACGGCGGGGCTCGACGTCGAGAAGTCCGACCCGGCCGACATCGTCCGGCTCATCTGGGACGCCGTCGAGGCCGGCGAGCACGAGGTACTGGCCGACCAGGTCAGCCGTGACGTCCGCGCCGGGCTCAGTGCGCCGCTGACGGCGCTGTACCCGGCGCTCGCCAGCGCCTGAGGCTCGTTCTCGTCGGGGCGGTGACGGTTCTGGTTCGCGAACACCGGGATGCGCGAACCAGGACCGTCAGTCACCGCAGGCGACTTCCCTCGCCCTGCAGGTACCCTGGCCCGATGACGGCGGGGGAAGCGTCTGCTCGGCAGCGCGGCGGGTGGACATCCCGCGGGCGCGCTACGGCCTTCTGGGTGACGGCGGCGCTCGGGACGGTCGCGGGCTACGCCACGTAGCTCTGGCTGTACCTCGCGTCGGACGTCGACAACCGGCGTTCGGCTGACGACTACGCTCACCCGAACGAGGGCGCCCTGTCACTCGGTCTCCCCGTCGTGGTGCTGGCGCACGCGATCGGCTTCGGGTTGCTCCTGCTCACC
Organism: Curtobacterium sp. AB7; assembly: GCF_044909335.1. Lineage (NCBI taxonomy): Bacteria > Bacillati > Actinomycetota > Actinomycetes > Micrococcales > Microbacteriaceae > Curtobacterium > Curtobacterium sp. AB7. The sequence goes on along the minus strand of NZ_JBIYED010000008.1, from coordinate 149,504 downwards.
GCCCGACGCGCCCGTCGCGACCGTCGGTCGGCGTGGTGGTTCGCCGCGGTCGCACTGCTCACGGGCTCCCTCGTCGGGATGGCGGCGCTGATGCCGCTCACCGAGGGCCACCTCCTGATGCCGTACCCGCCCGCGTTCGCGCCGTGAGCGCCACGGCTCAGCCGCGGGCGCCTCTGTCGGTGATGTCGCGGTTCACTTCGGTGATCGCGGCGCGCTCCTCGACGGAGATGCCTGCGGCAGCCAGGACGCGGCTGAGCACGCCGCTCTTCCGCTCGATGTAGTCGTCGATGTCCTCGGCCTCGGCGGCCGCCCGGCGCTTCACGGCGGCGTACTCCTCGCGCAGGACCGGGTCGGCGCACAGCACGTCGCGGACGGCGAGGTGGTTCCGGAGCGAGAGCGATCCGGCGGTGGCGACGTAGGTGTTGCTCGGGGCGAAGCGCTCCGGTGTCCGGAAGGCCTGCCGGTCGGGGACACCGAGGTCTCCCCGTGGCTCGAACCCGATCGCTGTCAGCGATGCGACCGCCGCCGCGACTTCTTCGGGATCGACCACGATGTCCACGTCGATGACGGGCTTCGCTGCCAGGCCGGGTACCGAGGTGCTGCCGACGTGTTCGATGCTGCGGTACCGAGCGCCGGCGGCGTCGAGAGCCGCGGCGTACGCGTCCCGCAACACCGCGAACCGCTCGGGCCACGACGGCTGGTACTCGACGACCTCGATCATCGAGTGCGCCGCGTGGCAGGCGGTGGTGCGAGGAGCTGGAACATGACGTGGTCGCGCCATGCTCCGTTGATCGTGATGTACTCCGGCGCGAAACCGTACCGGGTGAAGCCAGCGGACTCGAGGGCACGCTGCGACCCGATGTTCTCCGGCAGCGTCTCGGCCTGGACGCGGTGGAGTCGGAGGACGTCGAACGCGTGGGCAGCAGCAGCGGCGACGGCGCGGGAAGCGTGGCCCTGGCGCAGCCGGTCGGCGCGGATCCAGTACCCCATCGCACACGACTGCAGGGCTCCGCGGGTGATGCCGCTCAGCGTGATGCGCCCGAGGAGCTCACCGTCGGTCGACTCGATCACGAACGGGACCGCGGTGCCGGCGCGCTCCGCAGCGAGCGACTGCACGATCACGTCGTGCTGCCCCTGCTCGGTGAAGTACGCCGGTGCCCGGGACGGCTCCCACGGGCGCAGGTGCTCGGCGCTCGCGGTGATGACGGCGGCGAGCGTCGCCGCGTCGTCGACGCGGAGCAGGCGCAACCGGGTGTCCATGGCGGAGGGTGTGGGATTCGAACCCACGAGACATCTCTGCCCACCTGTTTTCAAGACAGGCTCCATCGGCCGCTCGGACAACCCTCCAGTGACGCGACCACGTGGCGAGACGTGACCGCGTCCCCGGAAGTCTAACGGGCCTCCCGTCCGCCGTGCGCGTCAGCGCATGCCGGGGTCAGCGCGGCAGGGAGTCGAGCGCCGCTGCCAAGCCGTCGTCGGACACCCCACCGGTGAGTTCGTTGCCGGCGTCGACGACGTCGTCGGGCGCCTGGCCCATCACGACGCCACGGCCTGAGGTCGAGGCCCACCGGAGCATGTCGATGTCGTTGCGACCGTCGCCCGCGGCGAAGACGCGCGACCGGGGGATGTCGAGCCACTCGCGCACGCGTTCCATGGCGGTGGCCTTCGTCACGCCCTCGGGTGCGATGTCGAGCCACGCGGTCCAGCCGACGGTGTACGAGACCTTGTGCAGGCCCATGTCCTCGACGATCTGCAGGAACTCCTCGAGCCCGTGCTCCGGCGAGATCACGACGACGCGGGTGGCCTCGACCGTGAGCAGCTGCTCGAACGGCACCAGCTCGCCGGCGTTCGTCATGGTGTCGGCGGGGAAGTTCTCGGACAACCGGAAGTGGCCGGTCTCGTCCTCGACGCCGAAGGCCGCGTTCTCCAGGGCACCGCGGATGGTCTGCAGCACGTCGCTCGGGTCGAAGTGCTCGACGTGGATGCGCTCGTAGGACCCGTCCGGACGACGGGCCAGGGTCAGCGCGCCGTTGGCGCAGACGAGGTACTTCGGCTCGATGCCGAGGGTCTCGAGCAGCGGTACCGTCATGCCCTCGCTGCGGCCCGTGGAGAGCATGACCTCGTGCCCGGCGGCCTCGGCATCGCGCACGGCGGCGACCACCGACTCGGTGATGACGCCGTCCTCGCGCATGGTGGTGCCGTCGATGTCGAGCGCCACCAGCCACCGCTTCGTGCGGGCGGGAGCACCGGCGCCCGCGCCCTGCGCCGCACCGTCCACGAACCGCCCCTGCGCGCTCATCGGGGTTCGATCACCTCGACGCCACCGAGGTAGGGGCGCAGCACCTCGGGCACGACGACGGAGCCGTCGGCCTGCTGGTGGGTCTCGAGGATCGCGACGATCCAGCGGGTGGTCGCGAGGGTGCCGTTCAGGGTGGCGACCGGGGCGGTCTTGCCGCTCTCGGTGCGGTACCGGATGTCGAGGCGACGAGCCTGGAACGTCGTGCAGTTCGACGTCGAAGTGAGCTCGCGGAAGGTGCCCTGCGTCGGGACCCAGGCCTCGATGTCGTACTTCTTCGCCGCGCTCGTGCCGAGGTCACCCGCGGCGACGTCGATCACGCGGTAGTGCAGCCCGAGGTCCTGCAGCATCTGCTCCTGGTACGACACGAGCTTCTCGTGCTCGGCCTCGGCCTGGTCCGGGTGGACGTAGGCGAACATCTCGAGCTTGTTGAACTGGTGCACGCGCAGGATGCCGCGGTTGTCCTTGCCCGCCGAGCCGGCTTCGCGCCGGTAGCAGGTCGACCAGCCGGCGTAGCGGTGCGCGGTGTTCTCGATGTCGAGGATCTCGTCGGCGTGGAAGCCCGCGAGGGCGACCTCGCTCGTGCCGGTCAGGTACAGGTCGTCGGCCTCGAGCCGGTAGACCTCGGCCGCGTGCTCACCGAGGAAGCCGGTGCCCGCCATCGTCTCGGGGCGGACGAGCGTCGGGGTGATGAGCGGTTCGAACCCGGCGGCGATGGCGCGGTCGAGTCCGAGCGACATGAGCGCGATCTCGAGCCGCGCGCCGAGACCGCGCAGGAAGTAGAAGCGCGACCCGGAGACCTTCACGCCGCGCGGGATGTCGATGATGCCGAGGTGCTCACCGAGGTCGGCGTGGTCCTTCGGCTCGAAGTCGAACTCGGGCTTGGTACCGACGATGCGGAGGGTGACGAAGTCCTCTTCACCACCGGCGGGGACGCCGGGCAGCACGACGTTCGGGATGGCGCGCACGACGGAGTTGAAGGTCTCCTCGGCCGCGGTGACGGTCGCCTGGGCTTCCTTCACCCGAGCCGAGAGCGCCTGGGCCTGCTGCACGAGCGCGGCCTTCTCGTCCTTCGGGGCCTTGGCGACGGTCTTGCCGAAGGCGTTCTGCTCGGCGCGGAGCGACTCGAACGCGGTGATCGCGCTGCGTCGGGCGGCGTCGGCGGCGACGGCCTCGTCGACCACGGCGACGGATGCACGGCGGGACTCCTGCGAGGCCTTGATGACGTCCGGGTTGTCACGAAGCAGCTGGGGATCGATCACCGCTCCATCCTAGAGGCGAGGACATGGGGAGGAACCCGCCGCTCGCAGCGTCCGGTCGGTACCGTTGGTCGCATGTCGACCCCTTCGGAGACCGCGCCCGCGGACCAGGACGCCCTCCCCACCGAGCACCGGACGGCAGCCGTGGTCTACAACCCGGTCAAGGTCCACCTGCCCACCCTCAAGGCCACCGTCGAGCAGCACCAGCAGGAGGCCGGCTGGTCCGAGACCCTGTGGTTCGAGACCACCGAGGAGGACCCGGGCGGAGGCATGGCACGCGCAGCACTCGACGCCGGGGCGGACGTCATCGCCGCCGCGGGTGGTGACGGCACCGTGCGCGCCGTCGCCGAGGTCGTGCACGGCTCCGGTGCCGCGCTCGCACTGCTGCCGAGCGGCACGGGCAACCTGCTCGCCCGCAACATGAAGCTCCCCCTCGACGACCTTGCGAGCAGCGCGCACACGATCTTCTCCGGCCACGACCGGTCGATCGACTTCGGCCTGATCGGCATCGAGCGGCCGGACGGGGACCGCGAGCAGTTCGGCTTCGTCGTGATGGCGGGCCTCGGGCTCGACGCCCGGATGATCGCGAACACCCGCCCCGAGCTGAAGAAGCGCGTCGGGTGGCTCGCCTACCTCGACTCGTTGCTGCGTTCCGTGCGGGACACCGACGGCTTCGAGTTCAAGTACCGGCTCGACGAGTCGGCCCGCAACGGTTCGGTGCGCGCGCACTCGGTGATCGTCGGCAACTGCGGCATGCTGCAGGCCAACGCGATGCTCCTGCCCGACGCCGAGATCGACGACGGCGTGTTCGACATCGTCGTGATGCGACCCCGCGGGTTCTTCGGCTGGGTCCGGATCGGTGCCCGGGTGTTCTGGGAGAACGGCATCCTGCGCTGGTTCCGTCGCTCAGCACTGTCCGACACCCTGATCGGTCGACGCATCACGACGGCCGCGAAGCAGGAACGCCCGCTGCGGTACATGCGCGGCGAGGAGTTCACGCTGCGGCTCGAGAAGCCCGACGAGTTCGAGATCGACGGGGACCCGGTGGGCGAGATCACGGCGTTCCGCGCGCGGATCGACCCCGGTTCGCTGACCGTCAAGGTGCCGACGGTGGAGCCGCGGCCGAGCCGGGTGCGCGGCCGCAAGCGCTGAGCGGTGCGCGGGCGGTGCGGCCGGTGCGCGGTTGCTCACTCGGTGCGAGGTTGTTCGGGCGCACGGAGTGATCAACCTCGCACCGAGCGGCAGCAGCGGGCAGCAGCGGCCGACAGGCAGCGCCGGCCGATCAGCAACCGTCAGCCCGCGTCGGGCTCGCCGGACACGATGGCGCGCAGCCAGTCCCGGGCCTCGACGAACGCGGCGTCCGAGTAGCGCGCCGGCACCTCGGGCTGCGCGCCGTCGGCACGCGGGTACGAGCCGAGGAACGTCACGCGCGGGCTGAACCGGCGCAGGCCGAGCAGCGCGTCCGCGACCCGCTCGTCGCGCACGTGCCCGTCGAGGTCGATGACGAACCGGTAGCGGCCGAGCTCGTCACCGATCGGGCGTGACGACAGCAGCCCCATGTTGATGCCCCGCGTCGCGAACTGCTCGAGCATGTCGACCAGGGCGCCTGGGTGGTCGGCGGGCAGCTCGACGATGACGCTGGTCTTGTCGGCGCCGGTCGGCTCGGGCAGCGCCAGCGTCTTCGACACGAGCACGAAGCGGGTGACGGCCGAGGCGTTGTCGCCGATCGACGACGCCAGCACGACGACGTCGTGGTGGTCGGTGATGCCGGGCGGTGCGACGGCGGCGTCGGCGGTGGGGTTCGCCTCGAGCAGGGCGAGCGCGGCGGCGACGTTGGACGACGCCGGGATGTGACCGTGGCCGGGCAGGTTCGCCTCGAGCCAGTTGTGGGTCTGCGCGTACGCCACCGGGTGGGCGTTCACGGTGCGGACGTCGGCGAGCACGGTGCCGGGGCGCGCGACGAGCACGAAGTCGACCGGGACCAGGTACTCCCCCACGATCCGCACCCCGGGAATCCGGGCGAGGGCGTCCTGCGTCGCGCTGACGCCACCGTCGACGCTGTTCTCGATCGCGATGACCGCACCGACCGACCGGCCGGACATGACGTCGTCGAGGGCTTCACCGACGTTGTTGACGCTCCGCCACGGCTTGCCTGCCGCGGCCTCGACGAGCTTCAGGGCCGCCTCGGTGAAGGTGCCGGCGGGTCCGAGGTAGGAGTACGTGTCGGACGGCGCGGCGGGGTCGGTCATGGGCCGAGCCTATTGCAACGACCGAGCCTGCAGCGCCGGGCGCACAGCGCCGTTCAGTCGGTGCTGGCGCCGGTCAGCCGGGCCTCGCAGATCGCGGTGTCGTCGTCGTCCCGCGGGTACGTCAGGGCAGCGAACCGCCCCTCGGGGTCGAGCCGCGTCAGCAGTGCGGCCGCGATGCCGTCGAGCTGGACGACCTGCTCGTCGCTCAGGGCGTCGATCACGACGTGGCGTGCGGTGCGGACGTGGTCCGGAGCGGCCTCGACGATGGTGGCGTACCCGGCGTCGGTGAGCCGGACGTCGGTCGCCCGGCGGTCCGAGGTCGACGGGCAGCGCGTCACGAGCCCGCGCTTCTCGAGCCGGGACACCACGTGCGACAGCCGGGGCAGCGAGGCGTTCGTGGCCGAGGCCAGGGCCGACATCCGCAGCGTGCGGCCGTCGGTCTCGGAGAGCATCGCGATGACCATGTAGTCGAAGTGCGTCAGGTCGGCGTCGCGCTGCAGCTGTTGGTCGAGCGCGGCCGGCAGGAGTTCCATGACGGCCACGAGCTTCATCCACGCGCGCAGCTGCTCGCGGGTGAGCCACGGGGTCTCGTCGGTCATGTCTGCATCCTACCCGAATGGTTGTCGGTTCAACCAGTGGCGCGCGCACCGTCGACGCGCGGGCCACCGGAACGCGACCGCCGCGCCCGGACCACCCCGATGACGAGCACCGCCACCACCACGAGCAGCAGCACGCCCTCGACGATCAGCAACCGCGTGCCGTAGTCGAACGGCAGGATCGTGGGGTTCTTCTGCCCGTGCCGCTTCGCCGCGATCTCGGGCAGCACCACGAGGGCCAGCACGCTGCCGAGCACGATCACCGTCTGCACCACGACGAGCACCCACGCCCGGAGCGACCGTCCCGCGCGACGCAGGAGCAGTCCGGCGCCGACGACGAACGGCGACAGGATCGCGTCGTGCAGGATCACCGCGCCGAGCAGCCAGGCGGCCAGCCCGCCGATGCGCTTCGGAGACACGGACGTCACCAGGACGTAGGCGCCGAACGCGATCACCAGCACGCCGAGCACGACGAGCACGATCCGTGCGGCCTTCACCGCAGCACCTCGATCTTCTCGATCCACTTGGTCTGCAGCACGCCCGGTCGCCCCGGGGCGATGATCCGCGCCGGGAACCCGTGGTCCAGGTCGAGCGTCGAACCGTTCAGCTCGAGCGCGACCAGGGTGGTCGGGTCCTCGGCGTACTCCGGCCCCATGTCCATGATCCGGTAGCCGCCGTGCCGTTCCAGGCTCGTGACGCGCACGTGCGAACCGGGTTCGGCCTGCACGGCGCCGAGCAGGTCACGCATCCGCACGCCCTTCCAGCTGCCCATCTGGCTCCACCCCTCGACGCACGAGATCGGCAGGTCGACCTCGGTGGTGCCGAGCGCGACGAGTTCCGCGCGCACGAAGGTCCGCGTCACGTCGGGTCCGACGACCGTCAGCGTCCAGTCCGCGGCGGTCGCGCTGGCGAGCACCCCCGCCGCGCGGGCGGTGCGGTTGACCGGCAGGCCGTTGGCGCCGAGACCGCGCTGGCGCGCGCCGAACACGTTGAACGGTTCGGCGAGCTTCGAGGACTGCCCCGCCGTCAGGGCGACGACGCCGACGACCGCGGCCGTCACGCCGCCGAAGAACCCGCGTCGTGCGATCCGCTGGCGTCGGCCCTGTGCGCGATCGTCGACCGACCGGGAGGCCCGGGTCGGCTCCGGCACGTCGGCCGTCGGTTGGTCGGGGGCTGCGTCGACCGCGTCGACGCCGTCGATCCAGCGGAACACGCGGCCGAGCAGGCCGGGGGCCGTCGAGCCGGCCGTCTCGGCGACCGCAGCCGGCGGGGCGGACGCGGGGCGGGCCTCCCGGACGGGTGGGAGCAGCTCACTGCCGGACGCGGGATCCGCGATGAACCGGCCCTGCTCGTCGTAGGAGTCGCGCTTCCGCCAGTAGCGGGCGATCACCGGCAGCTTCGACGCGATGTGGATGACGAGCGACCCGATGATCACGTACGCCATCGCGTTGTGGACCTGACGGAACGGGAACGGCCACGGGTACCACTGGTACGTGTTGAGCAGGCCGGTCGTGACCTGGATGATCGACGCCGACACGAGCACGGCGATCGACAGCCGCTCGAACAGGTGGAGCACGCCGCGCACCGGCGGGACCTGCACCAGCGCGGGCATGACGGTGTTGAGCTTGGCCAGCAGCAGCGGGATGATCGCGATGCCGGTGGTGATGTGCAGGCCCTGTGTGAACTGGTAGAGCTGCGTCGGCCGGGTCGGGAACCGCATCCAGCCGAGGGGCTCCTGCAGCAGGTGACTGTAGATGCCGGTGCCGAAGCAGACCACGAAGGCGATGCCGAGCAGTCGTCCGAGCACCACCGCGGAGCGCGCGTTCCGGTTCGGCGAGGCCAGTGCGGCCCGCGCCTCGAACAGCAGGCGCCGCACGCCCGCTAGCCTCGACGGACCATGAGCGACCGACTGCGTTCCGTCCGACCGTCCTCCGCCGTCGGCCCCGGTGCCCGCCTCGCCCTCGTGGGAGCGGTCGTCGGAGTACTCGCCCTCGCGGGCGTCATCGCCTTCGGCGTCACGCATCTGGGGTTCCTCCGATCCGGCACTCGTTCGTCATTCGTTGCGTGGACGCTGATCGCTTGGACGGTGTTCGTGATCGCCGTGCTCGCGCTGCGGTTCGTGCCCGCCCGGTGGACGACCGCCGTGGTCGTGGTCGGGGCAGTGGTGGTCGGTCTCGCGGCGTTGGCCGGCCCCCCGAGCACGAGCACCGACTCGGCGCGGTACGCGTGGGACGGCATCGTCCAGCATGCCGGAGTCTCACCGTACGCGCACACACCCCAGTCCACGGCACTCTCCGGGCTGCGGCCCGACTGGCTGTTCCCGGACAAGGTGAACGGCACGTGCGACGACCTCAAGCCCCGGTTCCGTGGCCTCGGCGACGGTGCGGACGGCCACTGCACCCCGATCAACCGCCCCGACGTGACGACGATCTACCCGCCGATGGCGCAGCTCTGGTTCGCCGCGGTCCGCGCCTTCGTGCCGGCGACCGCGCAGTACATGCCGTTCCAGGTCGCGGGGCTGCTGCTGTCGCTCCTCGTCACCGTCGCCCTCGTCGTGGTGCTGCGGAAGACCGGTCGCCCGACGTGGTGGGCCGCACTCTGGGCCTGGTCGCCGCTCGTGGCCTCCGAGGCCGTGACGAACTCGCACGTCGATGCCCTCGGCGCGGCGCTCGCGACCGCGGGTGCCGTGCTCGTCGCGTTCGGCCGACCGATCTGGGGCGGGATCGCGCTCGGAGCGGCCACGGCCACGAAGCTCATCCCCGCGATCGTGTACCCGCCGTTGCTCGGCCGGTGGCGTTCCTGGTGGGCGATCCCGGTCGGGATCGCCGTGTTCGGGCTGCTCTACGTGCCCTACGTGCTCACGACCGGGCTCGACGTGCTCGGGTACCTGCCCGGGTACCTGAGCGAGGAGGGCTACGAGGACGGCTCGCGCTTCGCTCTGGTGTCGATGGTCTTCCGTGGCGACGCCGCAACGGTGGTGGTCGGGCTCGCCGTGCTGCTCGCCGCCTTCGTCGCGTGGCGACTGTCCGACCCGTCGCGGCCGTGGTCCGGCGAGGTCCTGATGATCGGCGTCACCTTCCTCGCCGTGACCCCGCGCTACCCCTGGTACGCGCTGCTGCTCATCCCGTTCGTGGTGCTGTCCGGGCGGTGGGAGTGGCTGTCGATCGGGCTCGCCATCGCGCTGCGCGGGGTGTGGCCGTCGACGGACGCCTACCGGTGGTGGCTGCTCGCCGCCGTGGCCGTCATCGTGGTGGTGACGCTCCTGCGCACGAGCCGGTCGGACTGGCGACGCTGGTGGGAACGGCTGTCGTTCCGGCGCGTCGAACACGTACGCTGAGCCGCATGGCACCCGCGACCCTGCTCGGCACGACCGTGGACCCGGCGTCCGCCGGGCTCGTCGACCGCTTCGGGCGTCGTGCGATCGACCTGCGGGTGTCGCTGACCGAACGGTGCAACCTGCGCTGCACCTACTGCATGCCGGCCGCCGGGCTGCCCTTCGCCCCCGACGACGCCCTGATGACCGCCGCCGAGATCGAGCGGCTGGTCCGGATCGGGGCGTCGCGCTTCGGCGTGCGCAAGGTGCGCTTCACCGGTGGCGAGCCGATGCTCCGGCACGACCTGGTCGACGTGATCGCCCGGTGCGCCGCGCTGCCCGACGCCCCGGAACTGTCGCTCACCACGAACGCCATCGGTCTCGCCCACCGCGCCCAGGCCCTGTACGACGCCGGGCTGCGGCGCGTGAACGTGTCGCTCGACACCGTCGACCCGGACGTGTTCACCACCGTGACCCGCCGCCCGTTCCTCGACAAGGTCATCGCCGGGCTGTCCGCCGCCCACGACGCCGGCCTCGACATCAAGGTCAACGCGGTGCTGCTGCGCGGGATCAACGACGAGGCCGCGCCGGAGTTGCTGCGCTGGTGCCTCGACCGGGGCTACGAGCTGCGGTTCATCGAGCAGATGCCGCTCGACCCCGACCACGCCTGGGACCGCACCGAGATGGTGACCGCTGCCGAGACCCGGGCGATGCTGGCGTCGTCGTTCGTGCTGACGCCGGACGAGGCCCCGCGTGACGGCGCCCCGGCCGAGCGGTACCGGGTGCACGCACGCGACCACGCCGCTGCGTCGGGCATCGGCGTGCTGCTCGGCACCGTCGGGATCATCGCGAGCATCACCGAGTCCTTCTGCGCCGATTGCACCCGCACCCGGTTGACCGCCGACGGCAACGTCCGGAGCTGCCTGTTCTCCGACGCGGAGACCGACGTCCTCGGGCCGATGCGCGCCGGGGTCTCCGACGACGAGGTGACCGAGCTGTGGCGCCGGGCGATGTGGGCGAAGCCGCGCGACCACGGCGACGACAGCGACGAGCTCGTGCACCCGACGCGCGGCATGAGCGCGATCGGCGGCTGAGACATGACCACGATCCGGTTCTTCGCCGCTGCCCGGGCGGCGGTCGGTGCGGACACGCTCACCACCGCGGCCGGCACTCTCGACGAGGCGCTGCGCGAGGTCACCGCTGCCGACCCGTCGCGCTGGAGTGCGTTGCAGGAGCGGTGCTCGTACCTGGTCGACGGCGTGACGACCCGCGACCGCAGCACCGAACTGTCCGGAGTCGGAGTCGTCGACGTCATGCCCCCCTTCGCCGGCGGCTGAGCGGCGCGCTCGTTCTTTCCCAGAACGCCCACAATGCCTGGTGTTTCCGGGCGTACCGGGGCAGAACTTCCGACCAGGTACGCCCGATCCGGCCAGGTACGCCGCCCGGCCGCCGCCGCCCGGCCGCCGCCGCCCCTACGGCGAGACGGACAGCACGATGAACGCGGCGAAGATCACCAGGTGCACCCCACCCTGCAGTCGCGTCGCCCGACCCGGCAGCACGGTGAGCACCGCGGCGACGATCGTCAGCGCGAGCAGCACGATCTGGGACGACCCGAGCCCGAGCAGCAGCGTGCCCGGCATGAACAGCGACGCCACCGCGATGGAGGGGATCGTCAGACCGATCGACGCCATCGCCGACCCCATCGCCAGGTTCAGGCTCGTCTGGATCCGGTTGCGGGCGGCGGCCTTCGACGCCGCGATGCCCTCGGGCAGCAGGATGAGCAGCGCGATCACGACACCGACGAACGACGGCGGGAAGCCGACCGCGGCGACGCCGGCCTCGATCGCGGGCGACTCCACCTTGGCGAGCCCGACGACGGCGACCAGGGCGACGACCAGCAGCCCGAGCGACACCAGGGTGGTGCGACCGGACGGGCGTGCGGCGTGGGCGTCCTCGGACTCGACGAGCACCCCGCCGGCACGGTTGACCGGCAGGAAGAAGTCGCGGTGGGCTAAGGTCTGCGTCACGACGAACAGCCCGTAGAGCACGATCGACGCCACTGCGACGAAGACGAGCTGCGTCCCGGTGAAGGACGCGTCGTCGGTGCCGGTGGTGAACGTCGGCAGCACCAGGGTCAGCACGGCGAGCGCGGCTACCGTCATCGTCGCGGCACTCGCGCCCTCCTGGTTGAACCGGACGGTGTTGTGCCGGAGCGTCCCGATCAGGATCGCGAGGCCGACCAACCCGTTCATCGTGATCATCACGGCCGAGAACACCGTGTCACGCGCCAGGGTCTCGGCCTGGGCACCACCGGAGCTCGACAACGAGATGATCAGCGCGACCTCGATGATCGTGACCGCGACGGCGAGCACGAGTGAGCCGAAGGGTTCCCCGACCCGGTGCGCGACGACCTCGGCGTGGTGCACCGCCGCGAGCACGGTGGCGGCGAGCACGACCGCGACGATCGCCACGACCACGGTGCCGAGTCCGTAGCGGCCGTACGAGAACGCGAGCACGACGGCCGCCAGGATCGGGATGGCCACGGGCCACGCCTTGGGGAACCAGGAGGTCATCCGCCCATTGTCTCAACCGCGCGGCGCGTACACCGCCAGTTCCGAGGCCGGGACGTGCACGCGGACGGCGTCGCCGGGTCCGATCCCGAGTGCCGTGACGCGCGACAGGGTCAGGTCGGCGACCAGGTCACCGGCGCGCACCCGCACCAGACCGTCGCGCGGTTCGAGCGACGTGACGGTGCGCTCCGGTCCGGAGCCGTCCCGCGTGAGCACCGCGGCCGTCGGGTGGAAGGCGCCCAGGGCGGGCCGACCGGGAGGCACGGCGTGCGTCCCCGACGCCAGCTCGCCCCCGCCGTCGGTCGCGATCCCACCCGCGGTGGCGGTCCCGCGCACCAGCGCGAGTCCGGAGAACGCCGCCGCGAAGGCACTCGTGGGCCGTCCGAGCACGGCCGTGGGAGTGCCGTCCTCGACGACCCGGCCGTGCTCGACGACGACGACCCGGTCGGCCAGGGCGACGACCTCGACCGGGTCGTGCGTGACCAGGACGCTCGGGCGCCCGCCGATCGCGGTCCGGAGGGCGGCACGGACCTCGTCGCGTGCGGCGACGTCGAGCGCCGACGTCGGTTCGTCGAGCAGCAGGACCGCCGGGTCGGTGGCGAGCGCCCGGGCGATGGCGACGCGTTGTGCCTGGCCGCCGGACAGCGCGTCGGGGCTCCGTCCTGCCAGGTCGTCGATGCCGACGGTCGCCAGGGCACGGAGCGCGCGAGCACGGGCCGCTGATCTTCGGATACCGGCGGCCCGCGGGCCGAACGCCACGTTGCCGATCACGTCGAGGAACGGGAACAGGTCGGGTCGCTGGGCGACGAGTCCGATGCGGCGGCGGTGGGCGGGGACGGTCCGCCGCTGGTCCGACACGACGGTGCCGCCGAGGGCCACCTGGCCGGCGTCGATCGGCAGCAGGCCGGCGAGGGCCTCGACCACGGTGGACTTGCCCGCCCCGTTCGGCCCGATGACGGCCACGCACTCCCCCGCCGCGACCTCGAGGGCGACGTCGACCCCTCGTCGCTCGACGACGATGCGCGCGGTGACCCCGGTCACGCTGCCACGCCCCGGGTCCGGAGCGACGAGGCGCCGATGACCACGACGGCGACCACGACGAGCACGACCGCCAGTGCCACGGCGGTGTCCGGATCGACCTCGCGCTGCAGGTAGATCTCCAGCGGCAGGGTCCGGGTGACCCCCTGCAGGCTGCCCGCGAACGTCAGGGTCGCGCCGAACTCCCCGAGCGCTCGCGCGAAGCAGAGCACCAGCCCGGAGACGATGCCGGGCAGGACCCTCGGGGTCGTGACGGTGAGGAACGTGCGGGTGGGACCGGCACCGAGGGTCGCGGCGACCCGCTCGTACCGGTCCCCCTCGACGCGGAGCGCGCCCTCGATCGAGGACACCAGGAACGGCATGGCGACGAACGTCTGCGCGATGACGACCGCCGTGGTGGTGAACGCGATGTGCAGGCCGTGGTCGTCGAGGAACGCCCCGACCACCCCGAGGCGACCGAACGCCGCCAGCAGCGCGAGTCCGCCGACGACGGGCGGCAGCACGAGCGGCAGCAGCACGACAGCGCGGGCGACCCCCACCCACCGTGACCGGGACCGGGCGAACAGCACGGCGAGCGGGTACCCGAGCCCGAACGCGACGGCCGTGGCGGTCAGCGCGGTGCCCAGGCTGAGCCCGAGGGCCGTGAGCGACGCCGTCGAGGTGACGAGGGCGACGAACGACGACCAGTCGACCCGACCGAGCATCGCGAGCACGGGGACGACGACGAACAGGCCGCCCAGCACCGCGGGCAGCGGGAGCCACCAGGCGACCGGTGGCCGTCCGTCAGCCCGCGAGGCCACGGGTCACGGCTTCCCGAACCCGGCGGCGGTGAGCACCTTCTGGCCGGTGGCGGACCGGACGTAGTCGGAGAACGCCTGCGCGAGCTCCGGGTCCTCGGACTCCTCGAGCACGCCGATCGGGTACGTGTTGACGGCTCCGCTCGACTCGTCGAACGGGACACCGTCGACCTTGCCGTCGGCACCCTGCACGTCGGTCACGTAGACCAGCCCGGCGTCGGCCTGACCGGACTCGACCTTGCCGAGCACGTCGGTGACGGACTGCTCCTCGCTGACGGGCTGCAGGTCGACGCCCGACGCGGACTCGACCTTCGCCGTCGCGGCACCGCACGGCACCGGGACTGCGCACGTGACGAGCTGCACGCCGGGACGGGTCAGGTCGTCGAGGCTCGTGATGCCCTTCGGGTTGCCCGGCGCGACGGCGATCTCGAGGACGTTCGTCGCGAAGTCCCGCGGTGACCCGCTCGCCAGGTCGGTCGCGGACAGCTTCGCCATGTTCGCCTCGTCGGCGGACGCGAACACGTCGGCGGGGGCACCGTTCTGGATCTGGGTGACGAGGTCGCTCGAGCCCGCGAACGAGAACTCGATCGAGGCGCCGGGGTGCGCGAGCTCGAAGTCCTTGCCGAGCGTGGTGAAGGTCTTCTGGAGCGACGCCGCCGCGAACACCGTGATCGAGCCCGACACGTCTGCGTCCGCGCTCGACGACGACGACGACCCGGCCGGAGCGTCGGCGGTGGAACACGACGCCAGGCCGAGCGCCGCGACGACGGCGAGGGGCACGAGCAGCGAGCGGGGACGACTGGTCATCGGGGGTCCTCCTGGTGGGTGGGCGCCTCGACGGTGACCATCGTGGCCTTGACGGACGCCACGGCGACGGACCCGACCTCGAGCCCGAGGTCGCGCACCGCCTCGGCGCTCATGAGCGAGACCACGCGGTGCGGGCCGCACTGCAGTTCGACCTGCGCCATCACGGTGTCGACGACCAGGTCGGTGACGATGCCGACGAAGCGGTTCCGTGCCGAACTCTTCACACCGGTGTCCGGGGCGGCCAGCTCGGTGCTCCGCGCCCGGGCGTACTCGGCCACCTGCCGACCGTCGACGACGGCGCGACCGGCGTCGTCGGTGGCCCGGCTGAAGGTGCCCCCGTCGACGAGGCGGCGCACGGTGTCGTCACTGACCCCGAGGAAGGCGGCAGCGTCGCGTATCCGCAGTTGCGTCATGATGCGACGATCCTAGCCGCGGAAGCGGCGCTCTGGACCGGATCCGTGTCGGATCAGGACATGCGCCCGATCGCCACGGGCAACCCTTCGCGGCGCCAGGCCTCGAACCCGCCGTCGAGGACCGTCACGTGCCTCCAGGCCGGTTGGGCGGCAGCCCACGCGTCCGCACGCGGACCACGGGCGCAGTAGACGACCACGTCCGCCGCGTCGGTGTCGTCGGTGACGGCTCCGGCGACCACGCCGTCCGCCCGTTCGGCGTCGGTGCGCACGTCGACGACGACGACCGGATCCGCGGGGTCGGCCAGGCGCGCGGCGAGTGCGGACGGGGCGATGCGCTCGGTCCGGGACGGATCGACCGCGACGGGACGGCGTGATGCCGGCCCGCGCCGGACGGTGCTCTCGCTCCACCGCCAGCGGCGTGCATCGACGGTCAGGACGCGTCCGAGCAGCGGTTCGCCGGTGCCGGTGACCAGGGCCAGTACCTGTCCGGCCATCACCGCTCCGACGGCACCGCACAGTGCCGGGACGACGCCGTCGAGGGCGCAGGAGCCCTCGTCCGGCAGGGCCTCGGGGTGCAGGTCGTGGAAGTCGACGCCGTCCGGCCCGGCGTCGCGGAAGACGCTGACCTGGCCGTCGTGACCGAGCACGGTGCCCCAGACGAACGGCACGCCGGCGTCGGCGCACGCGTCCGACACCGCCCGGGTGACCAGGACGGAGTCCGCCGCGTCGACGACCACGTCGTGTCCGGCGACGAGCTCCGGCTTGAAGGACCCGACCACGGCGACGGCGTCGAGTTCCGGGTCGACGGCGCGGGCACGGGCCACGGCGACCTCGGCCTTCGACGATCCGACGTCGGCCGCGGTGAAGAGCGTCTGACGCGCGAGGTTCGACGCGTCGACCACGTCGGGGTCGACGATCGTGAGCCGTCCGACCCCGGCGAGGTACGCGACCACGGGAGCCCCGAGCCCGCCGGCGCCGACCACCAGGACGCGTGAAGCGGCCAGGCGCCGGAGCCCGACGGCGCCGACGTCGGACAGGGCAGCGGTCCGCGAGCCGAGCCGGGTCCGCCACGGGGAGAGCGCTGCGACGGGGGCGACGAGGGGGTCCATACCGTCATTCTGGCCGGTCGTGCCGAATCCCTGCATGTGAATGTTCAGCGGGTGGACGCGGCGGATGCTCAGTGCCGCTCGGTACGGTCGCGGGCGTGAGTTCTCCCCGCACCGGCACGGTCACGGTCCGACGCACGACGTCGGACGCGTCGACGCGCGCACGGCTCCGGGCGCTCGCCCTGTCGACCGTGCGGGCGCTGGTGCGTGCGCCGGAGGTCACCATCGGTGCGGTCGGTGTGGTCGTCGCCGCGGCCTTCACGTGGGTGCCGTCGGTCTGGTACGACGAAGCCGCCACCCTGACGAGCGCGCAGCGCAGCTGGCCCGCGCTCTGGGCGGAGCTGCAGAACGTCGACGCGGTGCACGGCCTGTACTACGCGCTCATGCACGTCTGGCTCGCGCTGGTCGGTTACTCCCCGTTCACCCTCCGCTTCCCCAGTGCCCTGGCGATCGGGGTCGCCGCCGCGCTCGTGGTTGCGCTCGGCCGGCGGCTCGGTGGCGTCCGGTTGGGGGTCGTCTCCGGTCTGGTCTTCCTGCTGCTGCCCCGCGTCGCCTGGGCCGGCACCGAGGGCCGCCCGTACGCGACCGTCACCACCTTCGCCGCGCTGCTCACGCTCGTCGGCCTGACCGCGGTCCGTCGTACCCGGGTGCGGCACCACGCGACGCGGTGGTGGGTCGTCTACGGCGTGCTGGCGGCCGTGGCCGTGGTGTTCAACGTCTACCTGTCCCTCGCCGTCGTGGCGCACGGCGTCGTGCTCGCCTGGACCGGCGTCGCCGACCGGGCGGCCCGCCGTCAGGCCTCGGTGACCGACCGCCGTGGCGCCGTGCCCTCGGCGATGGTGGACCGCGCAGTCGTCGTCCGCTGGGCCGTCGCCGCCGCGGCCGCAGCCGTGGTCGTCCTGCCGTTCATCGGGCTCGCGGCCGGTCAGGCCAAGCAGGTCGGCTGGATCACCGGCATCGGGTGGGCCACCCTGCGGCAGGTGTTCGCGACGGCCTGGTTCGGCGTCGTCTACCCGTACGCGACCCTCGGCTGGGTGCTCATGATCGTCGCCGTCGTGCTGACGGTGCGCGCGGCCCGACGCCCGTCGCCGGCAGCCCGCGACCTGCTCCGCATGCAGGCCGTCCGGGTCGCCGTGCCCTTGACGATCCTGCCCACCGCACTGCTGGTCGCCGCGACCGCCGCCGGCGAGCACCTGTACTCCCCCAAGTACGCGAGCATCAGCCTGCCGTTCGTGGCGCTCCTGATCGGACTGGCGATCACGGCCATCCGCCCGCGACGCTGGATCGCGATGGCCGTCGTCGCCATGGTCCTGGTGTCCGTTCCGACGTCGACGATCGTGCGACTGCCGCACGCCAAGCAGTCCTCGCACTGGGCGAACGCCGCGGCCGTGATCGAGCGCGAGCGCAACTGGGCGACCGACTCCGACGAAGGCGTCATCTACGGCAGCGTGTACGGGCACCCCACCACGACCGCGCAGGTCATCGCCGACGCCTACCCCGAGGCCTTCACCGGCATGCGGGACCTCGCCGTCACGCGCACGGGAGCCGAACGCGGCCAGCTCTGGAACACGAACGGCGACATCGCCACGACGGTGCCCGCTCGCCTGGACGACATCGACACCGTGTGGTTCGTCGGTGCCACGTCGCGGAACATCCGCCCGCAGGTGTCCGAGACGCTGAAGGCCCAGGGGTTCCACGTCGTGCGCTGGTGGCACGAGGACACGGTCATCCTCTGGAAGTACAGCCGCTGACCGTCAGGACGGTCAGTGCACGAGGCGGGCGCCGTGCACCGGACCGGTGGCACGGAGCGCGACCAGCCCGGCGGCGCTGAGTTCGACCTGCAGTTCGAGCGCGGCGTCGCGGTCGCCGACGAGGAACGCCACCGTCGGACCGCTGCCCGACACCAGACCCGCGAGCGCTCCGGCCTTCTCGCCGACTTCGAGGGTCGACGCGAGACCGGGCTGCAGCCGCATGGCCGGGGCCTGCAGGTCGTTGTGGACGCAGTCGGCGAGCAGGTCGGGGTCGCCGGCGCGCAGCGCCTGCAGCACGTTCGACTCCACCACGGGGTGGGACGGCGCCGGTGCGATGTCGGCGCGGTAGCGCTCCCGGTGCTCGTCGAGCGCACGGTAGACCGCCGGGGTCGACAGGCCGTCGTCGCTCAACGCGAGGACCCAGTGGAACTCGCCCTTCGCCAGCGCGGGGCTCAGTTCGTCGCCGCGCCCGGTGCCCACGGCCGTGCCCCCGGCGAAGGCGAACGGCACGTCCGCGCCGAGCTGTGCGGCGAGACGGAGCAGTTCTTCGCGCCCGAGGGCGGTGCCCCAGAGCGTGTCCACGGCGAGCAGCGTGGCCGCGGCGTCCGCCGAGCCCCCACCCATGCCGCCGGCCACCGGCACCTGCTTGTCGATCGTCAACCGGACCCCACCCCGGTGCCCCGCGGCGTCGGCCACGAGCCGGGCCGCACGGATCGCCAGGTTCGACTCGTCGACCGGAACGTTCGACGTGTCGATCGGACCGGTGAACGTCACCGAGAAGTCGTCGGCGTGCTCGGCTGTGACGTCCTCGTACAGCGACACGGCCTGGTACGCGGTCGCCACGTCGTGGTAGCCGTCGTCCTGCAGCGCACCGACGGACAGGAACACGTTGATCTTGCCGGGGGCGCGCGTCCGCACGCGGGTCGGGGCGGCCAACGTGGTCATGCCCCCAACCTATCCCGCTGCGGCTGCCGCGAAGCCCCGCGCCAGGTCGGCGAGGACGTCGTCGATGTGCTCGAGGCCGATCGACAGCCGGATGAGCCCGTCGCCCACACCCGCCGCGGCGCGCTCCGACGACGTCATCTGCACGTGGGTCGTCGACGCCGGGTGCACGACGAGCGACCGGACGTCACCGATGTTCGACACGTGGTCGAACAGCTCGAGGGCGGCCACGAACCGCCGTCCGGCCTCGACCCCGCCGTCCAGGTCGAACGCCAGGACCGCCGACGGCCCCTTCGGCACGTAGCGCTGCTGCAGGTGGTGCCACGGCGACGACGGCAGCCCCGCGTAGTGCACGCCGAGCACCTGGTCGTGCGCGTCCAGCCACGACGCGACGGCGGCCGCGTTCGACACGTGCCGGTCCATACGAAGGGACAGCGTCTGGATGCCCTGCAACACCAGGAAGGCGTTGAACGGCGCGATCGCCGGACCGAGGTCGGCGGAGAGCTTCGACCGAGTGCGCTGGATGAATGCTCGCCGCCCGAACTTCGACGCGAAGTCCGTGTTCGCGAACCCGGACTGCTCGGTGGTCGCGAGCTGCGGGAACCGGTCGGCGTGGGCCGCCCAGTCGAAGTTGCCGCTGTCGACGATGAGCCCGGCGATGGCGCTGCCGTGACCGGCCAGGTACTTCGTCGCCGAGTGCACGACGATGTCCGCGCCGTGCTCGATCGGCCGGACCAGGTACGGCGTCGCGATGGTGTTGTCGACGATGAGCGGGACGCCGGCGTCGTGCGCGACCCCGGCCACCCCCGCGAAGTCCAGGACGTCACCGCGCGGGTTCGGGATCGACTCCCCGAAGAACGCCTTCGTCTCCGGACGCACCGCGGCCGCCCACTCGTCCAGGTCCGTGGGGTCCTGCACGAAGGTGAACGCGATGCCGAGGTCGTGCAGCGTCGACGCGAACAGCGTGTACGTCGCGCCGTACAGCGAGGCACTCGACACGACGTGGTCACCGGCCCGGGCGACGCCGAGGACGGCCAACGAGGTGGCCGCCTGCCCGGACGCCAGGGCGAGCGCACCGACGCCGCCCTCGAGGTCCGCGATGCGCCGCTCGAGCGCGGCCGCCGACGGGTTGTTCACACGCGAGTACGTGTGCCCCGGGGCGTTGAGCATGAAGCGGTCCGCCGCGTCCTCACCGGACGGGTAGACGAAGGCCGCGGTCTGGGCGATCGGCGGGACGTTGCCACCGAACCCCGGGTCGGCCTTGAAGCCCGCACGGATCTGCCGGGTCTCGAACGCCCAGCCGTCCTCGGCGCTGGTCTCCGCGGCCCCCATCAGGACTGCGCCCCGACGGACGGGCGGACGAGCGGGATGACCTGTTCGCCGAAGCGGTCCATCTCCTCGAGCTGCGGCGAGAACTGCAGCAGCAGCGTGTCCACCCCGGCGTCCTCGAACTCCTTGATCCGGGCAGCGACCTGCGCCGGCGTGCCGACGAACCCGGGGCGCAGGCCGCGGTTCGACACCGAGTAGTCCTCGAGCGAGGGGACGTGCTCGAGCTGCGACTTCGAGATGAAGTCCTGGTACGACTCGTACGCGTTGCCGTGCTGCACGTCGGTGATCCGCGCGAGCTCGGCCTGCGCCTCCTCCTCGGTCTCGCGGACGATGACGTACGCGGCCATGCCGAACGCCTCGAACGGCGGCAGTCCGGCGTCGACCCGGCGCTGCTTCATCTCGGCGATCTTCGTGCGGAGTTCCTCGACCGTGCCGCCGTGGGTCACGTAGGCGTCGGCGTACCCGGTGATCGCGGCCTTGCCCGCCTCGCTCTCGCCGCCGGCGTAGATGCGCGGGGTGACGCGCGGCTTCGGCTCGAGGTGGGCGTTCTGGACGTCGTAGTACTCGCCCGAGAACGAGTACGGCGTCTCCCGCCACATCCCCTTCATGACCTCGACGAACTCCGCGGTGCGCTTGTACCGGTCGTCGTGCTCGGAGAAGATCCCGCCGTACTGCTTCGCTTCTTCCGCCCACCACGCGCTGACGACGTTGAACGTGAACCGTCCGCCCGAGATGTCGTCGATCGTCGCCGCCTGCTTCGCCGTGACGGCCGGCAGGTGGTACCCCGGACGCATCGCCGCCATGATCTCGAGCCGCTCGGTCGTCGCCGCGATGGCCGCCGCGAGCGACCAGGCCTCCAGCGACGGCGCCGCCGTGCCCTTGATGTCGTTGAGGTTGAGCTCCGGCACGAGCGTCAGGTCGAAACCGATGCGCTCAGCGCGCTGCGCCAGGCGCTTCACGTAGTCGAAGGTGACCGGCATGTGCTCGTTCTCGACGTTGCGCAGCCAGCCGCCGAAGAGCGGGGTCCAGTATCCGAATCGCACGGGTGAGTTCCTTGGGGAGGTGGGGAGTGCCCTGGAAGGGGCGCGGAACGGACTGGAGGCGCGGGGCGGGCCCGCCACGGGCCTCCAGTCCGGTGGTTCTTGCGTTCTCAGGCCGTCAGTTGCGCTGCGTACTGCGTCTCCAGCAGGCCACCGAGGTACCGCGCGATCGAGCGCGGGCCGGAGGCCGGCGCGGTCTCCTCGACAGCGGGGTTGTAGTTCGTGTTCGTGTTGATGTCGTAGACGACCGTGCGGCCGTCCGTGGTCTCCATGAACTCGACGCCCGCGATCGTGACGCGCTGGTCGGCCAGGAAGGTGCGGAGCTGCTGGACGAGCGGGTGCTCGGCGGTGACCTCGGTCCGGACGCTGAACGTGCTCGGCTGTTCGGCTCCCGGCACGTCACATACTGCTCCAGCGATCACCTGAGGGACCTCGCACGCGTCGGCCGGGCACAGCTCGAAGCTGCCGGCGCTCGTGTCGACGCGGACGGCGTACACGAACTCGCCGCCGACGAACTCGACGCGGGTGATGAAGGGCTCACGGGCCGTCAGGAACTCCTGCAGCAGCGTGATGCCGTCGACCGCCGCCTCGAACTCCGGGGAGTCGACGTAGGCGTCGAACTCGGCGAGCGAGTCGAACCGGCGGACGCCCAGGCCCTTGCCGCCCTGGTTGTGCTTCGTGATGAACGGGACGTCCTGGCCGTTCGTGAAGTCCCGTGCCGCCTGCTTGAGCGTCGTCGTGCCGAACACGGCGGTGGTGCGGGGCACGTCGAACCCGGCGTCCTGCAGCAGCCCGTGCTGGGCCACCTTGGAGACCTCGAGCTCGAGCACGTGGCTGCCGCCGACGACCTGGCGACCCGCTCGTTCGAGCCAGCCGAGGACCGCGCGGGTGTACTCCTTGCTGTGCTCGTGGCCGCGGGTGTGGCTCGACGCCGACATGCGGGACCAGTACACACCGGGCTCCGGCTCGGCACCGAGGTCGATCTGTCCCTCGGTCAGCAGGATCTCCTGCACCGGGACGCCCTCGGCCTCGAAGGCTGCGGCGAGCGGCGGGAACCACTCGGGGTTCTCGTGGATGACGTACACGCGGGGAGTGCTCACCCGCCCACCCTAGGCACGGTATACCGCACGCGGCCAAGTGTGTGACGCGCGGTTGCTTCGTGTGGTGGGTTCGGGAGGGGGAGAGAGAGCCGGGGGTCCGGGTCGCACGGTGCGCGCTTGCCCGGCCGGTGCGAGGTTGATCGCTCGGTGGCGGGATGAAGCGCGGCACCGAGCGGCCAACGGCGCACGGGACCATCGACCTCGCACCGTGGGGGCTCGACCAACCTCGCACGAGCCGGGCGGACCCGCACCGTGCGCGGCGTCAGCGCGCGAACGCCTGCTGGCCGACGACGCCGAGGAGCTCGAGCTTCTGCGCATCCTCGGACCCTGGGGGTGCGGTGAAGAGCAGCAGCGCCTGCGCCTGGTCGTCGGTGTGCAGGACCTGGCAGTCGACGGTGATCCGGCCGAGCTCAGGCTGCACGATCGTCTTGTTGTCGGACCAGCGGCTCGTCACTTCGTGCAGTGCCCAGAGCTCGCGGAACTCGGGGCTGCGGGTCTCGAGCTCGGCGATCAGCTCGGTGGCCCGACGGTCCCCCGGTCCGGCCAGCCCCACCGCCGCCCGCAGCGACGCCACCACGACCCGGGCCAGTCGCTCGTGTTGCTCCGGCGCGTACTTCGCCAGCTCGTCGCCGGTCACGAACCACCGCCATGCCTGGTAGCGCTCGTTGCCGGGCAGGTCGACGGACGACCCGAGCAGCGCCGCGGCGAGCCGGTTCTCGACCAGCGTCTCGCCCAGGTGGCTGACCACGATCGCGGGTGTGTCCTCGAGTCGGTCGAGCACCCGCAGGATCGCGGGGTCGACGTGGTCGGCACGGTGCAACCGGGTCGGTGCGTTCTGCCCGGCGAGGTGGAAAAGGTGGTCGCGCTCGTCGAGACTGCAGCGCAGCGCCCGGGCGATCGCGGCGATCATCTGCTCCGACGGCTGCGGCCCACGCTGCTGCTCGAGGCGCGTGTAGTAGTCGACCGACATGCCCGCGAGCGCAGCGACCTCTTCGCGCCGGAGACCAGGCGTCCGGCGTCGTGGTCCCTGGCCGAGGCCGACGTCCTCGGGGCGCAGCAGTTCGCGACGACGGCGGAGGAAGTCGGCGAGTGCAGCGCGGTCCATGGTCCCGATTGTCGTCCGGTTCCCGCCGCCGTGCCAGGGATCGCCGATCCCCCGATGACCGAGGTCTGGATGGGTCGCCGACGACGGCGCATGGTGGTGGACATGGACATCACGAACTCCACCGTCTTCATCCCCGGCGCGACCTCCGGCATCGGCCTCGCCCTGGCCCAGCGCCTGCAGGCCGCGGGCAGCACCGTCGTCATCGGCGGGCGCCGCCAGTCGCTCCTCGACTCGCTCGCCGCCGAGCACGGCTTCGGCACCGTGCAGATCGACGTGAGCGACGCCGCATCCATCGAGAAGGCCGCCGACTCCGTCCTCGAGGCGTACCCGTCGCTCGACACCCTCGTCACCATGTCGGGGATCATGCGCAACGAGGACCTGCGCTCCCCCGACCACATCCACGACGCGCTCGAGATCATCCAGACCAACCTGGTCGGCACGATCCGCCTCATCGACGCGTTCCTGCCGCACCTGTTGGCGCAACCCGCCTCGACCATCGTCACGGTCTCGTCCGGCCTCGCGTTCGTCCCGCTCACTGCGACGCCGACGTACAACGCCACCAAGGCCGGCATCCACTCGTACACGCAGTCGCTCCGTCAGCAGCTGCTCGGGACCCCGGTGTCGGTGCTCGAGCTCGCTCCCCCGGCGGTGTCGACCGACCTGATGGGCGGAGCTGACTTCGGCGGTATGCCCCTCGACGCCTTCGCCGACGAGGTCCTCGCGCTGCTGGAGTCGGGGGCATCGCCCGAGATCCTGGTGCAGAACGTCCTGCCGCTCCGGTTCGCCGAGCGCGACGGCACGCACCAGCAGGTCTTCGAGGCGATGGCGTCGCGCGCGCACTGACGCGTGGCACGTCAGTCGGCCGCGCCCTCGCCCAGCTCGTCGCGAGCGATCCGGCGGTCGAGGGCGCGGTTCAGCATGGGGAGTCCCGTCGCGATCACCGCTCCGCCGAGCGCCCAGCCGACCGGCACCTGGTGCCAGCGGGTGATCGCGTAGATCGCGGTGAACACCATCACCGTCAGTGCTGTGCTCAGCAGACGATGCGCTCGGTCACGGTGCATGCGCGGCACGGAGTCGACCGCCGTCGTGTCCGGTTCATCCGTGTCCGGCCCGTCGTCCAGGTACGCGAAGGCGACCCCCCACACGACGATGCTCAGGCCGAGCACCACCGCGACCCACGCCCCGTCGCTGGACGGATCGCGGACGATGACCGACGCTGCGAAGCAGCCGATGGCGAGCCCGCCGAGCCCGGCGATGATCGTGATCCAGCGGGGGAGGGTGATGCGAGGCACTCACCGATCGTAGGGCCGAGGCGACCGTGGGCGCGCTCCCCCGTTCGCGGCGTCTGGGTCCGGCGAGCAGCTGCTGCAGTTCGGCCTCGGCGTCGCCGCGTCGATCAGCGCATGCCACTCGCCCGGTGACTTGCCCGTCTACTCCGCGGCCGCCAGGACCGACCGACCGAGCCGCACGAAGTCGTCGACACCGATCGCCTCGCCCCGAGCCGTCGGGTCGATGCCCGCCGCCGTCAGGACCTCGGAGGCGTGGGCACTGCCGCCGAGCACACCGGACAGGCTCTGCCGCAGCATCTTCCGCCGCTGCTGGAACGCCGCATCGACCAGGGTGAAGACCCGCGACCGCAGCCGCTCGTCCCCCGGGGGATCGTGCCGGTCGAACGCCACCAGCACGCTGTCGACGTTCGGCACGGGCCAGAACACCTGGCGGCTGACGAGCCCGGCCGTGCTCCACGAGCCGTACCAGGCGGCCTTGACGCTCGGCGACCCGTAGACCTTGCTGCCCGGGCCCGCGGCGAGACGGTACCCGACCTCGGCCTGCACCATCACGAGCGACCGCTCGATCGACGGGAAGGTCGCGAGCAGGTGCAGCAGCACGGGCACCGAGATGTTGTAGGGCAGGTTCGCGACGAGGTGCGTCGGTTCGGTGTCGAGGTCCGATGCGGCGACGGTCATCGCGTCCTGCTGCACGACCGTCAACGTGGCCGTCGGCTGCAGCGCGCTGACCGTCGACGGCAACTTCGCCGCGAGCCGCTTGTCGATCTCGACGGCGGTGACGGGTGCCCCGGTCTCGGTGAGCCCGAGCGTCAGGGAGCCGAGGCCCGGCCCGATCTCGAGCACCCGGGACGAGGGCGTCACGCCGGCGACCGACACGATGCGCCGGACGGTGTTGGCGTCGTGCACGAAGTTCTGCCCGAGCTTCTTCGTCGGGGTCACGTCGAGTTCGGCGGCGAGCTCCCGGATCTCGGCCGGGCCGAGCAGCGCGCCCACTACTCGTCCACCGTCACGGGCTCGGCGTCCCACGCACCGTAGACGAGCTCGGTGTTCGACGCGATCTGCGCGGCGAGCATCGAGGCATCGGTGCCGAGGGTCTCCGCCATCGACCGCAGGGTGATCGGGATCAGGTACGGGGCGTTCGGCCGGCCGCGGTACGGCGTCGGGGTCAGGAACGGCGCGTCCGTCTCGACCATGATCAGGTGCCGCGGCGCGACGACGAGGGCTTCGCGGAGCAGTGCCGCGTTCTTGAACGTCACGGTGCCGGCGAACGACATGTACCAACCGCGCTCGGCACAGAGCCGAGCCAGGTCGGGTCCACCGGAGAAGCAGTGGAACACCGTGCGCTCCGGAGCCCCGACGCGGTCGAGCACCTCGACCACGGCATCGTGCGCGTCGCGGTCGTGGATGGTCAGCGCGAGGCCGTGCTCCTTCGCGATGCGGATGTGCTCCTCGAACGAGCGGATCTGGGCGTCGCGCCCGTCCTCACCGGTGCGGAAGAAGTCGAGCCCGGTCTCACCGATCGCCCGGACGCGGGGCAGTGCCGCCAGAGCCTCGATCCCGGCGAGGTGCTCGTCGAGCAGCCCCTGCTCCTGCAGCGACGGCGCCTCGTTCGGGTGGAGTGCGACCGCCGCGAGCACGCGGGGTTCACGGGCGGCGATCGACGCGGACCACTGCGAGGTCGCGAGGTCGGTACCGACCTGCACGACACCGCGGACACCGACGCTCGAGGCACGGCCGAGGTGCTCGCGGTAGTCGAGCGCCCCGTCGCCACCGTCGGCGATCTCCATGTGCGTGTGGTTGTCGTAGACCGGGACCACGAGCGCCTCGGGCAGCGGCGGGTAGGTCAGGTCGCGCTTGGAGCCGTCCCCGTCGCCACGGGAGCGGAGGTGGGCGTCGGTCACGCGGAGACCTGCTCCGACTGCTCGATGCGCGGGAACAGCCCGCTCTCGAGCGCCACGACGTGCGAAGCACCCTGCCACTCGAAGGCACGATCGACGCGCTGCTCGGCGATCGAACCGCCGGCACCGATCGACGCCCACAGCTTCTCGGTGGCCTTCGGCATCACCGGGGAGAGCAGGACAGCGACGGTGCCGAGCCCACGGAGCGCGGTGGTCAGGACGGTGCCGAGCCGCTCGCGGTTCGCGTCGTCCTTCGCCAGCGCCCACGGCTGTTGCTCGGTGATGTACCCGTTCAGGGCGTCGACGAGCTCCCAGACGGCAGCGATCGCCTCGTGCGGTGCGAACGCGGCGATGGCTGCGTCGGCACGCTCGGTGACCGACACCGCCAGGGCATCGACGGCTTGGTCCGACTCGGTCAGCGACCCACGCGCCAGCACTGCGCCGTCGAAGTACTTCTGCAGCATCGCGACCAGGCGCGAGGCCAGGTTGCCGAAGCCGTTCGCGAGCTCGGCCTGGTACCGCGCCGAGATGTCCTCCCAGCTGAAGTTGCCGTCCTGCCCGAAGGTGATGGCACGCAGGAAGTAGTAGCGGAAGGCGTCGGACCCGAACGTGTCGGTGATCTCCGACGGCGCGATGCCGGTCAGCTTCGACTTCGACATCTTCTCGCCACCGACGAGCAGCCAGCCGTGACCGAAGACGCGCTCGGGCACGGGCAGCCCGGCAGCCATGAGCATCGCCGGCCAGATGACGGCGTGGAAGCGGGCGATGTCCTTGCCGACGATGTGCACGCTCGGCCACAGGCGCTTGAAGGCCTCGTCGTCCTCGGTGCCGTAGCCCAGCGCCGTGACGTAGTTGAGCAGGGCGTCGAACCACACGTACAGGACGTGGTCGCTGTCCCACGGGATCTTGATGCCCCAGTCGAAGCTGGACCGCGAGATCGACAGGTCGCGGAGACCCTGCTTCACGAACGAGATGATCTCGTTGCGGACGCTCTCCGGCTGGATGAAGAGCGGGTTCGACTCGTACAGGTCGAGCAGGCGCTGCTCGAAGTCCGACATGCGGAAGAAGTAGTTGCGCTCGGACAGCACCTCGACCGGGATCGAGTGGATGGCGCAGACCTGCTGCCCCTCGTACGCACCGGTGCCGGGGACCAGGTCGCTCGGCTGCTTGTACTCCTCGCAGCCCACGCAGTAGAAGCCCTCGAACTCGCCGGCGTAGATGTAGCCGTCGTCGTAGAGCTTCTGCAGGAACGCCGTCACACCGCGCTCGTGGCGCTCGTCGGTGGTGCGGATGAAGTCGTCGTTGGCCACGTCGACGGTGTCGAGCAGTGGCTTCCACGCGTCGGTGACGAGTCGGTCGGCCCACTCCTGGGGCGTGACCTCGTTCGCCGAGGCGGTGCGGAGGATCTTCTGTCCGTGCTCGTCGGTGCCGGTGAGCAGCCAGGTGTCGTCACCCCGCTGCCGGTGCCAGCGTGCGAGGACGTCCGCGGCGACCTCGGTGTAGGCGTGCCCGATGTGGGGCACGTCGTTCACGTAGAAGATCGGCGTGGTGATGCTGAACGAGGACCCGTCGGACATGCGGACCATCCTACGGGCGCGCGGAACCCGGATGACGCGCGCGGCGGTGGACTGTGGAAAACCGGATCCGGGAGGCCCGTGGCGGGCCCGCCCCGTGCCTCCCGTCCGGCACTGCCGTCGTCTACCGCGCCGCGAGCGCGCCTTCGTAGAGGTCGCGCTTCGACAGCCCGGTCGCGTCCGCGACCGCCGCTGCGGCCTCCTTCATGCGCATGCCGGCCGCCACCCGCTCGAGCACGAGGCGGACCCCGTCGTCGAGCGTCGCCTCCTCGGTGGCCTCGGCGGCACCGGCGACGACGATGCAGATCTCGCCCCGGACCCCCTCTGATGCCCACGTGACGAGCTCGTCGAGCGGACCGCGCCTGACCTCTTCGTACAGCTTCGTGAGCTCACGGCAGACCGCAGCGCGACGGTCACCCCCGAACCCGACGGCCATGTCGGCGAGCGTCTCGGCCAACCGGTGCGGCGACTCGAAGAAAACCATCGTGCGCTGCTCCCCCGCGAGCGCCTGGAACACACGGCGACGCTCCCCGCCCTTGCGCGTCGGGAACCCCTCGAACGTGAAGCGGTCCGTCGGCAGTCCGGAGACGGCGAGCGCCATGAGCACCGCCGACGGGCCGGGCAGCGCCGTGACCGTGACGCCCGCGGCGGCCGCGGCCTCGACGAGCGGGAAGCCGGGGTCGCTGATCGCGGGCATGCCGGCGTCGGTGAGGACCACGACGTCCTCGTCACGGGCGAGCTCGACGACCTCGGACGCCTTCGCCCGTTCGTTGTGCTCGTGCAGGGCGATGAGCCGCGGACGGTTCTCGATGCCGAGGGCGCGCATGAGGTGGATGGCGGTCCTGGTGTCCTCCGCCGCGACCACCGTGGCGTTGGAGAGGGTCTCGACGAGACGGCGCGAGGCGTCCCCGAGGTTGCCGATGGGGGTTGCTGCGAGGACGATCACGCCACCCATTGTCGTCGCAGCACCGACGCAGCGCGGACATGCGCTCGATCCGTAGGATGCTGAGCGATGACCAGCGAGCTGACCGACGACCGCACGGCCGTGCCCGACGGGCCGGTCGGCTCGCGCCTCGACGACTGGTGGGGGCGGGTGCTCTCCACCGCCCAGCGCATCGCGGTGTGGCGTTGGGCCGGACCGATCGCGGTGACGCTGCTCGCCGCTGTGCTCCGCCTGGCGAACCTGGGGAACCCGCACTCCCTGGTCTTCGACGAGACCTACTACGTCAAGGACGGCTGGTCGATCGTGCACCTCGGCTACGAGGGCACCTGGCCGGCGAACCCGAGCAGCGACTCCGCCCCGACGACCGACGACCGGTTCTCGAGTGGTGAGACGGACATCTTCACCAGTGCCGCGGAGTTCATCGCGCACCCGCCGCTCGGCAAGTACCTGATCGGGCTCGGCATGCTCCTGTTCGGGGCGGACAACTCGTTCGGCTGGCGGTTCGCCGTCGCCGTGCTCGGCATCGCGACGGTGTTCCTCACCGCCGTGATCGCCCGGTCGCTGTTCCGCTCCACCCTGGTCGGCACGCTCGCCGGCGGTCTGCTCGCGATCGACGGCCAGGCCATCGTGATGTCCCGCGTCACGCTGCTCGACGGGATCCTGACGTTCTTCGTCGTGCTCGGGTTCGGGGCGCTCCTGCTCGACCGGCGCCGGAGTCAGCGGCGGCTCGACGACTGGGTCGCCGAGCGGGTCGCCGCCGGCCGGGACACCCTGTGGGGGCCCGTGCTCTGGTGGCGCCCGTGGCTGTTCGCGATGGGGCTGACGATGGGGTTGGCCTCCGCGACGAAGTGGTCGGGGATGTACTTCCTGGCCTTCTTCGCCGTGTACTCCGTGCTGAGCGACATGCTGATGCGCCGCCGTGCGGGGGTCGAGTTCTGGTCGTCGAGCGCGCTGCTGCAGCAGGCCCCCGTGTCGTTCGTGCTCACCGTGCCGATCGCCGCCGTCACCTACGTCGCGTCGTGGACCGGCTGGTTCGTGTCGAAGGACGGCTGGGACCGGAACTGGCTGGCCTCCGGAGGAGAGCGCTGGACCGGGGTGCTCCGGTGGGTGCCGGACAGTCTGCAGAACTGGTGGCACTACCAGTCGGAGATCTACGACTTCAACATCGGGCTGCACACGCCGCACTCGTACCAGGCGAACCCGCTGCTGTGGCTCGTGATGCAGCGCCCCACGTCGATGTTCTACGTCGGCACCGATGCCGGCCAGGACGGCTGCTCGGCGAGCCGCTGCGGCGAGGCGATCACCGGCGTCGCGAACCCGTTCATCTGGTACGCGGCGGTCATCGCGACCGTGGCACTGCTCGTGCTCTGGATCCTGCGCCGTCAGTGGCAGTACGGCTTCGTCCTGCTCGGCGTCGCCGCGGGCTACCTGCCGTGGCTGATGTACGTCGACCGGACGGTCTTCCAGTTCTACACGATCGCCTTCGAGCCATTCATGGTGATGGCGCTGGCGGCGGCGATCGGGTTGGTGCTCGGGTCACGGTCCGATCCGCGGCCTCGACGGACCCGGGCGGTCGCCTGGGTCGGCGTGTACCTGGTCGTGGTGGTGCTCGCGTCGGCGTACTGGTACCCGATGTGGACCGCGATCCAGGTGCCGTGGGACTTCATCCGGTCGCACTACTGGTTGCCGAGCTGGCTGTAGCGCGCGTCGGGTGTCGGCCTGGCGCACTGGTCGCGACCAGACCGCCGGACGGGAGGCACGGGTCGACTCCGCCACGGGCCTCCCGTCCGGAGTCGGCTGGCACCGGAGCCGCGCGCGGTCCGCGGGGACGCGTCAGGACTGCGCGTGCAGCGCGCGCTCGATCGATTCGCGGTCGAGCGGGTCGCCGACCATGCTCGGCGCGGTCCGGGTCTGCGGCAGGACGCCCTCGATGAGGAGTTCGGCGTACCGGCGCCAGGCGTTCGGGTCGTGCTCGCGGGTGGCGTCCGCGACGGCACCCACCATGGCGGTGAGCATCGGCAGGTCGCGGTAGTCGAACCCGGCGCGGACCACCCCGGCGGTCTCGGCCCGCCCGATGATCGCGGAGACCTGGCGCTCCAGCCGGTCTCGCTCCTGCACGATCGACGGACGCGCCTTGCCGGCACGCACGATGGCGTCGGCGAGCGCACGGTCGCGGGCGCGGAACTCGAACACCCCGGTCAGGTAGACCCGCAGGGCCTCACGCGGGTCGACGACGTCGGCGGCGCGGGCGGCCGCGTCGTTCATCGCCTCGAACTTGGTGGCGAGCAGCGCCTCGATCAGGGAGTCCTTGTCGGCGAAACGTCGGTACACGGTGCCGACGCCGACCCCCGCTTCGTGCGCGATGTCGTTCAGGGTGACCGACAGCCCGCGCTCCGCGAAGCACTTGCGAGCGGTCTGCAGGATCAGCTCGCGGTTGCGTGCCGCATCGGCGCGCAGCGGGCGCTCGAGGTCGGGCGCGGACTCGGTGGTGCTCACGGTGCCGAACCTAGTTGAACTTTCTGGGAATAAGTGGATGCGGACCTTCCGTTTCGGTCTACACTGTCGACAAACGGATGCGGCGCATCCGTTTGACACCTCCCCTCTTCGAAACGCCCGACGGTGCGCGCTTCGTGCTCCCCCTCCAACCTTCTCGAAGGAGGCTGCCGTGACGGCAGAACACACCGTGCCGACCCCCACCGGGGCGGCACCCACGACTTCCGGCACCACCCCCGCCAAGAGCAACCACCGCTGGATCGCCCTGGCGGTCATCGCCCTCGCCCAGCTGATGGTCGTGCTCGACGCCACCATCGTGAACATCGCGCTCCCCTCGGCCCAGGCCGACCTGGGGTTCGGCACCGACCAGCGCCAGTGGATCGTCACCGCGTACTCGCTGGCGTTCGGCTCGCTCCTGCTGCTCGGCGGTCGCCTCGGCGACCTGTTCGGCCGCAAGAACACCTTCATCATCGGCCTGGTCGGCTTCGCGGTCGCGTCGGTGCTCGGTGGCCTCGCCGACTCGTTCGGGCTGCTCGTCGCGGCCCGCGCCCTGCAGGGTGTCTTCGGCGCCCTGCTCGCACCGTCCGCGCTCGGCATGCTGACCACCACGTTCCGCGACCCGAAGGAGCGCGGTCGTGCGTTCGGCATCTTCGGCTCGATCGCCGGTTCCGGTGCGGCCATCGGTCTGCTCCTGGGCGGCGTGCTGACCGAGTACGCGTCGTGGCGCTGGTGCCTCTACGTCAACGTCGTCTTCGCCGTGCTCGGCGTGATCGGTGCGCTCGTGTTCATGGAGAAGCCGCCGAAGGTCGACCGCCCGCGCATCGACGTCGCCGGCGTCATCACCATCACCGCCGGTCTGGTCGGCGTCGTCTACGGGTTCTCGAACGCCGAGACCAACGGCTGGGACTCCCCCGTCACCATCACAATGCTCGCCGGTGGCGTCGTCCTGATCGCCGCGTTCGTGTTCATCGAGACCCGTGTCGCGCACCCGCTGCTGCCCCTGCGGGTCGTGCTCGACCGTGACCGCGGTGGATCGTTCATCGCGATCGGCCTGGTGGCGATCGGCATGTTCGGCATCTTCCTGTTCCTGACCTACTACCTCGAGCAGACCCTCGGGTTCAGCTCGCTGCAGACCGGTCTGGCCTTCCTGCCGATGCCGCTGTCGATCATGATCTCGGCGACGCAGATCGGTGGGCGACTGCTGCCGCGCATCGGCCCGAAGATCCTGATCTTCGCCGGTGGCCTCGTCGCCGCGATCGGCCTTCTCCTGCTGCTGCGCACCGACCTGGACAGCTCCTACGCGGGCACCGTCCTGCCGGCGCTGATCGTCATCGGGCTCGGCATGGGCACGATCTTCTCGTCCGCGATGAACACCGCGACCACCGGGGTGGCCCGAGCCGACGCCGGTGTGGCCTCGGCGACGGTCAACACCATGCAGCAGATCGGTGGCTCGATCGGCACGGCGCTGCTGTCGACGATCTTCGCCGACGTCGTGAAGAACAGCCTGACCGGGCTGTCGGCGGCACCCACGAAGCTGCAGCAGGCCCAGGCCACGCTCGACGGCTACCACGTGGCGTTCGGCATCTCGGCCGGTGTGCTCGTGCTCGTCGCCCTCGCGGGTGGCCTGCTCATCAACCGGCAGTCGGTGCGGCTCGACCGGCTCGCCCACGCTGCGTCCACGACGACCGGGAGCATCCCCGCCGCCGCGCACTGACGCGTCAGCTCGTCCGAACGGCCCGTCCTGGTTCTGCCGGGGCGGGCCGTTCGTGCGTGTGGGCGGGGCGGGGGTGCGGGCTGGGGTGCGGGTGCGGGTGCCGGTGCCGGTGCCGGTGCCGCGCGGGTTTTGCGACGTTCCACAAGTCGTTCAACGCGTGGATCGTCGGAACATGCACCCACAGTCATTGCGCACGCACCAGCCACCACCCGCGCCCCGGTTTCGCCGTGTGTCGGTTTCCCTGTCACCCGTCAGTGGTCCGCATTATCGTGTGCGGCATGGCCCCCGTCCTGACCTCGCCGCTCGTGTCGACGCAGTGGCTCGCCGACCACCTCGGTGGTGACGAGCTCGTCGTCCTCGACGCCTCCGTGCACACGGTGGGGACCGGACTCGAGACGATGTGGCACTCCGCGGTCGACTCCTACGAGCAACGCGGGCACGTCCCCGGTGCCCGCTTCGCCGACCTCGTCGACGCGTTCTCCACGCCGGGCGCTCCGGTGCCCTTCACCCGCCCGAGTGCCGAGCGGTTCGAAGCAGCTGCCGGTGACCTCGGCGTCACGAACACCTCGACGGTCGTGGTCTACGACGACAGCGTCGGCGAGTGGTCAGCACGGCTGTGGTGGATCTTCCGGTCGTTCGGCTTCGACTCGGTCGCGGTCCTCGACGGTGGGTTCACGAAGTGGCGCGACGAGGGCCGGCCGGTCCGCGTCGGTGCACTGCGCCAGGCGCCCTCGCCGGCGAAGGCGCCCGATGACGACAGCGCCTTCCTCGCCGGTGAGGAACGCCCGCTCTGGGCCGACCACGCCCGTGTCCGCCGAGCCGTGTCGGGTGAACAGCCCGCCGCGCTGGTGTTCGCTGCGCCCGCAGCGGCCCTCGGCGACGACCACCCGCCGATCATCCCGGGGAGCACCCCGATCACGGTGGACACCCTGGTCGACCCGGACACCAACGCGTACCTGCGCGGGCCGAAGCTCGCCGAGGCGTTCGCCGCGGTCGTCGGCGAGGACGAGATCGTGACGTACTGCGGGGTCGGCAGCGCCGCGTGCGTCGATGCCCTGGCCCTGACCGTGCTCGGCCACGACAAGGTCACCGTGTACGACGGCTCGCTGCTGGACTGGTGGCGGCACGAGCCCGAGGTCCTGGCGTCCTGACGACGCCGCGCGTCCCGGCTAGCGTTGGGGCATGAGCTCCAGACGCGCGGTCATCCTCGGCGGTACCGGCGGGATCGGTTCGGCCGTCGCGCGTGAACTCCTCGACGCCTCCGGGCGGGGCGGCGACGACTGGCAGGTCGACGTCCTGGCCCGCCGCGGTGGCCCGGTAGCCGATTCCCTCACTGCCCGTGGCGCGACCTTCACCGCGGGTGACCGACGGGACACGAGCACCCTGCGCGACCTCCTCCGCCCCGGCGCGGACCTGCTCGTCGACACCGTGGGGCTGACCCGCGACGACGCGACGCAGCTCCTGCCGTTCCTCGACGACGTCGGGTCCACCGTCTTCGTCTCCTCGCGTGCGGTCTACGCCGACGAGCAGGGCCGGCACGCGAACTCGACGGACAAGCCGGTGTTCGGCGCCGCGGTCACCGAGATCCAACCGACCGTCACCGCGGGCGACGGCGACCCGACCAGCCGTGACGGCTACGGCGCGGCGAAGGTGGCCTCCGAGCAGGTGCTGCTCGACCACGGCGCCCCGGTCACGGTGCTGCGCCCGTCGAAGGTGTACGGCGTCGGCATCGGCCGTCCGCGCGAGTGGTTCGTGGTCCGCCGGGTCCTCGACGGCCGCGAACGCATCCTGCTCGCGGACCACGGCCGCGGCGTGGACCACACGACGGCGGCGAGCGGCATCGGCTCGCTCGTCCGACTGGTCGCGGACGCTCCCGACCGGCGCATCCTCAACGTCGCCGACGACTCCGCTCCGACGGCGCTCGAGATCGTGCGGACCATCGCCAGTCACCTCGACCACCGGTTCGACGAGGTCCTGCTCGACGCGGACGCCCCAGCCTTCGTCGGCACCACCCCCTGGTCGTCGCCGGCACCGTTCGTCCTCGACACGACGGCGGCGCGGGCGCTCGGGTGGCAGCCGCCGACCTTCGCGTCCGCGGTCCTGCCGGAACTCGACTGGTTGGTGGAGACCGCGCAGTCCACACCGGCGGACGGCGACGTGCCGTGGGCCGAGGACCCGTTCTGGGAGCGCATGTTCGACTACGGCCCCGAGGACGCTGCCCTCGCGCTCCTGTCGCTGGGCCTCGGGTGACGGCGCCGAGCACGCCCCGCTCCGAGGTCCTGTTCATCGGCGGGCGGTCCGGTGTCGGCAAGTCCACCGCTGCCGAGGCACTGCACGACCTGCTCGTCGCTGCGGACGTCCGCCACGCGGTGATCGAGGGCGACCTGCTCGACCTGGCGCACCCGGCACCGCACGTCGAGCACCCCGAGGTGCGGCTCGCGGAACGGAACCTCGCCGCCCTGTGGACGTCCTACCGCGAGCTCGGCCACCATCGGTTGGTCTACACGAACACCGTTTCCGTGCTCGAGCACGAGCGTCTGGCGGCCGCCATGGGCGACGACCCCGTGGTCACGACGGTCCTGCTGCGAGCGGCAGACGGTCCCACCGCCGAGCGCCTCGCGCGACGGGCAGGTGGCGAGGTCCCGCAGGCGCAGCTCGCGCACAGCACGCGGACGGCCGGGAGGCTCGACTCGGCTTCCGGGGACACGGTCACCCGGGTGGACACGGACGGTCTCACCCCCGCCCAGGTCGCACAGCGTCTCGCCGCGCTGACGGGGTGGCTCCCCCGCTGACCTGGCGTCCGGCAGCTGTGGACATCGTCAGTCCGTCCACAGATCGCGGCGATCGCTGGCCCGCTCAGTCACCACGGGGCACGCTGGAGCCATGAACGACAACCGACTCGGCACCTCGGTCAGCCCGTACCTCCGGCTGCACGCCGACAACCCCGTGGACTGGCGCGAGTGGGGCCCCGAGGCCTTCGCCGAAGCACGTGAGCGCGGCGTCCCGGTCCTGGTGTCCGTCGGCTACGCCACGTGCCACTGGTGCCACGTCATGGCGCGTGAGAGCTTCGCCGACCCGGAGATCGGTTCGCTGCTCCGCCAGGACTTCGTCGCCGTCAAGGTCGACCGCGAAGAACGTCCCGACGTCGACGCCAGCCTGATGGCCGCCGCGAGCGCGTTCACGCAGCAGCTCGGGTGGCCCCTGACGACGTTCCTGACGCCCGAGGGCCACGTGTTCTTCGCCGGCACCTACTTCCCGCCGACCCCGGTCGGTCAGGTGCCCGCGTTCCGACAGATCCTGGCGGCGGTCCTCGACGCGTGGACCGAACGGCGGCACGAGGTCGACGCGAACGCCGCGGCCATCGCGACGGCGATCCGGCAGGGGGCCGAGGCGGACGCGACCACCCGCGCGGCCGAGGGTGCTGACGGAGCCGACCAGCGCCTCCCGTCCGTCGATACCATCCGGGCCGTCACCGGTCAGCTCTCGCAAGCCGAGGACACCACCTACGGTGGTTTCGGCGGCGCACCGAAGTTCCCGAGCACGCCACTGCTGGAGTTCCTCGCCGACGCAGCACGCGACGGCGATGCCGAGGCCGACGGCCTGCTCGACCGGTCGCTCCACGCGATCCGGGCCTCCGAGCTGACCGATGCGGACGGCGGTGTCTTCCGGTACGCGACCAAGCGCGACTGGAGCGTGCCGCACTACGAGCGGATGCTCTACGACAACGCCGGCCTCCTCGCGGTCGCCGGGGCCGAGCAGGCGCGCGGCATCGCGGACTTCCTGCGCGACACCCTGCGGCAGGACGACGGAGCGTTCGTCGCCGCGCAGGACAGCGAGTCCACGATCGACGGCCAGCGAGTGGAGGGCGAGTGGTACCGACGGCCGCTGACGGAGCGCGTGCTCCTCGACCCGCCACCACTCGACGACCAGGTCCTGACCGGGTGGAACGGCCTGGCGATCCGCGGACTCGCGATCGCCGGTGACCGTCACGACGACCCCGAGATGATCGGCCTCGCCCGGGATGCAGCCGATGCACTGCTGCGGTCGCACGTGCGCGACGGGCACGTCCTGGTCCGCTCGAGCACTTCTCGCGGAGCGTCAGCAGCACCGGCGACCATCGAGGACGTCGGGCTGCTGGCCGAGGGTCTGCTCGAGCTCGCGCTGGTGACCGGCGAGGTCACCTACGCCCTGACGGCTCGTTCCCTGGTCGACGACGGCCTGGCGAACCGGTTCGACGTCGACGCCGTGCTCGCCGGAGCGGGCACGGCAACCGGGGAACAGCCGCAGACCGCGATGCGCTCCGGCACGGTGGCGCTGGCCGCAGCGGCAGCCAGCCTCACGGCGTTGACCGGCGACGCCGCGTACCGGACAGCGGCGGCGCGGTTGGTGGCCGACCGCGCGACGACGGGTACCGAGCGGCCGCTCGGGCACGCCGACGCCCTCGGTGTCGCACTCGGGCTGCAACGACCCTCGCGCGAGGTCGTGGTCGTGGCGTCGGACCCGCACGACCCACTCCGCGGTGCCGTCCGCGCCGCGCGCCGACCCGGCACGGTCATCGCTCGCGTGACCCCGACGCAGGCTGCGGAGTGGGCGGCTGCGGGGTTCGAGCTGTTCGAGGCACGGGACGCGCTCGACCCGGCTGCGTACGTCTGCCACGACCGCGTGTGCGCCCTGCCCGCTCGGTCCGCGGCGGACCTGGCCGCCGGGCTCGCAGCACCGGCGGCGTGACGGTATCCTGGAATGCTCATGTCTCCCACGCCGCCAGTCATCACGTACCCGCCCGAACTGCCGGTCTCGCAGCGGCGGGACGACATCGCGGCTGCCATCCGTGACAACCAGGTCGTCATCGTCGCGGGTGCCACCGGCTCGGGCAAGACCACCCAGCTGCCGAAGATCTGCCTCGAGCTGGGCCGTGAGCACATCGGGCACACCCAGCCCCGCCGGATCGCGGCCCGGACGATCGCCGAGCGCGTCTCCGAAGAGCTCGGCAGCGACCTCGGCGACCTGGTCGGCTACCAGGTCCGGTTCACCGACAAGGTGTCGTCGAACACCCGCATCAAGCTGATGACCGACGGCATCCTGCTGAACGAGATCCACTTCGACCGCGACCTGAAGCGGTACGACACGATCATCATCGACGAGGCGCACGAGCGGTCGCTCACGATCGACTTCCTGCTCGGCTACCTCAAGCGGCTCCTCGTCCGGCGACCCGACCTCAAGCTCATCATCACGAGCGCGACGATCGACCCCGAGTCCTTCTCGAAGCACTTCGGCGACGCCCCGATCATCGAGGTCTCCGGGCGGACCTACCCCGTCGAGATCCGGTACCGCCCGCTCGTCTCCGAGGACGCCGACGACACCGACGAGGACGACGAGACCGACTCGCGCACGGCCGACCGCGGCGGGGCGAACGGTGCCGACGACCGCGACACCCTGCAGGGGATCACCGACGCGTTGGACGAACTCGCGCGCGAAGAACCCGGCGACGTGCTCGTGTTCCTGTCCGGCGAGAACGAGATCCGCGACGCGCAGGACGCGATCGAGGGCAAGCGCTACCAGGGCACCGAGGTCCTGCCCCTGTACGGCCGGCTCTCCGCCGCCGACCAGCACCGCGTCTTCGATCGACGCACCACACCGGGGATCCGTCGGCGCGTGGTGCTCGCCACGAACGTCGCCGAGACCTCGCTGACGGTGCCCGGCATCAAGTACGTCATCGACACCGGGACCGCCCGCATCTCGCGGTACTCCCCACGCGCCAAGGTGCAGCGGCTGCCGATCGAGGCGATCTCGCAGGCCAGCGCGAACCAGCGTTCGGGTCGAGCGGGCCGTACCAGCGCCGGCATCGCGATCCGGCTCTACTCCGAAGACGACTTCGAGCGTCGCGACGAGTTCACCGACCCCGAGATCCTGCGGACGAACCTCGCCGCGGTGATCCTGCAGATGATCTCGCTCGGGTTCGGCGACATCGAGTCGTTCCCGTTCCTGCAGCCGCCGGACTCCCGTGGGGTGAAGGACGGCCTCGACCTGCTGCGCGAACTCCGCGCCGTCGACAAGGACGGCCGGATCACCAAGTCCGGACGACAGCTCACCCGGCTGCCGATCGACCCGCGGCTCGGCCGGATGGTGCTCGAGGCCGGGCGGCAGGGCGTCGGTCGCGAGGTCGTCGCCGTCGTCAGCGCCCTGAGCATCCAGGACCCCCGCGAACGCCCGCTCGAGAAGCGCGCCCACGCCGACCAGATGCACGCTCGCTTCGCCGACCCGACGAGCGACTTCCTCACCCTGCTCGCGCTGTGGAACTACCTCGAGGACAAGCAGGATGAGCTGTCGTCGAGCGCGTTCCGCCGGCTCTGCAAGGCCGAGTTCCTCAACTACCTGCGCATCCGCGAGTGGCAGGACCTGTACCGCCAGCTCTCCCGCGCCGCGAAGCAGGTCGACGTCCGGGTCGGGCAGTCCCGCTCCGACGACGGCGACGCGGTGCACCGGTCCCTGCTCGCCGGTCTGCTCAGCCAGATCGGGCTGCGCGACCGCGAGAAGCGTGACTACCTCGGCTCGCGGAACACCCGGTTCGTGGTGTTCCCGGGCAGTGTGCTCGCGAAGAAGCAGCCCGACGCGGTGATGGCGGCCGAACTCGTCGAGACCAGCCGGCTGTTCGCACGGACCGTCGGCCGGATCGACCCCGCGTGGGTCGAGCCCCTCGCCGGTGACCTGCTGAAGCGCACCTACGGCGAACCGCACTGGGAGAAGAAGCAGGGCGCGGTCGTCGCCTACGAGCGCGTGACCCTCTTCGGCGTGCCGATCGTGCAGCGCCGGCGCGTGCAGTACGCCCGGATCGACCCGGAGCACTCGCGCGAGCTCTTCATCCGCCACGCCCTGGTCGAGGGCGAGTGGGAGTCGCAGCAGGCGTTCGACCGTGCCAACCGGAAGCTCCGCAAGGAACTCGAGCAGCTCGAGGAGCGCACCCGCCGACGCGACATCCTGCTCGACGACGAGAACGTCTACGAGTTCTACGACGCGCGCGTCCCGGCGGACATCGCGACGACCCGCGACTTCGAGGGGTGGTGGCGGACGACGCGCCGCGACCAACCGGACCTGCTCACCATGCGCAGGGCGGACCTCCTCGACGAATCCGCTGCCGAGGCGGCGGAGGACGACGTCGAGTACCCGACCCAGTGGCGGAGTGGCGACCAGCGGCTCGCGATCCAGTACCGCTTCGAGCCGGGCGCGCAGGACGACGGCGTCAGCGTGCAGGTGCCGCTCGCGCTGCTCCCCCGCATGCGCGAAGAGGGCTTCGACTGGCAGGTCCGCGGCCTGCGCAAGGAGCTCGTGACCGCCCTCATCAAGTCGTTGCCGAAGCAGATCCGCAAGAACGTCGTGCCTGCAGCCGACTGGGCCGAGAAGATCGTCGCCGAACTGCCCGACGACGCCCCGACCGAGCCGACGGAGTCGTTCCGAGCGACCCTGGCCAAGGCGATCCAGCGGATGACGTACGTGCCGGTGTCGGAGTCCGACTTCGACCTGTCCCGCGTGCCGTCGCACCTGCTGCCGACCTGGGCCGTCGTCGACGAACGTGGTCGGCGGGTCGAGGCCGGTAAGGACCTGTCGGCCCTGCAGACCAAGCTCAAGGACCGCACCCAGCAGAGCGTCGCCTCGGCCACGGTGCGGGGTGCGGGACGCCCCGGAGGCGCGGCTCGCGTCGCCGCCGCCGGTGGCGGAGCCGGGGTGGAACAGTCCGGCCTGACGACCTGGCCGGCCCAGGACCTGCCGCAGACCCTCGACACCAAGCAGGCCGGCGGCGTCATCCGCGCGTACCCGTCCCTGGTGGAAGAGGGCTCCGGTCCGAAGGCGACCGTCGGGGTGCAGTTGCTCGCGACGCCGTCCGACCGGCAGGTGCGCATGCCCGCCGGGGTCCGTCGCCTGGTGATGCTCGCGGTGCCGTCGCCGGTGTCGTACATCCAGTCGCATCTGACCGCGCAGGAGAAGCTCGCACTCGCTGCGAGCCCGTACGCGTCGACGAACGCGTTGTTCGACGACGTGCTCGCAGCCGTCGTCGACGCGGTGATCCGTCGCTCCCACCCGGACCGTCTCGTGTTCACGAAGGCCGACTTCGGGGCGGTTCGCGACGCCGTCTCCGCGACCGTCGTCGACACGATGTTCACGGCCGTGTCCGAGCTCGCCGCCGTGCTCCTCGCCCAGCGGTCCGCCGAACGAGCACTCAAGCAGGCGAACTCGATGTCCCTGCTCGGTGCGCTGACGGACATGCGGCAGCAGACGGAGCGACTCGTGTACCCGGGGTTCGTCTCCGCCGCCGGCACCGACCGGCTCCGGCGCATCCGGGTGTACCTGCAGGGCATCGAGGCACGCGTGCAGAAGCTGCTGCAGAACCCCGGGCGCGATGCCACGTGGATGCGCGAGGTCACCGTCGCCACCGACCGCTACGTCGACGCGGGCGGTGCGTTCCCGCCGGCAGTCGGTTCGCATCCTGAGCTCGTGCACGCACGGTGGATGCTCGAGGAGTTCCGACTCAGCCTGTTCGCGCAGGAACTCGGCACCGCCGAGACGGTGTCGTTGCAGCGGATCACGAAGGCCCTGACCGCGGCGCGCTGATCGGTCTACCGTGACGGCCATGATCGGCACACTCGACATGGTCGTCCTGGACTGCGCAGACCCTCGCGGCCTGGCGCGCTTCTACGCGGAGCTGCTCGGCGGCGAGATCGTCGGCTTCGACGAGGACTGGGCCGAGGTCGCGCTGCCCTTCACCGACCAGCGTCCGCTCCTGGCGTTCCAGCAGGTCGAGGACTACCGCGCACCGGAGTGGCCCGGCCAGCTCGTCCCGCAGCAGAGCCACCTCGACGTGAAGGTCGAGGACCTCGACGACGGCGAGGCAGCGGTCCTGGCGATCGGTGCGACCGCCACAGGATCGGCGACCGACACGTTCCGCGTCTACCTCGACCCGGCGGGCCACCCGTTCTGCCTCATCCGACCGAACGACTGACGGCATGACGGAGCTCCGACCGATCGACCTGGACACCTGGCCCCGCCGCGAGCACTTCGAGCACTACCGGCAGCGTGTGCAGTGCTCCTACGAGGTGACCGTCGACGTCGACGTGACCGCGTTCGTCGCGGCGGTCCACACGAGGGCGGCGAAGACCTACGCGTCCCAGATCTGGGCGATCGCGACCGTGGTCAACCGTCACGCCGAGTTCCGGATGCAGCTGCTCGACGACGGCTCCCCTGGCGTCTGGGACGTCGTGCACCCGATGTTCACGGTGTTCCACCCGGACACGGAGACCTTCTCGGCCTTGGTGGTGCCCTACGACGAGGACCCCGGCCGGTTCCACGCCGCCGCGGTCGAGACGATGGATCGGTACCGGGACGACGTCCGGATGTTCCCGCAGGACGACCGGCCCCGGAACGTGTTCGACGTCTCCACCTTCCCCCGCACGTCGTTCACGGGGTTCGCGCTGCACGTCCGCGACGGGTACGACCACCTGTTGCCGATCATCACGCTCGGCCGCTACCGGATCGAGGGTGCCCGCACGGTGATGCCGATGGCGCTGCAGATCAACCACGCGGCGGCCGACGGTTTCCACACCTCGCGGTTGGTCCAGGAGCTCGAGGACCTGCTCGCCGACC
Source organism: Curtobacterium sp. AB7 (assembly GCF_044909335.1). NCBI lineage: Bacteria > Bacillati > Actinomycetota > Actinomycetes > Micrococcales > Microbacteriaceae > Curtobacterium > Curtobacterium sp. AB7. Next base: position 106,249 of record NZ_JBIYED010000008.1, on the reverse strand, counting down.
CGTCGTGGCTGGCGTGACGGTCCGACCCGCGCTGCCAACCGACGCGGTCGGGGTGGCCGGGCCACGCTGACGGACTGGAGGCCCGTGGCGGAGCCCGCCACGGGCCTCCAGTCCGTCTTTGCCCTGTCCAGGGCGGTCCCACGTCCGTCACGCGCCGGCGCGTGCCTCCAGGGCTTGCTCGAACTCACGCCGCATCGCGTCGCCGCCCCGGCGACGCCAGTCGCGCACGACGCCCTTCCACCCTGACACCGGCGCTCGGCCCAGCAGCACGTCGTTGATCGCGCTCGTGGCGTAGGTCCCGATGGCCGGGCCCTTGGTGGAGTTCGTCGGCGAGTACAACCCGTACGTGGGGTTCGTGATCCCGTCGTCCAACCACGAGGACAGCGACTCGTAGACGACGTCCGTCATCTCCGGGGCACCCGAGTAGAAGAGCGGCAGCGGGCACTCCGTGAAGTACTGCAACGGGAACTCGCCGAGTGCGGTCTCGCTGTTGCCCGTCTTCGTGAGGATGTGAGCAGCCTCGCTCTGTGTCGTCGTTTTCGCTGCGGTCAGTGTCGGGTCAGGTGGTGCCGATGACGAGGGTGCTGCGGGCGGCCTCGACGACGTCGTTGGTGATGACGTCGAGCTCGTTGATCTTCAGGACGCGTTGGATCTGAGGGAGGAGGCGCTCAAGGAGCCGGAAGTTGCCGCGGGTGATGCGTTCGACGGCGGCGATGGCTTGCGCGTCGGTGAAGTCGTCGGGGTCGAGCGTCTTGCCGAGCTTGCGCCATTGACGTTCGAGGACGAAGAGCAGCTCGTCGTGCCCGAGCGGACGGTACTGGTGGGCGAAACCGAGGCGGCTGTAGAGCTGCGGGTAGTGGCTGAACTGCTTCTCGATGCCGGGCATGCCGATGAGAATCATCGCGATGCCGGTGCGGTCGTACTGGTCGCGGAGCCACTCAATGGCGTTGCCGGTGAGGCGTTCGGACTCGTCGATGATGATCAGCTCGAGCAGGGACGGGTTGGGGCCGTGTGCGTGGTCGAAGTGGCGACCCTGGAGCAGGAGGTGTTCCTCGATGCAGCGTTCGGTGCGGAGCATGTCGTGCCGGAGGTCGTCCTGCAGGGCGCGCATCGTGGCGGAGACCTCGGGCGTGTAGAAGACGGTGCGGGCTCGGTGGGCGGCGGCGTAGATCTTCGTGTCGTCTTCGCTGCGTGCGGCCCATCTGGCGATGAACGGGCCGATGCTGTCCCAGTGGGCGTAGCGGCGTGCGGAGAGGGTCTTGCCGACGCCAGCGGGGCCGAAGCAGACGCCGATGGTGTTCTGCTTCCGGACGGCGTCGGCGAACTCCGCGAACCGACGGTGTTCCTTCGTGATGATGAACTGGCTCGTCATGACCGGTCCTCCTCGTAGGTCATCAGTCGCGGTTGATCCGGTGCCGGTGCGGGTGCTGGTGGGGTGTGATCATCGGGTGTGGGGCGGACGATCGCGATGCGTTCGCGGATCTGCCCGCGCAGGGCTCTTCGTTGCGCGTTCCGGGCGGCCTGGATCTGCTTGAGACTGATGGTCTCGGTCTGATGCGCGGTACTGATCGCGGTGCACAGGAACGCGTCGCGGTGAAAGACACGGATCTCGGTGACGTCGCGGGGGTCGTACCGGACGCTGACGGTGCTGCCCACGAAGGGTGCGAGGGTGGTGGCGGTGTAGCGGAGCCCTTCGAAGTGGATGCCGTCTCGTTGCACGACGCGCGTGGTCGGGACGGTGAGCAGGAACCCGTCGAGATGCTCGAGGGAGTCCGGCATTCGTGGCAGCCACCCGTCTGCGATCCACGCTTCCAGTGGGCTCTTCCGGAGCTCACGGTGGATGCGGGCGTTGTAGCGGCGGATGAACGTGTTGATGGCGCTGTCGACGCCGGCGAGATCCAGCGCCGGCGTCGGCGCCGAGGCTCCGGGTGCGAGGTGGCCGGGGAGCGTTTGGAGCAGCTCGGTGTTGATGGTGCCGAAGAACCGCTCGATCTTCCCGCGGCCCTGGGGGCGAGCGACCTGCGAGTGGATGATGCGGAGGTGCAGCACGGCGGCGGTGTCGCCGATTCGGTGGCTGGTGAAGTCGGACCCGTGGTCTGTGTAGAGCACGTCTGGGATCCCGCAGACAGGCCAGTCCGGTTCCGGCTTGTGCCAGATCGCTTGCCGGAGCGCGAGCGCGGTGTTCGCGGCGGATGGGGCGCCGAGGAACACCATGTACCCGCAGACCGCGCGGGAGTAGTCGTCGAGGATCACCGTCAACCACGGCCGTTCCGGCTTGCCGTCGGGTCCGACGATGAGCAGGTCGAGCATTGTGTGGTCCGCCTGCCAGATCGCGTTGGGGTGATCCGCGCGACGTCGGAGCAGCAGTTCGTGCTTGTCCCGATATGACGCGGGCCCCTCGAGTGCAAGCGTCACCATCCCGGGATCAAGCCCGTTCACGATCGACCGCACAACGGAGTACGACGGCGCTGAGAGACCTCGTTTGGTGCAGTAATTGTCGACCTGGCGGTGAATCGTGGCGATCGAGGGTCGTGGCTTGGTGAGTGCGAGCCCCTCAATCAGGCGCACCAGTTCCGGTGCCGTCCGTCGAGCGCCGTGATCGGTGCGGGTGCCGTCGGCGAGAGCCGGGTATCCGCCGGTTCGGTAGCGGGCCAGCCAGCGTTGCAGGGTGCGCTCGGCGACGCCCGTGGTGCGGGCCAGGGTGGTGAGCGGGATGGCGTCCTCGACGTGCAGTCGAAGGATGCCCCACCGCTCGCTCGCGTCCATGGCCAGCTACATCGTTGGGGAAGGCTTGGTTCGTCGCGCCGCGACGGGCTCGGCGTGCTTCGCGAGTGCACGGTAGATGGTGGTGCGGCTGACGCCGAGCACGTCGCCGATCTGCGCGACGGTCATGTCCTGCTGTTCGTAGAGCCGGCGTGCGGTGCGCACCTGGTCCGCGGAGAGGCGAGATGGTCGGCCGCCGGTGCGGCCGCGGGCTCGGGCGGCGGCGAGGCCGGCGTTGGTGCGTTCCTTGATGAGGTCACGTTCGAACTCCGCCAACGCGGCGAAGACGTGGAACACGAGCCGACCGCCGGGCGAGGTGGTGTCGATGGTCTCCTGCAGGGACCGGAACCCGATGCCGCGCTCGGCGAGAGCGTGCAGCTGATCGATGAGGTGCCGGATGGACCGGCCGAGCCGATCGAGTCGCCAGACGACGAGAGTGTCGCCGGGCCGGAGCTGATCGAGGAGCTTGTCGAGCTCGGGCCGGTGTTGGAGCGACCCGGACATGGTGTCGATGAACACGCGGTAGCAGCCAGCGGCGTTGAGCGCGTCGATCTGCAGCGACGCGTCCTGGTCTGTGGTGGACACGCGCGCGTACCCGAGGAGGTGACCCATGAAGAGAACGTAGCGAAACTCGACCAAGAGGGGTAGTGGCGGCACGTAGATTCCGGGACTGGGTTCCGCTACAAGACACGGCGCCTCGCACCCGGGCGGAGCGCCGGTACGGACAGTTGTAGCGGAATCGTTCGTATTTGTTACGTCTGCCGCGCTCGCGCGGCGAGCCGGAGTGCTTGCACGGAACGGAGGTGTTGTTCCGATCGGTGGCGGCCGTTGGCGGGAGACGGATGTGGTGCTGCGATGACCGGAAGGAGTCGGGGGTGCTCGTCCAGGGTGAAGTGTCGCATGACGCCGTCGAGGGCAACGGCCCCGTACGTGACGATCGCAGTGAGAGCGGGGAGGGCCGCGAGCAGTGTGGCGAGGGCATGCCGCCCCTCGTCGATGTCCTCGAGTCGCACGCGGTCGGGCAGTTCCCATGGGACAAGGTTCCAGCGGACGTACTCGCCGCGTGCGAGTCCGGACTCGATACGGGCTGCTCGGAACGCGGCCGCGGTCGGGCCCGGGTTGTCCTCGCTGCAGATCGCTGCGTGCGCTGCGGCGATGGTCTGGGGGCCAGGCGACTGCATCAGGACCAGGACACGGCTGAATCTGCCGCCGGATCGTGGGTCGAAGCTCGGGACGAACCGTCGGCTGCCGTCGGGCGCGGTCCGCCACGTCTCCGCGAGACCGTTCAGCGATCGAACGTCAGCGAGTTCCTCGGGGGTACTCATGCCGGCTGTGGCGGTGCCAGCAGGGTGCCACGGATGACGGATCCGTGAAAGGTGCGAAGGGCAACGGTGATCCATGCGGCGACGAGGCCGGCGTAGTAGATGACGGCGAGGACGGCAACGACGGTCAGGCCTGAGTGCAGGGCGAGCCCGTTCAGGCCGGTGACGCAGGTCCCGACGGGGAACGTGAAGGACCACCAAGTCAGGCTGAACGGCAAGTGTTCGCGGGCAGTGCGGATGGTGATCGCGAGGGCGATGACGGTCCACAGCAGCGCGAAGCCGAGCATCGCGAACCCGTACACCAGCGCCACGACCAGCAGGGCATGCGCGGTACTCGCATCGACAACGGTGGGGGCGTTCGATGCGAGGAGGTTCACCGCGGTGATCGACTGTCCGACCGGCCCGAGGACGATCCACAGAGTCGGGACCATGCCGGCGGCCCCGACCTTGTGCTGCGCGAGACGGTTCCAGATCAGCGTGATCACGACCAGCGACGTGATGAGGCTGAGGCCGAAGAAGCCGTAGCAGGACCACAGCAGCGTCTCCCGCGCCTGCCCGGCGGGGGCGTACGGCAGCAGGAGCGCACCGGTGGAGGCGGACACCATCGGCGGGACGATCGGCATCAGCCAGCCGCCGAACGCGGAGTCGGGCTTGTTCTCGTGGCGGGTGAACGCCAGGTACGGCACGAGCACTGCCGTGAGCAGTCCTCCGATGGTGCCGATGGTCCACAGGACCCAGTCGATGGTGACGGCGGCGGGCAGGCCGACCCAGTCCTTGCCGAGCAGGAGTGTCCCGGCGCCGACGGTGAGGAACGCCATCGGTGGTGCGCCGTAGAAGTGCGAGATCACCGGGTTGAGCTGGTGCCCGGCTGCAGTGCTCCGGTAGCGGATCCAGTGCAGCACCGTCGCGGTCGTGAGGGCGACGAGGAGCACCGCGGCGATCGCCCACACGACCGTCGCCGCGAGGCGCAGCCCGGGGAACTGCAGCGGCAGTGACGCAGCTGCGACAGCGACGATCCCCGTGCCCATGATCGACGCGAACCAGTTCGGTGTGAGATTCGACACGATCAGGCCTGGCCGCTCCAGGTCACGGAACAACGCCGTCTGCGGCCGTTGGGGCAGCTGGCTACCGTTCGCGGGTGCAGGGTCCGTGCGGAGCGTTGTCATGGGCCAAGCCTGCGCGAATCCTGCCTCTGGCGGTACCCGGAACCTCTTGGCAGGGCACAATCAATGATTGTGGCACTACGGCGACTCACGGACCGAACCCTCGACCTCGACACACTCGACGTGCTCGCACGCGTCGCCGAGACCGGCTCCCTCTCCGCTGCCGCTGGAGCGCTCGGCGTCACGCAACAGGCAGTGTCTGCTCGGATCCGGGTCGCCGAGCGCATGGTCGGTCACTTGTTGGTGCACCGCTCGACCACGGGGTCGGTGCTGACCGAGACCGGCAGGCTCGTCGTCGGGCTGGCCGGACCGGTCCTCGACGCGTCTCGCCACCTCGAAGCAGGAGTGGCTGCGCTGCGGACTCCCACGGGTTCGCTCGTCGTCGCAGCGTCACAGACGATCGCGGAGCTGCTGCTGCCGGGCTGGCTGCTCGAATTCCGCCGCCGCGAACCCGACGTGCGGGTGCGCCTGATCGCGGGCAACTCCGCCGCGGTGACGGACCTCGTGCAGTCGGGTGGCGCGAACCTCGGGTTCACGGAGACCCCGGTGACGGCGGCAGGTGTGTCCGCGCAGGTGATCGCGGACGATGAGCTCGCGGTCGTCGTTGCGCCGGAACATCCCTGGGCTCGGTCGACCGGGATCACTGCGGAGGTCCTGGCGGCGACGGCTCTGCTCCTGCGGGAAGAAGGTTCCGGAACTCGCGCGACCCTCGCCGCATGGCTCAGGGAGGCCGGTTTGAGCATGTCGGTTCCGGCCGCGGTGCTGGAGACCACGAGCATCATCCGGGCGAACGCGCAGGCTGGAATTGCACCGGCGGTGATGAGCCTTCGCACGGTCGCCGCCGACATCAACGACGGGTCGCTGGTGCGGGTCCCGCTCGCTGGGCCGCCACTTGCCCGGCCGTTGCGGGCGATCTGGTCGGGAGAGCCTCAGCCAGCTGGTTCTGCTTTCCTGCGCGTCGCCCACGAGGTGACCGGTCGGGGTCAGCGCAGCCCGTAGGGCAGCTCCGGATTGTTCTCCGCGATCTCGGTGAGCCGGTTGTACTTGGCGACGCGTTCTCCGCGGGCGGGTGCGCCGGACTTGATCTGTCCGGTTCCGGTGCCGACGACGAGGTCCGCGATGAACGTGTCGGTGGTCTCGCCGGACCGGTGCGACACCATGCTCCGCATCCCGAGCGAGCGTGCGACGCCGATCGCGTCGAGGGTCTGGGAGACGGTGCCGATCTGGTTCGGCTTGATGAGCGCCGCGTTCGAGAGCCCGTCCTTCCCACCGTCGCGGATGCGCTGCGGATCGGTGACGTAGAGATCATCGCCGACGATCTGGAGCATGTCGCCGAGCGCGAACGACATCGCCTTCCAGCCGCCGTGGTCATCTTCGGAGAAGCCGTCTTCGATGCTCCGGATCGGATACCGGCTGATGAGGTCGCGGTAGTAGTCGACCATGCCTGCGCGGTCGAGCCGGCGGTCCACGACCCGGTAGCTACCGTCACCGAGCGCGAACTCGTTCGCCGCCGGGTCGAGTGCGATCGCGACGGTGTCCACGCCGGGCTCGTAACCGGCGGCACTGATCGCGGCGACGAGGAGGTCGAGGGCCTCCTCGGGCGCGGCGATCGACGGGGCGAAGCCGCCTTCGTCCCCGAGACCGAGACTGCCGAACCGTTCCCGGACCAGTGCCGCCAGCGCGTGGTAGACGTCCGATCCGATCCGAACCGCGTCGGTCATGGTCTCGGCGTTCACCGGGGCGATCATGAACTCCTGGAAGTCGAGCGCGTTCGCTGCGTGCGCTCCGCCGTTGAGCACGTTGAAGTGCGGGACGGGCAGGCGGGGCGTGCTGCCGGTGACGTCTGCGATCCAACGCCAGAGCGGCAGCTCCGCTGCGGCGGCGAGAGCGCGTGCCATCGCGATCGAGGTCGCGACGACACTGTTCGCGCCGAGCCGGCGGTGGTTCGGGGTGCCGTCGAGGGCAGCGAGGGCGGCGTCGGCCTGCCCGATCGAGGTCCACGACTGGCCGGTGATCATCGGTGCGACGTCCGTCGTGATGAGGTGCAGTGCCTGGCTCACGTCGCGGCCGCCGTAGCTGCTGCCGCCGTCGCGAAGCTCGACAGCCTCATGCGCGCCAGTGGATGCGCCTGCGGGGGCGTCACCGGTGACGACGGTGCCGTCCTCGAGCTCGAGACGCACCTGGATCGTCGGGTAGCCGCGGGAGTCGAGGATCCGGGAGCCGTGCAGGCTGCTGATGGTGACGGGGCGGCTGGTGTGGGTCACGTACTCGCCCTGATGGTGGGTGGTGTGGTGGACGTTGCTGATGTAGTCGTTCACGGCGGTTGTCGCCTTTCGGGTTGGTCGTGCGGGTGTGGGCCGCGGGGAGGCGGAGGGACGACCTCCTGGCGATCACTGGGCGCCAGTTGCCTCCCCACGGCGGTTCAGGGCGCGCACTGGATGGTGTCGGGTGCGCGGGTGCCGGTCAGGGGTGCGGGGTGAACCGTTCCTGTGCGGCGCGGATGATGGCTTCGGCGTCGACACGGTTCGCCCACCCGTTGGTGGTGACGTGCTTGCCGTGCTCGATCTCCTTGTAGTGGGCGAAGAAGTGCTCGATCTCCGCCAGGACCGGCTCGGCGACGTCGGAGATGTCCTGGACGTGGTCGAAGCGGACGTCTCCGGCGGGGACGGTGAGGATCTTGTCATCGCCGCCGTTCTCGTCGACCATGCGGAGCATCCCGACCGGGCGGACGTCGATGACGACGCCGGGGAACGTGGGCCGGGGCAGCAGCACGAGCGCGTCGAGGGGGTCGCCGTCATCGCCGAGAGTGTCGTCGATCGAGCCGTAGTCCTGCGGGAACACCATGCTGGTGAACACCGCCCGGTCCAGGCGGATCCGTCCGGTGGCGTGGTCGACCTCGTACTTGTTGCCGCTGCCGCGGGGGATCTCGATCGTGATGTCGAAGTGCATGAGCTGTTCGTCTCCCAGTCGGATGGTCAAGTGAGGGTGCCGAGGGTGACGCCCCCGGCGGCTGCGGCGACGGAGACGACGAGCATCCCGAGCCCGTTCACGGCAGCCGCGGTGGTGCGGCCAGTGCGTGCGAGGCGGACGGTCTCGAAGCTGGCGGTGCTGAACGTGGTGTAGCCACCCATGAGCCCTGTTCCGAGCACCGCGACGGGGGTGGCGCCGAGGTGACCGGCGGCGCCGGTGATCAAGCCCAGCAGGAACGAGCCGGTGATGTTGATCGTCAGCGTCCCGACCGGGAGCCGGAACTGCCGACCCCGGTTGATCGCACCATCCACGAAGAACCGTGCGGCCGCGCCGACACCGCCAGCGACCGCGACGCTGAGGAAGGCCAGGGCGCTCATGATGTGGCCCCGTTCGGTCGGACCAAACCCGCGATCGCGAGGCCGCTACCGGCGGCGATCGCGCCGGCGAGGACCGTCAGGAGCGCGTACCCGGTGCCGGCCAACCCGCGGCCAGCGAGGAACAACACCGCGGTGCTGGTCGCGAGGGTGCTGTAGGTGGTGAACCCGCCGAGGACACCGGTTCCCAGAAGCAGGCGCAGTGTCCGGCGGCGACCCTCGTCAGGTCCGCGATGCGCGAGGTGTTCCAGCAGCACACCCAGTAGGAGCGCGCCGGCGATGTTGATCCAGAAGATCGCCCAGGACACCTCCTGCTGAGCGGGGAACGCGGTGCTGAGTCCGTCGCGTGCGGCGGTACCGATGGCGCCGCCGAGTGCGACGACACCGAGGTACCGCCACCGCAGATGCACTGGCCGGTCGATACGTTCCGGGTCGTTGGCGTCGATGTCTGGGTCGGGCGGGAGCTGCCCATCGGGCAGGTGCGTGTCCGTTCGGGAGGTCATGTTCCACCTTCCGCAGCGACCGCTGCCGCTGCTGCTCGTGCTGCCGGATGCAGGTACTCCCCACCCCGCGGACAGAACCCACCGTCGCCGTCGAACCGGTAGATCAGGGGTTCGCCCGTGGGGAGGTTCAGGTCCGCGAGCTCACCGTCAGTTAGGCCGTCCATGCAGGCACACAGTGCCCGCAGTGAGTTGCCGTGCGCGACGACGAGCACTGTCTGCCCGTCGCGGAGTGCCGGGGTGATGCTGTGCGACAGGACGGGTTGGACCCGGCGGATGACGTCGGAGAGTGTTTCGGTTCGACGAAGTGCCGCCCACGGCAGTCCACGAAGCGCCGGCGTCCGCCGGAGCGCCAGCCACGCGCGGATCGACATGCGTGGTGGCCGTCCCGTGCGGGTCCGACGAACAGCGAAGAACTGCTCCGCCCCCAACGCCGCTTGCGCATTCTGCTTGGACATGCCGGTGAGGGCGCCGTAGTTCCGCTCGTTCAACCGCCACGTCGACTCGATCGGCGCATCACGTCCGAGGACGTCGGTGACGAGCTCCGCCGTGTGGAGCGCCCGCTCGAGCGTCGACGTGAGCACGAGGTCCGGTCGGATGCCGGCATGCAGAAGTAGCAACCCAGCCCGATTCGCTTCGGCGCTGCCCTGTTCGGTCAGCGCGACGTCTCGCAAGCCGGTGAAGGTACCGGCAGCGTTCGCAGTGCTCTGTCCGTGGCGGAGCAGAACAAGCTGGCCGGTCACGGGGTGTCCAACGGCAGTGGGGCATCGAACCCGACCGGATCAACGGGCACTACGAGCACTGAACGGTGCTGCTGATGGGTCAGCCGTACCGCGACCGACCCCGTGAAGAACTCCGCGATTCGACCCGCTCCCGTCCTGGCCCCGACGACCAGCATCGCCGCGTCGCGGTCTTCGGCCACTTGCGACAGTGCCCGGCTCGGATCCCCGACACCCGGGACGAACGTGACGTCGACGCCGTAGGTCGTTGCGGCAGCACGTACTGCCGCCTTGTCACTGTCCGACAAGCCCTGCGGTGTCGTGTCAGCGGTGTCAGGGTCGATCGGTTCCACCATCACCGACCCGTCCGAGCGCGTACCGGCATCGAAGAGCGATGCATCCACGCTGACGCACACCAGCGTCGTACCGAAGCGCCGCGCGATAGACGACGCAACCTCGATGACCCCCGGAGCGAGGCCGGGCAGGACGCCGACGACGACCGGTCCGGAACCGATTGGTGCTGTCATGACACTCCCTACCTCAGGCGCGCAGAAGCGCGACCAGCTGAGATAGGGACTGTTGTCGACAACTGTCGAGGTTGGGTCCGGCAAGCCCCACTACCGGGTCCGAAGACACCACCATTATGCACCCGAACCCCAAGTCACGCGGGCCGTCTCGCGCACCCGCGACGTCCCGACACCGAAGGAAGCGATTCCGACGACACGGAGCGAAGCTGCCCACACGTGAGGACCGGGGCGCCGTCGCGGAAGTCGAAGTCCCGTCCCTCGATGCCGAACTTCCGGTACATCCAGGCCTCGGTCCCGAACGGCGACGCACACCAGTTCAGTACCCCCAGCAACATGCGGATGCGGTCCTCCGATCCGGCCGCGAACGCGGTGATCGCGTTGTTCGGGTCCCCGAGCCACGGCTTCGGCTTCGCGCCGCCCGGTCCGACGAACGGGGCCATGGTCATGCGGAACCCGCTGCCCGGCTCGGCCTGCTGCAGCAGCCCGGGGATCGCGCTGTAGCTGTCCTGGAGCATCAGCGCCGAGCCCTGCACGAACCACACCTTGCCGTTGTAGGCGGTGACGCTGTCGGGGTGGACGAGGCCGTCGGCCAAGAGCTTCCTCGATGCCTCGAGCATGTCCTGGTACGCGTCGACCTCGTACATGTGGGTCAGGCGGCCATCCTGTTCATCCCACTGGTTGGGCACACCGAACATCGACGCCAGGATGTTGGTCGGCACGGAGCCCAGGGCCCAGCGGTTGCGCTGCGGGTCGGAGACCTCGCGGCAGAGCGCCTCGAACTCGCCGAGGTCGCGGAACGACGGGTCGACGCCGAGCTGCTCGAAGAGGTCCTGCCGTCGGTGCAGCACGCCGGTGGTGAGCGGCCCGCGGGGGACGGGCACGCCGTAGATGCCGCCCGAGAACACGGTCCCGCGCCAGGACGCTGTGGGCAGGTTGGCGAGGTACGGGTAGTCCCGGACGCCGCTGCCGGAGAGGATCTCGGTGAGGTTCGCCGCCTTGGCTTCGAGGAACTGCGGCAGGTACGAGAACGTGCCGAACACCGTGAACACGTCGCCGAGGGTGTCGCCCGCGACCTGTGTGGCGAACTTGTTGCCCCAGTCGGCGTTCGGCGTGATGGTCAGGTCGAGGTCGACGCCCATCCGCTCGTCGAGGCCCTGCCAGTACGGGTTGCTGCCCTTCGACGGCGGGACGGGCGAGTTCGTCGGGACGCTGCCGTGCAGCGTCGACCCGTCGCCGGGCACGCGGTCGGTCGGCACCAGGTCCGCCGGGATCCGTCGGAACGCGGACGGCATGAGCGCGCTGGTCTTCGGCAGCACCGGGTCCGGCCCGCCGGCCCACGGCACGTAGTCCGGCAGCGTGACGGCCCGGTTGATCGCCTTCACGTCGGTGGAACGGGTGACGGTGTCACAACCGGCCAGGAGGCCCGTGGCCGCGATCCCGAGACCGCCGGCGATCAGGCCGCGGCGGCTGATGCCCCGTGGTGCGTTGGTCGTCATGGTGTCAGCCCTTCACGGCGCCGGTCAGGACACCCTTGGCGAAGTGCCGCTGCAGGAACGGGTAGAGGATGAGGATGGGGACGATCGAGACGACGAGGATCGCCATCTGGATCGACGCCTGCGGGGGCAGCGCGTCGGAGCTCGTGCCGAGGTCGGCGCCGCCGAGCTGCGCGTTGTTGATCACGTAGGTGCGGAGCACCAGCTGCAGGGGCCACTTCGCGGTGTCGTTGATGTACAGCAGGGCGTTGAAGAAGGCGTTCCAGTAACCGACCGCGTAGAACAGCCCGATGACGGCGAGCACCGCCTTCGACAGCGGGAGCACGATCCGCAGGAAGACGCCGAAGTCACCGGCGCCGTCGATGCGGGCGCTCTCGATGAGCTCGCGCGGGATCGCCATGAAGAACGAGCGCATCACGATCACGTTGAACGCGCTCAGCGCCGTCGGCAGGATGAGCGCCCAGTAGGAGTCGAGCAGGCCGAACTGCTTCACCACGAGGTAGTTCGGGATGAGCCCCGGCGCGAACAACAGGCTGACGAGCACGAGGCTCAGGACCACACCGTGTCCGTAGGATCCCGGCCGGCTCAGCGCGTACGCGAGCATCGCGGTGACGAACAAGCTGATCAGGGTGCCGACCGTGGTGATGCCGACGCTGACGAGCAGTGCCCGGGTGACGACGCCGCCGGCGAAGATGCTCTCGTAGGCACTGAAGTCGAGCCCGGTCGGCCACATCACGAAGCCCCCGGCACCGTTGACCTGGCTGGACGGCGCGACGCTCGTCGAGACGATGCCGAGGAACGGCAGCAGGACGACCAAGCAGATCACGAGCAGGACGAACCCGGTCAGCAGCCGACCGGGCAGCGGCGGCGCGTCCAGCGGGCGGTGCTTCCGGGTGGTCCCCGCGGGCACGGTCACGCTCCGGGTGGCGCTCATCGCGACTCCTTCTGGTAGACGCCCGCTTCGCCGAAGACGTGCGCGAGCTTGTTGGCGCCGAGGACGAGCAGCACGCCGACGACGCCCTTGACGAGCCCGACGGCCGCGGCGACACCCCACTGCCCGCCGAGCACGCCGTTGTTGTAGACGTAGGTGTCGAGGACCTCACTGGCCGCTCGACCGACCGCGGCCTGCTGCAGGAGGATCTGCTCGAACCCGACGGTGAGCGAGTCGCCGAGGCGCAGGATGAGCAGCAGGATGATGATGCCGCGCATGCCCGGCAGCGTGACGTGCCACAGCTGCCGCCAGCGCGAGGCGCCGTCCATCTTCGCCGCCTCGTACAGGCTGGCGTCGATCGAGCTGAGCACGGCGAGGAACAGGATCGTCGCCCAGCCGGTGTCCTTCCAGATCACCTGGCTGGTGAGCAGGGCGATGAACCCGTCGGGGTTGCCGAGGAAGTCGATCGCGTCACCGCCCGCGGCGCGGATCGCGTTGTTCACGAGCCCGGAGCCGCCGAGGATCTGCTGGAACACGGCGACGACGATCACCCACGACAGGAAGTGCGGCAGGTACAGGATCGACTGCACGACGCCCTTGATCCGCTCGGACAGCAGCGAGTTGAGCATGAGCGCCAGGATGATCGGCGCGGGGAACACGAACACGACCTGCACGAGGGTGATCACAAGGGTGTTCCGGAGCGCGCCGAGGAACTCCGGGTCCCCGTCGAAGATCACTGCGAAGTTCTCGACTCCGACCCACGGACTCCGGCCGAGCGGGACGAAGGGCAGGTACTCCTGGAACGCGATGAGGTTGCCGAGCAGCGGAAGGTAGTGGAACCCGAGCAGCAGGGCGACTCCCGGCAGGCCCATCAGCAGCAGCACCCGGTCGCGGCGGATCCGCTGCCACGTCGTGCGCCGTCGGAGTCCGGGGTGCGGCGGCGGTGCAGTGTGCGCAGTGGTCGTCGCGCGGACGTCGAGCTTCGTCACTCGGTGGCCTCCTCCGTTGGATTCCTGCAGCGACCCTGGCGCGCCGGGGGACGCGGTGGCAATTCGTTGCCAAACGTTTCCATCGTTGTAACGCTCCAGTGAGCGCACACCCGCAGCCCCACAGGACGACTCCACCGGAGACCGGCCGCGCTACGCTCGTCCCGATGCGCGCAACCGTGCGGGACGTGGCCACCCTCGCCGGGGTGTCGCCGAAGACCGTCTCCAACGTCATCAACGGCGGCGTGGTGGTGCGCCCGGAGACCCGCGAGCGCGTCGAGCGGGCCGTCGCCGAACTCGACTACGTGCCGAACCTGTCCGCCCGCGGGCTGCGGAACGGCCGCTCCGGTGCGATCGCCCTGACCCTGCCCGAGATGGGCAGCGCCTACTCGGCCGAACTCGCGCAGTGGTTCGTCGAACTCGCCCGCGAGCGCGGATGGGTCGTCCAGCTCGACCAGACCGGCAACGACCCGGCCCGCGAGCGCGAGCTCGTCTCACGAGCCCGCGCCCACCTCGTCGACGGCCTCGTGCTCAACCCGGTGTCGCTCAGCGCGAGCGTCCTGGCCTCGACCGAGGGGCTGCCGCCGACCGTCGTGATCGGCGAGGTCGAACCCGAGCACGTCGACCAGGTGCACGTCGACAGCCGGGCCGCCGCCGAGCAGGTCACCGCCTACCTGGTGTCCCGGGGCCACCGCCGGATCGCGGTCGTGGGTGCCGCCCGGGCGTCCGAGCCCACCGCCACCAGCGAGCTGCGGGAGCGCGGGTACCTCGCCGCGCTCGCCGCCGCCGGGATCGAACCGGACCCGGCGCTGCGGGTGCCGCTGCCGTCCTGGACGACGAGCGCGGCGGCGACGGCGTTCGCGGCCTGGCTCGACGAGCACCCCCTGCCCGACGCCGTGTTCGCGTTCACGGACTCGATCGCGTTCGGCGTGCTGCACGTCCTGGCCGCCCGAGGCGTCCGCGTCCCCGAGGACGTCAGCGTCATCGGGTTCGACGACATCGACGGTGCGGCGTACGCGATCCCCGCGCTCAGCACGGTGTCGTTCGACCGACGGGCGTTCGCGACGGCAGCACTCGACCTGCTGACCCGACGGATCGAGGACCGGAGCCTGCCGCCCGAGACCGTGGTCGTGCCGCACCGCATCGTCGAGCGCGCGAGCGTCGCTGACCGCTGACCGCTGATCGCTGATCGCTGATCGCTGATCGCTGATCGCTGATCGCTGATCGCTGATCGGCGTACGCTCCGCGGCATGACCAGCGAAGACGCCTCGATGCCGACGCTCGCCGCGACCGTCCTGCAGTCCCCGGAGCCGATCGCCCTCGCCCGGTTCTACGGCGCCCTGACCGGGTGGACCGTGTACGAGGACGACCCGACCTGGGCCCGCATCCGCCCCGCCGAGGGCCCCGGCCTGTCCGTGCAGTACGAGCCCGAGTACGTCGCGCCGACCTGGCCCGGCACCGCCGACGCCCCCGGCATGCAGCTGCACCTCGACTTCCAGGTGGAAGACCTGTCGGCAGCCGTCGCCCGCGCCGAAGAGCTCGGTGCCACACCGGCCGCGTTCCAACCGCAGGACGACGTCCGGGTGCTGCTCGATCCCGACGGGCACCCGTTCTGCCTGTTCCTGCCGGGAGCCTGAGGCAGTCTGGCCGCGCCCCGAGGTTCCACGACTCGCCGGGTGATCATCGCCGAGGTTCCGAACTGCGGCGAGCCGAGCGCCGACATGCCGAGATCTCGGAACCTCGGGGACGGGACGGGGACGGGACGGGGACGGGGACGGGACGGGCGCGCTTCAGTCTGGGTCGGCGGCCGCCAGCACCGCGTCGCGCGTGCGGACGTCGCCGAGGATCCGGAAGTGCCCGCCCACCGGCAGCCGCACGTTCGTCGCCCCGGACAGTTCACTGCCCTCGGGGATGAGCGTGTCGAAGACCCCGTAGACCGAGGTGATGCGGGCGTTCGCGTCGAGCTCCCGCGCCAGTCCGGCGAGCACGGGGTCGGCCGCCCGGAACACCCGCAGGTGCCGCACCGGAGCGAGCCGCGCGTAGCCCGACCCGGCGAAGGGCGTGGACACGGCGACCATGCGGTCGATGCGGCCGTGGTCGTCGAGCTGGGTCATCGCGTACTTCCCGATGAGTCCGCCCTTGCTGTGCGCGAGCACGAGCACGTTCCGCAGGTCGTGCTCCTCGAGGTACGCGAACACGTCGCGCGCCGAGTCCGGCACCGGCCGCAGGTTGTGCCGCAGCACCGGCAGCACGTGCACCGGGTGCCCTCGGTCGTGCAGGGCGTCCATGAGCGGCCGCATGAAGTGCCAGGTCTCGTAGACGCCGGGGATCACGACGACGGGCTGACCGTCGCCGGTCCGGTAGTCGTCAGCGGTGGTGGGCCCGAGGCTCCGCACCTGCCACGAGATCGCGTACCACCAGTCGAGTGCGGCCCACCTCGCGCGTCGCAGCAGCGGGATGCCGGGAGGCACGGGTCGGCCCGTGCGCGCCGGTCCCCTCGCCGAGACGGTCGGCTCGGTCATCGGATGTCCTCCGCAGCGTGCGAGCGTCGGAACTCGCCGACGAGTCGGGCGAACGCGACGGGTTGCCGCTCCTGCACGTGGTGCGGCCCCGGGAGTTCGACGAACGATCCTCGCGGTGCACGGGCTGCCACGCCGACGGCCCAGTCACGGCGCACGATCGGGTCCTCGGCGCCCCGAACGACGAGGACGGGTCGGCGCACCTCGGCGATCGTGTCCTCCAGCCGGTATCGGAGCATCGGGCGCAGCTCACGGATGTACTGCCGGACGCTCCGCAGGTAGTCGGTGACGAGCACGCCGTTCATCCGGAACCCCTCACCCGCTCCGTCGCGGAACAGGTCGGATGCCACCAGCGGCAGGGACCGCCGCTCCACCGGGATCACCGGGCTGACCAGGACGACGGAGCCGACGGCCCCGGGGTGCTGCCGGGCTGCCTCCGTCACGACCTGCGCACCCATCGACTGCCCGACGAGCACGAGGTCGTCGGCACCCCGCGCCCGGATGGCCCGGACGACCAGGTCGCCGAGTTCGGCCATCGGCAGGGTCCGGCCGGCACCGGGCAGCCCACCGAAGCCGGGCAGGTCGACGCTGACGGTGCGGTGGGTCGTGGCGAGCGCACACTGCGACCGGGCGAACGAGCGGTGGGACATCCCGATGCCGTGGACGAGCACCACGGTGGGGGCGACGTCGCTGCGCACACGTCCGGCGGGCGCCACGGTGTGCAGGCGCACCGGCAGGCCGTCGATCCGGATCGTCTCCACCTTGGCGCGCACGAACCGAGGCTACGCGGCGGTTCGCAGCACTGGATCAGCGTCGTCATCGGCCACGCATAGGCACGCGGTGTGCACTGCCTCCCATGAGCGACACCACTCCCCTGAACGGCCACGAGCCGGGCGACGCCGCCCGCACGCCCTCGGCAGCGGCACCGGCCGGCTGGGGGTCGGCCCCGACGCCGACCTCGACCGCCACGCTGGACACACCCGCACCGGCACCGGCACCGGCACCGGCACCGGACCAGTACGCCCAGCAGCCCTACCGCTCCGACGCCGGATCGTGGAACGCCGGCGACCCGAACGGCACCACCCCGTGGTACGGCGCCTCGGCCCCGACGAACCGGAAGAGCGCACCGAAGCCGCCGTGGTTCTGGCCCGTCCTGGCTGCGATCGTCGGACTCGCAGCACTGCTCGTCGGCGGTGGCATCGGCTTCGCCATCGGGCACGCGATCGGTGGGAACCAGTCCCAGTCGACCACCCAGGTGCCCGGTACGAACGGCGGGACCAACGGCGGCACGAACCAGTTCCCGGGCAACGGCACCGGGCAGCTCCCCGGGTACGGATCCGGCAGCGGCACGGACGGCAGCAGCGACAGCGGCACCGACAGCTGATCCGCAGTACGCTCCGGCCATGCGCAAGGTCACCGCAGGGCTGTTCACGTCGGTCGACGGCGTCGTGCAGGACCCGTACGAGTTCCAGTACGACAGCTTCGACGACGAGCTCGGGGCCGGGATGGGCGCGTTCATGGCCCGCACCGACACCGTCCTGCTCGGAAGGAACAGCTACCTCGAGTGGTCCGAGTGGTGGCCGGCGCACCCCGACGACCCGTTCGGACAGTGGATCAACCCGATCGAGAAGTACGTGGCCTCCACGACGCTCCGCGACGACCTGACGTGGCAGAACACCACCAGGATCCCGGGCGACCTCGACACCTTCGTCCGCGAGCTCAAGGAGCGCGACGGGGCCGACATCGCGGTGTGCGGCAGCGTGAGCGTCGTCCGGCACCTGCTGTTCGCGGGGCTCCTGGACGAGCTGCAACTGATGGTGCACCCGGCGATCGCCGGCTCCGGCCGGAAGCTCTTCGAGCCGACCGACCCGGCCACGCGTCTACGGCTGGTCGACAGCACCGTGACGAGCAAGGGGAACGTCGTGAGCACCTACGCACGGCTCGACGCCTGACGGAGCCGACCCGGGCCTCCCGGTCGGCAGTGGACGGGAGCGGTCCACAGCGCGCGTACCCTCGTGGGTGACCACCTCACGAACCGAAGAAAGCCGGATCAGCATGCCCCAGGACACCCGCCCGCACGTCGTCATCGTCGGCGGTGGATTCGCCGGTGTCGCTGCCATGCGCGAGCTGGCGGACGCTCCCGTCCGGGTGACGCTCGTCGACCGCCACGTCTACAACATGTTCCAGCCCCTCATGTACCAGGTGGCGACGGGCGGGCTGAACGCCGGCGACGTGACGTACTTCCTCCGTAGCCTGCGCGCCAAGCAGGACAACGCCGAGTTCCGGCACGGCCTGCTCACCGGCATCCGGACCGACGAACGCGTGGCCGAGATGTCCGACGGCGAGCACCTGCACTACGACTACCTGGTGCTCGCGAACGGCGTGAACACGAGCTACTTCGGCACCCCGGGTGCCTACGAGTACGCGTACTCGATGTACTCCCGCTCGCAGGCCCTGCGGATCCGCGACGAGCTGTTCACCCGGCTGGAAGAAGCTGCCGCGAACCAGGGCCCCGACGAGATCAAGATCGTCATCGTCGGCGGCGGCGCGACCGGCGTCGAGATGGCCGGCGCGCTCGCGGAGCTCCGCGACCAGGCACTCGAGGGGGCGTACCCCGAGCTGGACAAGGGCGCCATCACCATCACCCTCGTGCACCGCAGCGGCGAACTGCTCAAGCCGTTCGCCCCGCGCCTGCGCCGGTACGCGGCCAAGGTCCTGCGGAAGCGCGGCGTCGTCCTCCGGCTGAACACCGGCGTCTCCGAGGTCAAGACCGACGGCGTGATGACGGCCGACGGCGAGTTCATCCCCGCCTCGCAGGTCATCTGGGCCACCGGCGTCGCCGCCCACAAGGAGGTCTCGGGCTGGGGCCTGCCGCAGACCAGCGGCGGACGAATCCAGGTCGGCGACGACCTGCGCGTCAACGGCGCCGAGCGGATCTTCTCGGCCGGCGACATCGCGGCGCAGTCCGAGGCCCTCGCGCAGCTGGCCCAGCCGGCGCTGCAGGGTGGACGACACGTCGCGAAGCAGATCAAGCGTCTGCTCGAGGGCAAGCCCACCGAGCACTTCAAGTACTTCGACAAGGGCACGATGGCGACCATCGGCACGAACGCCGCGGTCGCGCAGCTGCGGGGTGGCATCACGCTCGTCGGGCCGGTCGCGTGGCTGGCGTGGGTGGCGGTGCACATCGCGTCGCTGCTCGGCAACGGCAACCGGCTGTCGACGCTGTCGCACTTCTTCGTCCGCTACCTGTGGTTCATGCGGAAGCGCGCGATCCCGATCGTCGGCGACGTCCGACCCGTGCGCCCGAACGGCGACCGCGAGCCGGAGCCGTGGCAGATGCAGAAGTCCGAGTAGCCGGCGCCGACCCGGAACGACGTGGCCGACGTCGTGCGACGTCGACCATGTCGTTCCGAGTCGGGCGGGAACCAGCCGCCTACGCGACCCGCACGCCGGAGTAGGCGCCGGTGGCGATGTCCTCGAGCAGTCCGGGGCCGGTCGGCTCCCATCCGAGGAGCTCCCGGGTGGCCTCGGAGGTGGCGGACATCTCCATGCCGAAGAACCGGCCGATGAACCCGAAGTGCGCGTCCGCGTCCGCCGGGTCGATCGAGGTCAC
The DNA here is from genome assembly GCF_044909335.1 of Curtobacterium sp. AB7. Taxonomy (NCBI): domain Bacteria; kingdom Bacillati; phylum Actinomycetota; class Actinomycetes; order Micrococcales; family Microbacteriaceae; genus Curtobacterium; species Curtobacterium sp. AB7. The sequence continues at coordinate 86,369 of NZ_JBIYED010000008.1, read as the reverse complement.
CGGCAGCGCGAGGACCTCGCCGATGGCCTCGGCGATCGCCCGGGTCGGGATCGCGGTCTCGGCGACGGCGTGCAGCCGCGTGCCGGCCGGGGCCTGCTCGAGCCCGAGGCGGACGAGCCGGGCGGCGTCGGTGACGTGCACGGCGGACCAGCTGTTGGTGCCGTCGCCCACGTAGCCGGAGACGCCGCGCTGCCGGGCGGCGCCGACGATCGCGGCGATGAAGCCGTGGTCACCGGTGCCGTGCGTGGTGGGGCTGAACCGGGCCGCGATCGTGCGCACCCCCTGGTCGACGAAGTCGAAGCCGCGGTTCTCGCTGCCGCCACGCATGCTGTCCGGCCCGACGAAGGGGTTGGCGTCCGCTTCGGTCGAGGGGCGGCCCTGGGCGAGCCCGGCGACGCCCGACGCGAGGACGAACGGGCGGTCGGTGCCGACGAGGGCAGCGCCGATGGTCTCCACCGCGGCGCGCTCGCTGGCATTGGTGGCGGCGGCGTTCGCCCAGTCGTGCTTGTTGGCGAGGTGCAGCACGCCCTCGGCCTCGGAAGCGCCCCGGCGGATGACGTCGAGGTCGTCGAGGTCACCGCGCAGGACGGCGACGCCCTTCGCCTCGAGCGCGGCGGCCGACGCGTCGGAACGCGCGAGCCCGGTGACGGTGTGCCCGGCGGCGAGCAGGTCGTCGACGGTGTGGGAGCCGATCCAGCCGGATGCCCCGGTGACGAACACGTGCATGAGTGGTCCTTTCACAGATGTCCACGGCGTGATGTCATGAACTGACATCACCGTAGCACTCGATGTCAGCCGCTGTCATCAAGGCGTCCTGATCAGTAGACTCTCCGCATGGCTCGCTGGCAACCCGGAACGCGTGAACGACTGCAGGCGGTCGCGCTGCAGCTCTTCGCGTCCGAGGGGTACGACGGCACGACGGTCGCGCGGATCGCCGCCGAGGCCCAGGTCACCGAGCGCACCTTCTTCCGGCACTTCGCCGACAAGCGCGAGGTCCTGTTCGCCGGACAGGACGACTTCCTCGCGATGTTCGTCGACCCGATCACGGCTGCCCCGGCCGACGCGGCGCCGTTCGACCTCGTCGGCCGGGCCCTCGACGCCGCCGCCGGGTTCTTCCCCGAGGACCGCCGGTCGTGGTCGCGGGCCCGGCAGGGGATCATCGACGCGAACGCAGCGCTCGGCGAACGGGAGCTCGGCAAGCTCGCCACCCTGAAGGCACGCCTGGGCGAGGTCATGCGCGAGCGCGGCGTCCCCGAACCAGCGGCGACGATGGCCGCCGAGACCGCCGTGACGGTGTTCCACCTGTCCTTCGCACAGTGGATCGCCCCGGGTGAGGAGCGCCCGTTCGCTGCGATCGTGCACGAACGACTCGACGCCCTGGCGACGCTGGTGCACCCCGGGCGTTGAGTCGGCTCTTACCTCCCGCGCGCATCATGTGACGATCCGGCCACGGCGCGTCCCGCTGCCGTGGCCTCCCGATCGCGCAGGAGGTGCCCGTGACGACCGACGTGCTCTCGCCCGAGCGGATCCGCACGACGACCGCGCCCGGCAACGCGACGACCGCGCCCGGCCACGCCACGACCGCGCGGGGCCGGACCGACGGCGACCCGACGGGCCGGATGCCACCGCCACCGCCACCGCTCACCCACCGTGCACCCGCCCTCGACGGACTCCGGACCCTCGCGATCCTCGCCGTGATCCTGTACCACCTGCACGTCCCGCAGTTCGAGGGCGGCTTCATCGGCGTGACGGTGTTCTTCGTGCTGTCCGGCTTCCTGATCACCACGCTGCTGCTCGGTGAGCGCCGACGCACCGGTCGTGTCCGGCTGGGGTCGTTCTGGCTCAAGCGCCTGCTCCGGCTCTACCCCGCGCTGCTCGTGTTCGTCGCGGTCGGTCTGCTGTTGTGGAACTGGGTCGGTGACTACAAGGGCGCGTCGTTCTCCGCCGGCGAGGCCGGGGTCATCGCCCTGACCTACACCGGCAACCTCTTCCGCGCGTTCTGGGACACCACGCAGGGCGTGTTCGCGCACACGTGGAGCCTGTCGATGGAGGAGCAGTTCTACCTGGTCTGGCCACCCGTGCTCGTGCTGCTCGCGACGCTGCGGACCCGACGGCGCTGGCTGCTGGCGGGCCTCGGCGTCCTGGTGGTCGGAGCGTCGGCGGCGTCGTGGGCGAGCTACCGGACCCCGAGCGGCGGCGCCACCCCCGACGTGTACTTCTCGCCGGTGCTCGGCGTCGTGCCACTCGCGATCGGGTGCGCGCTCGCGCTGCTGCTCGACGACGAACGGGTGCGCGTCCGGGCAGCCGGGATCGCCGGATGCGTCGCGACCTGGCTCGGCCTCGGTCTCCTGGTGGGTGTGCTGCTCTGGATCGACGACGACTGGACGCAGCACGCCTGGACGTTCGGTGTCGTCCTGCCGGTCACGGGGTTGATCTCGGCGGTGCTCATCGGTGGGCTGGTGTCGGTGCGCTCGCCCGTCGCCACCGCGCTGAGCTGGACCCCGGTGGCGTGGTTCGGACGACGGGTGTCGTACTCGGCCTACCTGTGGCACCCGCTCGTCATCGCGCTGCTCGGCACGTTCGCGATCGGAGCGTGGGGCACGGTCGGGCTGATCGGCGTCGTGCTGCTCGTGTCGATCGGTGCCGCCTACGCGGTCGAGGTCCCGGTCGAGCGGCTCCGGCACCGGCTGCGCTCGAGCAGTGCAGCTGGACGCGGCTCGGCCGCCTGACCGTAGGCTCGGCCCGTGACCACGGAGCGCACCGACGTCCTCGTCGTCGGCGGTGGTCCCGTCGGCCTCTTCCTCGCCGCGCTGTTGGCTGCACGGGGCATCGCCGTGCAGGTGTGGGAGCGTCGTCCCGGTCCACCCGAGGGGTCGCGCGCCATCGGCATCCACCCGCCGTCCCTCGATGCCTTCGCCGTGATCGGGCTCGACGTCGCGGTGCTCGCCGAGGCGACCCTCGTTCGCACGGGCGTCGCGCGGAGCCGGGGGCGGACGCTCGGCACGCTGACCTTCGACCGCGCCTCGGACACCCACCCGTACGTCGCGACGCTCGACCAGCACCGCACCGAGTCCCTGCTGCGGGACCGGCTGGCCGCTACCGACGTTGCAGCGCTGCGCACCGGGACGACGGTGACCGCCCTGTCCCGGCACCGTGACCACGTCGACGCGGTCGGCACCGGCCCGGACGGCCAACCGGTCACCGTCCGGGCGGCGTTCGTCGTCGGGGCCGACGGTGCGAGGAGCGTCGTCCGTGACCTGCTCGGCATCGGCACCACCGGACGCGACTACCCCGACCGCTACGTGATGGGCGACTTCGCCGACCCCGAGGGCGCCGACGCCCGGACCGCCGCCCTGGTGGACGTCGGCCCCGGAGGCGTCGTCGAGTCCTTCCCCCTGCCGCACGGTCGACGCCGGTACGTCGCCCTCGTGCCGGACTCGCTCGCGTTCGCCCCGAGCGGCGCGGCCCCCGACCCGGAGACGGCGGCACGACTGGCCGCGATCGTCACCGCACGCACCGGCGTCGTCCCGGACCCGTCGTCCTGCACGATGCTCAGCGGTTTCCGGGTACGGCGCCGCGCGGCCGACCGCGTCGGGGTCGGCCGGGTCGTGCTCGTCGGCGACGCCGCCCACGAGATCAGCCCGATCGGCGGACAGGGCATGAACCTCGGCTGGCTCGACGCGGCCGAGCTCGCACTGTTGCTCGCCGCCGCCGTCCGGACCGGGGTGGCCGGACCGTGGCCCGGCTACGCCGCGCGCCGCCAGGCAGCCGCCCGACGTGCAGCCCGTCAGGCCGAGGCGAACATGGGGCTCGGTCGTCCGCTGGGTGCCGTCTCCACCATCGGACGGGAGGCGCTGCTCCGGACCGTCCTGTCGCTGCCGACCGCGGACGGCCTGGCCCGGCTCTACGCCATGCGCTGGGCCTGACGGCTCGCGCCGGCGACGAGCGGCGCGGTCCGAGCCGCGCGGGAGCGCGTCAGGCGACGAGCCGCGCGGAAGCGCGTCAGGCGACGAGCCGCGCGGAAGCGCGTCAGGCGACGAGCCGCGCGGAAGCGTGTCAGGCGACGAGTCGCGCCCCGGCGAAGCCGAGCTCGACGACGAGCACCAGGGACGACGCGATGACGAGCCGGAACAGGGTCCGCGACGCCCGCCCCGCCAGCACCAGCCGGACCCCCACCGCGGCGAGCGCCAGCACGACGACCGCCCCGACCACGGCGAGCACGACCCCGACACCGCCGACCGGATCGTCACCGAGCACCTGTCCGCCGAGCACCAGGCCGGCCGCGACCACGAGCGACCCGAACGCGACGATCCCGGCTCCCCGGAGCCCGAGGCGGTGCGGGAACCCACGGACCCCGGTGGCGGCGTCGTCGACCAGGTCGGGCAACACGTTCGTGCAGTGGATCGCGACGCCGAACACCGCGCCGGTGGCGATCGCCCACCACGCCGGCCACAGCCCCTCGGGGCCGGCGGACACCGCGACCACGGGCAGCAGCCCGAACGCGACGACGAACGGCACGACCGACCACACGGTGCGCTTGAGCCCGGCGTCGTAGGCCCACCCGGCGGCGACGAGCACCAGGTGCGCCACGGCGGCGACGGGCCCGAGGAACAGCGAGAGGACCACGGCGGCACCGGCCGTCACGAAGGCTGCCGTGCGGACCGTCTCGACCGCGATGAGTCCGCGCGCGACCGGCTTGTCGCTCCGACCGACGGCGCGGTCGCGGTCGGCGTCGATCCAGTCGTTCGCCAGGCCGATCGACAGTTGCCCGGCGACCACCGTCAGCGCGACCAGGACCACGAGCCACACCGGGTGTCCGACCGCCGCGGCGATGACGGCGGCGAGCACCGTGACCGTGACGGTCGGGCCGGGGTGGGACGAGGCGAAGAGCAGTCGCACCACGTGGGGGTCCCGGCCGGAGGTCACCCAGCCAGCGTACGGGCGGGGCGTGCCGGGCGACGCAGACTCCGCCGGCCGAGCACCCCCGAGGCCAGCGCGATGCCGAGCAGCACGACCATTCCGCCCACCGGCTCGTTCCACCGCACGCGCTCACCGAGCACGAGCACGCCGAGCGCCACGCCGACGACCGGCGTCAGGTAGGTGACCGTCGACGCCCGACCGGCGCCCCATGCCTGCACCAGGCGCGTGTTCCACGCGTAGGCCAGCCCCGTGCCGACGCAACCGAGTGCGACCATCGCGGCCACGATCCTCCCGTCCAGCTGTACCGGGCCGGTGGCGATGGCGGGCGCGACCAGCAGGAGCATGCCGGACGCCAGCGTGAGCTGCACCGTCGCGATCGTGACCGGGTCGTACGCGCTGCCCACCGCCACGCGCCGCAGGTAGGCCAGCCCGACGCCGTAGGACGCGGTCATGCCGAGCAACGCCACCTGCCCCGGGACGCTCGCCAGGACGGCCGGGTCGCCGAGCAGGTCCCACGGACCGACCAGCACCAGCACCCCCACGATGCCGACCACGATCCCGGCCACCTGCCGGCCCCGCAGTCGTTCGGAGGGCACGAGCACGGCGAGCGCCGCCAGCGTCATGATCGGGGTCGTCGCGTTGTAGATGCTCGCGAGCCCGGACGGCACGGTCTGCTCGGCCCACGCCATCAGCGACGACGGCAGGGCGTTCAGGAAGAACGCGACGACCGCCAGGTGCGCCCACACACGGGGCTCCCGCGGCCAGCGCCGACGGGTCGCGAGCAACAGCACGACGAGCGTCACGCCGCCCAGGACGGTCCGCACGGTGGCGACCTGCTGCGGTGCGAGTCCGTCGAGGCCGATCTTCGCGAAGAGGAAGCTCGAGCCCCAGGTGAGGGCGACGAGACCGTAGAGGAGGGCGTTCATGTGGCCTAGTGTCGAACCACCCACGCCCATGCGGCAAACGCATGGGGTTCATGCCGACATGAGGAGCACGCATGACCGTCTCGGTCCCCCAGCTCCGAGCGTTCGTCGCGACGCTCGACGCCGGGTCGTTCACGTCCGCTGCCTCCGTGCTCGGCGTCGGCCAGTCCGCCGTCTCGCACGCCGTCGCCGGGCTCGAGCGCGAGGTCGGCGGGCCGGTCGTCCGGCGCGGCGCGGTCGCCGTCCCGACACCCCTGGGCGACCGCCTGCTCGCCCACGCCCGCAGCGTGCTCGCCTCGGTCGACGCCCTTGAGGCAGTGGTCCGGCCCGCAACAGCGCGCGGCACCGTGCGACTCGCGGCCGTCCCCACCGTCTGCCAGGGCCTGCTGCCGCGGCTCCGCGAGCTGTGGGCGGTGACGTTGCCCGACGTCGACGTGCAGGTCTACGAGGGCGACGACGACGAGATGCCCGAGTGGCTCGAGAGCGGCACCGTGGACGCCGCCGTGCTCGTCGACCCCGCGCCGGTGCCGGCCGGTGGCGTCGTCGTCGCCCGGGACGAGATGGCCGCCGTCGTCCGACGCGACCACCCGCTCGCCGAACTGCCCGCGCTCACGCTCGACGACCTGCACGAGGACGGCCTGGTCGCAGGCGGCGGCGGGTGCGAGTACCAGATCCAGAAGCTGCACGAGCTCGACGGACGCCCCTTCCGGTACGCCCACCGTGTGCGGGAGATGAGCACCATGTTCGGGATGATCGAACGGGGCGAGGGCGTCTCGATCGTGCCGACGCTCGGCCGGGTGATGCTGCCAGCGGACCTCGTGATGGTGCCGATGGCGCGGCGACTCGAGCGGACCCTGGTGCTGAGCGGGCCGTCGTCGCGCGAGTGGCACCCGCTGGCGAGGGCGCTGGTCGACGCGGTCTGACGGCCCGCTGAACGGACGTCGACGGCCCCTCGGCAGGATGGACCGATGGCCGAGACGCACGTGAAGACCTTCACCACCCCGGACGAAGCCGCAGCCGAAGCCGCCGGGCTCCGGTGGCTCGCCGACGCCGAGGAGTCCGGCGGCACCAGGACCGCCCGGGTGCTGGACCGCCCGAGCCCGACCGTGCTCGACCTCGAGCTGATCTCCGACGGCTCCCCCACCGCCGCACAGGCCGAGCGCTTCGGACGCTCCCTCGCGCACACCCACGCCGCCGGCGCCGACCACTGGGGCGCACCGCCCGCCGGCTGGACGAAGGGCTCCGCGCTCCGGATGGGACGCTCCCGCACGCCGTTCGTCGACGCCGCGCACGCACCGAGCACCTGGGGTGCGTTCTTCGCCGAGTACCGGATCCGCGACTTCGTCCGGCGCATCGTCGACGCCGGCGGGTTCGACCACGCCCAGGCAGCCGTGTTCGACCGGGTCGCCGACCGGGTGCAGGACGGCACGCTCGGGTCGCCGCAGCCCGCACTCGTCGGGGACCATCCCGCACGGCTGCACGGCGACCTGTGGGCCGGCAACGTGCTCTGGCCGACGGACGCCTCCGAGCCGACCGGCGCGGTGCTCATCGACCCGATCGCGCACGGCGGGCACGCCGAGACCGACCTGGCGCTGCTCGGACTGTTCGGGCTGCCGCGCCTCGAGACGGTGCTCGCCGCCTACGACCGCGAGTCGCGGCTCGCCGACGGCTGGCAGGAGCGCGTCGGGCTCCACCAGCTCGCGCCGCTGCTGCTGCACGTGTTCCTGTTCGGCGGGTCGTACACGGGGGCGGCCTTGCACGCGGCGCAGCGGTACGCCTGACCTCGCACCGTGCGGGTTCTCTCGCTCGGTGCGAGGTTGCGCGCTCCGTGCGGCGCTACGACCGCGCACCGAGCGGTCAACCTCGCACGGGCCGGACGACAGCGCACGGTGCGCCGCGCCGGCCGCGCCGGCCGCGCCGGCCGCGCCCGACGTTCCTTAGGCCGCGCACAGCCGGCGCAGTGCCGCGTTCGGGGAACGCCCCGGATGCTCATCGACATGACCACGTACCCGATACCCGTGACCGATCGACGCGATGCCGCGCGAACCGACGCGCAGGATCGGCGCCGCAAGCCGCTCGCCCGCCTGTTCCTCGGCGAGCGCGAGGACGCCCGCTGGCTCCGGCCGGCGTTCTGGGCGCTCCTCGCCGTGACCGCCGTGGTGTACCTCTGGGACCTCAGTGTCTCCGGGTACGCCAACAGCTTCTACGCCGCCGCCGTGCAGGCCGGCACGAAGTCGTGGGAGGCGTTCTTCTTCGGCTCCCTCGACTCGTCGAACTTCATCACGGTCGACAAGCCGCCGGCGTCGCTCTGGGTGATGGTGTTGTCGGCCCGGCTGTTCGGCTTCTCGAGCTTCAGCCTGCTGCTCCCCCAGGCGCTCATGGCCGTCGGTTCGGTCGCGCTCGTGTGGGGCACGGTCCGCCGCACCCTCGCCCGCGTCGGCACCACCACCGCGAACGTCGGCGCGCTGCTCGCGGGCTTCGTCGTCGCGGCCACCCCGGCGGCGGCCCTGATGTTCCGGTTCGACAACCCGGACGCGATGCTCGTGTTCCTGATGACCGCCGGCGCGTACTGCACCGTGCGGGCGCTGCCGCGGGGCAGCTGGAAGTGGATCGCACTGGCCGGGGTCGCTCTCGGTTTCGCGTTCCTGACGAAGATGCTGCAGGGGCTGCTCGTCCTGCCGGCCTTCGGCCTCGTCTACCTGTTCGCCGCCCGCACCACCTGGGGCAGGCGCGTCGTCGGGCTGCTCATCGCCGCGGGCTCCCTCGTGGTGTCGGCCGGCTGGTGGGTCGTCGCCGTGTGGCTGTGGCCGGCGGAGTCCCGCCCGTACATCGGCGGTTCGACGAACAACACCGTCCTCGACCTGGTGTTCGGCTACAACGGCCTCGGTCGGATCTTCGGCGGCTCGGGCAACGGCGGCGGAGGCGGCGGCATGACCGGCGGCACCGCGGGTGGCTCGTTCGGTGGCTCGACGGGCCTGAACCGGCTGTTCTCGTCCGAGATGGGGCTCGAGATCTCGTGGCTCCTGCCCGCCGCGCTCATCGCGCTGGTCGTCGGCTTGGTCGTCGTCGGTCGTCGACACCTCGCCGATCCGGCCCGCGCCGGTCTCGTCCTGTGGGGCGGCTGGCTCCTGGTCACCGGACTCGTGTTCTCGTACATGTCCGGCACGATCCACCCGTACTACACGGTGGCGCTGGCACCGGCGATCGCCGGACTCGTCGGCACCGGCGGCGCGCTGCTCTGGCACGCACGAGCGCGCTTCGTCGGCCGGATCGGCCTCGCCGCGATGATCGGCACCACGGCCTTCTGGGGCTGGTGCCTGCTGGGCGAGAACCCGACGTGGCTGCCCTGGCTCCGCTGGGTGATGCTGGCCGGCGGCCTGCTGTCCGCAGCGCTCGTCGTGATGGGCAGCGTCCCGTCACTCCGCAAGCTGGTCACGGTCGGCGTCCTCGCGGGCACCCTGTTCGGGCTCACCGGCACCACGGCCTACGCCCTCGCCACGACGACCGTCGCGCACTCCGGTTCGATCCCGAGTGTCGGTCCGGCGGGCAGCAGCTCCGGCGGGACGGGCGGCGGTGGCACGGGTGGCATGCCGGGAGGCACGGGGGGACCCGGCGGATCGGCCGCCGGTTCCGACAGTGACGGCTCCACCACCGACGACGGCTCCCAGCAGGGTCCCGGCGGCACCCCGCCGGAGGGCATGACCGGCGAGGCGCCGGGCGACTCCGCCGGCGGCACCACCGAGGGCTCGACCGACGGCGCTCCCAGCGGTACCGGGGGCGGCATGGGCGGCGAGGGGTCGACGACCTCGTCGGCACTGCAGGAGCTCCTCGAGGCGTCCGACGCGAAGTGGGCGGCCGCCGTCAACGGATCGCAGTCGGCCGCGCAGCTCGAACTCGACACCGACACCGCCGTGATGGCGATCGGTGGCTGGTCGAGCGACCCGGCACCCACGCTCGCCCAGTTCAAGGCGTACGTCGCCGACGGGGACATCGGGTACTACGTCTCCTCCGGCTCCGGTGGCGGCGGTATGGGCGGCGGTTCGTCCACGGCCTCGGCGATCCAGGAGTGGGTCGCGGCGAACTACGAGTCGACCACGGTCGGCGGGCAGACCGTCTACGACCTGAGCACCACGAAGTGATCGACGACGAGGGCGCGGTGGATAGGCTCGCGGACGTGACCGGCCAACCGCTGCAGCGCACCGACGGCACCCCCGTCCGCGCCCTCGTCGTCGACGACGAGCACGCCCTGGCCGACGCCGTCGCCCTCGCGTTCGAGGGGGACGGCTGGGCCGTGCGGGCGGTTCACCGTGGCCGTGACGTCCTGTTCGCCGCGCGGGAGTTCCAACCCGACGTCATCGTCCTCGACGTGATGCTGCCGGACATCGACGGCTTCGAGGTGCTCGAGCGGCTCCGCGACTCCCGCGACACCGTCCGTGTGCTGTTCCTCACCGCGCGCGACGCCCCGGAGGACCGGCTCGCCGGACTCACCGGCGGCGGGGACGACTACCTGACGAAGCCCTTCGGCATCGACGAGCTGCTCGTCCGGGCGCGGATCCTCGCGCGGACCTCCGCTCGGGTCGCAGCGGTGGGCGGGAGCGCCGAGGTGGTGGTCGGTGACCTCCGCCTCGACGAGGACGCCCGCGCCGTCAGCCGTGCCGGCCATCCGATCGAGCTCACCCCGACCGAGTACGAGCTGCTGCGGCACCTGGCGCGGAACGCCAACCGGGTGCTCTCGCGGGAACAGCTGCTCGCGGGCGTCTGGGGCATGGACTTCGGGTCGTCGTCGAACCTGGTCGACATGTACGTGTCGTACCTGCGGAAGAAGCTCGACGCCGGACGCGAGCCGATGCTGCAGACCGTGCGCGGGGCTGGCTACGTCCTCCGGCCGACGACGTGAGCCGATCGACGAAGGCGATCCGGGCCCGTCCGACCCGCGCCGGACGGGTGCCGTCGTTGCGGTGGCGGGTCGTGGCCGCCGTCGCGCTCCTGCTCGTCGCGACGAACGTCGTCGTCGGAGCGGTGACCGTCGTCGCGTTCCGGGGGTACCTGGTCGACCGCCTCGACGCGGAGCTGTCGACGGCGGCGAACCGGACCGTCGGTGGCCGGGACGGTGCGGACGCGCCCACCGGCCCACCGCCCGGGTCGTCGTCGGGATCGTCGTCGGACCGCCCGGATCCGGACAACGCCTTCATCGGAGCGCCCGGGCAGTCCGCCGGCACCGTCGTCGCGATCGTCCGCGACGGCTCCGTGGTGCTCGGCGGGTACACCGACAGCGACGGCGACCAGCACGGGCTGTCGTCGGCGCAACGGAAGACGCTCACCGCGGTCGACAGCGGCGCCGACCCGGCGACGATCGACCTCGGCTCGCTCGGCACCTACCGGGTGCAGGCGGTCGGGGACGACGGCGACGTGTTCGTCACCGCAATCCCCCTCGGCGACCTGAACGCCGCCATCACCCGCCTGTTGCTCGTCATCGGGATCGTCACGGTGCTGGGCCTCGTCGTCGCGGCGTGGGCCCTCGCACTGCTCGTGCGGCGGTCCCTCCGACCGCTCGAACGCGTCGCAGCGGTCGCCTCCGGGGTGACCGACCTCGACCTCGAACGCGGCGACACCGACATCCCGGTGCGGGTCGCCGACGCCGACCTCACCGCGAACCGCGAGGTCGGGCAGGTCGGCACTGCGCTGAACCGGCTGCTCGGGCACGTCGCCCGAGCCCTGACGGTGCGCCGCGACGCCGAGGCCGGCATGCGGACCTTCGTCGCCGACGCCTCGCACGAACTGCGGACGCCGATCGCGACCGTCCGGGCCTACGCCGAGCTGACCGCGCGCTCGTCGGACCTCGACGCGATCCACCGGAACGTCGACCGGATCGGCCGCGAGGCCGTGCGGATGGGCGACCTCGTCGAGGAGCTCCTGCTGCTCGCGCGGCTCGACGCGACGGCCCTGGCGTCCGGAGCAGGGTCCGGATCGCCCGCGCCGCTCGCTGCCGCGCAGATCGACCTGACGTCGCTCGTGGTCGAGGCCACCATGGACGCCCGGGCCATCGCGCCGGGCCACCGGTGGACCCTGCAGATCGTCGACGACCACCCGCTGACCGTGCACGGCGACGCGGAGCAGCTGCGCCGCGTCGTGACGAACCTGCTCGCGAACGCCCGGACGCACACGCCGCCCGGGACCGCGGTGGTGGTGTCGTTGCAGCAGACGGGGTCGTCCGCTGATGCTGCGGCCGCTCGCCTCGTCGTGGCCAACGACGGGCCGCCGATCCCGTCGGACGCCCTGCCGACGCTGTTCGACCGGTTCACCCGCGTCGAGGCGTCGCGCATGCGCTCCCAGGGCCAGGGAACGAGCGGGCTCGGGCTGGCGATCGTTCAGGCCGTGGTGTCGGCGCACGGCGGGAGCGTGCGGGTGGCCTCCGGCCCCGGTCGGACGGCGTTCACGGTGGACCTGCCGGGGCCGCCCGCTTCGTGAGCAGAAGACGTCGAGTCCCGCGACCGGACTCGACGTCCTCTGCTCACTCGATGCGGCCCGGGCCGGAGGGTGGCACACCTTCGCGGCGCTGGACGGATCGTCAGACGATCGTCCAACGTCCGGGCCGAACGCGTGCAACCCGGCACCCGACGACGCAGGCTGGGTCCTGTCCGAGCTGGACGACCCACACGGGTCACCACCGCAGAGATGGGAACACGATCATGAACTCGTTCAAGCGCAAGTCCGTCAAGCTCCTCGCCGGCACCGCCCTCGGTGGCGCCGTCATCGCCGGGGCGTTCGTCGCGGCACCGGCACAGGCCGCTGAGCCCGCACCGAGCACCTCGGCTTCCGTCGGCGGCAACGTCAACGTGAACCTCGACCCGGTCGCGATCGTCAACGCGATCAAGGACGCCGTGAACGACCAGAGCGACCGCGGCGGCGCCGTGCAGGCCGCGCTCGACGTCGGCTACTGGAACGCCGGCAACCCCGATCGCCTCACCGTCGCGGTGGTGAACAAGAACCAGGACATCACGGTGTCCGGCGACGTCGCGGACGCGCAGTCGATCGACATCAAGGGCGGCAACTACGTCATCTACTGGTTCAAGGGCCCCGGCTCGATCACGAACAACGGTGACGGTGGCTGGCTGAACTGGGGTGCGTTCGGCAACATCGAACGCATCGACAACGTCATCCACGTGAACGGCGGCTGATCCGCCGGCACCGCACCGGCGCCCCCGGAGACCACGGTCTCAGGGGGCGTCGTCGTGCGTGGCGGGACGCTCGGCGGCCGGCTCGATCGCCGGGGGCCAGGTCCGTGCTGCACCGCGGACCTCGCGCCGTGCACGGATCCACCCCTTCACGAAGGCGACCGACACCAGCGCCGTCCGGTTCGGCGCCTTCCACGACTTCATCAGCCGTCCGAGGTGCCACGCGACGGCCTGGCGGCTGTAGGCCGTCTCCTTCGCGATCTCGTCGTTGGAGAGCCCCTGCGCGGCGAGCGCGAGCATCTGCTCCTCGGTCTCGTCGAGGCCGGGCGCACGGGCGACGAGGTCGATCTCCCCGGTGGTGACCGCCGCCGCGGACTCGACCGCCGATCGCCGTCGCTGCTGGGCCCAGGCCTCGGCCCAGCACGAGCCGAGTTCGTGGGCGACGAGCGAGGCGCGGCTCATCGCGAGCATCGTCCGGCCGGCGTGGTCGAGCGTGACGGCGTGGTCGCGGGTGGCGGTGTGCATGACGAGGGCGAAGACCCGGATCGCCGGCAGGGCCCCGCGGAGCACGACCGACACGTCGACGCGGGGGTCCTCGGCGCTCGCGGCCGCCACCGCGCGCAGCTGGGCGAGGCACTCGCGGTCGACGGGTTCACCGCGCTCGACGGCCCGCAGCGCGGCGGGGAGCACGAGCGGGACGATCTCGGCGTACCGGCGTCGCAGCCAGTCGTGGCCGTCCGGTCGGATGCCGTGCAGCGGAGGCGTGAGCAGGAGCTCCTCGAACTCCGGACACCGCTCGTCGAGCGCCAGGCCGAGCCGCTCCCCCGGGAGCAGCACCGCCGATCGTTGTGCGTCGTCGCGCTCGGTCGTCATCGTCCGTCGACCGTATCCGCGCGACACCTGTCGTGTTCGACGATGACGTGAACGGTCGCCGAACGCCGTTCTTACCGGGAGCACAGCGCACTGCCTCGGTCTGCATGTGCCCGCTGCCGAGCATGAGCGGCATGACGGAGACGAACCAGACCCTCGACATCGACATCGTCGTCCCCTGCTACAACGAGCAGGACACGCTCGCGGCCCACGTGCGACGCCTGTACACGTTCTGCCGGACGTCGTTGCACCACTCGTGGCGGATCACGATCGCCGACAACGCCTCGACCGACGACACCGCGCGGATCGCCGACGACCTGGCCGCCATGCTGCCCGGCGTGCACGCGGTCCACCTGCCCGAGAAGGGTCGTGGGCGGGCACTCAAGGCCGTGTGGGGTGCGTCCCCGGCGACGGTGCTGGTGTACGTGGACGAGGACCTGTCGACGGACCTCGCGGCACTCGAGCCGCTCGTGGCGCCGTTGCTCTCCGGGCACTCCGACCTGGCGATCGGCACGCGGTTGGCGGACTCGTCGCGGGTGGTGCGGGGCAGCAAGCGCGAGTTCATCTCCCGCTCGTACAACCTGCTGCTCCGCACGACGATGGGGGTGTCCTTCTCGGACGCGCAGTGCGGGTTCAAGGCCGTCACGAAGCGGGCGGCCGACCAGTTGCTGCCGCTGTGCGAGGACGACGCGTGGTTCTTCGACACCGAGATGCTCGTGCTCGCCGAGCACGCGGGGCTGCGCATCCACGAGGTCCCGGTGGACTGGGTCGACGACGTGAACTCGTCGGTGCAGATCGCGTCGACCGCCACCGAGGACCTCAAGGGCATGTGGCGCGTCTCGCGGGGCATCGCCAGCGGGCGGGTGCCGGTGGGTGCCGTGTACGAGACCATCGGCCGACGCCCGTTCACGCCACCGCACGTCGGGTTCCTCGGGCAGGTGCTGCGCTTCGGCGCCATCGGGGTGCTGTCGACCGTCGCGTTCGCGGTGCTGTACGCACTGTTCCGTCCGGCGATCGGGGCGCAGACGGCGGACTTCACCGCGCTGTTGCTGACCGCGATCGGCAACACCGCACTGAACCGGCGCTTCACCTTCGGCCTCCGCGGGCGGGCCGGGGCGGGGCGGCACCACGTGCAGGGGCTGGTGGTGTTCGGCATCGCCTGGGCGATCACGTCGGGGTCCCTGGTCGTGCTGCACAGCAGCGTGCCGGGAGCGTCGCACGGTGCCGAGATCCTGGTGCTGACGGCCGCCAACCTGGTCGCGACCTGCGTCCGGTTCGTGCTGTTCAAGGCGTGGGTGTTCCGCAGTGGCCGCCGTCGCCCGGAGCTCATCCGCCCCGGCACGACCCCCGCCGCCGACGCCAGCACGGCGGTGACGGAGCCGATCGCCGTCGACGAGCGGACCGGCGAGCACGCAGCCTGACACCGTGCCGGGCTGGCCACTCGGTGCGGGGTCGTTCGACACGTGCTGCCCGCCGCACCGTGCGGTGTGGCCCATCCCGTGCGGGGTTCCACGCTCCGTGCAGCGCAACAACAGCGCACCGAGGGCGCAACCTCGCACCAGCCGAACAGGCGCGCACCGTGCGCCGCACCGCGCGGTGTTGCGTGGGCGGTATACCGCGCCGTAGCATCGCCGTACCGCACCACAACCCCACAGGGCCCGACTGTCACCACCGGTCCGCCCGCGGCGAGCGCTCCATCGATGCAGCCTGGCCGTCCGCTGCCGGCAACGCCCCACTGGACCCGCACACGTGAACCCCACCTCCTTCGGTCTCTACGACCCTGCCCGCGAATCGAGCGACTGCGGCGTCGGTTTCATCACCCGACTCGACGGCACGCCCCACCACGACGTCATCCGCAAGGGTGACGAAGCGCTCTGCGCCATCCCCCACCGCGGCGGCAAGTCCGCCGAGGGTGTCGGTGACGGCGCCGGTGTGAGCATCGACCTGTCGGTGGAGTTCTTCAGCGCCATCACCGGCCAGGAGCTCCGCGCCGGTCACTTCGGCGTCGCGAACTGCTTCGTGCCGAGCGGCACGGGTGCGGCAGCGGACGCCGAGCGCGCCCGTGCGCAGCAGACCGTCACGGACGCCATCGAGCAGCAGGGCTTCGAGCTGCTCGTCGTCCGCGACGTCCCGGTGGACCACTCCGTCGCCCGACCCGAGGCCGAGCAGTACCAGCTGCCGATCGTGCAGTGGGTCTTCCGCGCGCCCGAGCAGTGGGACCGCACCGAGGTCGACGCGGCGGCGAACCGTGCCCTGCTCGCGATCGAGTCGGTGTCCTACGGCGAGGCCGCCGAGCAGCGCGCCGAGCACGCTGCCCTGTACCCGCTGTCGCTCAGCGCAAGGACCCAGATCCTGAAGGGCCGCCTGAACTCGGGCGAGGTCATCGGGTACTTCACGGACCTGCGCGACCCGCGTCACTCGGTGCGGACGCTGTACTTCCACACTCGGTTCTCGACGAACACCGAGCCGCACCCGACGATGGCGCAGCCGTTCCGGCTGATGGCGCACAACGGCGAGCTGAACACCGACCGGAAGAACCGTCTGTCGGACGAGGCGCTCGCCCGTGCCCGCACCCGGAGCATCGTCCGCCCGCCCGGGCAGTCGGACTCGAGCCGCCTCGACCAGACGCTGCAGAGCCGCGTGTTCGACGACGGGCTCGAGATCGTCGAGGCCGTGGTCTCGCTCATGCCGCCGGCGTGGGAGAACGACCGCACGCTGACCGCCGACGTGCGGGACATGCTCGAGTACTTCTCGCTGTACGAGGAGAAGAACGACGGCCCCGCCGCCGTGATCTTCAGCGACGGCGACGTCGTCGGCGCGCGCCTGGACCGCCTGGGGCTGCGTCCGCTGCGCACCGTCGAGACCACCGAGTACCTGATGGTGTCGTCCGAGGCCGGTCAGGTCACGTTCGACGCCGACGAGGTCGTGCACCGCGGCCGCATCGAGGCCGGCGGCATGCTCGTCGTCGACCACCGCACCGGGACCCGGATGCGCACGGACGAGGTGCTGCGCATGCTCGCGGCCCGCCGTGACTACGGCACGCTGCTCGACGCTGCCCGTGTGAACCTCGACGACCTGCCCGCGCCCGCGTACGACCGCACCAGGAACACCCTGGGCTACGCGGGCGACCTGTCGCTCGCGGGCCGGTACGTGGCGTACTCGCTGAACCAGGAGAGCTTCCGGTTCATGCTCGACCCGATGCTGCAGAACGGCTCGGAGCGGATCTCGGCGATGGGCTACGGCAACGCCATCAACGCCCTGAGCGACACCGAGGGCGGCATGGCGAAGTACTTCTCGCAGCGCTTCGCCCAGGTGACGAACCCGCCGCTCGACTCGATCCGTGAAGCCGACGGCATGAGCATGCGCGTGGCCCTCGGCGCGAAGCCGGACGGCACGGGTTCGACGAGCCGGCAGCTCGTCGTGCAGTCGCCGATCCTCGGCCACCTGGACATGGTGCGCCTGCGCGACCAGGACATCGTGCCGCTCGAGCGCTTCGACATGCTCTACGTTCCGGTGCTCGGCGACGAGCAGGCGAACGCGGACGCCGTGCGCGACGCCGTGGACGCCCTGTGCGACGCCGTGGAGCAGTTCGCGGGGACGTCCGGCGGCATCGCCGTGCTGACCGACCGCGAGGTCTCGTCGACCCGTGCGCCCCTGCCCGTGATCCTGGCCGTGGCCGCCGTGAACCAGCGGCTCATCGAGACCGGTCTGCGCCTGCGGGTGTCCGTCGTCGC
Organism: Curtobacterium sp. AB7; assembly: GCF_044909335.1. NCBI lineage: Bacteria > Bacillati > Actinomycetota > Actinomycetes > Micrococcales > Microbacteriaceae > Curtobacterium > Curtobacterium sp. AB7. Next base: position 68,747 of record NZ_JBIYED010000008.1, on the reverse strand, counting down.
CGAGAGCGGTCAGCTGCCATCGTCACACCACGTGGCGACGGCCCTCGGCTTCGGCGCCTCGGCTGTGTACAGCTTGAGCGCGCGCCTGCGTGCCGAGGAGAAGTACCCCGCCGCGCCGGCACCCGCCGGTGAGCTCACCGCGACCGACCTCGCGCTGAAGCAGTTCCGCAAGGCCGCCGAGAAGGCGCTCGCGAAGACCATGGGCCGCGTCGGCCTCTGCACCGCCGAGAGCTACATCGGTGGCGCGTTCTTCGAGCCGAACTACCTGGACACCGGCGACGACGTCCTGGCGCGGGTGTTCCCGCACATGCAGGCCCCGGTCGGCGGTGTCGGCTTCGCCCGCATCGCCCAGGCGGCGACGGACTGGCACGAGCGTGCCCGCTCGGTCGCGGCCGAGGGCCAGGTCCCCCTGCTCGGCCTGTTCAAGGAGCGCTCGGACGGTGCCGGCCACTCGTTCGGCGTCGCGAGCGTCCGCGGGTTCGGCGGGATGACCGAGGAGCGGCCGTCCTTCGAGCGCTCCGGCGACTCGGACGCGCTGCGCCTGCTGACGCTCGGCCAGCTCGACGACTCGTTCGGCATCACCGACGCCGCGTACCGCAACACCGGGTACGACCGCCTCAGTGACACCGAGATCGACCAGCACCGGATCACGCCGGGCTACGTCACGTTCCTGCAGACCACGCACGACGAACGGTCGCGCCGCCCCGCTGCGCTCCGCGACGTGCTCGCGCTGCCCGCGGACGTCACCGGCATCGACACGGCCGAGGACTTCGCCCGCGAGCTGGGTCGGTTCTCGACGACCGGCAACGCCAGCGTCACCGTGCGCGGGCTGTCCGGCTCGCGTCCGGCAATCTCCGACGGGCTTCCGGGAGGCACGGAGCGGTTCCGCCTGGAGCTCGCGTCGACGGGCACCACGGGTGCACTGCGCCACCAGGCCCTGGCAGACGGCCTCGGGCTGCTGTACCCGGGCCAGGTCGACGTCGACTCCGTCGACGACACCCAGGTGACGCTCCGCGCCACCGGCGCGGCCGTCGGGCTGCTCACCCTGCTCGAGAGCGCGCCCGACAGCGTCGAGCTCGACGAGGTCCAGCCGGCACACGAGATCACCCGGACCCTGGCGTCCGGCGCGATGAGCCACGGCGCCCTCGTCGCCACCGCGCACGAGGCGGTGGCGCACGGCACGAACATGGTCGGCGGCATGTCGAACAGTGGTGAGGGCGGCGAGCACCACTCCCGCTACGGCACCATCCGCGGCTCGCGGATCAAGCAGTTCGCCTCGGGTCGCTTCGGCATCTGGGCGGGCTACCTCGCCGACCCCATGCTCGATGAACTCGAGATCAAGATCGGTCAGGGCGCGAAGCCCGGCGAGGGCGGTCAGCTGCCCGCGCCGAAGGTCACGGTGGACATCGCCGCGGCCCGTGGTGGCACGCCCGGCGTCGAGCTCATCTCGCCGCCGCCGCACCACGACACGTACTCGATCGAGGACCTGGCGCAGCTCATCCACGACTGCAAGGCCGCCCGCGTCCGGGTGATCGTGAAGCTCGTGTCCTCCGAGGGCATCGGCACCATCGCGGTCGGCGTCGCCAAGGCCGGCGCGGACGTCATCAACGTCGCGGGCAACACCGGTGGCACCGGCGCCGCGGCCGTCACGAGTCTGAAGTACGCGGGACGTTCGGCGGAGATCGGCGTCGCCGAGGTCCACCAGGCCCTCGTCGCGAACGGCCTGCGCTCCAAGGTCACGCTCCGTTGCTCGGGCGCGCACCAGACCGGGTCCGACGTCGTGACGAGCGCCCTGCTCGGCGGCGACAGCTTCGAGTTCGGCACGACCGCGCTCATGATGCTCGGCTGCGTCATGGCGAAGAACTGCAACGTGAAGTGCCCGGCCGGCCTCACCACGAACGCCGAGGCGTTCGAGGGCGACCCGCGTGCACTCGCGCAGTACCTGCTCAACATCGCCCACGACGTGCGGCAGATCCTCGCCCGGCTCGGCCTGCGCTCGCTGCGCGAGGCCCGGGGGCGCACCGACCTGCTGCAGCTCCTCGACCACCCGGCGAGCGTCGGGCGTCTGGACGCCCGTGCCCTGCTCGCGCAGGTGCCGGAGAAGGTCGTGACGGACCCGGAGTACCTGGAGAAGGACTTCCACACCGACGACGCACTGCTCGAGCGCATCCGCACGGCGCTGGTGGACCACGCCCAGGAGCACGTGCTCGTGCACGGCGTCCTGCTCGGCAACAGCGACAAGTCCGTCGGCGGTCAGCTCGGCATCGACGTCGAGCGCCTGCTCAACCACGAGCTCGGCGCCGAGGACGTCCAGGGGCTGCCCGCCGTGGCGACCGATGACCGCGGGCGCCGCCGGCTGGTCGACGGTGCGGTCACGATCCGCACCCAGGGCTCGGCCGGGCAGTCGTACGGCGTGTTCAACAACGACGGCATCGTGCTCGAGCACACCGGCACCGCGAACGACGGCGTCGGCAAGAGCCAGAGCGGCGGTCGGATCATCGTCCGCGCACCGGGCGGCGGCAGTGCTGACCAGGGCGGGAACGTGCTGATCGGCAACTTCGCGCTCTTCGGGGCCACCGGCGGCCGCACGTTCGTCGAGGGCGAGGCCGGAGACCGCTTCGCCGTGCGCAACTCCGGCGCCACGGCCGTGGTCGAGGGCGTCGGCGACTTCGGGTGCGAGTACATGACGGGCGGTGCCGTGTTCAACCTCGGCGCGTTCGGCAAGGGCCTCGGCAACGGCATGTCCGGCGGGTTCCTGTACCAGTACGACCCGTCCGGTCAGGTCGCCCAGCGCGCCAGCACCGACTCGCTCCTCGTGTTCCCCGTCACCGACACCGAGCGCGGGGCGTTCCACGAGGCCGGCGCACGACTGCTGCTCGAGTGGCACCTCGAGGCGACCGGGTCGGCGCTGGCCGAGCGGCTGCTCGCCGACTGGGAGACCACCCGGCAGCACGTCTTCGTCGGCATGCCGCGCGCGCTCCTGCTCTCGCAGGACGCCGGCGAGATCCTCGCGGCGGCCACCCGCCCCGAGCTGCTCGACGAGCTCGCGACCTCGATCGCCACGGACAAGCTCCGTGCGTTCAAGGTCGACTACCGCGACCAGCGGACCGTCCTCGATGGCCGTGCCCCGGCGCTCGGCGACCAGGGCGACGACATGTTCTCGCTGCTGTCGTCGTACACGGTGCTCGGCGTCGCCCAGGACGTCGCCCTCGAGCGCGTCCCCGGTGCGGGTGCGAACGACCCCCGCGTCACCGAAGCGGTGAAGAACCTCGTCCTGACCGAGGACTTCTCCGTGAAGCAGCGCGTCGTGAAGTACCTGCGCGGCACGCTCGACCGGTTCGCGGACGACCAGCTCGCGACGCTCATCGCGATCAAGCGGCTCGACGACTACAAGCGTGCGCTCACGCAGCGGAACAACCGCAGCATGGACGCACCGGGCACCACGGGGTGGATCATGCACCAGAACGCCAAGAACGACGGCCGCGTCCGCGAGGCCCGCTTCGACGAGCTGCTCGCAACCGCGGCACTCGAGGACATCGCCCGCCGTGCACCCCAGGCGCCGACCGAGGCGGTGTCCGCGTGAGCCTGCTCCCCCCGACCGGCTCGCTGATCCCCGTCGACGCACCGTTCTCGGCCGCCCAGGAGTCCTGGCTGGCCGGGTTCATCGCGGGCATCGCCGCCGCCGGCAAGAAGGCGTCCGGCGCCGCCCCCACGACGACGATCGACGTGCTGTTCGGCACGCAGACCGGCAACGCGGAGTTCCTGGCCGACGAGCTCGTCGCCGGGGCGAAGGCCCGCGGGCTCGGTGGCCGTGCCGCGGCGCTCGACGCCGTCACCCCGGAGCAGCTCGCCGGGATGACCCACGTCCTCGTCGTCACCTCGACGTACGGCGAGGGCGAGATGCCCGACAACGCCGGCCTGTTCTGGGACGCGGTCCAGGCGTCCACCGTGCCGCGGCTCGAGGGGCTGCAGTACGCGGTCCTCGGCCTCGGGGACACCAGCTACGACGAGTTCTGCCAGGCCGGCAAGCTCCTCGACACCCGCTTCGAGCAGCTCGGCGCGACCCGGGTGCACGACCGCGTGGACTGCGACGTCGACTTCGAGGACGCCGCCGCACTCTGGAGCGCCGCCGTGCTCGACCGGCTCGCTGCGGAGGCCGGCGCGACCGGCGCACCCGGCGCGACCACGGGCAGTGGTGCCAGCGACGGTGCGACCGCGACCGGCGGGGCGGGCGCGGGCCGTGCCTCCCGGCCGGGGTCGCAGTGGAACAAGCGCAACCCGTACCCGTCACGGCTGGTCGAGAACCGGCTGCTCTCCTCGCCGCGCAGCGCGAAGGAGATCCGGCACTACGAGTTCGACCTCGGCGACTCCGGCATCGAGTACACCGCCGGCGACGCCCTGGCGGTCGTGCCGGTCAACGACGAGGTCTTCGTCGCGGAGCTGCTCGAGCAGGTCGGCGCGAACGGCGGCGAGTCGTTCGACGGCCGACCGATCACCGAGGTCCTGCGGAGCGACCGCGAGGTCCGGACACCGTCGAAGGACCTCATCGCGGACCTCGTGCAGCGTGCCCCGGCGAGCGAACTCGCTGCGGTCGTCTCGCACGGCGACAAGCACGAACTGGACCGCTGGCTGTGGGGTCGTGACGTCCTCGACCTGCTGCGCGACGCCGGACCGGCCGCTCCCGGACTCGACGAGCTGCTGCCGAACCTGCGCCCGCTGCAGGCACGCCAGTACTCGATCTCGTCGAGCCCACTGGCGCACCCGGACCGCATCCACCTGACCATCGCGTCCGTCCGGTACGGCGACCCGCACCGGATGTACGCCGGTGTCGCGTCGACGTTCCTGGCGGACCGGGTCGACCCCGACCGTTTGGTCGACGTCTACCTGCAGCCGAACGCGTCGTTCGGCGTGCCGGCCGACGCGTCCGCGCCGATGATCATGATCGGTCCGGGCACCGGCATCGCTCCGTTCCGCGGGTTCCTGCACGAGCGGGCCGCGGCCGGTGCGACGGGGCGCAACTGGCTGTTCTTCGGCGACCAGCACCGCGACACCGACTTCGTCTACCAGGACGAGCTCACCGAACTGCAGGAGCAGGGCGTGCTGAACCGCCTCGACCTGGCGTTCTCGCGCGACCAGGCCGAGAAGGTCTACGTGCAGACGCGGATGCGGGAGCAGTCCGCCGAGCTGTTCGCCTGGCTCGAGGACGGCGGCCACGTGTACGTGTGCGGCGACGCCTCGCGGATGGCGAAGGACGTCGAGGCCGCGCTGCTCGACGTCATCCGCACCGGCCGCGGGCGGGACGAGGACGATGCACTGTCGTACCTGGCCGACCTGCGCCGCACGAAGCGGTACGTCCGCGACGTCTACTGAGTCGGCACCCCATGCCCGATCCGGGCAGCAGGACGCCCCGGCAGCAGAACGCCCCGGCAGCGGAACCCGAATCCGACAGCCGGGGCGTCCTGTGGAGGGTGCCGGTCAGTGAGGCCTGACCGACGAGCCCAGTGGCGTGACGCAAGGACCCGGGTGCGATGACCCGGCTTCCTGGACGACGAGTCTCCTGATCCGGGACTCCCGTCGTGCACGCCGCTCGATCGCCGATGGTTGGTCGGCGCCGGGCGCGCACTGCGTCACGGTCATTCGGGTCCCCCTCCTGCCGCGGTTCGTCGCCGTCACCGGCTCCCTGGATGCCGGCCCGAAGGGACGACTCTGATCCGCGGTACAGAAACGGTACGACGATCACGGGGTGTTCGGAACCCGTTGACGGGAATCACTCAGCTGTGGTACCGCTCGGTGTCCCCGAAGCGTCGTCGGCGTCCCCCGGGGCGACCGCTCGCGACCACGCCGAGTCGGCCGCCGTGCTCGTGTCCGTCGGCTCCGGCGTCAGGACGAGCCCGGACCCCGACGTGGCCGAGGCGTAGAGGTCCTCGAGCCAGCTGCGGTTGATCGACGGCACCCGGCTGCCGGAGAACTTGAAGTGCAGGCTGACGTTCGGGTTCAGCCAGATCGTGCTGCGACCGTTGCCGTGGACGACGTCGTCCTTCCACGAGAACGCGAACCGGTGATCACGCCGGAGCATGTTCACGATCACGATCTGCAGGTGCGTGAGGGCCCGGTCGTCGATGCGGAGGTCGAGTGGTTGGCCGTCGTAGATGAGCTGACCCATGGGCCCTTCTACTCCGCCGGACCGGTGAGTGCGAGGGATCTCGCCCAGGTCGTGATCGTCGTGTCGAACCAGACGGCGTCGACGTTCCGTTCCCAGGCGTGCTCGGCCGGCTCGCTCACCGCCAAGGTCACCGTTTCGGGGTGGGCGTCGGCGAACTCCTGGCTGACGGCGAACGGCACGGTGGTGTCCCCCGACGAGTGGATGAGCAGGGTCGGTGGCAGGTTCCGCGGCGTGTGCAACCAGGAGAGCGCGCGGACGTCCACGGGTGAACGGAGCCCGACGATACGACACACGAGCGGCAGCGCCATCGCCCGGAGCGCAGCACCGACGACGAACCCGGGGAGCCCGGCACGACCGGCCTGCGAGCGCACCGTCGTCGCCCAGTCGAGCGCCGGCGAGACGAGGACCAGTCCGACGAACCGGTCGCGGTGCGCCGACCGGGCGAGCAGCTCGTGAGCGATCGTCGCGCCCATCGACCACCCCACGATGACGAGCCGTTCGGCTCCGTTCGCGACGGCGTGGTCGAGTGCGGCCTCGACGTCGGGCCACTCGCGGGCACCGAGGTGCGAGGCGCGGCCCTGCCAGGGTGCTTCGCCGTCGCCGCGGAACGACGGGACGATCGAGGTCCAGCCGACCTCGAGGGCCGCCGGCACGGTCCGGAGCGCCGTCACGCGGGTGGTGCGGATGCCGTGCACGTGGACAGCCCAGGTCGTGGCGGGCGCGTCGGGCGCGGGCGCGTCGGGCGCGGGCGCGGGGCCACCGGGCCGGATGACCCACGCCGGTGCAGGGCCCACTGGCGTCGGCAGGTCGACCTCCGCCCAGTCGACGTCCATCGCGGCGGGGTCCGGGTGCACGTGCCCGCTCCACCGCACCCGTCTCGACACGTCCCCCGTCGTCCGGACCACCGCACGCCGGACGGTGCCGGCGGCTTCGTCGACGTCGAGCACCGGTCCGACCGTGGTGTGCCCGGTGCCGTCGTGCCACAAGCCGTACTCCCCCGGGCGGACGGTGTCGTCGGTGATCGGGAGCCGGATCGAGTCGTCGGTCGTCTCGAGCACCGGGGTCCAGCGGTCGCCGCCGGGCAGCACGATCTTGCCGACGACCTTCCGCACCACGAGCAGGAACGCCGCCGCCAGCACGACGAGCACACCGAGCACCCACCAGACGATCGTCATCGCATCAGCCTCTGAGACTGCGGGTCAGGGTCAGTTCCGCCGAGCGCACCTGGGCGAGCTCGGCGTCGTCGAGGGTGCGGCCCTGCACCTCGGCGTCGCGGATCGCGATGACGAGGTCGTAGGTCCGTGCCTGCACGTCGCCGTCCCGTTCGACGGCGCGCAGCTCGTGGCGCCGGACGATGCGGCGGAGCAGCCGGTGGTGCCGACGGCACGTCACGTCCCGCCACCACCGGCGGAACGTCAGGGACGCCATCGCGACGACGATGAGGACGATGCCCAGGTAGAACGGCGGGTCGAAGCCCAGACGGAGTCCGTCGCGCAGCGGAGCGGGGAACCACCCGAAGTGGTCGGCGGTGAGGGAGAGCAGCTCGTCGATGCTCGCGATGACCACGAGCGAGAGCCCCACCCGGAAGACCACGAGCGCGACCGGGTTCCGCAGCACGCCGTACCGGAGCGTCGCGGCGGCGATCACGCCGACACCCACCATGTAGACCGACCCGTAGAGCCACATCGCCGGCTGGTGGATCTCCCGCACGATGAAGTGGAAGTCCGTGCCGCCCCGGTCGCGCACGGCGAAGAACGGGACGGCGAAGGCCACGACCACCACGAGGAGCGCCAGCGGGCTCGCCAGCCCCGGCCGCTTCGGCAGGTCGGACGTGCTCGCCCGGAGCATCAGCCAGAAGGCCGCCGTGGCGCACACGTTCTGCACCAGGTTGATGAGGTTCGTGCCCCCGAGGGCACCGTCGAGCACGGTCTGCGGCACGACGCTGCCGAGCGTCAGCAGCCCGAGCGCACCGACGCCGGTCGCACCCCAGGCTGCGCGGCCACGTGGGTTCCGCAGCACGTAGGGCGTGCGGGCGAGGAAGATCAGCGCCGCGCACCAGAAGGCGGCGGCGTGCAGGACGGCCATCAGCCGTAGGCCCGCTCGTCCGCGCTCGCGCTGCCGGCGAGCAGCACGGTCGCCAGCTCGTACGCGAACCGCTCGGCGAAGTGCTCGTCGTCGTCCGAGATGCTCACCAGTCCGGTGTCGCCGTCGAGGGCGCGGCGGCACACGTGCCCGCCCGAGGCGAACTCGGCGATCGAGGTGGTGGTCGGGGCTCCGGCGTCGCCGTGCACGAGGTGTCCGAGTTCGTGCAGGACGCAGTGCATCCGGTACAGCTCGGGAGCGCCGGCCGGCACGAGGACGAGGTTCTCGTGCTCGAACTGCGAGACCAGCGCGGTGAGCGGTCCCCAGCTCGGACCGTCGACGTCGACCACGCGGGTCGGTTTGCCGACGAACCGACCGACCCCGGCGACGACGTCGGGGAGCCTCGGCGACGGCGGAAGGGTCGCGACGAGGGCACTGACGGTGTCCGACGCGCTCGTGCCCACTGACATCGCCCCTTTCGATCTCCGCGGACAGACTACCTGCACGTCCCCCTTGCGCACGAGGTCGCGCGGACGGAGCCTGAGACCAGGACCGAACCCGACGACCGAACCGACGACCAGGAGCGACGATGCCCACCACGTCCGTCCACACCGACCCCGAGGCCCTCGCGATGACGCTCGTCGCCGAGTTCCCCGTCCCGGTCGAGCGCCTCTGGGGCGCCTTCGCCGATCCCCGTCAGCTCGAGCGCTTCTGGGGCCCGCCCGGGTTCCCCGCCACCTTCACCGCGTTCGACCTGCGGCCCGGCGGCCGCGCCGACTACCGGATGACGTCGCCGCAGGGCGAGCGGTTCCACGCCGTCTGGCAGGTCACCGAGGTCGACGAGCCGCACCGCATCACCTTCCGCGACCTCTTCACCGACGCCGACGGCGAGGTCGACGACGCGTTGCCGGCCGGCGAGACCGTCCTGTCGTTCGAGACCGTCGGAGCCGGGTCGCGTGTGACCGTGCGGTCGTCGTTCGGGTCCGCCGCCGACCTCGAGACCATGGTCGACATGGGCATGGTCGACGGCTACGAGCAGGCCTTCGGACAGCTCGACACCGTGCTCGCCGACCTGCGCGAGCACGCCCTCGGCAAGGGCACCGTCACCGAGCTCGTCGACGACACCCACGTCCGCATCACCCGGGCCTTCGCCGCACCGCGCCACGTGCTGTGGCGGGCGCACACCGAGCCGGAGCTCGTCCGGCAGTGGTTGCTCGGACCGGACGGGTGGGAGATGACGGCGTACGAGAACGACCTGACGCCGGGCGGCGCGTTCCGGCAGGCATGGGCGCCGACCGGTGACACCGAGGGCGAGCCGTTCGGCTTCGAGGGCGAGAACCTCGTCGTGGAACCGGAGCGGCGGATGGTGTCGACCGAGCGGATGACCGGTGCGCCGTTCCCCCCGAACACGAACGACCTGCAGTTCGACGAGGCCGACGGCGTCACCCTGCTGACACTGCTCGTCACCTACCCCGACCAGACGCAGCGGGACATGATCCTGGCCACCGGCATGACCGACGGCATGGAGACCAGCTACCAGCGCCTGGAACGCGAGGTCCTGTCCGCCACGTGACCAGCGGACGGACGGGAGGCCCGTGGCGGACCCGCCACGAGCCTCCCGTCCGTCACGCGGAAGCGACAGATCCCTGCGAACCTTCCGCACGGATCTGTCGGGTTCGCGGAGGGGTCGAGCCCGCGCGGAGGGGTCAGGCCTGCGCGGTCGCCTCGTAGTGGCGCGCGCCGCCGCGCACCCCGGCGAACCGGTACGGCCCTGCCGTGACGCGCGGACGCTCGACGTCCTCGCTCGACGCGGCGCCGGTCGCGTGCAGCTCGCGGTACGCGTCCACGGTCAGCGGGACGCGGGCCGAGAGCAGCTGTCGGACCCGGCCGACCCGACGATGCTCGCGGTACGACGGCTGCACGATGCCGGTGAGGAGCTCGCCGACGCTGCCCGAGCCGTAGCTGAACAGGGCGATGCGCTCCCCCGCCAGGTCCTCGTCGAGGTCGAGCAGTGCTGCGAGCCCGATCCAGAGCGACGCCGTGTACGTGTTGCCGGTCTGCTTGTTGTACGTGAAGCCGACGAACAGTTCCGACTCGTCGAACGGCACGCCCACGTGCTGCGTCAGCTTCCGGTGGGCCTTGAGGGCCATCTTCGTGAACGGCTGGTGGTGGACGAAGCGCACGATGTCCTCGTACGCGGGGCCGCCCTGGTCCGCCAGGTCGTCCCAGGCCCCGACGAACGCGTCGACGTAGGCGCTGACGGACAGGCGGCCGTCGACCAGCGCGGTGGAGCGGTCGTTCGGGCGCCAGAAGTCGTCGACGTCGGCGGTGAACACGCCCGCGGCCGGCTCGATCTCGATCAGGTCGGGGTCGGCGGACATCAGGATCGCGGCGGCACCGGCACCCTGCGTGGGCTCGGCGGCGGTGTCGACGTCGTAGCGCGCGACGTCGGCGGCGATGACGAGCACGCGCTCGTGCGGTGCCCGGGCGATGATGCCGAGCGCGAGCTGGACGGCAGCGGTCCCGCCGTAGCAGGCCTGCTTCAGCTCGACGACGCGGACGTTCTTCGGCAGGCCGAGCAGGCCGTGCACGAAGACGCCGGCGGCCTTGGACTGGTCGACGCCGGACTCGGTGGCGAACAGCACGGTGCGGATGCCCTCGACACCGTGGCGGTCGATGACCTCCTTGGCCGCGGCGGCCCCCATCGTGACGATGTCCTCGTCCGGGGCGGGCACGCTGAAGGCGTCCTGGCCGATGCCGACGTGGTACTTCGCCGGGTCGACGCCGAGGCGCTCGGCCAGGTCGTCGAGCTCGAGCACGTGGTGCCCGGTCGCGATGGCGATGTCGTGGATGCCGACGCGGAGCGCGCCGTCGCCGGTCACGCTGCGCCTCCGGCCGGCTTCGCGCCGCGGCGCTCCATGGCGACGTGGGCGGCCATCAGCTCACCCGGGTTCGTCTGGGCGGCGAGGAGCGAGAGTTCCCCGCACAGCACCGTGGCGGCGCACAGGGCGGCGAGACGACGGGCGTTCGCACCGGGCTCGCGGTCCTCGCGGCAGCCGAGGCGCACCAGGGCGTCCTCGACGACGGGCAGGTCCCCGCCCTTGCCGTTGCCGACCGTGCCGACGATCAGGTGCGGCAGCGAGGTGGCGAAGTACAGGTCGCCGTCGCGGTTCTCGGCACTCGTGATGCCCTGCGAGCCCTCGACGATGTTCGCGGCGTCCTGCCCGGTGGCCAGGTAGAAGCCGAGCAGCATGTTCGCGTAGTGCGCGTTCGCGGAGCGGAGCGCCCCGGCGATGGTCGACCCGATGAGGTTCTTCGCGATGTTCAGTTCGACGATGCGTTCGGTGCTCGACCGCAGGCGCTTCTCGACGACGTCGCCGGGGATCACGATCTCGGCGATGGTGTTGCGGCCACGACCACGGATGCCGTTCACCGCGGTGGCCTTCTTGTCGGTGCAGAAGTTGCCCGAGACGGACACGTAGCGCAGGCCCGGCTGCCACGCCAGGATCGCGGGCAGGAGCTTGTCCGCCGCCTGCGTGACCATGTTGTGGCCCGAGGCGTCACCGGTCGTGAAGGCGAACCGCAGGAACAGCAGGTCACCGACGATCTCGGGGTGCACCTCGATGAGCTTCGCGAACCGGCTCTGCCCGGCGACCAGCGCCTCGAGCTCGTCCTGTCGCGCCAGGATCTGTCCCGCAGCGACGTGCGCCGCCGCGGCACTGGCTGCTCGGACGACGACCGAGCGGGTCATGCGCTCGTCGACGACGGTCGCGACGATGCCGTCGTCGACCATGCGCGAGATCCGGGCGCCGCGGCCGACGGACGGCCAGAGCGGCGACTCGTACGTGGCGAGCGGGACCTCGTGCTCGCCCTGGACCGCGTTGCCGCTGATGCGGATCGGACCGACCCACTTGGTCGGGATCGGCGTGAGCAGGTCACTCATCGAGGGCTCCTTCTGGTGCTCGCACCGCGACGCTGAGGTGTCTGATGTCGTGCGCCTCCCAGGCGCGGTGGATGCCGGCGGGGTCGATGTCCGCGGGGACGAGTGCGATGCCGCAGTCGCCGCCACCGGCGCCGGACGGCTTCGCCGCACCGCCGGCCGCCTCGACGACGTCGCACAGGGTCGCGAGGCGTTCGGTCTCGATCTTCGACCCGACCGAGTCGCCGAGGCGCTGCATGAGCACCCGGGCACGTCGGAGCGCGTCGAGCGTCTGTTCCGCGTCGCCGGTCTGGAGGCCCGTGGTCAGGTCGTCGACGCAGCTGCGGCTCTCGTCGAGGAACTCCTGGTACCCGCCGTTGCGGTGCCGGCGCACCACACCGACGAGCTTCGTGGTCGAGGCCGGCGAGCCGGTCCAGCCGACCAGGAGCTGCAGGTTCTCGGGGGCCGGCAGCCGCTGGACGTCGAACCCCGCCCACGCATCGGCGTCGGTGAGGATGTCGGACACCCGGCGTTCGTCGACGAGCGAGGCGAGGCGGTCACGGTCCGGGGCGCTGTAGCGCAACCAGCCGCCGAACGTGCTCGCGGCGAGGTCCCCGCCGGACGCCCGCGGGTTCACCCGGATGGTGGCGAGCAGAGCGACCTGGAAGCGCTGCCGCTGCGTCAGGCCGATCCCGTAGAAGCGGTCGAGGGCACCGACGGTCGCGACGGTCACCGCCGCCGAGGACCCGAGCCCGAACTTCCGGCCGCTGGCGTCGTCGAGCTGGCTCTCGATCCGCAGGTCGTGGAACCGCGGGGCGATCCGCCGCTCGGCGCGGAGCTTCTCGACGAGGTCGATCGTCGCCATGACGTAGTCGTAGGGGTGGTGCTCGCGGTCCAGGGCGAGACCGTCCTCGTCGCGCGTCCACGTCAGCGGCAGGTGGCCGTACTCCTCCGAGTGCACGCTGCCCGCACCGTGTGCCTCGGACACGCGTGCCGTGATGGCGCGGTCGAGGGCGATGAGGACGGACGGCTGGCCCGGCTCGACGACGGCGTACTCGCCGGCGACGAACAGCTTGCCGTGGGCGCGGAACTCGATCACTGCACGGACTCCTTCTGGTCGGGGCTGTCGCTCGCTGCGGCGACCCCGATCTCTTCGGAGCGGAGCACCCGAGCGGCAGGTCCGGTGCCGGACTCGATGACGTCGCCGAAGGACGCCAGCGCGGTGGCCACGGCGGAGCGGTCCTCGGGCCGGCAGAGCACGACCACGTTCGGGCCGGCGTCGGCGGTGGCGTAGGCCTCGAGGCCGGCGGCGCGGAGTTCGCCAACGGCGTCGAACACGGCGACGCTGCGCGCGTTGAGGTAGCGGATGGGCGGGAAGGCGCCCTCGATCGTGGCGTGCATGCGCAGGGCGTTGCTCTCGGTGATCTCGCCGATGCGCGTGAAGTCGCCGGCTGCGCACGCGTCGAGCATGTCGCCGACGGTCTCGGTGGTCGACGTGACCCACGCCGGGTAGAACGGCGACGTCGCGATGGTGCGGCGCATCGCCTCGCGCGATCCGATGGGCTTCGGTCCGGCGTCGATCGTCACGACCACCATGGCCATCGGTGGCGCCGGGATCGGCTCGGCGAAGGAACCCTGGTCGTCGCCGGCGTGCCAGACGGCGACGCCGCCGGGGATCGACCGCGTGGCCGACCCCGAGCCGCGTCGGGCCAGGCGGGACAGGTCGCGCGGGGACAGGTCGAGGCCGTACGCCGCCGAGGCCGCGGTGGCGAGCGCCGCGAACCCCGACGCGCTGGAGGCGAGCCCTGCGCCGGTCGGCACGGTGTTCTCGGACACGACGGACGCGCGGGCGGTGCTGCCGGCGAGCTCCCGCACGAGGTCGAGGAATTGCTGCACGCGCGCCAGCGCACCGTCGTCGACGACGTGACCGTTCAACGTGAACGCATCACGCGCCTCCTGACCGTCACCGGAGCCACCGTCCAGCGTGACGGTGGTCGTCGTCGGGAACACGTCGAGACCCATGGAGACGCTGCCCGTTGCGGGCAGCGCGAGCTGCGCGTCCGCCTTGCCCCAGTACTTGACGAGGGCGATGTTGGGGTGCGCGACGGCGGTGGCGGTCATCAAGCGCGGGCTCCGATCGTGGTGGTCCAGGTGGCTGCGGCCCCTGCGCCGCGGAGTGCGGCCGCGATGCGGTCCGCGTGGTCGTCGTCCGCGGCGAGTGCGAGCACGCACCCGCCCCGCCCGCCGCCGGTCAGCTTCGCGCCGAGGGCGTCCGCAGCACGTGCGGCGTCGACGAGCCGGTCCAGGTCGGCACTCGACACGTCGAGTGCACTGAGCAGGTCGTGCGCGGCGTCCATCGTGGCACCGAGCCCCTGTGCGTCGCCAGCCTCGAGTGTCCCCCGCGCCCGGCGTGCGAGCGCACCGATCCGGTCGATGACCGCGTCGACGACGACCGGGTCCTGGTCGTGCCGTTCCCGCACGGCCGCGACCGCCTGCCGGGTGTGGCCGGGGACACCGGTGTCGGCGACGACGAAGGTGAAGCGGGCCCCGAGGGCGACGGGCTCGATGCGGCCCCCCTCGAACCAGACCGGCACCGCGGCGACGACACCGCGGGCGTCGAGTCCCGACGGGCGACCGTGGGCGACCCGCTCGCACTCCTGGATGAGGTCGTGGTGGGTGTCGGCGTCGAGGGTCTCGCCGAGGGCGTCCGCGACGGCTGCCGTCACGGCGGCGGCGACCGCTGCGCTCGACCCCATGCCCCGGGCGGTCGGGACCTCGCTGTCGACCCGGACGTGGAAGTGCCGGTCGGTCACGCCGAAGTGCCGCAGCGTCGCGGTGACGGCGGTGACGGTCGGCATCACCGCTGCGGGCGCGAGGTCGAGGGGACCGGTGTGCACCGTGGACTCGAGGGTGTGGCCTGGGGCCCCGCCGGAGACCGGCGTCACCGTCGCGACGACCCGGGCGTCGAGCACCGGCAGGACGAGTGCGGGTGCGCCGTAGACCACGGCGTGCTCACCGATCAGGATCGTCTTGCCGTGGGACGACGCCGATCCGTTGCCGGGGGTCGTGGTGGTGTCGAGGTGGGTGCTGGTCATCGTGGGTCACGTCAGCCTAACCGTCCGGGCCGTCGGCGTGTTCGTCGTGACCTGAGCATCCACTGCGATGAGTTGTGCACAACCGGGTTGCGTGACAGGCTGAAGCCATGCCCGTGACCGACGAGATGGTGTGCTTCTCCCTCTACGCAGCGAGCCGCGCGACCACGCAGGCGTACCGCACGATGCTCGAGCCCTGGGGCCTGACCTACCCGCAGTACCTGGTGCTCGTCACCCTGTGGGTGGAGGGCGACCAGACCGTCTCGAGCCTCGGGGAACACCTGCAGCTCGACTCCGGCACCCTGTCGCCATTGCTCCGCCGCATGGAGCAGAGCGACCTGGTCCGCCGTGAACGCCGCAGCACCGACGAGCGCGTCGTGACGATCACGCTCGGCGACCGCGGCCGCACCATCCGCGCCGACCTCGCGCACATCCCGGCGACGATCGCCGCCGGCATGGGGCTCCCCGACGAGCAGGCCGCCACGGAGCTCATCGCGACCCTGCACCGGTTGACCGAGACGATGCACGCCGCGGCCACGAACACACCGACTCGAGACTCGGCCTGAGCGACACTTCCCGCCGCGCAGCGCCCGAGATCTGTCGGCCAGCCCGAGTCTCGGGCCAGGCCGCGACTGACCCCACGAAGGAAGGAACACCATGGAAGCCCTCTACACCGCCGAGGCCCTCGCCACGGGTGACGGCCGCAACGGCCACGTCGCCACGAGCGACGGCACGGTCGAGTTCGACCTCGCCATCCCCAAGGAGATGGGCGGCTCCGGCAACGGCGCGAACCCCGAGCAGCTGTTCGCCGCCGGGTACGCCGCGTGCTTCCACTCCGCACTGCAGGGCGTCGCCCGCAGCCAGAAGGTGAAGATCGCCGACTCGTCCGTCGGCGGTCGCGTCCAGATCGGCCCGAACGGCGACGGCGGCTTCCAGCTCGCCGTGCTGCTCGAGGTCGTCCTGCCCGGGCTCGAGCACGACCAGGCCCAGGCCCTCGCCGACGCTGCGCACCAGGTCTGCCCGTACTCGAACGCGACCCGCGGCAACATCGAGGTCACCATCACCGTCTCGGAGGACTGAGCATGACCGACACCACCCCCACCACCATGCGCGCCGTCGTCCACGAGACCTTCGCCGAGCCCGCCGAGGTCCTCGGCGTCCAGGAGCGCCCGGTCCCCAGGCCCGGCGCCGGCGAGGTGCTCGTCCGCACGGTCCTCTCCCCCATCCACAACCACGACCTGTGGACCGTCCGCGGTACCTACGGCTTCAAGCCCGAGCTGCCCGCAGCCTCCGGCACCGAGGCGCTCGGCGTCGTCGAGGCCCTGGGCGAGGGCTTCACGAACCTGACGGTCGGCCAGCGCGTCGCCGGCGGTGCCTTCGGCGTCTGGGCCGAGTACTACACCGCGAACGCCGCCGGGCTCGTCCCGGTGCCGGACGCCATGACCGACGAGGCCGCAGCCCAGCTCGTCTCGATGCCGTTCAGCGCCATCAGCCTGCTGCACTCGCTCGACCTGCACGAGGGCGACTGGCTGATCCAGAACGCCGCGAACGGTGCCGTCGGGCGCATGGTCGCCCAGCTCGGCGCGGCCCGCGGCATCAACGTGATCGGCCTGGTGCGTCGCGCCGCCGGTGTCGAGGAGCTGCGCGAGCAGGGCATCGAGCGCATCGTCGCCACCGACGCGGACGACTGGAAGGACCAGGTCGCCGCGATCACCGGAGGCGCCCCGATCGTCGCCGGTGTCGAGTCCGTGGGCGGCAAGGCCGCCGGGGACATCGCCAGCGTGCTGGGCGAGAACGCGACCCTCGTCGTCTTCGGCGCGATGGCCTCGCCCACGCTCGAGATCCCGTCCGGCAAGGTCATCTTCGGCCAGCTCACGGTGAAGGGCTTCTGGGGCAGCGTCGTCAGCAAGACGATGCCGGCCGAGACGAAGGGCCAGCTCTTCGGCGAGCTCATCACCCGCGTGCTGGACGGCTCGCTGACGCTCCCCGTCGCGGAGACCTTCGCCTTCGAGGACGTCCGCGACGCCGTGCGCGCCTCGGACACCGCCGGCCGCGTCGGCAAGGTGCTCCTGCGCCCGTAGCGCGACCAGCAGACGGACGGGAGGCCCGGTGCCAGCTGGCACCGGGCCTCCCGTCCGTCTGTGCGCGCGATCACCGCGCCACGTGCGCGACCTAGCCGCGCGACGCCTTCTGCGGGACGGTGAAGATGTTGCCGGTGGTGACACCCTCTTCGACTTCTTCGAGGGTGCGACCGCGGCTCTCCGGCACGAACTTCCAGATGAAGAGCAGCGCGAGCAGACCGACGATCCCGAATCCGAAGAACGTGCCCGTGATGCCGGTCGCGGCGACGATCGTCGGGAAGTACAGCCCGAGGAACGCGTTCGCGATCCAGAGGCAGAACACCGAGATGCCCATGCCGAGCGCGCGGATCTGCGTCGGGAAGATCTCCGACAGCACCACCCACACGGCGATGTTGAGGAAGGTCTGCATCGAGCCGACGAACGCGACGACGAGGAACAGGATCACCCACGGGCGGGCCGGGTTGCCCTCGGGCAGCGCGACCGAGGCGATGCCGATCAGGAAGTGGCAGACCGTCGTGAGCGAGAACCCGATGATCAGGGTCGTCCGGCGGTTGATCTTCTCCATGTTGTACAGCGCGATGACGCCACCGACCACGGCGATCACGCCGGGGGCGATGTTCGCGATGAGGGCCGCCGACGCCTGGAACCCGGACTCGATGAGGACGGTCTGGCCGTAGTACATGATCGAGTTGATGCCGGTGAGCTGCTGGGCGACGCCGAGCCCGGCACCGATCAGCACGATGCGGATGAGCCACTTGTTCCCACGCAGCGTCTGCCACCCGCTGACGCGATCGACCTTCGCCTCGAGGTCGTTGCTCCGCTTGATGTCGTCGAGCTCGGCGGTCGCACGCTCCGTGGTCCGGACCTGCTGCAGGACGGACAACGCTTCGTCGTACCGCCCCTTCGACGCGAGCCACCGCGGCGACTCCGGCACCCGGAGCATGCCGACGAAGAGGGCGATCGCCGGGAGCGCACAGACGGCGAGCATGACGCGCCAGACACCGTTGCCCTCACCCCAGAGGTTGCCGATGATGGCGTTGACCACGAACGCGGCGAGCTGCCCGATGACGATCATGAGCTCGTTGCGGCCGGACAGCGAACCCCGGATCTCGAACGGGGCGAGTTCGGCGAGGAACACCGGGACGACGGTCGATGCCCCACCCACCGCGAGGCCGAGGAGCACGCGGCCGACGACGATCACTCCGAACGTCGGGGCGACGACGCAGATGAGCGTGCCGAGGAAGAACGTCACGGCGAGGGCGATGATCGTCTTGCGGCGGCCCCACCCGTCGGCGATGCGGCCGCCGAGCATGGCACCGATCGCGGCACCGAACAACAGGGAGCTGGTGACGACGCCCTCGGTGAAGTTCGTGAGACCGAGCTCGGCCTTCATCGGGTTCAGGGCACCGTTGATGACACCGGTGTCGTACCCGAAGAGCAGTCCGCCGAACGTGGCGACCAGGGCCAGGACGCCGAGGCGGCGTCGGTGTGGTCCGGTCCCGATCGGGGGCAGTGCGACAGTCGGGGCTGTCGGCTTGATGTCGACCATTCGGTGACTCCTTCGTCGGTGATCGCGCTTCAGTGCGTGCACCGATGGTAACCCGAATCCATGTCCTGTCAATTAGACATTCTGTCGTCAGGACGATTGGATCGGTCCACATAACGCCTGATCAGAGCGGGAGCGCTCCAACAGACCCTGCGGGTGCGTCAGGACTCGTCGGGCGCCGGGCTGTCCCCCAGCACGTCACCGAGCGACGCCATGTCCGCGCCGTGGTCGGTGTAACGCCGGACGGTTCGTCGTGCTGCTGCGCTCGCGGCACCGGACAGTGCCGGGTTGCGACGCGCGGCATCGGCCACCCGGCCCGCGTGCCCCGCGGTCGAGAGCAGGACGTTCGCCAACGCCCGGGCGTCACCGCGCTCGGGCACCCCCGTCACGGTCCACGCCGTGCGCACCTGGGCGTCCGGCGTCACACCCCGTCGGGTGCCCATGCGGTGCCAGTCGGACAGCACGCCCTCGGTCCGGGACGCCGCCCGGTCGGCCTCGCCGGCTCGACGGCGCGCGGCGTCGCGCGCGTCGGATTCGCTCGCGCCCTCGACCGTGTCGTAGCGGTCGGTGAGGCCGTCGGCTCGGCGGCGGACGCTCTCCGCCCGTTCACGAGCAGCGCCGTCGTCACCGCCTTCCTCGGCGATGCGGGCGGCGTGCGCGGCGGCAGCCGCGGCGAGGATCTCCGAACGCTCCATGGCCTCGACGGTAGCCGTTCCGACCGACACCGGCGACCGGCGCTCCGCCGGATCCGCGGTACGTCCGCAGACACACGACGAGCGCGCGGCGTTCAGCCCGGGGACACCGTGCGGTTAGCATCGAGCTGAGGGGGAATCATGAACCGGACGCTCGCGATCGGGGTCGTCGTCGCGGCCACCGTGGCGCTGTCGGGGTGCTCGCTGCTGCGCGGGTCGGACCAGCCCCTCCCCGCCCCGTCCACCCCGGCGACGACGCCGACCTCGTCCGCCACCTCGACACCGACGCCCGACGCCGACCCGGAGGGCGACCTCCTCGAGTCGTCGGCGCACCCCCGCACGCCGACCCCGGAACCCACCGAGCCGGCGGCTCCGGCTCCGACGCTGACGCCGATCCCCGCCGGGACCGTCCTCGCCCAGGGTGACGTCGCGTCCCCGAAGGGCAGCGTGCACTTCCGGTTCCGCGTCGTCGCGGTCGGCGACGACACGTTCACCGCGCAGTACTCCGGCTTCACCTCGACCCTGCCGGTGCCGGTCGGGGTCGGCCTGTTCGACCTGCCGCGCGCGGTCGGCGACGGACTGACCTACCCCGGCGTCGGCGACCGGACGCTCGGCGGGCCGACCAGCACGGCCAGCGCGGTGGACGTCCCACTGAGCGGCTCCGGCGTCGACCCGTCGCACCTCACCACGCTCGTGACCTACTCCGCGGCGGGGGCGGGGCAGGAGGTCCCGGTCGAGATCGGGGCCGGCAAGGTGCTCGCGGTGACCACCGTGCGGTGGTCCGTCCCGGCGCGGCAGACGAACGTGCACCCGGAGGACGCCGGTACCCGGCCGAACGCGACTGGTCCGGTCACCGCGACGACGACGGGCGGGGCACCGCGGTCGTACACGGTCGCGCCGGACGACCTCATCGGCGACGTCGCCGCGCGCTTCGGGATCAGCGTGCGGGCGCTCGTCTGGCTCAACGAGGGCGTGCAGGTGTTCGGGACGGACCAGCACCTGTACGAGGGAACGACGCTCAACCTCGACCCGCTCGGCCGCTGACCGCGAGTCTCGGAGCGCATGGCCCGAGACTCGCGCTCAGCGACAGTTCTAGGCGCGCGCGTCCCGCGAACTGTCGCTCACCCCGAGTCTCGGGCCGCGTCCGCCCCGCGCCCAGCGCGACCGGCAGACGGACGGGAGGCCCGTGGCGGATCCGCCACGGGCCTCCCGTCTCGCAGGTGGGCACCTCGCTACTTGCGCAGCTCCAGGTACTTCGCGATGAGCGCCTTGGTCGAGGCGTCCTGCGCGTCGAGCGCGGCCTGGTCGCCCTCGACGGCAGGCGTGACCTGCAGCGCCAGCTGCTTGCCGAGCTCCACGCCCCACTGGTCGAACGAGTCGATGCCCCAGATCGTGCCCTCGGTGAACACGATGTGCTCGTAGAGCGCGATGAGCTGGCCGAGCACGCTCGGGGTGAGCTCCGGCGCCAGGATCGACGTCGTCGGCTTGTTGCCCGGGAACGTGCGCGCCGCGACGATTCCCTCGTCGGTGGTGCCCTCGGCACGGACCTCGTCGGCGCTCTTGCCGAACGCCAGCGCCTTGGTCTGCGCGAAGAAGTTCGCCAGGAACAGCGTGTGCACGTCGGTGCCGGGTGCGACGCCCTTGCCGTCACCGGTCTCGTCCTTGAGCGGACGGGCCGGGTTCGCGACCGTGATGAAGTCGGCCGGGATCAGGCGGGTGCCCTGGTGGATGAGCTGGTAGAACGCGTGCTGGCCGTTCGTGCCGGGCTCGCCCCAGAAGACCTCGCCGGTCTCCGTGGTGACGGGCGAGCCGTCCCAGCGGACGCGCTTGCCGTTCGACTCCATGGTGAGCTGCTGCAGGTACGCGGCGAAGCGGTGCAGGTACTGCGTGTACGGCAGGACCGCGTGGCTCTGCGCACCGAGGAAGTTCGTGTACCAGACGTTGAGCAGGCCCATCAGGACGGGGACGTTCTGCTCGAGCGGCGTGGTGCGGACGTGCTCGTCGATGGCGTGGAAGCCGGCGAGGAACTGCTCCCAGTTCTCCTGGCCGATCGCGACGATGACGCTCGTGCCGATCGCGGAGTCGACGGAGTAGCGGCCGCCCACCCAGTCCCAGAACCCGAAGGCGTTCTCAGGGTCGATGCCGAAGGCCTCGACCTTGTCGAGCGCGGTGGACACGGCGACGAAGTGCTTCGCGACGGCGTTCTTCTTCTCGTCGTCACCGGCGTCGGTCAGGCCGAGCTTCTCCCAGAGCCACTGGCGTGCGAGTCGCGCGTTGGTCAGGGTCTCGAGGGTGCCGAAGGTCTTCGACGCGACGATGAACAGCGTGGTCTCGGGGTCGAGGTCCACGGTCTTCTCGTAGATGTCCGCCGGGTCGATGTTCGACACGAAGCGCGCCTCGAGGCCGGGCTGGACGTAGGGCTTGAGTGCTTCGTAGACCATGACGGGGCCGAGGTCGGACCCGCCGATGCCGATGTTGACGACGGTCTCGATGCGCTTGCCGGTGACACCGGTCCAGGAACCGCTACGCACCTGCGACGCGAACGCGTAGACCTTGTCGAGCGTGGCGTGCACGTCGGCGTCGACGTCCTGGCCGTCGACGGTCAGCGGCGCCGCCGGGACGAGGCCCTCGGTCGCCTTCGGACGGCGGAGCGCGGTGTGCAGGACGGCGCGGTCCTCGGTGACGTTGATGTGCTCGCCGGAGAGCATCGCCTGGAAGCGCTCGGCGACGCCGGTGTCCTTCGCGACCTGCAGCAGGGCGGCGAGGACGTCCTCGGTGACGAGGCCCTTCGACAGGTCCACGGTCAGGTCGGCGGCCTGGAACGTGTACTGCTCGGCACGGCCGGGGTCGCTGTCGAACCACCCGCGCAGGTCAGGGGTGAAGTCGGCAGCGATGCTGTCGAGCTTCTTCCAGCCTTCGGTCGATGTGGGGTCGACGGGAGCGGATTCGGTCACTTCGGTCCTCCTGGGATCACGTTCGAGACGTACAGCCCGCAGGTCACCGCACCAGTGCGTCGCGGACCGTCTTCGAGCGTAGTGCCGTCGGCACCGTCGTGCGCACCGCCGGACGGGAGGCGCGGGGCGCGTTCGCTGCGCGCGTCACGTCCGGCGGGTGGTCGGCCTCAGGGCCGGGGTGCAAAACGCCGCAGCCGCAGGCTGTTCGTCACGACGAACACCGACGAGAACGCCATGGCGGCGCCGGCGAGCACCGGGTTGAGCAGCCCCGCCATCGCGAGCGGGATCGCCGCCACGTTGTACGCGAACGCCCAGAACAGGTTGCCCTTGATGATGCCGAGCGTGGCCCGCGACAGCCGGACGGCGTCGGCGACGACGGTGAGCCGACCGCTCACGACCGTGATGTCGCTCGCCGCGATCGCCGCGTCGGTGCCGGCACCCATCGCGATGCCGAGGTCGGCCGCGGCGAGCGCCGCAGCGTCGTTGACACCGTCACCGACCATGGCGACGCTCCGTCCCTGGGCCTGCATGCCCCGGACGGCGTCGAGCTTGCCGGCCGGGGTCACGCGGGCGTGGACCTCGTCGATGCCGACCTGTGCGGCGACGGCCCGTGCGGCGCCGTCGTTGTCGCCGGTGAGCAGGACGGGGTGCAGGCCGAGCGCCACGAACCGCGCGACCGCGTCGGCTGCCTCGGGCTTGACGGTGTCGCCGACGACCACGACGCCGAGCACGCGGCCGTTCCGCGCGACGACCACCGCGGTGCCCCCGTCGGTTTCGGCAGCGGTGACCGCGGCCGTGGCCTCGTCGGGGACGGCGACCGCCCAGGACGCCGCGAGCCAGCGGGTCCCGCCGACGAGCACGACATCGCCGTCCACGACGGCCTGCACGCCGGCGCCGGCGGTCGACTCGAACTGCTCGGCGGTCGGGACGTCGAGGTGCCTGGCCGTCGCGGCCCGGACGACCGCACGCGCCACGGGGTGTTCCGAACCCTGCTCGACGGCCGCGGCGAGCCGGAGCACGGCGTCCGCGCCGAGGATCGCGTCCGTCGGGGTCACGGCGCGCAGGGTCATCTCGCCGGTGGTGACGGTGCCGGTCTTGTCGAGCACGATGGTGTCGACACCACGGGTCCGTTCGAGCACCTGCGGGCCGCCGATCAGGATGCCGAGCTGCGACCCGCGGCCGGTGCCGACGAGCAGTGCGGTCGGCGTCGCGAGCCCGAGGGCGCACGGGCAGGCGATGATGAGCGTGGCGACGGCCGCGGTGAACGCTGCGGTGACCGACCCGCCGAGCACGAGCCAGCCGACGAACGCCAGCACGGCGAGCGCGATGACGATCGGCACGAAGACGCCGGAGACCCGGTCGGCCAGGCGTTGGACGTCGGCCTTGCCGGTCTGCGCGTCCTCGATGAGCCGTCCCATCCGGGCGAGCTCGGTGTCGGCGCCGACGCGGGTGACGGCGACCACGAGCCGGCCGCCGACGTTGATCGTCGCGCCGGTCACCCGGTCGCCCGGTCCCACCTCGACGGGGACGGATTCGCCGGTGACCATGCTGCGGTCCACGGCCGAGGACCCGTCCTGCACGAGGCCGTCGCTGGGGATCCGCTCCCCCGGCCGCACGACGACGACGTCCCCGACGACGAGCGCCGACGCCGGGACACGCTGCTCGACGCCGTCGCGCAGCACCGTGGCCTCCTTCGCGCCGAGTTCGAGCAGGGCGCGGAGTGCCGCCCCGGACTGCTTCTTGGCGCGGGCCTCCATGTACCGGCCGGCCAGGATGAACACCGTGACGGCCGCCGCGACCTCGAGGTACAGGTCGGTCGCCTCGGGGTCGGTCGCGATCCACGAGAACGTCATGTGCATGCCGGTCGTGCCGGCGTCGCCGAGGAAGAGCGCGTAGAGCGACCAGCCGAAGGCCGCCAGCACACCCACACTGACCAGGGTGTCCATGGTCGCGGCACCGTGTCGGGCGTTCACCCAGGCGGCGCGGTGGAACGGGAGCGCACCCCACACCGCGACGGGCGCGGCGAGCGTCAGGGCGAGCCACTGCCAGTTCGGGAACTGCAGGACCGGCACCATCGAGAGCAGCACGACCGGCACGGCCAGGACCGTCGACACGACGAGTCGTCGGCGCAGCGCACCGGCCGGGTCGTCGGCGTCGTCGTCCGGCTCCGTCGTGTCGGCCGGCGGCGCGGGGACGGTCGCACCGTAGCCCGCGGACTCGACGGCGGCGATGAGGGCAGCGGGGTCGGCGGGGCCGTCAGGAGCGACCTGCACCTGTGCCTTCTCGGTGGCGTAGTTGACGGTGGCGGTGACCCCGGGGAGCTTGCCGAGCTTCCGTTCGATGCGGTTCGCGCACGAGGCGCAGGTCATGCCCGTGATGTCGAGCTCGACGATGCCGTCCGTCACGACGGCACGACCTCGTACCCCGCCTCGGCGACCGCGCCGCGCAGCGCATCGGGGTCGACGGGTGCGTCCGAGGTGACGGTCACCGACGAGGCACCGCCGGGGACGAGCGCGACGGCGACGTCGGACACCCCCTCGAGTTCGGTGAGTTCCTCGGTCACGCTCAGCACGCAGTGCTCGCAGGTCATGCCCTCGACGAGCAGCAGTTCGGTGGTCACGGTGTCTCCTCCTGTGGTTCGGGTGCGGACGGCGGTCACGAGCGCACGAGCCGGGCGATGGCCTGGCTCGCTTCGCGGACCTTCTCGTCCGCGGCGTCGCCGCCCTCGGCGACCGCCTCGGCGACGCAGTGCTTGAGGTGGTCCTCGAGCAGCGACAGCGCCACGCGTTCGAGCGCCCGGTTCGCCGCCGAGATCTGGGTGAGGACGTCGATGCAGTACGTCTCGTCCTCGACCATGCGGGCGATGCCGCGCACCTGGCCCTCGGCGCGACGGAGCCGCTTGAGCAGGTCGTCCTTGTCGCCGATGTAGCCGACGTGTTCGTGCATGGTGGCCTCCACGGTCCTCAATACGGTACCCCCCTAGGGTATTCCCTCAGTTGGACGCGCGGACACGAACGAGGGTATTCACCTCGCCGTGCCGTCGATGTCATGATTTCGACCATGACCGATCCGGCGACGAACGGCTTCCGCAGACTGCGGTTCGCCGACGGCGACGGCTCCGACTACTCCGACATCTTCGAGGCGGAGTACCACGGGTCCGACTTCGCCTCGGAGACGTACGCGACGAACGACACCCGCTACGAGTACACGGTGGTGGGCGACGACGACCTGACGCTGCGGACCATGCGCGCCGAGGGCGGGCGACGCGGCGGGGTCATCGGGGCGCGGGAGGACCACGTCGTCTTCTGGCTCACCAGGGGCCGGCTCGAGATGCACTTCCCCGACCGCACGCGCGTGGTCGAGCCGGGCAGCCCGTACATCGCGAGTGCGTCCGAGGCGTACCGCTTCGAGTCCGACGGCACCGTCTACAACGGGGTGCACATCGCGGACTCGTTCCTGCGGACCGTCGGGCGCGACCTCGGCTACCGGCTGCCGGACGGCCCGCTGCTGTTCGAGCAGCAGGACGAGGTCATCGCCCGCCGCGAACCCCTGCGCCACCTCATCGGGGAGCTCGGCCCGGCACTCGTGGACGACCGCGTGGTCGGTCCGATGCGGACGGCGCTGAACCGTCGACTGGCGGTCGTCGTGCTCGACACCTTCCCGATCCGCAACCGCGGCGACGACGTCCCCGTCGCGAACCGTCTGCGCGACGCGATCCGCTACGTGGAACAGCACGCAGCCGAACGTCCGGCGGTGTCGGACATCGCCGCGGCCTGCGGGCTCAGTCAGCGGGGGCTGCAGGACGTGTTCGCCCGCACCCTCGACTCCACGCCGCACCGGTTCCTGCGCGAGCACCGGCTCGACCGTGCCCGGAGCGAGCTCCTGCGCGCGGGCGACGACCGGGCCCCCGGTGCCGACGGGGTCGCCGTGGTCGCGCGTCGGTGGGGCTTCACCAATGCGGGCCGGTTCGCCTCCGCCTACCGCGAGCGGTTCGGCGAGGACCCCGCCACCACGCTCCGCACGTCGCTGTCAGCACGACCCGACAGTGGTCGGTCGTCGTGGCGTGTCCGCCGCGCGGTGGCGTTCATCGAGCAGCACGCCGACGACGACCTCTCCCTGCAGGACATCGCCGACGCCGCCGGGGTCCTGCCGCGACGCCTGCAGCAGCTCTTCCGGGCCGAGCGGGGCGAGTCCCCGATGGCGTGCGCCCGGGCGATCCGCGCCGCTGCAGAACGCAACGCGGCGGACGGAACACGCGAAACCGCCTGAGCGAACGACCAGGGGTACAGCCACACCCCCGTGTTCCCGCGGATTCCTGGACTTCTGCCGAATCCGGAAAGTCATGTGTGACGAATCTCTGGTGCAGCCCGTCTCATCCGTGAACAGCAACCGCTGGGAACGCCCGGCGGGTCAATCGGAAGGAACGAACCATGGCTGACTCCATCACCACCACCCCGGCCACCACCGCCGCGGCCCGGACCACCTCGCACGCCGGCTCGAACAGCGGCGTCACCGGCAAGACCGTCATCGACGACACCGTCGTGTCGAAGGTCGCCGGCATCGCCGCCCGCGAGGTCAACGGCGTGCACTCGCTCGGTGGCGGCGCAGCCCGCGCGATCGGTGCGATCCGCGACGCGATCGGCCAGCGCGACTTCGGTCAGGGCGTCAAGGTCGAGGTCGGCGAGAAGCAGGTCGCCGCGGACATCGTCATCGTCGCCGAGTACCCCGTGTCGCTCCAGCAGGTCGCCGACGGCGTCCGCAGCAGCGTCGCACGTGCCCTCGAGCAGATCGTCGGCATGGAGGTCGCCGAGGTCAACGTGACCGTCCAGGACGTCTTCATCCCGGGCGACGACGACGACAACGAGAACGACGAGAAGAAGGAAGCGCGAGTCGCATGAGCAACACACTGATCGGTGCCCTCATCGGTGCCGTCCTCGCAGTCGTCGCACTGCAATTCGGGTTCTGGGGCTTCGTCCTGGTCATCGTCTTCGGTGCGATCGGTGCCCTCGTGGCTGCCCTCGCCACCGGCAAGATCGACCGTGGCGCCCTGACCGACGTGCTCACCGGGCGCCGGAGCTCCCGGTGAACGCCGGCCCGGACGTCGTCCCGGGCCGCGTCGAGATCACCGCTCGTGCACTGACCTCGCTGGCGCGGGCCGTCGCAGCCGAACGGCTCGGCGCCCCCGCCAAGCGGGTCAGGGTCGGTCTCGGAGACGCGGCCGGAGCGATGGCCCTCGACGTCACCGGCCCCATCGCCGCGGGCGACGACCTCGTCGCCCGTTCGGCCCAGGTCGCCGACGAGGTCAAGCGCCGCGTGAGCGAACTCACCGGCCGCCGCGTCGGCAGTGCCCACATCGAACTCACCGGGATCGTGCGCGAGCGCGAGTCCCGAACCCGGTAGGAGACCATCATGAGCAACGGTTCCGTCGAACGACGCATCCGTCGTCGGAGCGTGCACCGCTCCCGCTCGACCGCAGTGGCGGTGGCGCTGGTGGTCCTCGCACTGGTCGCCGCGTGGATCGGCACGGAGTCGGTCCTGCGGGCGATCGGGCGGCCTCCGCTCCTCGCCGACCCGCAGACCGCCGTCGATGCCGCGCTGCAGCCCGACGCCGCGTTCGTCACGATCGCCGAGGTCATCGCCGTCGTGCTCGTGGTCCTGGGCGTCGTGCTGATCGTCCTGGCCCTGAAGCCGGGTCGCCAGCACCGTTCCGTCGTCCAGCACGACCGCGGCGCCGTCGTCATCGACACCCGCATCGTCGCCTCGACGGCGGCCAACGCCGCCGGCACGGCAGCAGGGGTTCCCGAGGGCAACGCCTCGGCCACCGCCCGCGGTCGGCGTACCGACGTCCGGATCGTGCCCGTCACCGGCATCCCGGTCGACGAGCAGGCCGTGCAGGCAGCCGTCCGTGACCGCCTGAGCGGCCTCGACGAACGGTTCGGCCACAACGTCCGCGTCCGCATCGACGAGAAGGGGACCCTCGCATGACCAAGAGCAACCGGACCATGAACCGGATCATCCTCTTCGTCCTCGGCCTCGTCGCCGTCGTCGTCGGCCTCACGATCGGCGCGGGCGTCCTGCCCGCCGTGCAGGACGCGATCAAGCCGTACGTCGACCTGCCGAGCAACCTGGACGTCCCCGCGTCCTCGCTCTGGATCGTCGCCGCCGCCTGCGCCGTCGTGATCGTGCTCGCCCTGGTCTGGGCGTTCAGCCGCGGCGGGGGCGGCACGTCCGTCGCCGTCCGCGAGCGCTCGGGTGAGGACGCCGTCACGGTGAACGTCGCACTCGTCCGCGACGTCGTCGAGCACGAGCTCGCCGGTGTCCGCGACGTCGTCGGCTCGCGCGTCGACACCTACCTGGTGCGCAAGCAGCGCGCCGCGCGCATCCGCGTCGCGGTCCGCCGCGGCGGGGACGCCGTCTCGGTGCTCGACGCCGTCGACCGCGCCGTCGCGGTCCTCGACCGCACGCTCGGCCGCCAGGTGCCCGTCCTGGTCCATCTCACCGGTGGCACCCGTTCGGCGCTCGCGAAGTCGACCCGCGTCCACTGACACCCGTCAGGCGGACGCAACCCCGGGCCTCCCGGCCCGCCGAAGACCCTCGCAACACCCACCACCGGGCGAACGCCCGACCGATGAAAGGACCCGTCATGGGACTCGACGACAAGATCAAGAACGCTGCCCAGGACCTCGCCGGCAAGGCGAAGGAGGCCGTGGGCAAGGCCCAGAACGACGACTCCAAGGTCGCCGAGGGCCAGAAGGACCAGGCCGCTGCGAGCGTCAAGAAGACCGGCGAGGACGTCAAGGACGTCTTCAAGAACTAGGACGCTCGATGCGTGTCGGGGCACTCGCGACGTCGAGTGCCCCGATGCGTTCCGCGGACCCGAACGAGGAGGAACCATGCAGCACGACCCCCATGCGCACACGCAGGTCACCGAGGTGGCCCTGCCCGCAGAACTGACGGAGCCGCTGCCCGACGACGCGACCCCCGCGATGCTCATCGCGCGCACCGCGGCGGAGACGGCGCTCGGCGTGCCCGGCGTGCACCACCTCGGCGGGACCGTGTCCCGAGCCGCCGACGAACTGCGGAAGCGGCTCGGCCGCTCCGCCGGGACCGCAGGCGTGCAGGTCGACGACGAGGACGGCACCTTCGCGGTGCAGGTCTCCGTGATCGTGACCTACCCACGGAACGTCCGCGAGGTCGCCGACGAGGTGAAGCGACAGGTCGCCGCAGCAGCCGGCCAGGTCGCCTCCGTGCCGACGACCGTGGACGTCCGCGTGCTGGACGTACACGGACCGTTCGACGACGAGCCCTCGCCCGTCGAGCGTGCGGCCACCGCTGTCGGTGATGCCGTGCAGGACGCCGCCAAGGCGACGAGCGAGACCACCAAGCGCGTGGCGACGGCGACCGTCGACGCCACGAAGCAGGCAGCCGACCAGGCCGCCGAGGCGACGAAGCGCGCTGCGGACGCCACTGCCGACGTCACGAAGCAGGCGGCCGAGGTCACTGCGGACGCCACCAAGCGTGCCGCCGAAGCGACGGTCGACACTGCCGAGCGTGCTGCCTCGGCCACCGCCGAGGCCACGAAGCAGGCCGCCGACCAGGCCGCGGACGCCACGAAGCGTGCCGCCGACGTCACCGCGGACGCCGCGGAACAGGCCGTGGACGCGACGACCGCCACCGCCGGCCGCGTGCACGAAGCCGCGTCCGATGCGCTCGACCGTGCATCCGAGGGCGCACGGGACGCCGCCGACACCGCGCGCGACGCCGCCGGCCGCGCACGTGCGGCCGTCGCCGACGAGGACACTGCGACCCCCGTCGTGGTCTCCGAGACGGCTGCCGACGCCGCCGTGCGTGCCGCCGACTCGGCCGAGGACGCCGCGCAGGACGCCGCCGACGCCGCAGCCGACGCGAGCGAGGCAGCGCGGGCAGCAGCCCGCGACGGCGACCAGCCGATCGTCCCGACCGCGGACCGACCGTGACCACCGCCTGGTCCGGGGGCCGTCGGCCCCGCACCCGGCGGCCCCGGCCGCGCGGCGTGTGGATCGCCGGTGGCATCGGCGTGGTCCTGGTCGCCGGGGTCCTGCTCGGGGCGTTCCTGCCCCTGGTCGGGTTCCTCGGCGGTGTCACCGCCACGACCGCGGGCCTCGTGCCGTTCCCGTTCGTGCGGGTCACGGTCGTCGCGGTCCTCGGGCTGGTCGTCGTGCTGGCACTCCTCGCGCTGGCGCTCACCCGTCGACACACCACGACGGCGACGATCTCGGTCGTGCTCGCCGTCCTGGTGAGCATCGCCGTCACGATCGTGCCCGTGGTGCTGGTGGCCGTCGGGTCCGCCGACCGCGCCGGCGACGTGTGGCCGATCGTCACCGAGCTCTGGCAACGCTTCACCGGCTGATCCGACAGCACCTGCACCATCGACCAAGGAGTCCCACCATGCGCAACCGCATCATCGTCATCGGCCTGATCGTCCTCGTCGGGTTCTGGTTCGGCTCCCGCGCCAACCGTCCGGTGATCAAGACGTCCAAGAGCGAGACCGTCCGCAAGGCCTGGAACGACCCGCACGCTCGCAAGGCCCGCAAGAAGCTGGGCAAGAAGATCGCCAAGGCCGCCAAGCGGCACGGCTGACACCTCCCGCATCACCATCGGATCACGACACGGACGCATCGTGTCGTGATCCGTGTCATGTTCGGCCTCTTCACGACATTGTCGTAGTGAAGGGAGCACCGTGGACAACACCGCAGATGACGACGCCGGCCTCGCACGGCGCCTCGCCTCGGGGGACAGAGCAGCACTCGCGACCGCGTTCGACCGGTTCGCGCCCACGCTCACCCGGTACGCGTGGGCGATCGCGGGCAGCAAGCAGGACGTCGAGGAGCTGGTCCAGGACACGTTCCTGACGCTCTGGCAACGCGCCGACGGCCTCCAGCTCCCCACCGGCACGCTCCTGCCGTGGCTGCTGGTCGTGTGCCGCAACCACGCGAAGAACCTCGGTCGGCGCAACGCGAAGCACGCCGGCGACGAACTGCCCTTCGACCTCGCCGCCCCCGCCGACACCACCGATGCTTCCGAGCAGCTCCGGTGGGTCCGGAGCGAGATCGCCGCGCTGCCGGAGACCGATCGCCGCATCTGCGAGCTGTGCCTGCTGCAGGGGTACTCCTACGCCGAGGCCGCACAGCTGCTCGGACTCAGTGTCGGAGCGGTCACCCAGCGGGTCTCGCGGTCCCGCCGACGACTCAAGAAGGCGGTGACGCACGATGAACACTGAGCCTCCCGAGGGAGACGACCTGCAGCGCATGCTCGTCTCGATGAAGCAGAACGTCCTCGAGCAGGCCACCCCTCGCCCGAAGCGCCACGGCCGTCGAGTCGGCACCGCGATCGGCGTCGTCGGGGTGCTCCTGCTCGGAGCCGCCGGCGGTGGGGTCGCACTCGGCCTCATCCCGACGTCGATCACCGCGGAACCCTCGCCGACCGCGTCACCGTCCACGGCACCGACGCCGACCGAGACGCCGTCGGGCGCCCCGGTCGTCGGACAGCCGACGCCGACGTCGACACCGTCGGCGACGCCCACCTCCAAACGGGCGCCGTACTCGCTGTCGGACCCGGACACGTGGACGATCTCCGGCAGCGAGGTGGGGCCGATCGCGCTCGGCGGGGAGTACACCGCCGAGACGGACGACCTGGACGGCGTGTACACGGCGAGCGACGGCTGCCTCAACCCGAACGTCGTGTTCTGGTACCCCGACGACCGCAACGACCCGGCACTGACCGTCGTGAAGGGCGACGACGGCACGATCGCGAGCGTCATGGTCGGGAGGAACTCCGACGAGGTGGCGGGACCGACGACGGCTGCGGGACTCGGGACCGGCAGCACCCTCACCGAGTTGCGAGCGGCGTACCCGGACCTGCACTACACGGAGCCGGGCAACGACGCCGCCCAGCCGTCGGACTCGCCCTACGGCGGCTGGACGACCACCGTCAACGGGGTGTTCGTGAGCTTCCGGTTCCCACCCGTGGGCTCGGGCGATCGGGCGAACTCGGTCTGGGTCAGCACCGTCGACCAGTCGCCACCGCCGGAGTTCTGCGGCTGACGCCGCGTCCGGACGGGAGGCCCGGATCACGTGCGCCGATCGGCGCACGTGATCCGGGCCTCCCGTCCGCTACCCTCGCGACGTGAAGCGTCTCTCCCCCGGCCAGCGCTGGGTCATCGGTCTCGGCGCGTTCGCGCTCGTCTGTCTCGTCGTCGGCATCATCGCGATCGCCGTCGGCGCCGGTTGGGGGATCCTCCTCGTCGTCGCCGGACTGCTGCACCTCGGCCTCACCGGCGTCACCGGCGCACTCGTGTGGACGTCGACCCCGACGATCGGTCCGAAGCCGATCCGTCGCTCCGCAGCGTGGTCCGGCACCACGCACCGGGTGTTCTCGTACGGCACGCTGCGGCAGCCGCTCGTGCAGGAGTCGCTGTTCGGCGAACACGTCCCCACCACCCCGGACACGCTGCCCGGCTGGCGACTCGACTGGGTGACGATCACCGACCCCGAGGTCATCCGGGCGAGTGGCTCGGACCGCCACCCGATCCTCCGCCGGGGCGCAGCGGGCGACGTCGTCGACGGCGTGGCCCTGACCCTGGGCCACGAGTGGCACCTGCGTGCCGTCGACGCCTACGAGGTGTCGGACTACCAGCGCATCCGGGTCGAGCTCACCTCGGGTCTGTCGGCCTGGGTCTACGTGGCGGCCGACGAGGTCTGAGCCGCGTTCGCGTGAGCGCGAGACTCGGGCTGCGCGACACTCCTCGGGGCGCAGCGTCCGAGAACTGTCGCTCAGCGCGAGACTCGGGCCGCGGCCGCCGCCAAGCGTGCGAGGCCCTCGTCGATCGACACCGACGGGCCCCACTGCAGGTCAGTACGGGTACGGCGCTGGTCGAACCAGTGCGCCGTGGAGAGCTGCTCGGCGAGGAACCGCGTCATCGGCGGCTCGTCCTGCCCCGGACGCACCCGCCACACGGCCTCGACCAGCGACCCCGCGGCCCGTGCGACCGCTGCCGGCACGTGCCACCGCGGTGCCGCGACCCCCGAGGCCGCGCAGATCCCGGCGAGCAGGTCCGCGACGGGCCGGGGCTCGCCGTTCGTGACGACGTAGGCGTTGCCGTGCACGTCGTCGTCCGCAGCGTGCTCGAGCGCCGCGACCATGGCCGACGCTGCGTTGTCGACGTACAGGGTGTCGATCAGGGCGGCACCGGAGTCCAGCAACGGCAGTCGCCCGGACCGTGCCCGTTCGACGATGCGGCCGATCAACTGCGTGTCCCCCGGGCCCCACACCAGGTGCGGCCGGACGGCGACGACGGCGAACCCGGGGGCGTCGGCCTCGAGCGCGAGGAGTTCGGCCGCGGCCTTCGTGCGGGCGTAGTCGCCGCGCGCATGCTGCGGTTCGGCGGCACCGGCCCCGGCGCCGACGAGCGACGACCCGGTGTGCGCGACCGACGGTGACGAGACGAACACGAACCGCTGGACACCGGCACGCCGCGCGGCGTCGACGAGCGCTCGGGTGCCGTCGACGTTCACGCGGACGAAGTCGGCCGGGTCACCCGCCAGGGAGACCTTGGCGGCGAGGTGCACCACGGCGTCGACCCCGTCGACCGCGCGGGCCACCGCCGCGGCGTCGGTCATCGAACCGGCGACGTCCTGCACGCCGTTGACGCCGGACGGCCGTCGCTGGAACGTGCGGACCTCGTGCCCAGCGTCCCGCACGGCAGCGGCCGTCGCCTGTCCGAGGAAGCCGCTCGCCCCGGTGACCAGGACCGTCACGGGCGGGCCATCCGTCCACCGGACAGCACCGAGGTCGCCCAGCGGGACAGCCGGGCGCGGTCGACCTTCGAGTTGTGCCGGATGTCGGTCGGCAGCACGGGAACCGTCAGCACGGCAGCGAGCGGGACCCCGGCCGCGGCCCGGACCGAAGCAGCCAACGCCGGCGGAGCCAGGGCGGGCCGTCGGGCTCGTCGCCTGCCGGTGGTCTCGACGACGGCCACGACCTGTTGCGTGCCGCGCGGGCCGATCCCCGCGACGCCGGCACGGCCGACCCCGGGTACGCCCTCGATGCGCTGCTCCGGTCCGACCGGGGTGACGACGCCGTGCGGGGTGGTGAGTACGTGCTGCATCCGCCCTTCGACCCAGAGCCGCCCGGAGGCGTCCAGGTGTCCGACGTCGCCGGTGCGGTGTCCGCGCGGGTCCTCGACACCGAGGCGCGCGACGCGGTTCGTCCGCCAGAGCCGGTCGTACCGGTCGCGCACGTGCGGTGCCGCGACGACGATCTCGCCGGTGACGCCCGCCGCGTCGGTGAGCGCACCGGTCGCAGCACCCGCGGCGTCGAGCGGCGCGATCCGCACCCGGACGTTCGCCGCCGGGAACCCGACGCAGATGCCCTCGTCGTCCGAGGCCGCTGCCGACCGGACGCCGTCCAGGTCGACATCGGTCATGAGCAGCCCTTCGGTCATGCCGTAGGGGGTGTGCGCACTCGCGTTCGGCATCAGCTCGGTCGCCGCGGTCAGCAACGCGGCCGACACCGGGGCGCCCGCCGACAGGAACAACCGGACGCGCGCGAGCGCCGCACGGTCGGCGTCGGTCAACTCCGACGCCGTCGCCACGACGTTCGCCAGTGCCGCCGGCGACAGGAACACCACGGTCGCGTCGGCCGCTGCCACCGACGCCGCGACGGCGCGCGCCGTCAGGGTGCGGGGCGCGGTGACGTCCATGTCCGGCGCCACCGACCGGGCCCCGAGGGCCGGGCCGAGCAGCGCGAAGGGCGCGAAGCCCGCGACGAGGCCGGTGCCGACACCGATGTCGTACTGGGCCGCCAGCACGTCGCGGACGGCACCGAGCTGTCCGTGCGTGTAGACGACGCCCTTCGCCGGTCCGGTCGACCCGGAGGTGAACAGGATCGCGGCCGGAGCGTCGGGCGCCGGCACCGTGGGCAGCACGGAACCGTGCGCCAGCCGACGGGCACCCCGCCGGGCGACGTCGACGAGCGTGTGCTCGACGCGCAGTGCACGCCGTGCGGGCGCGGGCAGCGGGACGGTCGCGATGCGCCGCCCCGGCCAGCCGAGTGCACGAGCGGCTCCGAGTCCGGGCAGCGCACCGATGATCCAGTCGGGCCGGGCTCCGCGCACCGCACGGGTCAGGCCACGCAGACCGAGTCCGGCGTCCGCCACCACGACGACCGCGCCGATCCGCACGCAGGCGTACAGGACGGCCGTCAGGTCGGCTCCCGGCGTGACGAGGAGCGAGACACGGTCACCGCTCCGGACACCGAGCTCGTCCAGCCCGGCGGCGATCTCGTCCACCCGACGGGCGAGCAGGCGCCACGTGATCGTGCGGGGACCGCCGGCCGCGGCCATCTCGACCAGGGCGGGTTCGTCGCTGTCGCGCAGGTCCTCGAGCGCGGCGCCGAGCGGGCGGCTCACGCTGCTCGTGTGCTGCACTCCGGCCGGGAGGCCCGTGGTGACCGACGCAGGCACGTGTCCGTCCGGCAGGCGGTCGCCGATCCAGTCGAACACCGCGCCCGCCACGTCGGCGTCGTCGGGCAGCAGGTGGCCGGCCCCCTCGAACCGGTGCACGTCGGCCTGTGGCAGCCGCTCGGACAGGTCGTCGAGGTAGCGCTCCAGGAACACCGGGTCGCGGGGACCCCAGAGCAGCAGCGCCGGGACGTCGAGCGCCGCGACCCCGGCAGCGATCCGGTCGAGCTCGGGAGCACTCCGGTGCCGGGCGTCGACGGGGATGTCCGCCACGAACCCGCCGATACCGCCACGACGTGCCGCACCGCGGTAGGGGGCACGGTAGCCGTCGGCCACGGCACGGTCGAGCTTCGGGTGCGCGATGCCGAGCGTCGTCTCGAGGAACGCCGGCGTCACGACGGTCGCACGGCCGAGCAGCCCCGGCCCCAGGGCGAGCCGCAGCGGCGCCGGGATCGGGGCGTCGTCGGGCTGGTGCACGGCGGTGTTGCACGTCATCACGGCAGCCAGGACGTCGGGGTGGTCGACCGCCCAGCCGAGCGACACCACGCCGCCCCAGTCGTGGCCGAGGGTGACGACCGGGCCGGTCAGCCCGAGTTCGTCGGTCAGTGCTCCGAGGTCCGCGACGCGCTGCGGCAGCCCCCGTTCCACCCCGGTGCGCTCCGAGAAGCCCATGTCGAGCTGGTCGACGGCGACCACGCGCCAGGCCGGGCCACCGGCCCGTGCGACCTCGAGCGAGGTGCGGAGCACCGACCGCCACAGGTACGACCACGTGGGGTTGCCGTGCACGCACAGGATGGTGCCGACCGGTTCCACGCCGAGCGCGGCCAGGGACCCGGCCGTGTCGAGGAGGTGCCAGGTGCGCGCGGCGCGATCCGTTCCTCCCGTTCGCTCTGCAGACCACGCGGGGACAGTGACCAGACGCGACCACGCCGGATCGAGACCGGGCAGGGAGGGCGGCTGCGTCGCCGGAGCCGTGCTCGCGGCGACGCGGGGAAGCCGGGACCTCACCAGTGCAGTTCCATCATCGCCGTGTTGATGCCGGAGCCCACGCCACCCAGGAACACGCGGTCGCCGCGGCGGATGCCGCCGGACTCGACCTCGTCGGCCAGGGTGATCGGGATCGACGCCGGACCGACGTTGCCGAACCGCTGGTACGTGGTGGGGACCTTGTCTCGCGGGATGCCGATGGCCTCGACGAACGCGTTGGTGTGCACATCGGAGACCTGGTGCAGGACGTAGCGGTCCATGTTCGCCCAGTCGAAGTGGGCGCGGGCCTCGGTCCACGCGGCGACGACGAGCTCCATGCCGCCCTTGAGCAGCATCTTGGCGTCCGTGAACATGCCGTCCACGCTGCCGACGCACAGGTCGTACCACTGGGTCGCCGCGCGGGTGACGCCGCCGACGATCCGGTGACCCTCGGGGTGCAGGTCCGCCGGGCCGAGCACGGCGGCTGCGGCGCCGGACCCGAGGGTCAGGCTGGCGAACTCGCTCATGAAGTCCTTGCGGTTCCGTCCGCCCTGGTTCAGACGGTCGATGGTGTTGAGCTGCACCTGGTCGGCGTCCTCGCCGTCGACGACGAGCGCGTACTTGATCTGACCGGAGTCGATCATGCCCGCCGCGACGCTCATGGCGTTGACGAAGCCCAGGCATGCGTTCGCGATGTCGAAGTTGATCGCCGACGACGGCAGGCCGAGCCCGTGGTGCAGGCGCACGGCGACCGACGGCTCGAGGTGCGGACGGGTCACCGAGGTGTTGATGAGCAGCCCGATCTCGTCGGGACGCACACCCGCCTCGGCCATCGCGCGACGACCGGCGTCGATGGCGGCGTCCTGGAAGGTCTGGCCCTCGCCCCAGTTGCGTCGCTCGATCACACCGGCGACGCGCTCGAGCAGGCCCATCGGCAGACGGAGTCGGCGGAGCACGCCGCGGAGCCGGGCCTCGATGTCCGCAGAGGTCGTCACGCGTTCGGCCGTCGTCGTCGCCACGGACAGCAGGGAGACGTTGTGGTGCTTCGCCGTGGCGTTGCCGGGCTGCTCGGGTTCGCTGCTCGGCGTCCGTTCACTGCCTGCACGTTCACCGCTCGCTGCCCGGTCGACCGGCCGTTCCGTCATGATCGTCACCGATACATACTTCCCCATCCGGGCTGTGTGTGCGATCCGGATACGCCGAATCGCACCCGCCGCGCCGCAACGTACTGCACATCGAGCTCGACTCGCCCTTGAACGACGGCAGCCACGACCTCGAGATCGTGGTCGAGGACAAGGCCGGCAACGAACCTGACCACTGCGCCGAGCTCGGCGGTTGGCTCGTCGCAGCGCTGAGTGCTCTCGGCCTGGGTGTCGTCCTGCGACTGCTCGGGCGTCGCCGCCGCGAACGCGACGTGCGCGGCGACTGAACCGAGGCCCGAGACGGAAGGCCCGGCTCGCGCTCCCCTCGCGGGGGACGCGGGCCGGGCCTCCGGTCCGTCAGCTCTCCGACTGGAGCGGCTCCTTGGGAAGCTTCCGCACCTTCGCCCGACGCTTCCGGCGTTCGGGGATCATGGAGCGCATCTCCTCGAGTTTGCCGAAGCACAGCAGGCGGTCGCCGGGTTCGAGAGCGACGCCGCTGCGCGGGTTCGGGATGACGTTCGAACCGCGGTGCAGGGTGAGCACCGTGATGTCGCGGTCCCAGAGTCCGGACTCCTTGATGGTCTTGCCGACCAGATCGGCGTTCGTGTGCACGAGGAGCTCGGCGACCCCGTACCCCGTCGACACCGACAGGCGCTGCCGGACGTCGATCTCCGGGAACGCGACCTGGTTCGCCATGAAGTCGATGATCGCGCCCGCGATGTCGAGACCGGTCGCGCGCTCGACTCCCTCGAGTCCCGGTGACGAGTTGACCTCCATCACCAGCGGCCCGTCGTTGCCCTCGAGCATGTCGACGCCCGCGACCTTCAGGCCCATGATCTGCGCCGAGCGCACGGCCACGGCCTCGTACTCGGGCGACAGCGTGACCTTCTCGACGGTGCCGCCGCGGTGCACGTTCGACCGGAACTCGTCGCCGGACGCCGTCCGGCGCATCGCGGCCACGACGCGGTCGCCGACGACGAGCGCACGGATGTCCCGGCCGCGGCTCTCCGAGATGAACGACTGGATCAGGACGTTCTGCTTGGTGGAGTGCAGGGTCTCGACGATCGACTCGGCGACCTTCGCCTCCGGTGCCAGGATCACGCCGATGCCCTGCGTGCCCTCGAGGAGCTTGATGACGACGGGCGCGCCACCGACCCGTTCGATCGCCCCGCGCACGTCGTTGCGGCCGGCCACGAAGGTCGTCGCCGGCATGCCGATGTCGTGTCGGGACAGGATCTGGTTCGCCCGGAGCTTGTCGCGCGAGTTCGTGATGCCGTTCGCGGTGTTCGGCGTGTACACGTCCATCTGCTCGAACTGCCGCACGACGGCGGTGCCGTAGTAGGTGATCGAGTTGCCGATCCGGGGCAGCACTGCGTCGTAGTCGGACGGGAGCTTGCCGCGGTAGAGCAGGTCCGGGTCGTCGCCGGACAGGTCGATCGCGAAGCGCAGGGTGTTCAGGACCTTGACGTCGTGGCCGCGGTCGAGCGCTGCGGCACGGAGGCGCTGGGTCGAGTACGCCTGCGGGGCGCGGGACAGGATGGCGAGTTTCATCGAGGGGTTCTCCGCGGGGTGGGATCGTCGGCGACGGTCCATCCAAGCACGCGAACACCGCTCTCGGGCGTACGACAAGATGGGGCCATGGCCCGTGCTCCGAAGTCCCCCGACGGCGGGCTCGTCGTCGCCGGCTGGCGCGAGTGGGCCGGCCTGCCGGACCTCGGCCTGCCGTGGATCAAGGTCAAGCTCGACACCGGTGCACGCAGCTCGGCACTGCACGCGTTCGACCTCGAGGAACTGCCCGGCGACCGGGTCCGGTTCTCGGTGCACCCCTGGCAGGACACCGATGCCGACGCCGTCACGATCGAGTGCGACGTGCACGACCGGCGCATCATCCGCAGCTCGACCGGGCACACCCAGGAGCGCATCGTCGTGCTCACCACGATCGCCCTGGCCGGGCGCGCCGTCGTGTCCGAGGTCACCCTGAGCAACCGCGACCAGATGGGGTTCCGGATGCTCGTCGGGCGCGAGGCCCTGCGGCAGGGCTTCCTCGTCGATCCTGCGAGGTCCTTCATGGCTGGTCGGGCGCCGAAGGAGATCCGGCGCCGCAACCGCGGGCGAGCCTGAGCGCTGCTCGCCTCGCGGCACGGGCCGTGGACGCGACCGGTCGACGGTCTGGAGGCGCGGTGCGGGGCCGCCACGGGCCTCCCGTCCGTCTCGGCGACCGCCCATGGCGCGGGCTGGGTCAGCGACCGAGGTGACGGCCGAGGAAGGCGACCTGCTGCGGCGCCAGGCGGCGCCAGTAGCCGTGCGTGTGGGCGCCGGGCTCGAAGCCCCCGGCGGGCGGCGTCGCGAAACCGTCGACGTAGGCGTGGGCCGCAGGAGCGAACCCGTCACCGTTGCCGCAGTCGACACGGACCGCGATGCCGTCCAGCGCGCGCTGCCGACCGAGGACGGTGTTCGCGCGGAAGTCGGCCGCGTCGTCGAAGGCTCCGCGCGCGGTGTCCGCAGCCGATGTCCAGAGCGCCGGGCTGATCGCCGACACCGCGCGGACGCGGGATGCACCGAGCACCCCGCCGAGCCGGAGCGCACCGAACCCGCCCATCGAGTACCCGGTCAGCGCGAGCCGGTCGGTGTCG
Organism: Curtobacterium sp. AB7; assembly: GCF_044909335.1. Taxonomy (NCBI): domain Bacteria; kingdom Bacillati; phylum Actinomycetota; class Actinomycetes; order Micrococcales; family Microbacteriaceae; genus Curtobacterium; species Curtobacterium sp. AB7. The sequence continues at coordinate 27,979 of NZ_JBIYED010000008.1, read as the reverse complement.
AACCCCCGCCGTGCGATCCGGGGCAGGAACTCGTCGACCACCATCGCCGCAGGGTCGTCCCCGTCCGAGCGGTGGTGCCAGTACCGGTTGCCGCCGTCGATCGAGGCGATCGCGAAGGGCGCCCCACCGTCTGCGATGTGCGCCGCGAGGAACCGGTCCCAGCCGAGCTCCCGCCCGAAGAACGCCGCGTGGTTGTCGCCGTAGCCGTGCAGTGCGACGGCCACCGGCAGCGGGGTGTCCGACTCCGGAGCGGCGATGGTCCAGCCGACCGTGCGCCCCGCGCGGGCCGCCGACACGAAGGTGCCGGAGACCGAGGGGACCGGGTCGACGTCGGGGATCGTGCCGTCGGCACCGTTGAGCCCGAGCACGCGGTACATCGTCGACCGGCCGGGCAGGAGGTCGAGGTCCACCGCCTCGGCGGCTGCACCCGCGGCGACGATGCCGGCTCCCCCGATCAGCAGCGACCGACGGGTGATCGTCGACGCACGCGAACGGGTCATCCGAGGGGCACCGTTCCGTCAGAGGTCACGCGCTGCATGACGAGGGTCGAGGAGAGTCGCTGCACACCGGGCAAGATACCCAGCGTGGCGTCGGAGAACCCGGGGCGCTGACAAGCGGTCAGGCTGCTGCGACGAGCGCGGCGGCGACCGTGCGCGCCGTCGCCGTGCCGACCGACGGATCGCGCAGACGCATCGCGAGGTACCCGGAGACGACGAGCAGCAGCTGGTCGGCCAGGGCGCCGGCGCGCTCGCCGACGACGGGTGCGGCACGTTCGGTCAGCCGGGTCCGGAGCGCACCGGTCTCGCGGTCGAGCACCTCGTGCACCTCGGCGGGGGCGTCCGCGTACTCGGCAGCGGTCCCGAGGAACGCGCACCAACGCGAGCCTGCGGCGGTCGACCGGTAGTCGTCGAGCGCGTCGAACACCGCGAGCAGGCGCCCACGATCGTCCGGAGCGGCCTCGACCGCGCGGTCCCACGTGGCGAGCCAGTCGTCGTGCCGGCGGTCGAGGGCCGCGGCGACCAGGGCTTCCTTGCTCGCGTAGCCGCGGTAGAGCGTGGCGCTCGAGATCCCGGCGCGGTCGAGCACGGCGTCGATCGGGGTGGCGGCGATGCCGCGCGTGAAGAAGAGCTCCTCGGCCGCGTCGAGCAGCCGCTGCTCGGTTCCTGGACGCATCGCCATGCAAGCACCCTAGGCTCTCAAAAGTGAAACGATCGTTTTCGTTACGACAGTGGGTGCTCCTCGGCAGCGGGCTGGCCCTGATCGCGGCGACGTACGGGCTGGTACGCCTGGCGTTCGGCCTCTTCCTGCCCGACGTCCAACGCGACCTCGGCCTGCGCCCGGACGCTGCTGGGTGGGTCTCCTCGGGGGCCTCGGCGATGTACTGCATCGGCGCGGTGGTCGGGTTCCTGGTCGCCGCACGCGTCCCCCGGGTGCTCGTCGCCGCAGCCGCCGCGGTCGCCGGGGTCGGTGCGCTCGCGATGGCAGCGGCGCCGGGGCCGTGGCCCTTCGGGATCGCCGCCGTGGTCGCCTCCACCGGGGCCGGGCTCGCCTCCCCGGCCCTCGTGCAGCTCGTGTCACGCGCGGTGCCCGGTTCCGCGCAGGGAACGGCGCAGGCGGTCGTCAACTCGGGGACCGGTCCGGGGCTGGTCGCCGCCGGGGCGCTCGCACTCGTGCTCCTGCCGGACTGGCGGACGGCCTGGGCGTGGTCCGGGGTCTCCGCGCTCGTCGTCGGCATCGTGCTGTCGGCGGTGTCCCGTCGGAGCGGGTCCGGCGGCGACCGGCCAGCCGCACCGGGGACGGCGTGGTTCGCAGCGCACCGACGGGTCATCGTGCTCGCGCTGCTCTTCGGCGCCGGGTCGGCGGTCGTGTGGACGTACGGCCGCTCCGCGCTGGTCGACGCGGGCGCGCCCGTCGTGGTGTCGGTGTCGGCGTGGATCGCGCTCGGGGTCGGCGGTGCTGCGGTCGCCGTGACGGCACGGTGGACGAGCGGACTCCGCGCACGGACGCTCTGGGCGCTGACCGCGGGCGCCGTGGCGGTGGCGGTCGTCGCACTCGGTACCGCGCCGCAGTCCACGGCGCTGGCGATGCTGGCGTGTGCGGTGTTCGGTTGGGGCTACACGGCCGCGACCGGCGCGTTGATCGCCTGGACGACCGAACTCGACGCTGCGCGGTCGTCGGCCGGGACGTCGATGCTCTTCGTCGCGCTCGTGCTCGGGCAGGCCGTGGGAGCGGCGGCAGCGGGAGCGCTCGTCAGTACGGCGGGCTACGCGGCGACGTTCCTGGTCGGGGCGGGCGTCACCGCGGCGAGCGCCATGCCCGCCGCGGTCGGCAGGCGCGGAGGCCCTCCGCACGGTGACGCCGCCGTCACAGGAGCGGACGCAGCTCGATCTTCCGGTTGCACGCCTGCGACGCCTCGTGCGCCACACGGAGCGCGGTCTCGGCGTCCGGCAGCTCCATGACCCAGAACCCCGCGACGAACTCGGAGCTGTCGGCCACCAGTCCGGGCGTGGTGTCCGAACCGCCACCGCGGGCGTCGACGACGGTGCCGTCGGCGGGCGCGGACACCCCGGCGGCGAACACGACGGCGTCACCCAGGCGTTCGTTCAGGGCGTCGACCGCAGTGGCCTCGGCCTCGGTGGCGGACTCCGTCCGACCGGCGGCGACGGCCTGCCCGTCGTCGAAGACGTTGACGAGGAACTGCATGGTGACTCCCCTGCTCGTTGGCGGGAGGCTACTCCCCGACCACCCGCTTCCGTGACGCTCCGTGACGGGCGACGGGACCGCGAACCCTGGGACGTGCCTACGCTCCCTCCGACGGCGACCCGGCCGCCCACGACCACGGAGTACCCGATGCCCCACGACACCATCGCTCGTCGAGTCGACGAGTTCAACGCCGGCTTCACCGCGCAGATCGGCCCCGAGCTCAGCGCCGTGTTCGACCGGGAACAGGCCGACCTGCGTGCCGACGGCGTCCCCGACGGCGTCCTCGCCGTCGGGGACGACGCGCCGGATGCTCCGCTGCTGGACGCGACGGGCGCCGCCACCTCGCTGGGCGCCGCGCGTTCTGACACGCCGACCGTGCTGGTGTTCTACCGCGGCGCCTGGTGCCCGTACTGCAACCTCACGCTCCGCACCTACCAGCAGGAGCTGCTCCCCGCACTGCAGGGACGCGGGGCACGCCTCGTCGCCGTCTCGCCGCAGACCCCCGAGGGCACCGAGCTGTCGATCGCGAACGGCGAGCTGGCGTTCCCGGTCCTGTCCGACCCGGAGAACGTGCTCGCCGGTCGGTTCGGCGTCGTCACGGCACCGAGCCCGGAGGCTCGAGCAGCCCACACGGAGCTCGGGTTCGACGTCGCCGACAGCAACGCCGACAGAACCGCCGCGATCCCGTTCCCCTCGGTCTTCGTCATCGACGAACACGGTGTGGTCCGGTTCGTGGACGTGCACGTCGACTACACGACGCGCACCGAGGTCGCAACGGTCCTCGAGGCCCTCGACGGCCTGGACGAGGGCGGCACCCGCTAGCGTTCTCTGCATGGGGACGACGACGGAGTGGTCGCGGCTGCCCGTGGGGCGCCGCGAGCACCGGCAGGACGCCGTGCTCGCGCTCGTGCTCGCCGCGGGCCTGGCCGTCACCACGGTCCTGTACGGGTCGGCCGGGACCTACGGCGACGACCAGGCGGCCTGGTGGGTCTCGGCGCTGATGATCGTCGCGAACGCCGTCCCGATCGCGTTCCGCCGCCGGTTCCCGATGTCGGCCGCCGTGGTGTCCGCGCTGGCGTTCGCGGCCACGCAGCTGCTGCAGGTGCCCGAGGTGTTCCTGGTCAACTTCACCCTGTTCATCTCGCTGTACTCGGTCGGCGCGTGGTGCTCCGACCGGGTGCGTGCCGAGGCGGTCCGGTGGGTCGTCATCGGCGGGATGTTCGCGTGGCTGTTCATCGCGATCTCGTTCGGGTGGGCGGTGCCGAACGCGCTGCCGAACGACGAGGGTTCCCTCATCCCGCCGTACATCGCGTACTCGCTGCTGAACATCGTGATCAACGTCATCTACTTCGGTGCCGCCTGGTACGCGGGCAACCGGGCGTGGGCCTCGGCGGTTGCCCGGCACCAGCTCGACGAACGCACCGCGGAGCTCGCGGCCGAACGGGAGCGCAGCGCCGCCCAGGCCGTGACGATCGAGCGCGTCCGGATCGCCCGCGAACTGCACGACGTCGTCGCCCACCACGTGTCCCTGATGGGCGTGCAGGCCGGCGCTGCCCGACGGGTCATCGACCGTGATCCCGACCAGGCGACGGCGTCGCTCGGCGTGGTCGAGGAGAGCGCGCGCACGGCAGTGGAGGAGCTCCGGCGGATGCTCGGCACCCTGCGGTCGGCAGACGAACCGGGCGCCGGCGACCATGGTGTCGGGGACGCTCCGAGCACCGAGGGCATCGCACGCATCGCCGAGCTCGCCGAGTCCGCCAGGGTCGCCGGTCACCCGACCGAGTACGTGGTCGTGGGCGACGAGCGTCCCGTGCCGCCGACGGTCGCCGCCGTGGCGTACCGGATCGTGCAGGAGGCCGTGACGAACGTCCTCAAGCACGCCGGCCCCACCGCCCGCGCGGACGTCCGGCTCCGGTACCTCGACGACGGCGTCGAGGTCGAGGTCACCGACGACGGGCACGGCGACCGTGCTGCGCGGAACCCGTCGGGCAGCGGCCTCGGGCACATCGGCATGCGGGAGCGGGTCGCCGCGGTGGACGGACGGATCGAGATCGGGCCACGCGCCCGGGGAGGCTACCTGGTGCGGGCATGGCTGCCGACGACCTGACGATCGTGCTCGCGGACGACCAGGAGCTCGTGCGCGCCGGGTTCCGCGTGATCCTGGAGTCCGAGCCGGGGTTGCGGGTGATCGGCGAAGCCCCCGACGGAGCCCGTGCGGTCGAGGCCGTCCGGACCCTGCGCCCCGACGTGGTGTGCCTCGACGTGCAGATGCCCGGCGTCGACGGGCTCGAGGCCGCTCGGCGGATCGCGGCGTTGCCGGACCCGCCGGCGGTGCTCATCCTGACGACGTTCGACAGCGACGACGCGCTCTTCCAGGCGCTCGAGGCGGGTGCCAGCGGCTTCCTGCTGAAGAACGCCTCCCCCGAACGGCTGATCGACGCCGTCCGGACCGTCGCCGCCGGGGACGCCCTGCTCGCCCCCGACGTCACGCGCCGGGTGATCAGCCGGGCGACGGCGGCCCCGGCTGCGAGCGGCCGTGCCCCCGACCGCTCCGACGCCGCCGCCCTGGCAGCAGCCGGGCTCACCGAGCGCGAGACCGAGGTGCTCCGGCTGCTCGCCCGGGGGCTCAGCAACGCCGAGATCGCCGCCGAGCTGTACGTCGGTGACGCCACCGTGAAGACCCACGTGTCGAACGTGCTCCAGAAGCTCGCGCTGCGGGACCGGATCCAGGCCGTCGTCTGGGCGTTCGAGCACGGTGTCGCCGGCTGACCGAGGCCGACTCGCCGACCGACCGGCCGCCGCCGCCGCCGCGAAGTCCGACGTTCCACGAGACGTTCGACGCGTGGAACGTCGGAACATGCACACGCATCCGGCCTGGAGGCACGTCGCGGCACCACGGGACGACGCCGCCCACCCGCCCCCTCCCCCGCGCGGTGGAGCCGACCACCCGCCCGAGTCCCGCCGGACGGCGGAGGCGCCCCGGGCCTCCCGGCCAATAGCGTCGACGCAGGCGGCGCAGGCCGTCGCGAGAGGGGTACGACATGCTCACCATCGAAGGGGTGACCAAGCACTTCGGCGACCGCCGGGTGCTCGACGACGTGGGGTTCACGGTCGGCAACGGCCGCCTCACCGGGTTCGTCGGCGGCAACGGCGCCGGCAAGACGACCACCATGCGCATCATGCTCGGTGTGCTGCAGGCCGACGCGGGATCCGTCTCGATCGACGGCACCGTGGTCCGGCCCGCCGACCGCCGCCGCTTCGGCTACATGCCCGAGGAACGCGGGCTGTACCCGAAGATGCCGGTGGCCGAGCAGATCACCTACATGGCCCGGTTGCACGGCGTCGACAAGCGCGCGGCGACCACGCGGACCACCGAGCTGCTCGAACGGCTCGAGCTGACCGGCCACGCCGACGACGCCGTCGAGAAGCTGTCGCTCGGCAACCAGCAGCGGGTGCAGATCGCCGCGGCCCTCGCCCACGATCCCGAGGTGCTGGTGCTCGACGAGCCGTTCTCGGGCCTCGACCCGATGGCGGTCGACACGGTGCTGGGCGTCCTGCGCGAGACCGCGGCGCGCGGGGTCCCGGTGCTGTTCTCGAGCCACCAGCTGGACGTCGTCGAACGGCTCTGCGACGACGTCGTCGTGATCGCGGGCGGCACCATCCGTGCCGCCGGCCCGCAGGACGAACTCCGCAAGCAGGCAGGGCCCGCCGCCTGGGAGCTGCTGGTCGACGGCGACGTCGCCTGGCTCCGCGACGAGCCCGGTGTGACGGTCCGCGATTTCGACGGCGGCTACGCCGTCTTCGAGGCCGACCCGTCCACCGCCCAACACGTCCTGCAGCGGGCCGTCCAGCACGGCACCGTCGGGTCGTTCGCCCCGCGGGTCCCGCGGCTCAGCGAGGTCTTCCGGGAGGTCATCCGATGAACGACTCCTTCGTGCAGGCCGTGCGGCTCGTCTCCGCACGCGAGATCCAGGCACGCATCCGCAGCAAGGCCTTCGTGGTCTCCGCCCTCATCCTGATCGGCATGGTCGTCGCGTCCATCGTGGTCGGCGGGATCGTCGGCAAGGCCACCGCCGACGACACCACGCCGGTCGCCGTGGTCGACGGCGTCTCCCTGCCCACCACGAGCGGACTCGACGTCACGAAGTCCGGTTCCGTGGCCGACGCCGAACAGCTCGTGCGGGACGGCGACGTCGACGCGGCGGTCGTGCCGTCCGACGACCCGCTCGGCTACAAGGTCGTCGGACTCGACGAGGCCCCGACCGACGTCGTCTCCGCGCTGAGCGTCACACCGCGGATCGAACTGCTCGACCCGGACGCGCTGCCCGGCGGACTCGTCTACCTCATCGCCATCGCGTTCGGCGTCGTGTACTTCGCCTCGGCCGTGACCTTCGGCCAGTCGATCGCGCAGAGCGTGGTCGAGGAGAAGTCGACCAGGGTCGTCGAGATCCTGATGTCCGCGATCTCGGCCAGGGCGCTGCTCGCCGGCAAGGTCCTCGGCAACAGCGTGATGGCGTTCGCGCAGATCGTCGCCGTGGCCATCGCCGCGGTCGTCACCCTGGCGGTGACCGGGCAGGACAACATGTTCTCGATGCTCGGCCCGAGCATCCTGTGGTTCGTCGGGTTCTTCGCCGTCGGCTTCGTGCTCATCGCGTCGCTGTTCGCCGCGGCGGCCGTGCTGGTGTCGCGCCAGGAGGACGTCGGCAGCGTCACCACGCCGGTGATGATGCTCGTGATGATCCCGTACATCCTGATCATCGTCGCGTACAACAACCCGACGGTGCTCGGCATCATGTCGTACGTGCCGTTCAGCGCACCGATCGGCATGCCGATGCGGATCTTCCTCGGCACGGCCGAGTGGTGGGAGCCGATCCTGTCGCTCCTGATCGTGGTCGCCGCGGTGGTCGTGGTCGTCCTGGTGGGCGCCCGCGTCTACGAGAACGCGCTGCTGCGGACGGGCAGTCGCGTGAAGCTGACGGAGGCGCTGCGCGGCTGACGCCGCGATCTGACCGGGAGGCCCGGATCACGTGAGCAGGTCAGCTCACGTGATCCGGGCCTCCTGTCCGTTGCCCGGTGTCGGTCCGGCACGCAGCGCCGGTCCGACACGCAGCGCCGGTCCGGCACGCAGCGCCGGTCAGGCGCTCAGCGTCGCGAAGGCGGACCGGTGCCAGACCAGCGGGCTGTGCGCGAAGTCGGACATGAGTCCGAGCACCCGGAGCACGACGATGTCGTGGTCGCCGGCGGGGTACGTGTGCTCGACCGAGCACTCCAGCCAGATCGGGGCCCCCTGCAGGAAGACCGCTCCCGTGTCGGAGACCGTCGTGTCGACCCCGACGAACCGGACCGACTTGTCGCGTGAGGCGAGCTGCCGCGTGACCTGTGCGTGCCCCTCGCCGAGGATCGAGACGCCGATCGTGCCGGCGTCGCGGAGCACCGGCCACGTGGTCGAGGTGTGCTGCACGGCGAACATCACCAGCGGTGGGTCCTGCGAGACCCCGACGGTGAACGACGACGCGACGAGCACGGTCGGTTCACCGTCCACGACGGCGGACAGGGCGGCGACACCGCAGGGGAAGCCCGAGAACGCCTGCTTGAGTGCGGAGAGGTCAGGGGCCTCGGTGGAGTAGGGGCTGATCATGACGCGGTTCCTTCCGGGTGGCTGACGGTCGCACCGAGGACGACGTCCCGCCAGCGGGCGAGCCAGACGTCGGTCGACGCGGGGTCCGAGTACTGCTTGTCGTTCAGGTACAGGGCGGGGGCGGGGACGGTCGCGCCGAGTTCGACCAGCACCGGTTTGAGGAAGACCTCGGGGGCGAGCGCGTGGGCCGGACCGGCACCGAGCATGAGCGGCACCGCGACGACGCCGGCGAGCCCGTCTCCGGTGCCGAACTGGTCGAGGAACAGCTTGAGCACGCCGGTGTAGGTGGCCTTGAACGTCGGCGACGCGACGACCACGAGGTCGGAGCCGGCGACGGTCCGGACGGCGTCGGACACCGCTGTGTCGCCCCAGCCGAGCAGACCGGCGCCGAGGTCGATGACGTCGACGACGTGGTCCGGGGCGCGACCGGTGAGGCGTTCGAGCACGACCGTCGCGGCGTCGAGCGTCCGTGAGGCCGGCTTGGGGTTGCCGGCGACGACGGTGGTGATCATCGGGGTGCTCCTGTCGTGGTGGCGGGGGAGGTTCGTTGGTGCAGTCCACCGCTCGTTCGTTTCGCCGCCGTGCCGGATCCGTATCGGCTGGGTTACGCCAGCGGCCCCCGGACCGGCGACGCCGGAATGTCCCGGTCAGCCGGGCTGTGCGGCCGGGGACCCGGGGCATTCCGCCAGCCGTGGTGCGCGGTCGCCGCCTGCGACTTGTGAGAGCGCCGTTACCGGAAGTCGCCTCGGATGCGTCCGGCGTGTTTCGCCCCGCCGTCGCCGCCCCGTCACCGCCCGGATCCGTGCGGGCGCGGGCCTCGGTGGCGCAGTCGTCCGCCGCGGAACCACGCGGCTGACACCCCGCGCGCACCATCGCGGCAGGTGGCCTAACACCAGCGAAACAAACGCCTAACAGGACCGTTACCGGGCGACCGCCTGCTGGCTCCCCGCTGCCGTTACATTCGCATCAGCCCCACTGCAGCGGCCGGCGTCACCCCGACGCCCCGCCGCCGGTGAACGTCTCCCGGCTCCCTGCACACGCCACCCCGCGCCGCGGGGTGTTCGTCGTACCCGCTGCAGCTTCCCCGTACCTTCCCTGCTCCACCCGTCCAGGAGGTCCCCGACCGATGTCGTCCCCCGCACCGTCCCGAACGCGTCTCCCCCGTCCCGCGCTCCTCGCCGCCGCACTCTCCGGCGTGCTGTTCCTGTCCGCCTGCTCGGCCACCTCGACCGCGTCGACGAGCTCCGGCGACGACACCGCCGGGGTCGAGCACGCCACGAGCCAGATCGAGGCGGCCAGCGTCGACCCCGAGTTCACCTTCGAGGGCGAACCCTTCGACATGTCGGGGATCGCCGGCAAGACGATCTTCAACATCCCGAACTCGTCCGCCGTCCCCTTCATCACCGCGGTCGACGAGGCCGGCGAGAAGGTCGCCGAGCAGTACGGCGCGAAGTGGATCGAGTACACGAACCAGGGCACGCCCACCGAGCACTCCGCCGGCATCGACCAGGCGATCAGCCGCGGCGCCGACATCATCGTGCTGGCGCAGGGCGTCAACGGTGAACTCATCGTCCCGGCGCTGAAGCGTGCGAAGGCCGCGGGGATCCCCGTGCTGATCAGCCACACGTACCAGACCGGCGAGGCGCTGCCGGACCAGCTGCAGGACCTCGTCGCCGCGCAGGTGACCGCCCCGTTCCACGAGGCCGCGAAGCTCAACGCCGACTGGGCCATCAAGGAGACGAAGGGCCAGGGCGACGTCCTGATCATCACGTCCTCCGAGGTCCCCCCGTCCGACGGCATCGTGCAGGCGATGCAGGACGAGTTCGAGGCGCAGTGCGACGGCTGCACCGTCAAGGTGACGAACGTGCCGGTCGCCGACTGGGCGACGAAGATCTCGTCGACCGTGCAGTCCGCCGTGCAGTCCAACCCGAACCTCGACTACGTGCTGCCGGTCTACGACTCGATGACCCTCTACGTCGAGGCCGGCGTGACCGCGGCGGGCAAGACCGGCCAGGTGTTCACCTCGTCGTACAACGGCACCCCCGCCGTGCTGAAGATCCTGCAGGACGGCAGCGTCCTCACGATGGACATCGGCGAGAACATGGAGTGGCTCGCGTACGCCACGCTCGACCAGGCCGGCCGCATCCTGACCGACACCCCGATCATCGAGGACGGCGACGAGAAGACCCCGCTCAAGGTCTTCACGAAGGACAACGTCGACGAGACCGGCACTCCGCCGGCGCCGAGCAAGGGCTACGGCGACGCCTACAAGACCGGGTACGAAGCCATCTGGGGCGCGGCGAAGTGACCGCCACGCCGGTGCTGCGGATCAGCGGACTCACGAAGCGCTTCGGCGGACTGACCGCACTCGACGACGTCGACCTCGAGGTCCTGCCGGGCCAGGTCCACGCGCTCCTCGGCGAGAACGGCTCCGGCAAGTCCACCCTCATCAAGATCCTGTCCGGCACCTACGCGCCGGAGCCGGGAGCGACGATCGAGGTCCGTGGCGCCCGACTGCCACTGCCGGTGCCGCCCGGGTACTTCCGCCGCGTCGGGATCAGCTTCGTCCACCAGGACCTCGCGCTCGTCCCGTCGCTCGGCGTGACCGAGAACCTGCGGCTCGCGACCGTCGTGGCCGGCCGGGGCCCCTTCGTCCGCTGGGGCGCCGAGCACCGCGCCGCCGCCGAGCTGTTCGCCCGGTACGGGGTCGACATCGACCCCCGCGCACGGATCGACGAGCTCTCCGACACCCAGAAGGCGCTCGTCGCGATCCTGCGGGCCGTCGCCGAACTCGGCGACGACCGCGCGCTCATCGTGCTCGACGAACCGACGGTGTTCCTGCCGAAGGAGGACGCCGACCTGCTGTTCCGGGTCGTCAAGGACCTCGTCGCGGACGGTCGCACCTCGGCACTGCTGGTGTCGCACGACATGTCCGAGGTCCTCGAGCACGCCGACCGGGTCACCGTCCTGCGGGCCGGCCGGGTCCAGGCGCACCGTGACACCGCCACGACGACGGCCGACGAGCTCGTCGCGCTCATCGTCGGCCGCGGGCTCGACGGCGCCGCCGCCAGGACCCCGCGTCCGGCGACCACCGGTGACGCCGTCGTGGCGGTCCGAGACCTCCGGGTCGGTGTCGTCGACGGCCTGTCGTTCGACGTCGCGGACGGCGAGGTCGTCGGCATCACGGGCCTCGCCGGCTCGGGCGTCGAGGACGTGCTGCCCGGCCTGTACGGCGCACGACCTGCGACCGGTTCGCTCACCGTGCGGGACCACGAGGTGCAGGCAGCCCCGATCGACCTGGCCCGGGTGTCGCCCGGTTCCTCCATCGCCCGCCGTGTCGTGTACGTCCCCGCCGACCGCAAGCGCGAGGGCGGTGCGCTCACCCTGTCCGTCGAGCAGAACGTCACGCTCCCCGTCCTCGGGAAGCTCCGCGGACTGCTCGGCCTCTCGCCCGCGCGGGAACGGTCGCACGTCGCGGGACTCGTCCGTGACTACGACGTCCGACCCGCCGACCCGTCCGCCCTGTTCGGCACGCTGTCCGGCGGCAACCAGCAGAAGGCCGTCCTGGCGAAGTGGATGCAGGACGACCCCCGGCTCGTGCTGCTGCAGGAACCGACCCAGGGCATCGACGTCGGCGCCCGTGCTGCGATCTTCTCGATGCTCCGCCGGAGTGCGGAGCAGGGCGTCGCAATCGTCTGCGCCTCCACCGACTACGACCAGCTCGCGCAGCTGTGCGACCGCGTCGTCGTCCTCGCCCACGGTCGCGTGCACGACGTGCTGACCGACGGACGCGTCGACCGCGACGTCATCGCGGCCGCCGTCGTGGCGAGCCTCGTCGACGCGGCCGAACCCGCCGCGCCGTCCCCTGCTGCTCCGTCCCCTGCTGCTGTTCCCTCCCTCGTCAAGGAGAACGCCTGATGTCCACCACCGCCGACCCCGTCCTCGAGACCTCGATCGTCCGTCCGACCCGCCCGCGCTTCTCGTGGGGGCACACCGAGCGCTACGCCCTGCTCGGTGCCTGGCTCGTCATCGTCATCGCGTTCAGCATCGTGCTGCCCGACACGTACCCGACCCTCGGCAACCTGCAGAACATCCTCGGGTCCCAGTCGGTGCTGCTCATCCTGGCGCTCGGGTTCCTCTTCCCCCTGACCGCGGGCGAGTTCGACCTGTCCGGCGCCTCGACGATGTCGCTCTCCGCCATGACCATCGCCGTGCTCAACGCGAAGATGGACGTCCCACTCGTGCCCGCGATCGCCGCCGGTCTCGTCATCGGCGTCGTGGTCGGGCTCGTCAACGGCCTGCTCACCGTCGGCTTCCGCATCGACTCGTTCATCGTCACGCTGGGCACCTCGACGTTCATGATCGGGATCATCCAGTGGATGAGCGCCTCGTCGTCGGTGACGGGCATCGATCCCGCCCTGGTGCAGGCCACGGTCGGGTGGCGCGGGCTCGCCGGCCTGCCGCTGGCCTTCGTGTACGGCCTGATCGCCACCGTCGTCGTCCTGGTCGTGCTGAGTGCCACCCCGGTCGGCCGACGGCTGCTGTTCGTCGGCACCGGCCGAACCGTCGCCGAGCTCTCCGGGCTGAACGTGCGACGGCTCCGGGTCGGTGCGTTCGTCGGCGCCGGCCTCACCGCCGCGGTCGCCGGGGTCGTCTACGCCGGCACGCTCGGCGGCGCAGACCCGTCGAGCGGACAGTCGTTCCTGCTCCCCGCGTTCGCCGCCTGCTACCTCGGCGCGACCGCCATCATCCCGGGCCGCTTCAACGCGATCGGCACCTTCATCGCCGTGTACTTCCTGTTCTCCGGGGTCGTCGGCCTGCAGATGCTCGGCGCCGACAACTTCGTGCAGCAGCTGTTCTACGGCGGCGCCCTCATCGTCGCCGTCGCCGTGTCGCAGACCATCCGGCGGCACTCCGTCGCGACCGCCGCCAAGGCCGCCGCGAAGCGTTCCTGACCCACCTCGTCCTCCCCTCCCTGCTCGACACCCACCACAGAAAGCGAGTCCCCCATGGACATCGGAGTCTTCATCCCGATCGGCAGCAACGGCTGGCTCATCTCCACCACGTCGCCCCAGTACAAGCCGTCCTTCGACCTGAACCTCGAGATCGTGCAGAAGGCCGAGGCGTACGGCTTCGACTTCGCGCTGTCGATGATCAAGCTGCACGGGTACGGCGGCCCGAGCGGATTCTGGGACGAGAACCTCGAGTCGTTCACGCTGATGGCCGGTCTCGCCGCCCGCACCGAGCGGATCCGCCTGTTCGCCACCACCGCGGTCCTGACGATCCCGCCGGCGATCGCGGCGCGCATGGCGGCGACGGTCGACTCGATCTCGCACGGTCGCTTCGGGCTGAACCTCGTCGCGGGGTGGCAGAAGGCCGAGTACGACCAGATGGGCCTGTGGCCCGGCGACGACGTGCACTTCAAGCGCCGCTACGCCTACCAGACCGAGTACATGCAGGTCATGAAGGAGCTCTGGGAGCACGGCGAGTCCGACTTCAAGGGCGACTACTTCACGATGAACGACTGCAAGATGCTGCCGAAGCCGACCGGACACATCCCGATCGTCTCGGCCGGCCAGTCGTCCCAGGGCATGGCGTTCGCCGCCCAGTACTCCGACTACAACTTCTCGATGGGCGTCGGCGTGAACACCCCGACCGCCTACGCCGACCAGAACAAGGCCCTCATCGAGGCGCGGGCGAAGACCGGTCGCGACGTCGGCTCGTACGTGCTGTTCATGGTCATCGCCGACGAGACCGAGGAGGCCGCCCAGGCCAAGTGGGCGCTCTACAACGACGGCGTCGACGTCGAGGCGATCTCGTGGATGACGGGCCAGGCACTCACCGACACCGAGGGCGAGGAGGGCAACACCGCCAAGCGGATCTCCCTGCCCGAGGGCGCCGTGAACATGAACATGGGCACGTTGGTCGGCTCGTACGAGCAGGTCGCGGCGATGCTCGACGAGGCCGCCGTCGTCGAGGGCACGAAGGGCATCATGCTCGTGTTCGACGACTTCCTGCAGGGCATGGACGACTTCGGCACGCGCATCCAGCCGCTGATGCGCACCCGCGAGGGCGTGGAGTCCGTCGCCCCGAGCGCGGTCACCGCATGAGCGCCGCATCGAGCCGACCGGTCATCGAGGTCGCGGTGGTGCAGGCCGGACAGACCCCGGCCGACGGCGACGCCGCGCTCGACGAACTCATCACCCTGTTCGAACAGGCGGCCGAGGGCGCCGACCTCGTCGTGTTCCCCGAGCTCTGCACCACGCCCTACTTCTGCGGCGTGGTCAACGACAGCCGCAAGGCCTGGGCGCAGCCCGTCCCCGGCCCGGCGACCGCACGGTTCGCCGCCGCGGCGAAACGTCTGGGTACCGCCGTCGCCTTCGGCCTGTACGAGGACGCGGGCGACGCGCAGTACAACAGCGCCGTGCTCATCGACGCCGACGGCACGCTCGTGCACGGTACCGACGTGCACGGCGAGCAGGTGGCGTCGTACCGCAAGACCTCGATCCCGACCAACGCGATCTCCGACGTCGACGAGAAGCACTACTTCGCCGCCGGCTCCGGACCGGTCGTGTTCGACGCGCTCGGCACCCGCTTCGGCATGCTCATCTGCTACGACCGGAGCTTCCCGGAGTACTGGCTCGCATCGCGGGCCGCCGGTGCCGAGGTGATGCTCGTGCTGGTGTCGTCGATGGGCTTCCGCGAGACCCTGTTCACCCAGGAACTGCAGGTCCGCGCGCTCGAGACGCAGACGTGGATCGTCGCCCCGAACCGCGGTGGCGAGGAGACCGTCGACGGCAAGACCGTGAGCTACTTCGGTCGGTCGTCGGTCGTCTCACCGCGGGGCGACCTGGTCGTCTCGGCACCTGCCCACCAGGCGGGGCCGATCATCCGGGCCACCGTCGACGTCGGCGAGGTCGCGGCGGCACGCGACGACTTCCCACTCGGACGCGACCGCCAGCCCGGGGTGTTCCGGTACCTCGCCGACGCCCACGCACCGGCGGCGGTCCCCGCATGACGGACGTCGCCGCCGTGGTCCGCGGCACCATCGCCCCGCAGCTCGACCGGGCGCTGGCCGCCAGCCGCGCGAACCCGTTGCCGGCCGCCCCGTCGGCGCTGCGCGCGGAACCGGCACACAGTGCGCAGCTGTTCGACCGGCTGCTGGGCGCCGCGATCGACGCTGCGCCCACCGCAGCACGGCCCGAAGACCCGCCGTCGGCATCCCGCCCCGCCGCCGACCCCGCCGCCGACCCCGCCGCCGACCCCGCCGCCGACCCCGCCGCCGACCCCGCCGCGGCCACGGTCGTCGAGCTCCTCGACGCCTACCGTTCCGGCACCACCACCCCGTCCGCCGTCCTGGCCGCACTCGCTCCACACTGGACGAGCGACGACGTCTGGTCGGACGCGGTCCTGCGCCTGGTGGACGGGGCCGAGGCGGCCGCCGCCGAGTCCACCCGTCGCTGGGCGAACGACGAGGCCCGACCGCTCGAGGGCATCCCGTTCGCCGTGAAGGACATCATCGACGTCGCGGGGACGATCGTCACCAGTGGCTCGCTCCAGACCGGCGACCGTGTGGCCCCGGCCGACGCGACCGTCGTGGCCCGACTCCGTGCAGCCGGCGCGATCCCCGTGTTCACGGCGGCCACGACGGAGTTCGCCTGCGGTGGGCCGCACAACGCCCGGTACGGTGCCGTGCGGAACCCCTGGGACCCCGAGCGCTGGACCGGTGGCTCGTCGACCGGGTCGGGTTCGGCGCTCGCCGCCCGGATCGTCCCGTTGGCGCTCGGATCCGACACCGGCGGGTCGATCCGCGTGCCCTCTGCGCTCTGCGGCACCACCGGGATCAAGCCGACCTACGGCCTCGTGCCGCGCACCGGGGTCGCGAGCCTGTCGTGGACCCTCGACCACGTGGGTCCGATGGCCCGCTCCGCCGAGGACCTCGCGCTCGTCCTGGCGGTCGTCGCGGGGTCCGACGGCGAGGACCCGACGTCGTTCACCGCCGTCCCGCTCATCGAGGCGGCACCGGAACGGGTCGAGGGGCTCCGCATCGGGGTGCCGCGCGGCTGGTTCACCGAACGCGTCGACACGGCGGTGCTCGACGCCCACGCCGCCACGACCGAACGGTTCCGCGGACTCGGGGCGACCCTCGTGCCGATCGAGTTCGACGACCTCGAGTCGATCGACGCGGAGTGCTGGACCGTCTTCTACGGCGAGCTCGCCGCGAACCAGGAGGCGAACGCCGCCACGGCCGACCTGTTCGACGCCGGGACCCGCGTGCGGTTCGACGTGTCGTTCCTGCCGACCGCGGCGGACTACCTCCGGGCACTCCGCCGCCGCCCGCTCGTGCAGGCCGCGATGGTCGCCCGGATGGACGAGGCCGGCGTGGACGTGGTGCTCACCCCCGGCATCGGGGCCACCGCCCCGCGACTCGACGACCTGACGATGTCGGTCGATGGCGAGCGGTTCAACCTGCACGACGTCGTCCCCCGGAACACCCGCCTGTTCGACTACGTGGGGTTCCCGGCGCTGATGATGCCGGCGGGCACCGCGCCCGACGGTCTGCCCGTCGGCGTGCAGCTCGTCGCGCGGCCGTGGGACGACCGCCTGGTGCTGTCCGCCGCCGCCGCCTTCCAGCGGGTCACGACGCACCACCGCCTGGTGCCGCCGTCGTCCGCCGTGCGAGGGCCGACCGATCAGTAGCCGCACCATCGACGAGGGCGTCGCCCGACGACGCGCCTGGCAGGTGCTCTGCGCATCGAGCCTGAGCGTCGTCCTCGTCTTCATCTCCTCGAGCGCCCTCCTCGTCGCACTCCCCGACGTCAGCCGCGACCTCGACGCCAGCGCGGTGCAGTCCAGCTGGGTGCTCCTGAGCTACATGCTCACCACGACCACCCTGATCCTGGTCTTCGGACGGATCGCCGACCTGGTCGGCCGGCGGCGCCTGTACATCGCCGGCATCCTCGTCTTCCTGCTCGCCTCGCTCGCGTGCGGGTTCGCCCCGGACGCCGCCGTCCTGCTCGGTGCCCGGCTCGTGCAGGGCGTGGGTGCGGCGGCCATCGTCACGAACACGACCGCACTGCTCACCGACGTCTTCCCGGAGTCGATCCTGTCGCTCGGCCTCGGCCTGAACGCCACCGTCGCCGCGGTGGGGCAGGTCATCGGCCCGGTCGTGGGCGGGTTGGTCGCCGAGTCCTTCGGGTGGCGCTGGATCTTCCTCGCCGGCGTGCCGATCTCACTCGCCGGACTCGTCTGGTCGCTCCGGTTGATCCCGCACAGCACCCGTCCCCGTTCCGGCGAGCGCCTCGACGTACCGGGGTCGATCCTGTCCGTCGCGGCCGTCGGCCTGCTCGTCGGTGCCGTCTCGATCGGCGGCTCGATCGGCTGGTCGGCCGTGCCCGTCGTGGCGATGGCCTCGGGCGCAGTGGTCCTCGGTGGCGTCTTCGTGTGGGCCCAGCGGCGGGTCGCACACCCGCTGGTCGACCCGGCGATCTTCCGCGACCGCGCCACCATCACCCTGTTCTCCGCCGCCGGGCTCTGCGCCCTGTCCAGCTACGCGCTCGTGCTGCTGGCGTCCCTGTCGTTCCAGGCCGTCGACGGCAAGGACGCCGTCGAGGCCGCCCTCTGGGTGCTCCCGACCCCGATCGGCACGACCGTCGCCGCCGTGAGCGCCGGGTTCCTCGCCCGCCGAGTGGCCGCGCGGACCCTGTCGACCATCGGCATGCTCCTCATCGCACTCGGCGCCGCGGTGCTCGCGGTCTCGCTCGCCGACGGCAGCGCCTACGTCGTCACCGCCACCGGCCTGGGCGCGGTCGGGGTCGGGACGGGCGTGTTCATGACGCCGAGCACGTCCGCACTGATGACCCGGGTCCCGGAACACCGACGCGGCATCGCCAACGCCATCCGCTCCGCCCTGCAGAACGCCGGCTTCCTGTTCTCGACGGCCCTCGGACTCGCGATCGCGACGGGTGGACTGTCCGCCTCCCAGGCGGCAGCCGCCTACGACGGCAGCCTGCTCGGTCTGCCGGCCGGCGACGTCCAGGTGTTCGTCGACGGCGTCCGCGCCGCAGCGCTGACCTTCGCCGGCTGCGCGGCCCTCGGCGCGCTCATCGTCGCGTTCGGTCCGTTCGGACCACCCGACCGGGAGGCACCACTCCGGCCCGACAGGTCGGGTCCGGTCCCCGAGCCGGGGGCGTCCACGTGACCGTCCCCACCCTGGCAACGACCACCCACGACGGAAGCAGGACCCCATGACCGACGACCACCAGGACTACGCGGCGGCCGGGTTCACCGGCGCGCTGCAGCCAGGACGACGCGCCGCGCTCGTCGTCGTCGACCCGGTCCGCGCCTACGTCGACCCCGACTGCGGGCTCTACGCCGGGGTCGAGGAACCCGTCGAGCGGATGCGGGAGCTCACGACCGCTGCCCGCGCCGCCGGGGTGCACGTGGCGATCACCACCATGGCACTGTCCGCCGACGGGTCGAACGCCGGGGTGTTCTTCCGCAAGGTGCCGGCGCTCGCCGCGTACCTGCCGGGGGCGTCCACGGGCGCGTTCGTCGACGGGCTCGAGCCCCAGGCCGGGGACACCCTGGTGCCCAAGCAGTACCCGAGTGCGTTCTTCGGCACCTCGCTGGCCGCCGACCTCGTCGCCCGCGGTGTGGACACCCTCTTCATCGCGGGGCTGTCGACGAGCGGGTGCATCCGCGCGACCGCCACGGATGCCATGCAGCACGGGTTCGTCCCGATCGTCGTGCGCGAGGCGGTGGGCGACCGGTTGCCGAGCGTGCACGAGGCGAACCTGTTCGACATCGCCGCCAAGATCGGCGAGGTCTGGAGCATGGACCGGGTCCTCGAGCACTGGGACGCGGCATGAGCCCCGCGACGAGCACCACGGCGAGCACCGAGGCGCCGGCCCGCGGTCGGCCTCGGAGTGCCGCCGTCGGCGAGTCCGTCTACACGGCGTGCGTCGAGATCCTGGCCGAGGGCGACCCGCGCGCGTTCACGATCCGGGCCGTCGCCGACGCTGCCGGGGTGGGGGCGGCGACGATCTACCGGCGGTGGTCGAGCAAGGAGGTGCTGCTCACCGAGACCGTCATCCGGTTGATGGAGGAGCACATCCCCACGATCCAGGACGCCCCGATCGCCGAGGGTGTCCTCGGGCTCACCCGGGGGTGGGTGCACGCCCTGGTCGCGACGCCGGTCGGCCGCGCACTCCCGCTCATCGTGGAGACCGCGTCGCACGAGCCGCGCGTCGCCGAGGCCGTCACCGAGTGGCACCTGGACCGACGGTTGCGGGTGAACGCGATGCTGCAGCGGGCGATGGACGCCGGCGACCTGCGCCCGGACGTCGACCTCGGCATCGCCGTCGACCTGCTCGGCGGGCCGACGTTCTACCGACGCGTGTTCGTCTCGCTCGACATCCAGGCGCCCGACTACCCGGTGCGACTGGCCCGGGAGTTCCTGCGATGGGCCGGCTGGACCGGCGACGTCTCGACGGTGGGGGTGGCCTCGTGACCGGGATCGTGCCGGAGGAGTTCGCCCCGACCGCGGCCTGGACCGACATGGGCGTCGGGACGACCCCGTCGGCGCCGGGGCACTGGATCGGGTTCAACCGACGCTCCGACGCGGCGCGCCAGGTGTCCGACCTGATCCGGGCCGACATCGTCGCGGGCCGGTTCACCGGCCCGCTGCCGTACGAGTGGGAGCTGCTCGACCTGTACGGCACGACGCGGAACGTCCTGCGGGCTGCGCTGACGTTGCTCAAGGAACAGCGGCTGCTCACCCGTGCACCGCGATCCGGCACGTTCGGTGTCCGGCCCGTCGCCTCGGTGAGCCTGGCCCGTACGTCCGACGAGGTCACGATCTACGGCGAGACGGCCGGCGGCAGCGTGTTCGAGTCACCCCGGCTCAGCATCGTGCACCTGTGCGTGCAGCAGGTGACCGCGCCGGAGACCGTCCGGCGCAACCTGCAGATGACCGGCAGCAGCGCGTTCTTCGTCGAGAGCCTCATCTCGTTCGACGGCGAACCGAGCCGGGTCCGGACGAGTTGGGTACCGCACGAGCGCTTCCCCGATCTGGTCGCCGAGCCGCTCACCGAGTACGTGCCGGACGTGCTGGTCCGGAAGGCCGGTGCGCGTCCGGAGGCCCGGCGGCTGCTGCTGAGCACCGTGAACGCCGACCAGTGGACGGCCGACCTGCTGGACATCGACCCCGGTCAGGCGATCTTCCACATCGAGCGGTTGATGTGCCTGGCGGACGGGACGCCCGTCGAGTACGGGTTCTCGCGGTACCGCGGCGACCGGGCGGTGATCGACTCGCGGATCATCTGAACCGTGCGCCCGGGCTCAGTCGGTCCGCACCGAGAAGACGTCGCCCGGCTGGCACCCGAGCTCCTGGCAGAGCCGGGTGAGCGTGGAGAAGCGGATCGCGCGTGCCCGGTTGTTCTTCAGCACCGACAGGTTCACCACGGTCACCCCGACCCGGTCCGCGAGCTCGGTCAGCGTCATGCCCCGAGCGGCGAGCAGCTCGTCGAGGTGGCAGACGACCGCGTGGCCGTCCTCTTGTTCCGGGGGCATCAGACCAGCCCGGACTGGTCGCGCACCATCCGCTGCGAGGCGGTCAGGGCGAACCGGAAGCAGATGACGACGAGCAGGCCGAGGTACACGGGCACGAACTGGTGGTCGACATCGGGCGTCGGCAGGCGCCCGTCCCAGCCGAGCCCCGACACCACCCAGTTCCACCCCATCCGGCGGACGAACTGGGGCACGAACCCGGCCACGAGCACCACAGCCGCGAGCCAGTCGAGGATCCGGGTCGTCGACCGGTCGAACAGCCCACCGCGCGAGATCTTCCACGCCACCGCCGCCACGAGGGCGATGAGCGCACTGACGAACAGGACCTCGAGCGCATCACCGACCCGGATGTACCCGATCGCCCCCGCCGGCACGTCCGCGATCGGGGCCCGGAGCACGAGGTGGTCGGCGGTGACGGTCGCACCGCCGGGCGGCTGCGGAACGTCGCTCGTCGCGGTCATCCGGACGGGCACGGACACCGTTCCGGAGCTGACCGAGCGGACGAGCAGGTCGACGTACCGCCAGACGACGAGCGCGATGCCGATCACGCAGCAGGCGACGTAGGCGAGGTAGGAGTTCCGGCCGCGGGGCGGTTCGTACACGGGTGCGGTCATTGCGTCTTCCCCTGTCGATCATCGATACCATCGAATTTCGATACAACGATAAACGATGGGTACGACCGGTGCAAGCCCCGTCTCGCTCCGACCTACAGCAGGCCGAACACCGCCTGCGCCGCGAGGCTCGTGCCCGCCACCAACACCCAGAGCGCGATACCGAGCAGCATCGGACGGAAGCCGGCACGTCGCAGCGCCGCGAAGTCCGTCGAGCACCCGATCGCCGCCAGGGCCACCGTGATGAGGAACGACGCCGCGGTCGAGAACTCCGGGGCAGCGTCAGCCGGCAGCACCCCGACGGTCCGGAGCAGCACCACCACGAGGAACCCGATCAGGAACCACGGGACCAACCGGAACACGCGGAACCCGCTGCGCGACCCCGTGTCGGGCGCGACCTGCTCGCGGGAGGCGCGTCGGGCCTCCAGTCCGGCCAGCCCGATGACGATCGGGATGATCATCAGGGTGCGCACCAGCTTCACGACGACCGCCGTGTCGGTCGCCTGGCGACCGTAGACCGTCGCGGTGGCGACGACGGACGACGTGTCGTTCACCGCCGTCCCCGCGAACACGCCGAAGGCGTGCTGGCTGAGGCCGAGGGCGTGGCCGAGCAGAGGGAAGGCGAACACCGCGGCGATGTTGCAGAGGAAGATCGTCGACATCGCGTAGGCGACGTCCGCGCTGACCGCACCGATGACGGGCGTGACGGCCGCGATCGCGGACGCACCGCAGATGCCGGTCCCCACGCCGATCAGGGTGCGGAGGGCGCCCGACACCCGGAGCAGTCGGCCGATCCCCCACGCTGCTCCGAGACACACGACGAGCGTCGTGAGCATCACCGGCAGGGTCTCACCGCCGATGCGCAGGACCTCGCCGATCGACAGCTGCGCGCCGAGCAGGACCACCGCGAACTGCAGCACACGGCTCGACGAGAACTTCACGCCGGGGGCGAGTGCCGCCAGGTCGCCGCCGGTCCGACGGCGGACGAGCCAGCCGAGCACCGCGCCGATCAGGACGGCGGGGACGGGTCCGCCCACGACCGGGACGACCGATCCGATCAGGGTCGCGACGAGGCCGATCGCGACGGCGACGGCGACACCGGGAGCGGCGGTGCGGGCGAACTGCATGGGAACAGCATCTCGTGCTCGCGGCCGTGGTGCGGTCCAGCCGGGCAGGATGGCGTGGTGGAGTACTCGGGCGAGCGGTGGGTGCAGCGGCTGCGTGACGGCGAGATGCCGAAGCGGTGGCCGTTCCTGGTCGGCCTCGCGATCGTCACGGTGACCGGCGGGATCGGGGTGTACTTCTCGGCGACCCACCTCGACGGCATCCTGCACTCGGACGCCCGACGCCCGTTCGCCGTGCCGTTGTTCTCGGTGCTGCTGCTCGGGTTCGGACCCGTGGCCGCGGTGCTGTCTTGGTTGCGCGGGCGGCGCGACCGCGTGGTGCTGGACCGGATCCGCCGGAACGGGACCACGACGCGCTTCCACCTGCCCGTCCTCCGCACGGGCCCGTACGCCGCCGACGACTTCCCGGACCCGAGGCCGGAGCTGTGGACGGTCGACGCGGCGGGCCTCCACGCGTGGTCACCCGAGCGCGACGATCCCGTGTTCGACCTGGTGTGGGACGACGTCCGGACGATCGAGCTGGCCTCGACGGACGTCCGCGGACAACGCACCGATACCGGCATCTGGATCGTCACCGAAGCAGTGGGCCGGTTCGTGCTGCTGCCGCGCGCAGTCATCGGGCGGCCGTTCGGCGCGAGCGTGACGAAGATCCACATCCTGATGCAGGTGCTCCGGTCGCTGCGGCGGGAGTTCGATCCGCACCACGGAGCGCGCGAGCGCCGCTGAGCCACCGACGCCGGGTCAGCCGACGGGCGGGACCTCGCCGGTCATGTCGACGCGCTCGGTGCCGTCGTTCCAGATGTACGTCGCGGTGGTGCGACCGGATGCGTCAGCGTTCGCCTCGTTCGCCTTCGCGTACGTGTAGGTGACCTTGATCGAGGCGTCGGCCAACCGCTCGATGGCCGGCTCGAACGCGTACTGCTCGGACGTCGCGGTGCCGAGGTACCGGCCCTGGTGGAAGAGCAGGATCGCGTACGGCGACCCCGCGGTGCCGAACTCGGGCGCGACGACGGACCAGGACAGGGTGGCGCAGGCGTCGTAGCCGGTGTAGTCGGCGTTCGCAGCGTCCCACTTGGTGTCCTCGAGGCCGGCGGGCGAGGGCAGCGCAGCGACCCCGGCGGCTGCTGCCTCGGAGCCGGTCGCGGGACCACAGGTCGGGGTGGGGGTCGGCGTCGGTGTCGGCGTGCTCGTCGGCGACGGGGTGGCTGCCGTGTCCGTCGGCGCCGCGGTCACGGTCTCGGTGACGGTCGGGGTCGCGTCGCCACCGTCCCCGCCACCGGAACAGCCGGTCAGCAGGGCGACCACGGCCGCGCCGGTCAGGAACAGAGCAGTCTTCGAGGTGCGCACCACTCCACGGTGCACCGACGGCAGTGTCGGCGCTCGCATCGTTACCGGCCCGTAGTCTGCTGGCATGCGGGGACAGGGCATCGGGGCATCGGCGGACGTCGTGGACGACCACGTCGTGGGTCCGCACGGACCGGTCCCGATCCGGCGCTACCGCCCGCAGGACCCCGCCCCAGCTCCGACGCTGGTCTGGCTGCACGGGGGTGGGTTCTTCCGGGGCAGCCTCGACCTGCCCGAGTCGGACGCCGTGGCCCGTGCACTCAGCGCCCGCGGCATCCCGGTGATCACCGTCGACTACCGCCTCGGTCCGCTGCCCGGCATGCCCTGGATCGGGCGGACGGGTCCACGAGCACGCCGACGTGCACCGCACGCGCGGGACGAGGTCGTAGCGGTGCTCCGCTCGCTCGCGGAGGAGTGCCCGGCCGGCCTGGTGCTCGGTGGCGCGAGTGCCGGCGCATGCCTCGCGGCGTCGGCGGTCGCCGCTGGCCCGCCCCTGGCCGGCACCGTGCTCGCGTACGGGTTCTTCCACGCGCGACTCCCCCGCGACCCAGCGGTGCAGCGCCTCGTCCGCGGGCACCGGCGGATCACGCACGCTCCACTGTTGCTCGACGCCGCGAACCGCACCTACGCCGGGCCGCTCGGCGCCGGAGCGTTCCCGGCACCGGAGGACCTCAGCACGTTCCCGCGCACCCTGGTGCTCGACGCCGAGCGGGACACGATGCGCGCATCCGGCGACCGGTTCGCACGGCAACTCGGTGCCGCGGGGGTCGATCTCGAACGTCACGTCCTGCCCGACAGCCGGCACGCCTTCCTCAACCGACCGGGCAGCATCGACTTCGCGGCTGCCGTCGACCTGATCGCTTCGTGGGTGGTCCGCCGACCCGACTGAGCGATCGAGCGTGTGCGACCGTCGGACATTCCGGTGACGCCACGGCGAACCGGACGTATTCTGCTGTCGGAAGCAACGGCGGTTCCGAACACCCTTCGCCACGTTCACCGTCGTGGCGTCCCGCCTCTGCGACGAAGAGTCCAACCGTGACCGAACACCTCATCGAGTACGTCGCCCGTGACCGCACGGGCATCACCGCCGTCGTGACGACCACCAGCGTCATCGACGTCGACACCGTGATCCAGCACATCAGCTCCGGCCACACCGGCTACTACGTGGCTGCCGACTCCTGGAAGCGCACGCCGGTCCGGAGCATGTCGTTCATCGGCGGCACCTACCTGTTCGCGAACTGGGACGGCTCGAAGCGGAACATGCTGCACGACCTGGCGTTCCGGTCGCCGACGCGCGCGGTCCGGACAGAGGAGCCGACGGAGACCCGCTTCGCGCGCTTCCTCAGCGCGGTGTTCGGCCGCCGACTGCCGCAGCCCTGACCCCCGCCTACCCTGCCGCTGCCGCTGCCGCTGCGCACGTCCGTGAGAGCATGACGGGCATGCAGAAGGGGGAGCACATGCTCGCGAAGGACGTGTCCGACAAGCGGTTCCGACCGACCAAGTGGCGGGAGGGCTACGACCAGGGTGAGGTCGATGCGTTCCTCGACCGGATCCAGACCACCCTCGCCGGGTACGAGCAGGGGCGGCCGGTGGATCCGCTCACGCCGGATGACGTGACCGCCGTGCGGTTCCAACCGACGAAGTTCCGCGAGGGCTACGACCAGGACCAGGTCGACGACTTCCTCGACCAGGTCGTCGTGGCACTCCGCTCGCACGCAGCTCGCTGAGACCGGCGCCGACGCAGAACGACATCCCCGTCGTCGTACGACGTCGGGGATGTCGTTCCGGGTCGATCCCGCCAGTCGAGCGAGCCCTCAGACCTGCGCGCCCTCCAGCGTCGCCGCGAGCGGGTCGAAGTCCTCGGGCAGCGACGCGATCGGTGCGACGGTCGACTCGACCTCGATGAACGAGCGGGCGGCGATCGACTCCTCGACCGCGACCATGGTGTCGAGCACGTGGTACCCGACCTCGCCGGTCGCGATGTGCGACCCACCACCGCGGATCGCCCGCGCCATGTCGAGCACGCCGAGCCCACGGCCGACGGTGGGCTCCTCGTCGAGCAGCACGTCCCACTCCTGCGAGAAGGGGAACGTCGCGTCCGCGGTCAGCGGTCGCGCGATCCGGATCGGGTGCCCACCACCGAACGTGTTCGGGTCGGGCAGGACGATCGTGCCCTCGGTCCCGTTGACCTCGAACACGCCGTGGCGGAACAGCGGGGTGTCGAACGACAGCAGCGACTGTGCGTTGCCGCCCTGCTCGAACGAGGTCAGGACGGAGACATGGGTCGGCACCTCGACGGGGAACGAGTCGCCGGCGTTCGGTCCGACGACCAACTGCCGCGTCGACCGCGACTGAGACCCCGTCGCGACGACGGAGTCGATCGGTCCGAGCAGGTGCACGAGCGCCGTGAAGTAGTACGGGCCGATGTCGAACAACGGGCCCGCACCCTTGGCGTAGAGGAACGACGCGTTCGGGTGGAACACGTCCGGCCCCTGCCACTGCATGCTCGTGACCGCGGTGAGCGGGGTGCCGATCACACCGGCCTCGATCGCTCGCTTGGCGGTCTGCCAGCCCGGGCCGAGCACGGTGTCGGGGGCGATGCCGAGCTTCAGGCCGAGGGAGTCGGCGAGTTCGACGAGCGATGCGGCCGAGGCACGGTCCACGCCGATCGGCTTCTCGCTCCACACGTGCTTGCCGGCACGCAGTGCGTCCATCGAGACGGCGACGTGCGTGGCGGGGAGCGTCAGGTTGATGACGATCTCGACGTCGGGGTCGGCGAGCACGGATGCGCCGTCGCCCGAGGCCGCGACACCCCACTTCGAAGCCGACGCCGCGGCGCGCTCCGTGTCGATGTCGCCGATCCGGACGACCTCGACGTCGGGGAACGTCGTGAGGTTCGCCAGGTACTGCTCGCTGATCATGCCGGCGCCGATGAAGCCGATGCCGACGCGTCCGGTGCGGGTCATGCGGACACCTCCGATGCGGACGACGAACCGGCCGGCGCGAGCTGTGCCGCGAGCCACTCGTACGACTGCTGCACGCCGTCGAAGACGTCCCCGTCGAACCCGTCGAACTCGATGACGGCGTACTCGAGCGCCGTCGCCGCACGCAGCGCCTCGGCGAGCCGGACGTCGCCCTGGCCGGCCGGGGTCTGGTCGGTGGGGATCGTCGCGGTGGAGATGTCGTCGCGCATCGGACCGTCCTTGACGTGCACGGCGACGATGCGGTCACCGAGCTCCTCGATGAACGCGACGACGTCGATGCCCGCGGCCGATGCCCAGTACAGGTCGAGCTCGAGCACCACGGCCGGGTCGAGCAGCGACGCGAGCACCTGCAGCGCGGGCTGCCCGTCGATCTGCGGACGGAGCTCGTGGTCGTGGTTGTGGTAGCCGACGCGCAGACCGTGCTCGGCGGCCTCGACGGCGGCGGCGTTCAGTCGTGCGGCGACGCGCTCGACGCCCCCGCGGGTCGTCCACGCGTCGGGCCCGACGAACGGATCGATGACGATCTCGAGGCCGAGTTCCTTCGCCGCGGCGAACGTGTCGGCGTGCGACGGAGCGGTCATCACGGTGCCGTCGGGCAGCGGGATCGTCTCCTCGACCAGGAACGCGTGGCCGGTCTTCGCGGTGATGCCGTAGGCGTCGAACGCGGACTTGAGCTGCGGTGCTCGGTCCACGAACGCGAACGCCTCGACGGTGTCGAAGCCGATCTCGGCAAGGCGGCGGACGCCGCCGTCGAGGTCGGGCTCCAGCGCGGCGTTCACCGTGTAGAGCTGCAGGGAGATGGCGGGAGCCATGTCGGGTCCTTTCCGGGGGTGGTACAGGTGACTGCCTGGAGGCGGGGGGGGGGGGGGGGGGGGGCGGGCGGCGGCGCGGCGGGGGGGGGGGGGGGGGGGCGGGGGGGGGGCGCCCGGGGGGGGGGGGGGGGGGGGGGGGGGCCCCCGCCGGCGCGGGGGGGGCGGGGCGTGGGCGGGGGGGGGGCGGGCGGGG